>NZ_QLAD01000005.1:300526-454288 GCF_024355235.1 Pseudomonas sp. S12(2018)
CCCACAGGGATCACGACTGTCCTTGTGGGAGCGGGCTTGACCCGCGATTGCCGCGACTCGGTTCCTGCAGGTTGCAGATAACATTCTGTTCCGTGAGCATCCCATGCCCCAACCGCGTCCCTACAAAGTTGCACTCAACGGCTACGGCCGCATCGGTCGTTGCGTCCTGCGCGCACTCTTTGAGCGGGGGGCCAGCGCGGGCTTCGAGATCGTTGCACTGAATGACCTGGCCGATCAGGCCAGCCTCGAATACCTGACACGCTTCGACTCCACCCACGGGCGCTTTCCCGGTGAGGTCAGGGTCGACGGCGATTGTCTGCATATCAATGGCGACTGCGTCAAAGTACTGCGCAGCGCCACCCCCGAAGGCATCGACTGGGCCGCGCTCGACGTCGACCTGGTGCTCGAATGCTCCGGGGCCTACAACACCCGCGCCGACGGCCAGCGTTTCCTCGACGCCGGCGCACCACGGGTGCTGTTTTCCCAGCCGATGGCCAGCGAGGCGGATGTCGACGCCACCGTTGTCTACGGCATCAACCAGGATTGCCTTGAAGGCGGCGAACGGCTGGTATCCAACGCCTCCTGCACCACCAACTGCGGCGTGCCGCTGCTGCGTGTGCTCGACCAGGCCTTCGGCATCGAGTACGTGCAGATCACCACCATCCACTCGGCAATGAACGACCAGCCGGTGATCGATGCCTACCACCACGAAGACCTGCGCCGCACCCGTTCGGCGTTCCAGTCGGTGATTCCGGTGTCTACCGGGCTCGCGCGGGGTATCGAACGCCTGCTGCCGGAACTTGCCGGGCGAATCCAGGCCAAAGCGGTACGCGTGCCGACGGTGAACGTGTCGTGCCTGGACATCACCCTGCAGACCGCCCGCGATACCACCGCGGCCGAAGTCAACCAGGTGCTGCGTGAAGCGGCCCTGAGTGGCCCGCTCAAGGGGTTGCTGGCCTACACCGAACTGCCCCACGCCAGCTGTGATTTCAACCATGACCCACATTCGGCCATCGTCGATGCCAGCCAGACCCGCGTTTGCGGCCCCCGCCTGGTGAACCTGCTGGCCTGGTTCGACAACGAATGGGGGTTCGCCAACCGCATGCTCGACGTCGCCGAACATTTTCTGCGCGTCGTGGACTCAACCAGCACCACTCGCAAACAGCCCTGAAGGACTGCATTCATGACCGTTTTGAAGATGACCGACCTCGATCTGCAAGGTAAGCGCGTACTGATCCGCGAAGACCTCAACGTGCCTGTGAAGGACGGTGTGGTCAGCAGCGACGCGCGCATCCTGGCCTCGCTGCCGACCATCAAGCTGGCCCTGGAGAAGGGCGCGGCCGTGATGGTCTGCTCGCACCTGGGGCGCCCGACCGAAGGCGAGTTCTCGGCCGAGAACAGCCTCAAGCCGGTGGCCGACTACCTGAGCAAGGCGCTGGGCCGTGAGGTGCCGCTGGTGGCCGACTACCTGGGCGGCGTGGACGTGAAGGCCGGCGACATCGTGCTGTTCGAGAACGTGCGCTTCAACAAGGGCGAGAAAAAGAACGCCGACGAACTGGCCCAGCAATACGCCGCCCTGTGCGACGTGTTCGTGATGGACGCCTTCGGTACCGCCCACCGTGCCGAGGGCTCGACCCACGGCGTGGCCAAGTTCGCCAAGGTCGCCGCTGCCGGTCCGCTGCTGGCCGCCGAGCTGGATGCACTGGGCAAGGCGCTGAAGGCCCCGGCCAAGCCGATGGCCGCCATCGTCGCCGGTTCCAAGGTATCGACCAAGCTGGACGTGCTCAACAGCCTGAGCCAGGTGTGCGACCTGCTGATCGTCGGTGGCGGCATCGCCAACACCTTCCTGGCCGCTGCCGGCCACCCGGTGGGCAAGTCGCTGTACGAAGCCGACCTGATCGACACCGCCAAGGCCATCGCGGCCAAGGTCAACGTGCCGCTGCCGGTGGACGTGGTGGTGGCCAAGGAATTTGCCGAAAGCGCCACGGCTACCGTCAAGCTGGTGGGCGAGGTGGCCGAGGACGACATGATCCTGGACATCGGCCCGCAGACCGCCGAACAGTTCGCCGAGCTGCTGAAGTCGTCCAAGACCATCCTGTGGAACGGCCCGGTGGGCGTGTTCGAGTTCGACCAGTTCGGCAACGGCACCAGGACCCTGGCCAAGGCCATCGCCGACAGCGCCGCGTTCTCCATTGCCGGCGGTGGCGACACCCTGGCGGCCATCGACAAATATGGCGTGGCCAGCCAGATCTCCTACATTTCTACCGGTGGCGGTGCATTCCTCGAGTTCGTCGAGGGCAAGGTGCTGCCGGCGGTGGACGTGCTGGAACAACGGGCCAAGGCCTGACTCGCTCAGCCTGGCAAAGGGAGTGTGACCTGATGGTCAAGCGGTTGCCTGTGTTTATCCTGGCCGGTCTGCTCAGCGCCTGCGCTGGCAGCCCGGAGCCTGCGGCGGATGCCCCCGGCAAGCCGAAGGGCGGTTGCTACCAGTCGCAGTGGCAGGCAGAGACCGTGCCGGTGATCAACAAGAGGCTCGGCCCGGACGGGCTGGAGAAGTATGACGAGGAACACCAGCGCCAGGCCCCGGGTTGCCCTTGATCGGTTCGAGGCAACCTGTTGGCCGGTTCGTGGTCTTCTAGAGGATATTCGATGAAAAGCGTTGTAGCCCTGATGGCCCTGGTTCTGATGGCAGGTTGCGCAAGCCTCAAGCCAACCCCGGCCCCGACCGACAACTGGACCCGCTGGGTCTGTGACAGTCAGGCCGAGGTACTGTGGCGGTTTGCCGATGCCAGCCAGGAAGAGGTGGATGTACGCCTTGGTGGCGGCGATCAGGTCTACCGGCTCAAGCCGGAGCCCGGTGCGTCGGGTGCGCTGTACAGCGATGGCGTGCTGGCCCTGCACACCAAGGGCGATGAAGGCCTGGTGTACTGGGTAGCGACCAACGATTTGATAGGGCGGGGCTGCAAGGCACCGTGACTGGCCGGGCCGACCGCTGTCGGCCCACACTACTTGAATAGCAACCGCCGCTGCGGCAGGCTTGCACGAAAAACGACGCTTGTCGGGAGAGAGATACACAATGGCACTCATTAGCATGCGCCAGATGCTGGACCACGCCGCCGAATTCGGCTACGGCGTTCCGGCTTTCAACGTCAACAACCTCGAGCAAATGCGCGCCATCATGGAAGCCGCCGACAAGACCGACTCCCCGGTGATTGTCCAGGCCTCGGCCGGTGCCCGCAAATACGCCGGTGCGCCGTTCCTGCGCCACCTGATCCTGGCGGCGATCGAAGAATTCCCGCACATCCCGGTGTGCATGCACCAGGACCACGGCACCAGCCCTGACGTGTGCCAGCGTTCGATCCAGCTGGGCTTCAGCTCGGTGATGATGGACGGCTCGCTGGGCGAAGACGGCAAGACCCCGACCGACTACGACTACAACGTGCGTGTCACCCAACAGACCGTGGCCATGGCCCACGCCTGCGGCGTTTCGGTAGAGGGCGAGCTGGGCTGCCTGGGTTCGCTGGAAACCGGCATGGCCGGTGAAGAAGACGGCATCGGCGCCGAAGGCGTGCTGGATCACAGCCAGATGCTGACCGACCCTGAAGAAGCCGCCGATTTCGTCAAGCGTACCCAGGTCGATGCCCTGGCCATCGCCATCGGCACCAGCCACGGCGCCTACAAGTTCACCAAGCCGCCTACCGGCGACGTGCTGGCGATCGACCGCATCAAGGAGATCCACAAGCGCATCCCCAACACTCACCTGGTGATGCACGGTTCGTCTTCGGTGCCGCAGGAGTGGCTGGCGATCATCAACCAGTACGGTGGCGACATCAAGGAAACCTACGGCGTACCGGTTGAAGAAATCGTCGAAGGCATCAAGTACGGCGTGCGCAAGGTCAACATCGACACCGACCTGCGCCTGGCGTCCACCGGTGCCATGCGCCGCCTGATGGCCACCAACCCGAGCGAGTTCGACCCGCGCAAGTTCTTCGGTGAAACCGTCAAGGCCATGCGCGACGTGTGCATCGCTCGCTACGAAGCCTTCGGCACCGCCGGCAACGCCTCGAAGATCAAGCCGATCTCCCTCGAAGCGATGTTCCAGCGCTATGCCAAGGGCGAGCTGGCCGCCAAGGTCAACTAAGCCTGGTTGGTTGTACGAAAAACCCGCAGCGATGCGGGTTTTTTTGTGCCCGTGCGGCCTGCTTCACCGGCCGGAACCGGGGGTTTTCGGCTGCGGGGCCGCCACGGACACCGGATCTGGCCCAACGCGACAGACCGTTAGTCGGGCAACACTTTGTTTATACCGATGATGCCAATGTGCTGACTTCAGATTTGTTTCAGCCAGGTCTAGAGTAAAGCCTCAAGTTCCATCCGGAATCTGGCGTCGTTACACAAGAGAAGCAGCATGGATTGCGCGCAACCTCACACTCACGACAGCGGTTCGGTTTTACTGATCGTCGATGACTACCCGGAAAACCTGATCAGCCTGCAAGCCTTGCTTGCACGTGAGGACTGGCGTGTGCTGACCGCAAGCTCCGGTACCGAAGCCCTGAGCACGCTGCTCGAGCATGAGGTGGACCTGGTGCTGCTGGATGTGCAGATGCCCGGCATGGACGGCTTCGAAGTCGCGCGCCTGATGCGCGGCAGCCAGCGCACCTGCCTGACCCCGATCATCTTCCTGACCGCCAACGAACAGTCCCAGGCGGCCGTGCTCAAGGGCTATGCCAGTGGCGCGGTGGACTACCTGTTCAAGCCATTCGACCCGCACATTCTCAAGCCCAAGGTCCAGGCCCTGCTCGACCAGCAGCGCAACCGGCGTGCCTTGCAGCGCCTGAGCCGCGACCTGGAGGCCGAGCGCGCATTCAACGCCTCGGTGCTGGACAACGCCGCCGAAGGCATCCTGGTGGTGGCCGAGGACGGTCGCATCCGCTTTGCCAACCCGGCCATCTCGCGCCTGCTCCAGGCCCCGGTGGAGCAATTGCAGGGCGCAGACCTGCTGGGCTTCGTGCAGTCGCCCGTGCCAACCCGGTGGTGTGACTCGGCGTTCTACCAGGCCTACCAGGAGCGCGACATCTACCGCCTGCACGACGCCGTGCTGATCACCGCCTCCGGGTTGCCGCTGCCGGTGGCGCTGTCGTGCGCGGCGCTGCCCGGCGAGCAGCGGGCGATGGTGGTGACGGTGCTGGACATGTCGGTGGTGCGCAACCTGCACCAGCAGCTGGAGTTCCAGGCCGTTACCGACCCGCTGACTGGGCTGCTCAACCGCCGCGGGTTCTGCCAGGCCGCCGAAGCTGCGCTGCTGCGCAGCGAGCATTCCGACAAGGCCCAGGCCCTGATGTACATGGACCTTGACGGTTTCAAACGGATCAACGACTCGCTCGGCCATGCAGCCGGCGACCGCGTGCTGCACTGGGTGGGCGAACAGCTCAAGGAATGCCTGGGCGCCTACGCGATCCTCGGGCGTATGGGCGGTGACGAGTTCACGGCCTTGCTCGATACCCTGGAATACCCGGAGCAGGCGGCGCGCTTTGCCGAAAAGCTGATCGAGCGCATGTCCATCTGCCAGCAGATCGACGGCCTGGAGGTGACGCTTGGCGTGAGCATCGGCATCGCCACCTACTCCGACTGCGGGCCGCACCTGGACGGCCTGCTGCGTGCGGCGGACGCGGCCATGTATGCCGCCAAGCAGGCCGGTCGCCAGCAGTACCGCTACTACGACCAGGAGCTCAACGGTCGTGCTCGCTCGCGCCTGATGCTCGAAGACAGTGTGCGCGACGCGATCGAGCGGCACGACTTCAGCCTGGTGTATCAGCCGCAGGTGGCGTTTGCCGATGGTCGCCTGCGCGGGTTCGAGGCATTGTTGCGCTGGCAGCACCCCAGTGTCGGCGATGTGCCGCCGGGGTTGTTCCTGCCGTTGCTGGAGGAGGCCAGGCTGGTCTCGCGGCTGGCCAGCTGGATCTACACCCAGGGTGCGGCGCAGCGGCGCGCCTGGGAAGCGCGGTTCGAGCCGGACCTGGTGCTGAGCATCAGCCTCAGCCGCGTGCAGTTCGCCATGCCCAACCTGGTCGAGGAACTGGGGCGGGTGATCGCCAGCCATGGCCTGCGCCCGGCCCAGCTTGAGGTGGAGGTGGCGGAAACCTCGCTGGCCGCCAACCTCGACATCGCGCTGCGTCAGTTGCGCAGGCTGCGCGAGCTGGGCGTGCGAGTGGCGCTGGACGATTTCGGCGCGGGAGAGTGCTCGCTGCGCCTGCTGCGCGACCTGCCCATCGACACGCTCAAGCTCGACCGGCACCTGGTGGCGCGCCTGCCCGGTTCGGCGGCGGACGCGGCGCTGGTCCGCAGTGTCATCGGTCTGTGCCGCGACTATGGCGTGTGTGTGGTGGCCGAGGGCGTCGAGACGCGGGAGCAGGCGCAGTGGCTGCAGGCAAACGGTTGCGCCTATGCCCAGGGCTTTCTGGTGGCACGGCCCCTGACGGCGCAGCGCGCCGGTGATTTCCCGGCTTTTTTCGACTGGCGCAACGAGGCGGCCGGGGAATTGAGTACACTGACGCCTTTGCCTGCAATGCCCCGTGCCCATGACCGTACTCAAGTACCTGCAAGCCTATCCGCCTGCCCTGCAAGACCAGGTGCGCCAGATGATTGCCCAGAACCGTCTGGGTGACTACCTGCGCCAGCGCTACCCCGAGCGCCATGCGGTACAGAGCGACAAGGCGCTGTATGCCTATGCCCAGGCCCTGAAGCAGGAGCACCTGCGCAATGCGCCGAACCTGGACAAGGTGCTGTTCGACAATCGCCTCGATCTCACCCACCGCGCGCTGGGCCTGCACACCGCGGTATCGCGCGTGCAGGGCGGCAAGCTCAAGGCCAAGAAGGAAATCCGCATCGCCTCGCTGTTCAAGGACGCGGCGCCGCAGTTTCTGAAGATGATCGTGGTGCACGAACTGGCGCACCTCAAGGAGAGCGACCACAACAAGGCGTTCTACCAACTCTGCGAATACATGCAGCCGGGCTACCATCAACTGGAGTTCGACCTGCGCATCTACCTGACCTGGCGCGACCTGTCCGGTGCCCAGTGAGCGAAAGGGAATTGCCAATGGAAGTGAGCAAGACCAAGACCAGTTTCTATCGTCGCCTGTACGTGGCGTGGCTGATCGACAGCCGTACCGCCAGCAGCGTGCCGGCGCTGATGGAGGCCACCGGCATGCCGCGGCGCACGGCGCAGGACACCATCGCGGCGCTGGCCGACCTGGACATCGTGTGCGAGTTCGAGCAGCAGGAAGGTGCGCGCAACCATGCCGGGCATTACCGGATACGTGACTGGGGCGCGATCGACAAGCAGTGGATCACCCAGCATCTGCGCAGTATCCGCCAGGTGCTGGGCTACCCCTGAAGCCCCACCGCCGGCAAGCCCGGCCCCTGCACCTACCCCTGTAGGAGCCGGCCTTGCCGGCGAAGCGTCTAGCCCCGGCGCATGCCGATGTGCGGGATGCCATCCTCCAGATACGCCTCCCCGGCCACCTCGAACCCGTGCCGCGCATAGTAGGCCTGCAGGTGCGCCTGTGCGGACAGGTACACCGGCACCCCTGGCCAGTGCTTCTCGGCCTGCGCCAGCCCCTGCACCATCAGTGCATGCCCCAGCCCCTCGCCCCGCGCCGACGGCGCAATCACCACCCGCCCGATCACCACGTCGCCGCCCTGTGACTCGGGGTCCAGCAGACGCAGGTACGCCACCAGCTCGCCATCGCGCCAGGCCATCAGGTGGCAGGTGTCGCCCTCCAGGTCCTGGCCATCGGTTTCCAGGTACGGGCATTTCTGCTCCACCACGAACACCTCGATGCGCAGCGTCAGCAGCGCGTACAGCTGTTGCTTGCCAAGGTCGGTGTGATGCTTGCAGATCCAGTCGATGCTCATCGCGTTTCTCTCCTGTGTAATGCCCCGATCATAACCACGCCGAGCACCTCAGGGCGAAGGTCGCGAATTGCCATGGATCAAGTCGGCGCGGAATCGGCAAAAATAGAGGCAATTAGCTATCACCTGGCACTGCCCGATACCGGAATCTTTGTGTAATCTGGCCGTGCAGCCTAGCTTTGCGCCAACAGAAATCTCATGCCATTCAACAAGAACGCGGACCCGATCCGCTAAGGGATTTGAGCATGCGGCCACTGCTTCGAGCCTTGGGTTTGCTTGGATTGCTGCTCTGTGCCCAGTCGGCCCAGGCCGAAAAACTGCGGCTGGTGGCCGATGCCTGGCCCCCCTTCACCGACGCCCGCCTACCCAGGGGCGGGCTGGCCACCGCCCTTGTCACCACCGCCCTGGAGCGTGCCGGGTTTGCCAGCGAGTTCGAGCAGGCGCCGTGGGCGCGCGCGCTGCTGGGCATCGGCGAGGGCCGCTACGATGTGCTGATCAACGCCTGGCAGAGCGATGCGCGTACCCGCATCGGGGCCTTCTCCCAAGGCTACCTGAGCAACCGCGTGCGGCTGCTCAAGCGCAAGGGCGACGTGCTGCGTTTCGATACCCTGAGCGATCTCTACCCGCACGCCATCGCGGTGGTGCGCGACTATGCCTATGCGGCCGAATTCGACAATGACGGGCGTCTGCAGAAGGTGCCGGTGCGCGACTTTTCGGTGGCGGTGGGCATGCTGGCTGCCGGACGGGTGCGCCTGACCCTTGAGGACGAATACGTGGCGCGCTACTACCTGCAGCGTGAAAGCGCGAACGTGCGCAACCGCGTGCAGTTCTTCGGCAAGCCGGTGAGCGAGAACAGCCTGCACATCCTGGTCAGCCTCAGGCATCCGCAGCATGCCCAGATCGTGGCCGGCTTCGACAAGGCCATCGCCGCCATGAAGGCCGATGGCAGCTATGCCCGGTTGCTCAAGGACTACGGCCTGTAGTCAGGCCGGGGTGTCCTTGATCAGGTGCGCGGCCAGTGTGCGCAGCGGGCCCAGCTGGCGGCAGATCAGTGCCAGCTGGGTCTGCACCAGGCGCTGGTTCTCGTCCATTTCCTCGGGCATCTGCTCAAGGCTCGCCGCCAGGGCTTCCTCGGCGTCGCTGTGGATCGCCACCGGGGTCTTGCTGGCAAGGCCAGTGGCAATTTCGTCGAGGCTGGCGGCCAGGCTGGCACCCGCGCCGTCGATCAACTGCTCGTGGGCCTCGGGTGCCAGTGCGCTGTCACGGTGTGCACCCAGCCCGGAGAGGTAGCTGAGCAGGGTGTGTGAGAGCACCAGGAAGCGAAAGCCCACGTCGGCCTCTTTGCGAAAATGCCCCGGCTCCATGAGCATGTTGGCCAGCGTGGTCGACAGCGCCGCGTCGGCGTTGTGCGCGTTGCGCCGGGCCAGGCGGTAGGCCAGGTCGTCGCTCTTGCCCTGGGCGTACTGCTGCATGATCTGGCGCAGGTAGGTGCTGTTGCAGCTCAGGGTGTTGGCCAGCACCTTGTTCAGCCGACGGCCCTGCCAGTCGGGCAGGAACAGGAACACCGCCAGGATCGCGATCAGGCTGCCCACCAGGGTGTCGAACAGGCGCGGCAGGAACAGGCCGTAGCCGTCGCCGATCTGGTTGAAGCAGAACAGCACCATCAGCGTGATCGCCGCCGTGGCCAGGGTGTAGCGGGTGGTGCGGTTGACGAAGAACACCACCCCGGCGGCCACCGCGAACAGCGACTGGATGATCGCGCTGGGGAACAGGTCGAACAGCGCCCAGCCCACGGTCAGGCCGATGGCGGTGCCGATGATCCGCTGCACCAGCTTGCGCCGGGTGGCGCCATAGCTGGGCTGGCACACGAACAGCGTGGTGAGGATGATCCAGTAGCCCTGGGTGGGGTGGATCAGGTGCACCATGCCGTAGCCGATCGACAGCGCCAGCGGCAGGCGCAGGGCGTGGCGAAAGATCAGCGAGGTCGGCGTGAGGTGCTGGCGCAGGCGGCTCCACACATCCTTGAGGCTGCGCGGCGAGCGGTCGAGCAGGCTCGAGTCGCTGTTGTCGGCCAGGTTGTCGGGGTTGCTGGCATCGCCGAGCAGGCGGTCGAGGGTTGCCAGGTTCGCCGCCAGCGCCCGCAGCGAGCGCAGCAGGCCACGCCAGGCCGGGTTGCTCTGGATGCGCAGGTGCTCGAGCGAGGCGTGCAGGTCTTCCAGTGCGGCGGCAAAGCTGGTGTCGTAGACGAACGGCTGGCGCAGCTGGATCGACTCGGACAACTGCACGCACGCCTTGCCCTGCTGGCGCAGCAAACGCTGGCAGCGAAACAGCACGTCGCTGTGGAAGAACGCCTCGGTGAGAGCGTTGTAGGGGTAGTGCGAGGAACTGGCGCGCTCGTGGATGTCCTGGGCCAGAAAGTACAGCTTCAGGTAGCGGCTCACCTTGGAGCCGGGGCGGCCATTGCCCACGCGGTGCAGGATGATTTCCTTGGCGGCGTTGAGGGCGGCCACCACCTTGCCGTTCTGCTGGGCCAGTTCCAGGCGGCGGGCCTCCACGTCCAGCTGGCGGATGGGCTCGAACAGGGTGGCCTTGAGCTTGAGGTAGCGGCCCAGTTCGCGAAACAGCCGCGCCAGGCTCTGCTGCACCGGCTGGTTGGAGAACAGCGCCTGCCACAGCACCGACAGCAATCCGTACCAGGCGGCGCCTGCCACCAGCAGCAAGGGCTCGTGCCAGAAGTCGGTGACCTGGCCGCCGCGCTGGTCCACGCCGATCATGGTGTACACCGACAGGATCAGTGTGGCCGAGGCGATGGCGCCGTAGCGCTCGCCCAGCGCGCCGAGCATGGTCAGCGCGAATGCCGCCAGCGCCAGGGCGCAGCCGAAGAGGATCGGGTAGGGGAACAGCAGCTCCACCGACAGCGCAGCGACGGTGAAGCACACCAGGGTCACGGCCAGGGCGTTGAGCCGGCCCTGCCAGCTGTCGTCGGTCTCGGCCAGGGCGCTGGCGATGATGCCCAGGAATAGCGGGATCAGCAGCCCCATCTCGTCCTGGTACCAGCACAGCGCCATGCTGCCGGTCAGCGCGATCAATACCCGGATGCTGTAGCTGAACTTGTCCAGGGCCCACAAACGACGCAGCGAGTGACGCAAGGAAGACGATGACATGATAGGGCGGCAGGCCTGCTTGGCGATGATCGAAATTGAGCCGGTCACGGTGGCAGCGAACTGTCACCGTGGTCACGTACCAGCAAAATTTGTTCCGTGATGCGCGATTCTAACGCGAAGGTTAGACGAACTGCGCGGCCGCGTAGGCCGATGCCCAAGCCCACTGGAAATTGAACCCGCCCAGGTGCCCGCTGACGTCCAGCACTTCGCCCACGAAATACAGGCCGGGGCTTTTCAGCGACTCCAGGGTCTTGGACGACACTTCGCGGGTGTCGACCCCGCCCAGGGTGACTTCGGCGGTGCGGTAGCCCTCGGTGCCGGCCGGCACCACCTGCCAGGCCGCCAGTTTGTCGGCGACCTCGGCCAGTTCGGCCGGGGTGTACTGCTTCATCGGCCGGGACACGAACCAGTGCTCGGCCAGCAGGTTGGCCATCTTCTTGGTGAAGACCTCGCCAAGCAGGGTCTTGAGTTCGCTGTTGGGGCGTTCGGCCTGTTGCTGTTGCAGCCAGGCGAGGGCGTCATGCTCGGGCAGCAGGTTGATCTCGACGCTGTCGCCGCTGTGCCAGAACGACGACACCTGCAGGATCGCCGGGCCGCTGAGGCCGCGGTGGGTGAACAGCAGGTTCTCGCGAAAGCTGGTGCCGTTGCAGCTGGCCACGCAGTCCACCGAGGTGCCCGACAGCTCGGTGCACATGGCCTTGAGCTGCGGCTCGGTGATGGTGAAGGGCACCAGCCCGGCGCGGGTCGGCAGCAGGGTGTGGCCGAACTGGCGGGCCACCTGGTAGCCGAAACCGGTGGCGCCCAGGGTCGGGATCGACAGGCCGCCGGTGGCGATCACCAGCGACTGGCATTGCAGCGTGCCCATGCTGGTTTCGAGCAGGTAGCCATGCTCGAGCTTTTCGATCTGCTCGATGCGCGTGTCCATGCGCAGTTCGGCGCCGGCGCTCTGAAGCTCGCTGAGCAGCATGTCGAGGATGTCGCTGGACTTGTTGTCGCAGAACAGCTGGCCGAGTTTTTTCTCGTGATAGGGCACGGCGTGCTTGCCGACCATCTCGATGAAGTCCCACTGGGTGTAGCGGGCCAGGGCCGACTTGCAGAAGTGCGGGTTGTGCGAGAGGAAGTTGGCCGGCTCGGTGTACAGGTTGGTGAAGTTGCAGCGCCCGCCACCGGACATCAGGATCTTCTTGCCGGGCTTGTTGGCATGGTCCAGCAGCAGCACCTGGCGGCCGCGGTTGGCGGCGTGGATGGCGCACATCAGGCCGGCGGCGCCAGCGCCGATGATGATCACTTCGGTGGAACGCACTGCAAAATCCTCAAATAGGTGTTGAAGCTATCGCGGGTCAAGCCCGCTCCCACAGGAGGTACGCAAGTCCTTGTGGGAGCGGGCTTGACCCGCGATGAGGCCCTGATAGGCGATAAACGACTCAGACGATGCGAACCCGCAGCGAGCGCCCCTTGATCTTGCCGCTGTTGAGCCGCTGCAGCGCCTGCTTGGCCACGCCGCGTTCCACCGCCACGAAGGCCTGGAAATCGAAGATCGCGATCTTGCCCACCTGGGTGCCCGGGATGCCGGCATCACCGGTCAGCGCACCCAGGATGTCGCCCGGCCGCAGCTTGTCCTTGCGCCCGGCACCGATGCACAGCGTGCTCATGGTCGGCACCAGCGGGCCGCCGGCCTGGGGCTTGAGGCTGTCGATCTGCTCCCAGCGCAGGGGCGCCTTCTGCAGCTGCTCGATGGCCTGGGCGCGGTGCGCTTCGGACGGGGCCACCAGGCTCGCCGCCAGGCCCTTCTCGCCGGCACGCCCGGTGCGGCCCACGCGGTGCACGTGAATTTCCGAGTCCCGCGCCAGCTCCACGTTGATGACCATGTCCAGCGCGTCGATATCCAGCCCGCGCGCGGCCACGTCGGTGGCCACCAGCACCGAGGTGCTGCGGTTGGCGAACAGGGTCAGCACCTGGTCACGGTCGCGCTGCTCCAGGTCGCCATGCAGCGACTCGGCGGCGATGCCCTTGGCCTTGAGGTGATCGACCACTTCCTGGCACTGCTGCTTGGTGAAGCAGAACGCCACGCACGACTGCGGACGAAAGTGCGCCAGCAGGGTAGTCACCGCGTCCATGCGCTGCTCGGGCGAGATCTCGTAGAAGCGCTGCTCGATCTGCGTGTCGGCATGCAGCGACTCGGCCTTGACCTGCTGCGGGTTGCGCATGAATGCGGCCGACAGCTGCTTGATGCCGGCCGGGTAGGTGGCCGAGAACAGCAGGGTCTGGCGACGCTCCGGGGTTTGCCCGAGGATGTCGGCGATGGCGTCGTAGAAGCCCATGTCGAGCATGCGGTCGGCTTCGTCGAGCACCAGGGTGTTGAGCCCGTCGAGCACCAGGGTGCCCTTGCGCAGGTGCTGCTGCACGCGGCCCGGGGTGCCCACGATGATGTGCGCGCCGTGTTCCAGCGAGGCGATCTGCGGGCCCAGGGACACGCCGCCGCACAGGGTCAGGATCTTGATGTTGTCTTCGGAGCGGGCCAGACGGCGCAGCTCCTTGGCCACCTGGTCGGCCAGCTCGCGGGTGGGGCACAGCACCAGGGCCTGGCAGCCGAAGTAGCGCGGGTTGATCGGGTTGAGCAGGCCGATGCCGAACGCGGCAGTCTTGCCGCTGCCGGTCTTGGCCTGGGCGATCAGGTCCATGCCCTTGAGGATCACCGGCAGGCTCTGGGCCTGGATCGGGGTCATCTGGGCGTAGCCGAGGGCGTCCAGGTTGGCCAGCATGGCGGCGGACAGCGGCAAGGTGGCGAATTCGGTGGCAATGGTGGTCACGAGGCGGGCCTGCAAAACAAAATGTCGCGCAGTGTACCAGCCTCGTGGCCATTAGCCCTAAGCCTCGATCTCCGGTTCCGGACGACGGGCACGCCTTCCGTCCGCCCTGGACAGCTGCATGAAGATCGCTGCCGCCAGCATCGACATCAGGCCGATGGTCAGGAAGGTCAGCTGGAACGCGCCCAGCGTGGTCTCCACCCCATCGCCGCTGCCGGCGCCGGTAAAGCCGCCCAGCAGTGCGCCGGCGCAGGCCACACCCAGGCTCAGCGAGAGCTGCGCCACCACCGACAGCAGGCTGTTGCCGCTGCTGGCGCTGGCGTCGTCCAGGTCGATCAGGGTCACGGTGTTCATCGCCGTGAACTGCAGCGAGTTCACCGCCCCCAGCAGCCCCAGTTGCACCAGCAGCAGGGCATACGGGGTGTGTTCGTTGACCAGCCCCAGGCTGCACAGCAACACGCCCAGCAGCAGGGTGTTGCCGGTGAGGATGGTGCGGTAGCCCAGGCGCTCGATCAGCGGCCGGGCGATGGACTTGGCGACCATTGCCGAGGCGGCCAGCGGGATCATGCTCATGCCGGCCTGGGACGGCGAATAGCCCAGCGCCACCTGCAGCAGCAACGGCACCAGAAACGGCAGTGCGCCGCTGCCCAGGCGGGCGAACAGGTTGCCGAGGATGCCCACCGAGAAGGTGCGGGTGCGAAACAGCCGGGGCGAGAACAGAGGGTTGTCGATGCTGCCGGCGCGCAGCCAGTAGGCGGCCAGGCACGCCATGCCGGCGAACAGCAGCAGCATCACGCGCAGGTGCGGCAGGTGCAGCTCGCCCAGGCCCTCCATGGCGATGGTGATCAGCACCATCGCGGCGCCGAACAGCACAAAGCCCACGCCGTCGAAGCGTGTGCGCTCGGAGCCGCGCAGGTCGGGGATGAACTTCCACACCGCGTAGCAGCCCAGCGCGCCGACCGGCAGGTTGAGCAGGAAGATCCAGTGCCAGCTCAGGTACTCCACCAGCCAGCCGCCCATGGTCGGGCCCAGCAGCGGGCCGAGCAGGCCGGGGATGGTGATGAAACTCATGATGCGCACCAGTTCGGTGCGCGGGTAGGCGCGCAGCACCACCAGGCGCCCCACCGGCAGCATCAGCGCGCCGCCCAGGCCCTGGATCACGCGGGCGCCGACCAGCATGCCGAGGCTGTTGGACAGTGCACACAGCAGCGAGCCGATGCTGAACAGCAGGATCGCGCTGAAGAAGATGCGCTTGGTGCCGAAGCGGTCGGCGATCCAGCCCGAGGCCGGGATCAGCAGGGCCACGGTGAGCATGTAGGCGATGATCACCGACTGCATGCGCAGCGGGTTTTCCGCCAGGTCGCGGGCCATGGCCGGCAGCGCGGTGTTGAGGATGGTGCCGTCCAGCGACTGCATGAAGAAGGCGATGGCCACCACCCAGGGAATCCAGCGGGCGGTGACGGGGTCCAGCGGGGTGCGGTTGGGCATGCTCTATGTCCTTGAGGGCCCCTTCGCGGGCAAGTCGAAGCGTCGAACCGCAGCTCCCACAGGGGCGGCGGTGATCCCTGTGGGAGCGGGCTTGACCCGCGATGGCGGCATCACAATGTCAGCGTCAGGCGTTTGACCAGCGCCCCCGGCAAATGGCTCGAACTGGTCTGGCGCTGTCCGTAGGTGCTGGTCGACAGGATCAGCTCGCGCTCGGTCGTGAGCGCCTCCAGCTGCGAGCCGAGCAGGCTGTATACGCTGTCGTCGAAGCGCATGGTGCTGACCGGCGCCTGGATCTGACCGTCCTCGACCCAGAATGTCGCAAAGCGCGTCAGCCCGGTCATGCGCGCCGCCGGCAGGTCGGAGTAGTTCAGGTACCACAGGTTGCTGATGTACAGCCCCGTACCCAGCCTGGCGAGCACCTCATCCAGCGCCAGCTCGCCGGCGGCCAGGCTCAAGGCGCTCGGCCACTCGTGGGCCTCGGCGCCATTGGCGACCTGCTCGAACTCGGCGGCGCTGCGCGCATTGGTCAGCTGTTCGCGCGCCTGCCCTGCGTCCACCAGCTGCACGTCGCTGCGTGGGTAGCCTTCGCCGGAGAACGCCGGGCTCAGCGAGCCGCTGACCTGTTCGGTGATGCTCACCAGCGGGCTCAATGCCGCATCGCCGGCATACAGGCGTTGCAGCGGGCTGTCCTTGCTGGCGATGGCCTGCGCCGAAAAACCGCCCCAGCACAGCATGCCCATGATCTCGTCCATCGCTGCCGGTGCCAGGTAGGCGCGGTACTGGCCGGGGGCGAGGGTCTTGAGTGGACGACCCAGGTACTCCAGCTGCTCGCGGGCCTGGGCCAGGCGCCGGGCGAACGCGGCGTTGTCCCACACCTGCCCGGCGTAGTTGGCCTTCACCGCCTGGCCGTTGGCGTGGAACAGGCTGAAGTCGAAATTGAAGCTGTTGGCCTGATGCCAGCCAGAGGCGCCGAACGAACTGGCAAAGCCGCGACTGATCGGCCCGGCGGCATAGATGCCCACCAGGTCCAGCGCGCCGGCGCCGTGTTCGATCTGCTCGAGCACCCGTGTGGTATCTGGCAGCGGGCCGTCCTGTACCTGATGGCTGTGCCAGGCACTGTCGTTGAGCAACAGGTACGGGTCGGCAGGGATCAGCGGCAGGATCTGGCGCAGCTCGGCCAGTGCCTGGTGCAGGCGCTCGCGGTCCAGCGCCGGCTCGCCGCTGAGGGTCAGGTGCAGGTCGGCCTGGCGACCGTCGGCAATCAGCTTCAGGCTCGCGCCGGCCTGTTGCACGTCGCCGGCCTGGCGCACCCTGGCATGGTTGAATCGGATGAATTGCGACTGCTCGGCGCTGTAGCTCAGGGTGAACTGTTCGGGGGCGCGCACGTTGTCGCGCAGCCATGCGACCAGGTCCTGGAAGTTGTGCAAAGGGCTGGCGGCCATCAGGCGTCTCCTCCGAATACGTCGATCTGGCTGAACACGCAGGCCGGCGAGGCATGGCCCACGCGCACCACCTGGTTGGGTTCGCCCTTGCCGCAGTTGGGCGTGCCGAGCACCTGGAAGGTACTGGCGTCGCCCACGGCGCTGAGGTTGCGCCAGAAACCGGCGGAAATACCGCGGTAGTTGGGGTTCTTGACCACGCCCTTGAGTTCGCCGTGCTCGATCAACTGGCCCCATTCGCAGCCGAACTGGAACTTGTTGCGCGCATCGTCGATGGACCACGAGCGGTTGGTGCGCATCAGGATGCCGTGCTCGATGCCGCCGATCAGTTGCGCCAGGGACTTGTCGCCCGGCTCGATGTTGAGGTTGGCCATGCGGTCGATCGGTGCGCGGTTCCAGCCGCAGGCGCGGCTGTTGGCCACGCCGTCCAGGCCCGAGCGGAACTGTGACAGCGCACCGCCCAGCGGGCGCACCAGTACACCCTCGCGAATCAGGAACTGCTTGTGGGCCGGGGTGCCGTCGTCATCGTGCGCGTAGCTGGCCAGCTCTTCGGGGATGGCCGGGTCGAAGGTCACGTTGAGCAGTGCCGAGCCGTACTGCAGGTGGCCGAAGTCCTGGACCTTGATGAAGCTGGTGCCGGCGTAGTTGCGCTCGTCGCCCAGGATGCGGTCCATCTCCAGCGGGTGGCCGATGGACTCGTGGATCTGCAGCATCATCTGGTCGGGCATCAGCAGCAGGTCGCGTACCCCGCTCGGGGTGTTGGGCGCCAGCAGCAGTTGCAGGGCCTGGTCGGCCACCTGGGCACCGGCACCGAGCAGGCCGCAGCGCTCGATCACATCCACGCCGCCCTGCTGGCCGAAGTTCTCGCGGCCCAGGCTGCGGCTCTGGCTGTCGCTGCCGTCGAAGGCGGTGACGCTCATGCCGGGGAACACGAAGCGTTGCGCCTGGCGCAGTTCGGCGCCGGCACTGTTGAGGTAGATCTGCTCGACCGTGCTCAGTCCCAGGCTGGCCTGCCAGTTCACCAGGCGCGAATCGCCCGGCACGCTGGCCGATTCGCGGGCCAGCAGTTCATAGCAGTCGGCCAGGGCCGGGAAGGTGCTGTTGAGGTTGGGCGAGCAGTAGTCGGCGCGGGCGCTGGACACCGGTTGCTCGCGCAGGTCGAGCAGGGCGTGGCGCGCGATCTGGCGGGCCAGCGCCTCGGCCTGGTCGAGGGCGCGTTGCAGGCCGGCCTGGGACAGGTCGGCGGTGGCCGCGTAGGCCTCCACGCCGTTGACGCGCACGGTGAGCATCGCGCCCTGGTCGCGGGTCAGGCTGGGTGGTTCGGCGATGTTCTTGCGCACCGACAGGTGCTGGTGGGCTTCCTGCACATAGCGCAGGGAGAAAAACTCGGCGCCGCTGTTCAGGCCAGCGAAACGCTGGCGCAGCGGCGCGGTGAAATCGAACATGCGCGAACCTCCGGGTGACGGTGGTTCCCCCTCAGAACCACTCCTCGTGCATGCCCGGGCAGGTGTCGTCGCGGGCCTCGAGCAATGCGAGGTCATTATGGCAGGCCGGTACTTCCCAGGTGAGGAAAAACCGTGCGGCCTGCAACTTGCCCCGATAGAACCCGGTATCGGCCGGGTTGCCGCGGGCCAGGCCCTGTTCGGCGCGAATCGCCTGCTCCAGCCAGCGCCAGCCGATCACGCAGTGACCGAAGGCCTTGAGGTACAGCGCCGAGTTGGCCAGGGCGCTGTTGACCTGGCCTGTGGACAACTCGCCAAGCAGGCCCAGGGTCACGTGCTGCAGGCGGCTGAGCAGTTGTTCCAGCGGTTCGCGCAACGGGTCCAGGCGGGTGTAGGCATGGGCCTGGGCGCAGGTGCCGGCGATCAGGCGTACCAGTTGCTTGAGGCCGGCGCCACCGTGCTGGGCCAGCTTGCGCCCGAGCAGGTCGAGTGACTGGATGCCGTGGGTGCCTTCGTGGATCGGGTTCAGGCGGTTGTCGCGGTAGTACTGCTCTACCGGGTAATCGCGGGTGTAGCCGTGGCCACCGAGGATCTGGATCGCCAGCTCATTGGCCTTGAGGCAGAACTCGGACGGCCACGATTTGACGATCGGGGTCAGCAAGTCGAGCAGTTGCTGGGCCTGCTGGCGCTCGTCTTCGGTGGCGGCGGTATGGCTGTCGTCGAACAGCCGGGCGGCGTACAGGCCCAGGTCGAAAGCGCCTTCGACGTAGGCTTTCTGGGTCAGCAGCATGCGTTTCACATCGCTGTGCTGGATGATCGGCACGGCGGCGGTGGCGGGGTTCTTGTTGTCGGGCAGGCGGCCTTGCGGGCGCTGGCGGGCGTAGTCCAGCGAGTACAGGTAGCCGGCGTAGCCGAGCATCACCGCGCCCATGCCCACGCCGATGCGCGCCTCGTTCATCATCTGGAACATGCAGGCCAGGCCCTGGTGCGGCTGGCCGATCAGGTAGCCGACGCACTGGCCGTTGTCGCCGAAGTTGAGTGCGGTGGAGGTGGTGCCGCGCCAGCCCATCTTGTGGAACAGGCCGGCCAGCACGACATCGTTGCGCTGGCCCAGGCTGACGTCCGGGTTGACCAGGAACTTGGGCACGATGAACAGCGAAATGCCCTTTACCCCGGGTGGTGCGTCGGGGAGTTTGGCCAGCACCAGGTGCACGATGTTCTCGGACAGCGTGTGATCGCCCCCGGAGATGAAGATCTTGTTGCCCTTGAGGCGGAAGCTGCCGTCGGCGGCGGGTTCGGCGCGGGTGCGGATATCGGCCAGCGAGCTGCCGGCGTGGGGTTCGGTGAGGGCCATGGTGCCAAAGAAGCGGCCCTCGATCATCGGTTGCAGGAACAGGCGCTTTTGCTCGTCGGTGCCGAAGTTCTCGATCAGGTTGGCGGCGCCCATGGTCAGGAACGGGTAGGCGGTGGTGCCGGCGTTGGCGGCCTGAAAGTGGGCGAAGCAGGCTTGCGAGAGCAGGGTGGGCAACTGCATGCCGCCGGCCTCGAAGTCGCGGTTGGCGTTGAGAAATCCGGCGTCGAGGAAGGCGTCGACGGCAGGTTTGACCTCGGGAATCAGGATGGCCTGGCCGTTCTCGAAGCGTGGTTCGTGCTCGTCGCCCTTGCGGTTGTGCGGGGCGAAGTATTTTTCGGCCAGGGTGCGAGCGGTGTGCAGCGCGGCATCGAAGGTTTCGCGGCTGTGCTCGGCGAAGCGTGGGCGTTGGGTGAGGGCTTCGGCGTCGAGCACTTCGTAGAGTTCGAAGGCCAGGTTGCGGGCGCTGAGCAGGGTGTCGGACATGGCGGCCATACCTTGGTGGGGATGGGGCCGAGTCTAGGCATGCGGGCGGGAGGTGGACAGGTTAATAGGTGGGGGTGATGAGGGGTCAGAACCGTTGTCAGGTGTGTGTCCGCAAAAAAATCGCGGGCCAGGCCGGCCCCCACAAGAATCTGCATCGATCCTGTGGGGGCGGGCCTGACCCGCGACTGGTAACGCCTCGGTGGTTAGCCGATGGTCATCAGGCTGGCATTGCCGCCCGCTGCGGCGGTGTTCACGCTCAACGCACGCTCGATCACCAGGCGCTCCAGCGCAATCGCGGTTTCACCCGACGACAAGCCCTGCACACCCACGATCGCACCGGCACGCTTGGCCACCTGCTCGCATACTGCGCGCAGCTGGTCCGAATGGCCGTGATGCAGCACCGCGTCGAACACCACCTCGTCCTTGGCCCAGTCGCTCACCAGCTTGATGCGCGCCTGCACATCCTTCGGCAAGCGCCCACGCAAGGCCTTGCCCGGCTCGCCGTCGACGAAAACTGCCGAGCTGCCCACCGCCAGTACCGCTGCCAGTTGAGTCAGCAGATCAGCCTCCGACTCGGCCAGGCACAGCACGTGCTCGCGCGGCAGGATGGTGTAGCTGTTGCGCTCGCCGGTCGGGCCGTTGAGCAGGCGGGTGACGCCGCTCTGCGACTGCTGCGCGAACTGCTCGCACAGCTGCGCCAGTTCGGCCTGCTGGTTGCTGCCGGCCCACGCCTTGAGCGATTGCAGCGGCTTGAGCAACTGCTCGCGCAGACGCACGTCCGGGGCAGTACCGGCGTCGCTGCGCTGGAACGACTGCTCGATGGCATCGGCCGGGCGCGTGGACAGCAAACGGTACAGGTACAGCGGGCCACCGGCCTTGGGGCCGGTACCCGACAGGCCTTCACCACCGAACGGCTGCACGCCGACCACGGCGCCGACGATGTTGCGGTTGACGTAGACGTTGCCGGCATGGACGTTGTCGATCACCTTGGCGATGGTCTCGTCGATGCGGGTGTGCACGCCCAGGGTCAGGCCGTAGCCGGATGCATTGATCTGCTCGATCAGCTGGTCGAGGTGCTTGCGGTTGTAGCGCACCACGTGCAGGACGGGGCCGAAGATCTCACGCTGCAGTTCATCGAAGCTTTCCAGCTCGATCAGGGTCGGCATCACGAAGGTGCCGCGCTTGATCTCTTCACCGTCGGCAATGGCCACCTGATACACGTTGCGACCCTTGTCGCGCATGCCCTGGATGTGTTTTTCGATGCCAGCCTTGGCCTCGGCGTCGATCACCGGGCCGATGTCCACGCTCAGGCGCTCCGGGTTGCCCAGGCGGCTTTCGGCCATGGCGCCCTTGAGCATCTCGATCACGCGGTCGGCCGAGTCTTCCTGCAGGCACAGCACGCGCAGGGCCGAGCAACGCTGACCGGCGCTGTCGAAGGCCGAGGAGACCACGTCGATGACCACCTGCTCGGTCAGCGCCGAGGAGTCGACGATCATCGCGTTCTGGCCACCGGTTTCGGCGATCAGCGGGATCGGACGGCCCTGGCTGTCCAGGCGGCCGGCAATGTTGCGTTGCAGCAGGCGCGCCACTTCGGTGGAACCGGTGAACATCACGCCCTTGACCCGGTCATCGCCTACCAGGCGCGCACCGACGGTCTCGCCACGGCCCGGCAGCAGTTGCACCACGCCTTGCGGGATGCCGGCCTCGAGCAGCAGGCGCACGGCCTGGGCCGCCACCAGCGGGGTCTGCTCGGCAGGCTTGGCCAGTACCGGGTTGCCGGCAGCTAGCGCTGCAGCCACCTGGCCACTGAAGATCGCCAGCGGGAAGTTCCACGGGCTGATGCACACCACCGGGCCCAGCGGGCGGTGGGCGTCGTTGCTGAAGTCGTTGCGTGCCTGCACCGCGTAGTAGCGCAGGAAGTCGACCGCTTCGCGCACCTCGGCGATGGCGTTGGCGTAGGTCTTGCCGGCTTCGCGGGCCAGCAGGCCCATCAGCGGCTGGATCTCGCCTTCCATCAGGTCGGCGGCACGTTCCAGGATCGCGGCACGCTCGGCCGGCGGGGTGGCCTGCCAGATCGGTGCGGCGTTGAGTGCGCACTGGATGGCGTTGTCGGCGTCCTCGACGGTGGCTTCCTGCACGTGGCCGACCACGTCACGGTGGTCGGACGGGTTCAGCACCGGTGCGGCAGCTTCGTCGCTGGACGCGCAACCGAGCATCGGCTCGGCCTTCCAGTCGTTGTGCGCGGTGGCCAGCAGGGCGCACGACAGCGAGGCCAGGCGGTGCTCGTTGGCCATGTCGATGCCGCTGGAGTTGGCGCGCTCGGCACCGTACAGGTCACGCGGCAACGGGATGCGCGGGTGCGGCAGGCCGAAGCCGCCTTCCTGGGTGGCCATGCGCTCGATGGTCGCGACCGGGTCGGCCACCAGTTCCTGGATCGAGATCGACTGGTCGGCGATACGGTTGACGAACGAGGTGTTGGCGCCGTTTTCCAGCAGGCGACGCACCAGGTAGGCCAGCAGCGTTTCGTGGGTGCCGACCGGGGCGTACACGCGGCACGGACGGTTCAGCTTGCCGTCGGCCACCTTGCCCACCACCTGTTCGTACAGCGGCTCGCCCATGCCGTGCAGGCACTGGAACTCGTACTGGCCCGGGTAGTAGTTCTGCCCGGCGATATGGTAGATGGCCGACAGGGTGTGGGCGTTGTGGGTGGCGAACTGCGGGTAGATGGCTTCGGGCACCGACAGCAGCTTGCGGGCGCAGGCGATGTAGGAGACGTCGGTGTACACCTTGCGGGTGTACACCGGGTAGCCTTCCAGGCCTTCGACCTGGGCGCGCTTGATCTCGCTGTCCCAGTACGCGCCCTTTACCAGGCGGATCATCAGGCGGTGACGGCTGCGGCGTGCCAGGTCGATGACGTAGTCGATCACGTAAGGGCAGCGCTTCTGGTAGGCCTGGATCACGAAGCCGATGCCGTTCCAGCCGCTCAACTGCGGCTCGAAGCACAGGCGCTCGAGCAGGTCCAGCGACAGCTCCAGGCGGTCGGCCTCTTCGGCGTCGATGTTCAGGCCGATGTCGTACTGCTTGGCCAGCAGGGTCAGCGACAGCAGGCGCGGGTACAGCTCGTCCATCACGCGCTCGTACTGGGCGCGGTTGTAGCGCGGGTGCAGGGCCGAGAGCTTGATCGAGATGCCCGGGCCTTCATAGATGCCGCGGCCATGGGAGGCCTTGCCGATGGCGTGGATGGCCTGCTCGTAGGAGGCCAGGTATTTCTGCGCGTCGTGCTCGGTGAGCGCGGCTTCACCAAGCATGTCGTAGGAGTAGCGGAAACCCTTGGCTTCGAACTTGCTGGCATTGGCCAGGGCTTCGGCAATGGTCTCGCCGGTGACGAACTGCTCGCCCATCAGGCGCATGGCCATGTCGACGCCCTTGCGGATCATCGGCTCGCCGCTCTTGCCGATGATGCGGCTGAGCGAGGAGGTGAGGCCGGATTCGTTGTGCGTGGACACCAGTTTGCCGGTCAGCAGCAGGCCCCAGGTGGCGGCGTTGACGAACAGCGACGGGCTGTTGCCCAGGTGCGGCTGCCAGTTGCCGGTGCTGATCTTGTCGCGGATCAGCGCATCGCGGGTGCCCTTGTCGGGAATGCGCAGCAGCGCTTCGGCCAGGCACATCAGCGCCACGCCTTCCTGGGACGACAGCGAGAACTCCTGCAGCAGGCCCTGGACGATGCCGGCGCGGCCGCTGGCGCTCTTCTGGTTGCGCAGCTTTTCGGCAATGCCGGCGGCAAGCTTGTGGGTGGCCTCAGCCATGGGCGCGGGCAGGCGTGCCTGCTCCAGCAGCATCGGCACCACTTCCGGTTCCGGACGACGGTAGGCGGCGGTGATCGAGGCGCGCAGCACCGACTGCGGCAGGATGCTCTCGGCGAACTCGAGGAAGCACTGGTGCGAGTGGTCGGCCTGCACATCGCCGGCGTCGTCGCTCTGATTGCCGGGCTGACCGCTGAGTTCGGTCAGGGTGGCGCCACCCTCGAGCTTCTCCAGGTAGTTGAAGATCGCCTGCTTGATCAACCAGTGCGGGGTGCGGTCGATGGACTGCGCAGCCGTTTTCAGTCGCTCGCGGGTAGGGTCGTCGAGTTTGACCCCAAGGGTGGTCGTCGCCATTTCTTATCCTCATTATTGCCACTGGGCCGTGGCTAAGCTGGCGCCAAGATTAGCCGGGCGCCTTTGTGGGTGCAACCTAGTGCAACCCAAATAATCGCGTTGAGGAGTGCAACTCGTCCGGTGGCTAAAACCCCACAGCATAAATGGCTGTTCAAGGTGCATTTGCTTATGTAAACGGCGGTTTTTGCTCCCAAATGGAGCAAAAACACGTTGTTATGCGAAATATCCGACCAGGTGCAACTTGACTGAAGAAACTGGTTGCACCTTGTTTGCGTTGTTGCATAGGATTCGCCGCCTGGGTGCAACCGTTAGCGGCTGTCACTACATAAAAACAAACGCCAGGGCGCAACAATGAGTTTTAGCAATCCAATCACGATCACGTTCGTGATCTATATCGCGGCAATGGTGCTGATCGGCTTCATGGCCTATCGCTCCACCAACAACCTTTCCGATTACATCCTCGGTGGCCGCAGCCTCGGCAGCGTGGTGACCGCGCTCTCGGCCGGTGCCTCGGACATGAGCGGCTGGTTGCTGATGGGCCTGCCGGGCGCCATCTACATGTCGGGCCTTTCCGAAGCCTGGATCGCCATCGGCCTGACCGTCGGTGCCTACCTGAACTGGCTGTTCGTGGCCGGCCGCCTGCGCGTGCAGACCGAGCACAACGGCGACGCGCTGACCCTGCCGGACTATTTCGCCAGCCGTTTCGAAGACCACAGCGGCCTGCTGCGCATCATTTCGGCAATCGTGATCCTGGTGTTCTTCACCATCTATTGCGCCTCCGGCATCGTGGCCGGTGCCCGCCTGTTCGAAAGCACCTTCGGCATGTCGTATGAAACGGCGCTGTGGGCCGGTGCTGCTGCCACCATCGCCTACACCTTCGTCGGTGGCTTCCTGGCGGTGAGTTGGACCGATACCGTGCAGGCTACGCTGATGATCTTCGCGCTGATCCTGACCCCGGTGATCGTGCTGATCGCCACCGGCGGCTTCGACACCACCTTCCTGGCCATCGAAGCCCAGGGCGCGGGCAACTTCGACATGTTCAAGGGCGCGACCTTCATCGGCATCATCTCGCTGATGGGCTGGGGCCTGGGCTACTTCGGCCAGCCGCACATCCTGGCGCGCTTCATGGCGGCAGACTCGGTGAAATCGATCGCCAATGCCCGTCGCATCTCCATGACCTGGATGATCCTGTGCCTGGCCGGTACCGTGGCCGTGGGCTTCTTCGGCATCGCCTACTTCTCGGCGCACCCTGAAGTGGCCGGCCCGGTCACCGAGAACCACGAGCGCGTGTTCATCGAACTGGCCAAGATCCTGTTCAACCCGTGGATTGCCGGTGTGCTGCTGTCGGCCATCCTGGCAGCAGTGATGAGTACCCTGAGCTGCCAGCTGCTGGTGTGCTCCAGCGCCCTGACCGAAGACTTCTACAAGACCTTCCTGCGCAAGAACGCCTCGCAGGTCGAGCTGGTATGGGTCGGTCGCCTGATGGTGCTGGCGGTTGCGCTGATCGCCATCGCGCTGGCCGCCAACCCGGACAACCGCGTGCTGGGCCTGGTGGCCTACGCCTGGGCCGGCTTCGGTGCCGCCTTCGGCCCGGTGGTGCTGATTTCGGTACTGTGGAAGGGGATGACCCGCGACGGCGCACTGGCCGGTATCGTGGTGGGCGCGGTGACCGTGATCCTGTGGAAGCAGTTCGACACCATGGGCCTGTACGAAATCATCCCGGGCTTCCTGTTCGCATCGCTGGCGATCTACTTCGTGAGCAAGGCGGGCAGCCCGTCGGCTGCGATGGTCAAGCGTTTCGAAACCGCTGAAGCGGCGTTCCACGCCGACAAGTAACACGGCTGCATCATGCTGCCCGGCAACGGCCCGGCCTCTTCTGGAGGTCGGGCCGTTGTCATTCTGGCGGCTGTCACCTGACGGCGCGGGCCTGACAGGGTAAACTTCCGGGCCTTGCAGGAGTTGCCATGAACTATCGTCACGCCTTTCACGCCGGCAACCACGCCGACGTGTTCAAACACCTCGTATTGACCCGGCTGATTGCGCTGATGTCGCGCAAGGAGCAGCCGTTCGCCTACCTCGACACCCACGCCGGCCTTGGCCTGTATGACCTGCAGGGCGACCAGGCGACCCGCACCGGCGAGTGGCTGGAAGGCATCGGCCGGCTCTGGGGGCGCGACGACCTGCCCGAGGTGACGGCCGATTACCTGCGCATCCTGCGCAAGATGAACCCCGACGGCGAGCTGCGCTACTACCCGGGGTCACCCGAGCTGGCACGGCGCCTGGCACGCCAGCAGGACCGCGTGCTGCTCAACGAGAAGCACCCCGAAGACGGGCGCCTGCTCAAGGAAAACATGAAGAAGGACCCGCGCGTGGCGGTGCACCTGGGCGAGGGCTGGCACGTGCCGAGGGCCTTGCTGCCGGTGCAGGAGAAGCGCGCGGTGATGCTGATCGACCCGCCCTTCGAGCAGGCCGACGAGCTCAAGCGCTGCACGGTGGCGATGAAGGAGACGATTGGCCGCATGCGCCAGACGGTCGCGGCCATCTGGTACCCGATCAAGGACCAGCGCCAGCTGGTGCGTTTCTATCAGGACCTGACCAGCACCGGTGCGCCGAAGCTGCTGCGGGTGGAGCTGTATGTGCACCCGCAGGACAGCCCGCAGGGCTTGAACGGCTCTGGCCTGGCGATCGCCAACCCGCCATGGGGCCTGGAAGAAGAGCTGCGCGCACTGCTGCCGTGGCTGGCCCAGGTGCTGGGGCAGACCCAGGGCAGCTGGCGCATGGACTGGCTGATTGCCGAGTAGGGTGCCCGGGCCTCTTCGCCGGCAAGGCCGGCTCCTACAGGTGCGCGCGACCCCGTAGGAGCCGGCCTTGCCGGCGAAGAGGGCGCAACTGCCAACACAACGCTGCGCCTCCTACATGCACCCCCACGCTTTACGCTATAATCCCGCCCTTTCGCTGCCACCCGCCCATGAGGCCGGGGCGCACATCTACAGATTTGAAGAGGCTAGACCCTTGGCATTGACGATTCTTGGCCTGTCCGGCGCCCTTAGCCATGATCCTTCCGCGGCCCTGTACATCGACGGCAAGCTGATTGCCGCCGCTGAAGAAGAGCGCTTCGTGCGCGACAAACATGCAAAGAACCGCATGCCCTACGAATCGGCGAAGTTCTGCCTCGAACAGGCCGGCATCAAGCCGTCCGATGTCGATGTGGTAGCGATTCCGTTCGCCCCCATCAGCCTGTTCGGCAAGGCCCGCTGGCACTACGCCAAGCGCTACTGGTACGCCCCGGATCGCGCCCTCGACGCGCTGCTGATGGGCAACCGTCGCTACAAGCGCTACCGCAACAAGATCGTCTGGTGCCTGGAACAATTGGGCTTCGATCCGAAAAAGATCAAGATCGAACCGGTCGAGCACCACCTGGCCCACGCCTCCAGCGCCTACCACTGCTCGGGTTTCAAGGAAAAGACCGCGATCCTGGGCATCGACGGCAAGGGCGAGTACGCCACCACGTTCTTCGGCTACGGCGAAAACGGCAAGATCCACAAGATCAAGGAATTCTTCGACCCGGACTCCCTCGGCGGCCTGTATGGCGCGATCACCGAGTTCCTGGGCTTCGAAATGCTCGACGGCGAGTTCAAGGTCATGGGCATGGCGCCGTACGGCGACGCCAGCAAGTATGACTTCTCGCGCCTGGCCAGCTTCGAAAACGGCGAGCTGGAGATCAACACCGACTACGCCAACGTCATCGGCCTGCGCCGCTATAAAGAGAAGGGCAAGGGTTTCTACTTCTCGCCCAAGCTGATCGAGTGGCTGGGCCCCAAGCGCGAAGGCGACATCGCCGACGAGCCGTACATCCACTACGCGGCCAGCATGCAGGCGCTGTTCGAGAAGCTCGCGCTGCAGATGATCGACTACTACCTGGGTGACGTGCTCAAGGAAACCGGCAAGCTGGCCTTTGCCGGCGGCTGCGCGCTGAACGTCAAGCTGAACCAGAAGATCATCGCCCGTCCCGACGTGAAGGAGCTGTTCGTGCAGCCCGCCTCGGGCGACGCCGGCACCGCAGTCGGTGCTGCCGCCTATGTGTCCCACGCCCGTGGCGTACCGGTCGAGAAGATGGAACACGTCTACCTCGGCCCGGCGTACAGCAACGAGGACGTGATCGCCGCCTGCGCCCGTCACGAACACAAGCCGACCTGGCGCAAGCTGGACAACATGCCCGAGCAGATCGCCCGGATCATGGTCGACGGCAACCCGGTGGCCTGGTTCCAGGGCCGTATGGAGTTCGGCCCGCGGGCCTTGGGCGGACGTTCGATCATCGGCTGCCCGAGCGTGCCGGGCGTGGCCGACCGCATCAACCACCAGATCAAGTTCCGCGAGCGCTGGAGGCCTTTCTGCCCGTCGATGCTCGACACCGTGGCGCCGCAAATGATCAAGATCGATCACCCGGCCCCGTTCATGACCTTCACCTTCGAAGTGGCTGAAGAGTGGAAGACCCGCGTGCCGGAAGTGGTCCACGAAGATGGCACCTCCCGGGCCCAGGTGCTCAAGCGCGAGTACAACCCGCGCTACTACGACATGATGAAGGCGCTGGAGACCCTGACCGGCAACGGCGTGTCGCTCAATACCTCGCTCAACCGTCGTGGCGAACCGATGATCTGCTCGCCGACCGATGCCCTGAACATGTTCTTCGGCTCGGACCTGCAGTACCTGATCATGGAAGACATCCTGGTGGTCAAGGACGGCGCGAAAGCTTATGACAGCGTTGGCTGAACGGCACGTCCTGCAGTTTTGCCACGGCTATGACGGGCCGTTTCTCGATTGCGCCCGTCAGTACGCCAGCCTGTTCGCGGGCAAGGGCTACCGCGTCACCACGGTGTTTCTCACCGGCGCCGCCGATCCGCAGGTGGCGGCGGGCTGTGCGAGCGATGAAGTGCTGTTTCTCGAGTTCAGCTCCAAGGCCATTCGTGGCTTGAAGCTGGGCGCGATTCGCGAACTGCGCCGCATTGCCGCGTCGCGCCGATTCAGCTTCTGCATCGCCCACCGCTTCAAGCCGATCTACATCGCCCTGCTGGCCACCCGCCTGCCGGTGATCGGCGTGCACCACGCCTTTGGCGACTACCAGCGGCGTACCCGCCAGCTGTTCGCCAACCTGTTCAGCAAACGCCTGAGCCTGCTCGGGGTGTCGGACGCGGTGCGCGACGACATGCGCCAGTGCCTGCCCAAGTGGCCGGCCGAGCGTATCCAGACGCTGTACAACCGCATCGACATCGACGCCCTGCAGGCCAGCCTGGTGCCCGCCGCGCAGGCGCGCCAGGCCCTGGGCCTGGATGCGAAGGCATGGATCGTCGGCAACGTCGGCCGCCTGCACCCGGACAAGGACCAGGCCACCTTGCTGCGCGGGTTTGCCCAGGCGCTGCCGGCACTGCCGGCAGGCGCCCGCCTGGCAGTGCTGGGCACCGGCCGCCTGGAGCACGCGCTCAAGGCGCAGGCCGAGGCGCTGGGGATTGCCGCACAGGTGGACTTTCTCGGCCAGGTACCGGATGCACGGCGCTATTTCAGTGCCTTCGACGTGTTTGCCCTGAGCTCGGACCACGAGCCTTTCGGCATGGTGCTGCTCGAAGCGATGGTGGCCGGCGTGCCGTTGCTGGCCACCGCCTGCGGTGGCGCCAAGGAAGTGGTCGAAGGTGTCGGCATCCTGTTCCCGCTCGGGGATGCCGAGCGTCTGGCGCAAGGCCTGCAACACCTGGCCGAGCTGGACCAGGCGCAACGCCAGGGCTGTGCCGAGCGCATGCTCGAGCGCCTGCGCGAACGCTTCTCCGACACGGCCGTGCGCGAGACTTTCTGGCACCTTCCCCAGGTTGTCGAACTGACGGGGCAGGCCTGATGCTCAATTATGTACAAGGCTGGCGTGAGCGCGGCTGGCGCGTGATCGATGCGCCGGCCTACGCCGACGCCTGGCAGCGCTTTGGCGGCAGTGTGGCGACCCACCCGCTGGTGCTCGCGCAACTGGTCGAGATGGCCGATATTCCGGTGCGTTACCTGGGCTGGTACCAGGGTGACGAACTGAAGGCGGCCATCCCCACCTGGGACCGCTACCTGGCATTGTCCAAGGACGTGCTCAAGCGCCGGGGCAAGAAGGGCCTGTTCGACCTGGGCAATGCCGAGCTGATTCTGCCGGCCGCTGCCGATGCACAGGCGCCGCTGCGCCATGCCGGGCGCTACCTGTCCGAGCTCAACCAGGGCCGTTTCAGCGGCCTCAAGGCGCAGCCCGAAGCCCTGGCCATGGCACGCCAGCCCGAAGAACTGTCGAAGAAGTTTCGCTACAACCAGCGCCGTGAACTGCGTTTGCTGGAAGAGGCGGGCGGGCAGGTGCGGGCCATCACCGAGTTCACCAGTGCCGAGATCGCGTCGATGTATTGCGACCTGTTCCAGCGCCGCTGGGGCTTTGCGGCCACCGGTGCCGAGCGCATGGCCGAGATGGTCGAACGCCTGCGCGCGCTGCTGATCGGCTCGGTGCTGTTTCTGGAAGACAAGCCGATCGCGATCCAGCTGGTGTACCGCGTCGAGGCTCCCGAGTGGGTCAGCGTCGAGTACGTCAACGGCGGCGTCGATCCCGAGACGCGTGCGTTCAGCCCGGGCAGCGTGCTGAGCTTTCTCAACACCCAGAGCGCCTGGGAAGCCGCGCGTGCGCTGAACAAGCCGCTGCGGTTCTCCTTCGGCCGCGCCGATCGCGAGTACAAGGACCGATGGTGCAACCCCGTGCCGGTGTTTCAGGTGTGAGCCGCAAGCAACAGTTGCTCAGGCGCCATCGGCGCAACAAGCGCGTGGGCCTGCTGGTCGCTCTGGTGGTGCTGGTCGCCCTGGGCGTGCTGGTGAAATGGTGGCTGGCGCTGATCCTGTTGCCGCTGTTGTGGGTGGCTCACGAGGCATGGTTTGCCGATCACCTGTTCTATTCGCCAGGTGATGATTATCTGTACGAGTTCCCTGAACCCTGCGAGCGCGTGCCGGTGTCGCTGGATGGCCTGGTGCTGAGTGCGCCGGCATCATTGAGCCTGTCGGGCGATGAGACGCTGGTGTTGCAGGTGCGTGTCAAAAGCTCGCTGCTGGGGCGTTTTCGCGACCCTGGCGTCGAGGTGTCGGGCGAGGGGGGGGCGGACCTGCAGGGCTTGGAGCGAGGGGTCGACGGGCTGCGCTACCTCAATCTGACCGGGCAGGCGCCGGCGCTGCTGGCCGGCACGCTGCGCATCCGCGGGCGTTGCTGCCGGGTGGTCGAGGCTGCGTCGCTGATCGTGGTGCGCGCCAGCGACCTGCGCCAGCGCCGGGTGATGGTGATTGCGCCCCACGCCGACGATGCGGAACTGGCCGCCTACGGGCTGTACAGCCAGGCCGAAGAGGCGTGGGTCGTGACGCTTACGGCCGGCGAGATCGAGGCCGAGCATTACCAGCAGATGGGCCTGGAGCCTGCGCAGGCCGCACGCCTGAAGGGCCGCTTGCGCGCGTGGGACAGTATCGCCGTACCGCGCTGGGCCGGTGTGCCAGAAGCGCAGTGCGTGCAACTGGGCTATTTCTGCCTGCAATTGCCCGCCATGCAGGCCGCACCGGATCAGCCCGTCGCCTCACGCGAAGCCGACCTGAGCGATACGCGGCTGTTCCGCCAGCTCAACGCCCTGTCGCTGCCGGGCGACCAGGACGGCGCGCCCACCTGGAACAACCTGCTGGCCGACCTGCGTGCACTGATCATGCAGGCGCGTCCACAGGTGCTGGTGATGCCGCACCCGACTCTGGACCCGCATCCTGACCACCTGTGTGCCCAGGCCGCCGTGCTCGAAGCGTTGCACGGCCTGCAATGGCAGCCCGAGAGCGTGCTGTACTACGCCAACCACCTGCATGACAACGATCGCTGGCCGATGGGTGACAGCGGTGCCGGCATTGCCTTGCCGCCGCAGGTCGAGCCTGGCCAGGCCTGGGCGCCCTACAGCCTGAGCCTGACGCTGGACACCCAGCGCGACAAGGCCATGGCCCTGGGCATGATGCATGACCTGCAGCCGCGTGCACCCTTCAAGCGTCGCCTGCGTCGCCTGCTGCAACGTTGGCTGGCCGGGCGTCAGCCTTCGCCTTACGGTGAGAACGAGTTCTTCCGCAAGGCGGTACGTCGACACGAATTGTTCTGGCGCCGGGACCTCTGAACCCGGTGCATGACTGCATAGCTGTGGCCCGAGCGCCGCAAGGAAGACAATGAAAGTTCTATTTCTGGTGCAGAAGGAACAGCGGGCCATTCTTGACCGGCTGTACGAAGGGGTTGCGGCCCATTGCGAATGCGACCTGCGCTGGTTGAGCAGTGCCGAACAGCGCGACCTGCGCGGGTATTTTCGCCGCGAGGTGGACGTCACCCGGTACGACCGCATCATCTTCTTCCTGCGCTTCAAGCAGGAGATCCGTCAGGTCGGTTTCATCCGTACCGTGCCCAATCTGGTCATTCTGGAGCACGATGCCTACCAGAACTACATTCCGTGCAAGTACACCGGCAAGTTCAGCGCGCATTACCGCAAGCTGCCCTGGGCCCGGGTGATCAGCTCGGGCTTCATGGTCAGCGAGCGCCTGCGCCAGGAAGGCTTCGACGCGGTGTTCGTGCCCAAGGGCTACGACCAGCAGTTGCTGGCCGACCAGGGGCGCGAGCGGGACATGGAACTTGCCTTCGTCGGCAGCACCAACAGTGTGGCCTACAGCGGCCGCAAGGCGTTGCTCGACGAGCTGGGGCAAGTCGAGAACCTGGTGGTGACCCGTACCAATTCGGGTGCCGAGTATTGCGACACGCTCAACCGCATTCGTTTCTTCGTCAGTGCCGACGTCGGCATGGGCGAATACATGATCAAGAACTTCGAGGCCATGGCCTGCGGTTGCGTGCTGCTGGCGTTCGACCAGGGCGAGGCGGAGAATCGTGCGCTGGGTTTGCAGGACATGCACAACGTCGTACTGTATGGCAGCATTGCCCAGCTGCAGGCCAAGTTGAAGGTCCTGCGTGCCGACGAGGCCCTGGTGCAGCGTATCGCCACCAACGGCCGCGATCTGGCGGTTTCACGTTTCAGTTTCGCCCAGGTCGGGCGCAGTATTGTCGAGCAGTTGCAGCCGGTACTCCGTCCTCACCCACCACTGAGCGCTTGGCAGCGTCTGCGTCTGAAACTGGGGGTCTGACTCCACTGGGCGTGCAGCCTGAACGGACTGGAGAGGTTGCAACTGCATGGACGCATTTACCGGGGGTTGCTGTGCAATTTAGTGAAAAGAGTGATGTGACGCTGGTAGTGACCAGCTGTGGGCGGTTCGATCTGCTCAAGCTGACGCTGGACAGTTTCGATCAGTTCAACACAGCGCCTATCCGTGAGGTTTTCATCACCGAAGACAGCGGTGACGAGGCCGTGCACGACGCCATTCCGGAGCACTGGAAGCCTTACTGCACGGTGTTCGTGAACAAGCCCAAGCTTGGGCAGCTGGCGTCGATCGATCTGGCTTACGGTCATGTCAAAACCCCGTACATCTTTCATTGCGAAGATGACTGGCGGTTCTATCGCCCGGCCTTCGTCGAAGATTCGCAGGTGATTCTCGAGGCGCGGCCGAAACTGCTGCAGGTATGGTTGCGCAATTTCGTCTACGACCTCAATGTCAACAGCCCCTACATTCACCTGGGCGAGCGCGAGATCATCGCTGGGGTCCCTTGCTACCCGCTGCTCTCGGACAAGCCCGAGTGGCAGTCTTTCTCGCTGAACCCTGGGCTGCGACGCCTGAGTGACTATCATCTATGTGCACCTTTCGCTGCGCATAGCGGCGAGAAGTCGCTTTCAAAGCGGTATGCCGAACTTGAGCTGACCGCTGTGACCCTTGAAGGCGATGCGGTGCTGCACACCGGATTCGGCAATCATGTCACGGTGCCTGAGGAGCGGCTGCGCAAGGTACGTCGCAAGCAGCGCGAGCGTGTGCGGTTGACGTTGGCGGTAATAGTGGGGTTGGTGGTGGGAGTGGGCCTTGCTCTTCTTTTTTTGTGAGTTGTTTTCTGTCTTTTCAGTAATATGTGAATCAAGGTGGGCTGGCCAGTGAACGTCATCAATATCATGTGGGCTGGTGGCTCGCCGTTCGTCTCGGTGCACAAGGTCCATCAGCAGATCCTTTCATTGGTGCCTCCTGAGATTTCCGTGAACAGCTGGCTGTTGCAAGGTCAGGGGGCGGCGTGTGTTCCTGGGCCGTCTCGAGAATGGAACTTGCCGCAACGCCTGATAAAGGGCCGTCATGTATGGGGGCTGCTGCAGCCTTGGTTACGCGCTCGTCTACGCAAGGCGTTGATCGAAGCCCAAGCCGACGCATTGCTGCTCGATGGGCTGGGGGTATCGCGCCTGATACTGCCTGTTCTCAGGGGGTTGCCTGAGGTGAAGGCTACTGTGGTGTTTCACGGCAAGACCCGTTTGCACCCCAGGGATGTGGCGCTGTTGTGCGGGTTCAAGCCGGCGCAGCTGTCACTGGTGGCGGTGTCGGCCACGCTGGCGGCGTCATTGCAGGCCGAGCTGGGCCTGAAGGTGACGGCCTTGCGTACCGCGTTGGAACCTACCCGTTTTTGCGACGAGCAACTGACAGCACAGCAAGCGCGCGAGGTCATGGGGTTGAGGGAGCCCGGTGTGCGGATCATGGGGGCTGTCGGTCGCCTGGTCATGGACAAGGGGTTCGACTACCTGATCGATGCATTTGCCGCCGCTAGCCGGACGCAACCCGATCTGCGCCTGGTCATTCTCGGCGAAGGCCCCGAGCGGCCATTGCTGCAGCAAAAGATCCAGGCGCTGGGTCTGCAGGGCAAGGTATCGCTGACAGGGCATTGTGACATTCTGGGCCGCCTGTACCAGGCGTTCGACTGGTTGCTCGTGCCTTCCCGGGCCGAGGGCCTGGGCCTGGTACTGCAGGAGGCAGTCATTGCCGGCGTGCCGGTACTGTGCAGTGACCTGCCGGTGTTCCATGAACAGTTGGGTGATAGCGGTCTTTACGCACGGGTCGGTGACGTGCAGGAGTGGGCCGCTGCCATCGAGCGTTGCGCCAGCCTGCCGGCAACCGCCGTTGCCCAGGCGCAGCACCGCTCGCTGGCCCCGGAGCAAGCCTGGGAGTGCTTCAGTCGAACCCTGCGGGAAATGTGGGCGGTCAAGCCTGACTCAGGGAGCCAGTAGAGCCTGCTCCAGCTCGGCGAGGGGGAAGCTCCCGTCGAGTTTTTCACGTGACAGGTAGCGGCCGAAGTGCTGTATGTTGCGCTTGATCATGCGCCGGCTCAGCGGCCCGCGCAGAAAACGCATGTCCGCCACATCGATCAGCCCCCACTGCTGGTCGGGCGACACCACGATGTTGCCCAGGTGCAGCGAGCGAAAATACACCCCCGATCGATGCAGGGTCCGTACCAGGCGGACCATGTCCGGCAGTGCCTGCTGCCAGCTGAAACCTTCCTTGCGGCTGAGCTGGCTCAGCGTCTGGCCGGGCAGGGGGTGGTACAGCACCGCCGTCATGCCGGGCTTTTCCAGGCGGTAATGCGCCAATACACGCAGAGTCGGAATGCCCAACTGCTCCAGCCTGGCGGCGTTGTCGATGAAGCGGCGGGAGTAGGGCCGCAGCAACGCCGACGACAGCAGGCGCTTGCGCCGGAAAAGTTTAAGGATATTGCCGTTCTCTAGCAGGTAGACTTTCGCACCGTAGCTGTCAGCTTCCAGTATCTGGGCACCGACGATCAGTTGGTTGAGGTCGGCCTGAGGGAGCCGGGAGCATTGCATGTAGATGGCCTTGTCGAAGTAGCGAGCAGGAAAGACAGGGCATAATGCCGAAAACTTCACCAATGCACCACGCCAGCATGCCGGACCGGGCGCGTGCCCAATCGGCAGGCTGTGATAAAATCGATCGTTCAACCTGAACAGTGAGCTCGAAGATGGCTGAAACACCGCGCACGGCGCAGCAGAGCTCCAGTCTGAAGATCTATTTCCGACTGTTGACCTACGTAAAGCCCTACATTGGCATTTTCCTGCTGAGTATCCTCGGCTTCGTGATATTCGCCTCGACCCAGCCCATGCTGGCGGGCATCCTCAAGTATTTCGTCGATGGGCTGAGCAATCCCGAAGCGGTGTTGTTCCCCAACGTGCCTTACCTGCGTGACCTCCAACTGTTGCAGGCCGTGCCGCTGCTGATCGTGCTGATCGCCGCCTGGCAGGGCTTGGGCTCGTTTCTGGGCAACTTCTTTCTGGCCAAGGTTTCCCTGGGCCTGGTGCACGACCTGCGGGTGGAGTTGTTCAACAAGCTGCTGGTACTGCCCAACCGCTATTTCGACAGCCACAACTCCGGACACCTGATTTCGCGTATCACCTTCAACGTGACCATGGTCACCGGCGCCGCCACCGATGCAATCAAGGTTGTGATCCGCGAAGGCCTGACCGTGGTGTTCCTGTTCGGCTATCTGCTGTGGATGAACTGGAAGCTGACCATCGTGATGCTGGCGATCCTGCCGCTGATCGCGCTGATGGTCAGCAGTTCGAGCAAGAAATTCCGCAAGCAGAGCAAGAAGATCCAGGTGGCCATGGGCGATGTGACGCATGTCGCGTCCGAGACCATCCAGGGCTATCGCGTGGTGCGCAGTTTCGGGGGCGAGAACTACGAGCAGCAGCGCTTCGCCGATGCCAGCCAGAGCAACACCGAGAAGCAGCTGCGCATGACCAAGACCAGCGCGGTATACACACCGATGCTGCAACTGGTGATCTACTCGGCCATGGCCGTGCTGATGTTCCTGGTGCTGTACCTGCGCGGCGACTCCACCGCCGGCGACCTGGTGGCCTACATTACCGCGGCCGGCCTGCTGCCCAAGCCGATCCGCCAGCTGTCGGAAGTCAGCTCGACCATCCAGAAGGGTGTGTCGGGGGCCGAGAGCATCTTCGAGCAGCTGGATGTGGAGCCGGAAGTCGACCACGGCACCGTCGAGCGCGACCGGGTTACCGGGCGCCTGGATGTACGTCACCTGAGCTTCACCTACCCGGGTAGCGAGCGCCGCGTGCTCGATGACATCAGCTTCACCGCCGAGCCGGGTCAGATGGTGGCGCTGGTTGGGCGTTCGGGCAGCGGCAAGTCGACCCTGGCCAGCCTGATACCGCGTTTCTACCCGCATGCCGAGGGCGAGATCCTGCTCGATGGCGTGGAGGTGGAGCAGTACCGCCTGCGTAACCTGCGTCGGCACATTGCCCAGGTGACCCAGCATGTGACCCTGTTCAACGACACCGTGGCCAACAACATCGCCTACGGTGACCTGGCCGGTGCGCCGCGCGAGCAGATCGAGGCTGCGGCAGCCGATGCCTATGCCAAGGAGTTCATCGATCAGTTGCCCCAAGGGCTGGACACCGAGGTCGGCGAGAACGGCGTGCTGCTGTCCGGCGGCCAGCGCCAGCGTCTGGCGATCGCCAGGGCCCTGCTCAAGAATGCACCGCTGCTGATTCTGGACGAGGCCACCTCGGCCCTCGATACCGAGTCGGAGCGGCACATCCAGGCCGCCCTGGACCAGGTGATGAAAGGCCGTACCACCCTGGTGATCGCGCACCGCCTGTCGACCATCGAGAAGGCCGACCTGATCCTGGTGATGGATCAGGGGCGCATCGTCGAGCGTGGCACGCATAGCCAGTTGCTGGCCGAAAACGGCTATTACGCGCGCCTGCACGCCATGGGCCTGGACGAGCCGGCCAAGGCCGACATCACCTGAGTCACCCTGCCAGGGCGCGTTCTGCGCCCTGGTTGTCACAGCAGGTTACCGGCGCCGAACAGGCCGGTGCCAGGGCTGTGCTAATATCCCGCCCCTGTTCATTTTGTCTATATGGGTTGCCCATGAAGTTGTCCATGCCGCGTTTCGATCAAGCTCCGGTACTGGTGGTCGGGGATGTCATGCTCGACCGCTACTGGCATGGCGGTACCTCTCGCATTTCACCTGAAGCCCCGGTACCGGTGGTCAAGGTCGAGCAGATCGAGGACCGTCCGGGTGGTGCGGCCAACGTTGCGCTGAACATTGCCGCGCTGGGTGCGCCGGCCTCGCTGGTGGGCGTCACCGGCCAGGACGAGGCCGCCGACAGCCTGGCCAACAGCCTGCAGGCAGCGGGGGTGCGTTCGATCTTCCAGCGCATCGCCCATCAGCCGACCATCGTCAAGCTGCGGGTCATGAGCCGTCACCAGCAATTGCTGCGCATCGATTTCGAAGAACCCTTTGCCACCGACCCGCTGTCGCTGGGCGCCGAAGTCGACGCCCTGCTCGAAGGGGTGAAGGTGCTGGTGCTGTCCGACTACGGCAAAGGCGCATTGAAGAACCACCAGAGCCTGATTCAGGCCGCGCGAGCCAAGGGCATTCCGGTGCTGGCCGACCCCAAGGGCAAGGATTTCTCGATCTACCGCGGCGCCAGCGTCATCACGCCGAATCTGGGCGAGTTCGAGGCCATCGTCGGGCATTGCGCCGACGAGACCGAACTGGTCAACAAGGGCGGCGAGCTGATGCGCGAGCTGGAACTGGGCGCCTTGCTGGTGACCCGAGGCGAGCACGGCATGACCTTGCTGCGCCCGGGCCATCCGGCCATGCACCTGCCGGCACGGGCGCGTGAAGTGTTCGATGTGACCGGTGCCGGCGATACCGTGATCTCCACCCTGGCGGCGGCGATCGCCGCCGGTGAGGAGCTGCCGCATGCGGTTGGTCTGGCCAACCTGGCCGCCGGCATCGTGGTCGGCAAGCTGGGTACGGCGGCCATCAGCGCGCCGGAACTGCGCCGCGCCATCCAGCGCGAAGAAGGCTCCGAGCGCGGGGTGCTGAGCCTTGAGCAGTTGCTGCTGGCCATCGACGATGCGCGGGCGCACAACGAGAAGATCGTGTTCACCAATGGCTGCTTCGACATTCTGCATGCCGGGCACGTGACCTACCTGGAGCAGGCGCGTGCGCAGGGCGACCGGTTGATCGTGGCGGTCAATGACGATGCTTCGGTCAGTCGCCTGAAGGGGCCGGGTCGGCCGATCAACAGTGTCGACCGGCGCATGGCAGTGCTGGCGGGGCTGGGGGCAGTGGACTGGGTCATCAGCTTCTCCGAAGGCACCCCGGAAAACCTGCTTGCCGAGGTCAAGCCCGACGTGCTGGTCAAGGGTGGCGACTACGGCATCGATCAGGTGGTGGGCGCCGATATCGTCAAGGCCTATGGCGGTACGGTGAAGGTGCTGGGGCTGGTGGAAAACAGCTCGACCACGGCGATCGTGGAGAAAATCCGCAAGAACTGAGTGGTTTGACCCGCGATTAGGGCCTGCAAAAACGTCCTACTTCTGCAAAGCCAGCCCCAACAGCTGGCGGGCCTTGCCCGTCAGCCTTTTAAGTTTAGAGTCCGGCCTGGGCGCCACCAGCCCCTGCTGCCTCAGCCAGTCCTTCCAGCGAATCCGCTCTTCACGCACCAGCCAGCCATCCTGCCGGGCAAAGCTTTCGGCCAGGTAGATACCACGTGTACTCGCCGGCACCAATCGGTCCTTCTTCAGGGTGTACAGCTCGGCCTGCGGCTGTCCGTCTTCCAGCGGCATCAGGTACAAGTCTGGCCGGCTGCGGTTGAGGCGTGCCACCAGTTGGTCGCCCTCAAGGCGCTCGTCCACATGGAACAGGCTCAATGATTTGGCTTCCCTGGGCACTTGAAGGCGCAGGTCATAAATCAGTTGCAGTGACGCCGTGGGCAGGTGGACATAGGCTCGCGGTCGCTCGATCAACGGCTGGTTGCCACAGCGCACCGGTCGCGCGGCCCCCGAGTGAGGGGTCAGCACGAAGGGCATCGCTTCACGGTAATGCAGCGCGTCGGCGTACGGCGCCGGCAACCAGGTGTCGTTGAAACGCCCGCCAAGCCAGCCTTCCGGGGTCTCCAGCAGGCATTCCTCGGCCACTTCCTGCACGGCCGTGTGCAAGGGCAGGTTCAGCTCCTGAGCGGGCACGTAACCGGAGATCAGCTTGAGCACCACATCACCGCGGTCCTGGCGGCGCTGGCGCACCAGCACCCAGTAGTCGCGGTTCTGCCACTGCAGGGTGAGGCGCACCGAAACGCCCAGGTTGGCCAGTTCCACGGCGAAGCGCTCGGGGTCGGCCACCTGGATCGCCTTGCGCCGCTGCAGGGTCTGGGCAAAGTTCAGCGGCATGCCGATGCTCTGGTAGCTCAGGCCCTCGGGGCCGGCTTCCACATGCAGGGGCAGGGTCTTGAAGTTGCTGGGGTTCTTGCGGATCAGCGTGCGCGGCATCTCGGCTCCTTCTTGCGTTGGGGTCGGCCGCGACGGCGGCTCAGCGCTGGCTCAGGATCTTGGCAACCACGCCCACGTTGTGGGCCAGGTGCACGGGATTGATGGTGCCGACAATAGCACTGCTCACCCCGGGGTGGGCAAACAGCAGCTCGAAGCTGGCCCGGACCGGGTCGACGCCCGGGGCCAGGCAGGCATGACCGCTGGCCAGGGCCTTTTTCACCAGGATGGCCTTGCCGTGTTCGGCAGCATAGTCCAGCACCGGGCGTTCGCCCTGCTCGTCGAGGTTGTAGGTAACCATCGCGCAATCGCCTGATTGCAGGGCCTGCAGCCCCCCTTCGACGGTTTTGCCAGACAGCCCGAAGCCGCGAATCTTGCCTTCCTGCTTGAGTCGGGCCAGGGTTTCGTACACCGCTTCCTGCTGCAGAATGCGCAGATCGTTGCCGTCGGAATGCACCAGTACAAGATCGATACAATCTGTTTCAAGGCGCTGGAGGCTGCGTTCCACCGAGCGGCGCGTGTGGGCGGCGCTGAAGTCGAAGTGCGAGTGGCCGTCGTCGAACTCTTCGCCGACCTTGCTGACGATCACCCAGTCGTGGCGCTGGCCGCGCAGCAATGGGCCCAGCCGCTCTTCGCTGCGGCCATAGGCCGGTGCGGTGTCGATCAGGTTGATGCCCAGCTCACGGGCCTGGCGCAGCAGCAGGCGGGCCTCGTCGTCGTCGGGGATGGTGAAGCCGTTGGGGTATTTGACGCCCTGGTCGCGGCCCAGCTTGACCGTGCCCAGCCCCAGCGGGGAAACGCTCAGGCCGGTGCTGCCCAGCGGGCGGTGATAGGGGTGCAGGGTCGGCAGGCTCATGGCAGCAGTTGCTCCCATACCGGTTGTGCCAGGGGCGGTTTTGGCAGGGGCGGCAGGGCAGGCAGATTGCCTGGCTTGATACCGTCACGTTCCAGGCTGTTCAGCACGCGGTCAGCGAAGTCCGGTGCCAGGGCCAGCTTGGTCGGCCAGCCCACCAGCAGGCGCTGCTGGTCGGCGAGGAAGGCGTTGTCGGGGCGCACCAGGCCCGATTGCGCGGGTTCGGCGCGGTCGACACGCACGGTGGCCCACTGCACCTGGCTGAGGTCGACCCAGGGCAGCAGCCCCGCGACCTCCTTGCGGGCGGCAGCGATCTGCGCTTCGGGTTCGCGGGCAACGCCCTCGGCTTCGGCCAGGTCGCCGCCCAGGTACCACACCCACTGGCCGTCGGCGGCCGGGTGGGTGGTCACGGTGATGCGCGGCTTGGGCCCGCCGCCCAGGCAGTGGGCGTACAGCGGCTTGAGGCTCGGGCCCTTGGCCATGACCATGTGCAGCGGTCGGCGCTGCATGGCCGGCTGGCTCAGGCCCAGGCTTTGCAGCAGCGCGGCATTGCCGGCACCGGCGCTGAGCACCACGCGCTGGGCGCGGATATCGCGGCCATCGACACGCAAGCCGACCAGTTCGTCACCTTCATGCAGCGGTTCGATATGTTCACCGGCCAGCAGGCTGTCGCCGGCCAGCTCTGCCAGGCGCGCGAGCAGGCTCGGCACGTCCACCACCAGTTCGGCCAGGCGGTACACCTTGCCCTTGAAGGCACGGTCCTGCAGGGCAGGGGGCAACTGGTCGCCCTTGACCTGGTCGACCCGGCCGCGTACCGCCTTGCTGGCGAAGAAGCTGGTGAGGTTGCCGGCCAGGGTGCCGGGCGACCACAGGTAGTGCGCCTCGGACAGCAGGCGCACGCCGCTCAGGTCCAGTTCGCCGTTGCCGGCCAGGGCCTCGCGCCAGCGCCGCGGCATGTCGGCAATGGCCTCGGAGGCGCCGGTGAGCGCACCGTGCAGGGCGTACTTGGCACCACCGTGGATGATCCCCTGGGACTTGAGGGTCTGCTCGCCACCGAGGCTGGCGCGTTCCACCAGCACCGTCGAGTAGCCCAGGCGGCGCAGGCGGGCATTGAGCCAGAGGCCTGCGACCCCTGCGCCGACGATCAGCACGTCGGTGGAAATAACGGATGACATGCACGCACCTCACAAGCAAAGACAGGAGCGCAGTATACAGCCTGTGAGGTTTCGTACCCTGTCGCTCATCAATGCCCGGTGGTTTTGGAGAACACCTGGATCACCACCACGCCGCCGACGATCATGGCCATGCCGAGCATGGCCGGCACATCCAGTTTCTGCCCGTAGATCACCAGCGCCGCGATGCTGATCAGCACGATGCCCAGGCCCGACCAGATGGCGTAGGCAATGCCTACCGGAATGCTGCGCACCACCAGGGTCAGCATCCAGAACGCCACGATGTAGCCGCACACCATCAGAAGCAGGGGCAGCGGCGTACTCAGGCCCTTGACCGCCTTCATCGAGGCGGTGGCAATGACTTCGGCGCAGATGGCGATGGCCAGGTAGGTATAGGCGTTCATGGTAGTCCTCTGTTCTGGTCGCGCATTCTAGAGGATGGCGCAATGGGGTAAAGTCATTACCTATCTATTCTGGAGATAGGCTGGCATGCACGGTCAATGGAACCTCGAACAGCTGCGCACCTTCGTGCGGGTCGCCGAACTGCGCTCGTTCTCGGCGGTGGCGCGTGAGCAGCGCAAGGCCCAGTCGGCGGTCAGCAACGCCATCGCGTTGTTCGAGGCCGACCTTGGGGTCACGCTGTTCGAGCGTAGCAGCGGGCGTCAGCCGCGCCTGACCGATGCCGGCCAGGCGTTGCTCGAGGAGGCACGCGAGCTGCTGCGCCAGTGCGAGCGCCTGGACGGCCGGGCGCAGGCGCTGATGCGCGGGCAGGAGGCGCAACTGCGCCTGGCGCAGGACGAGGCCATGCCCTTCCAGCCGGTGCTCGACAGCCTCGACGAGCTGGCCGTGCAGTACCCGCTGCTGGAAATCCAGGTGGCCAGCGGGGCCCAGGGCGATGTGGCGCGCAAGCTGCTGGAGCGCCGTGCCGACCTGGGCCTGATGTTTCACCACGAGCACATGCCTGCAGCGCTGGAGCGCCAGGCGCTGGGCAGCGTGGAGATGGTCACCGTGTGCGCGGTGCATCACCCGCTGGCGCAACTGGCCAGCGTCAATCGCCAGCAGCTGGCGCAGCACCGTCAGTTGCTGATCACACCCCAGCAGAGCGGCTACCCTGGCGGCGAACCGATCAGCCCGCAGATCTGGCGCGCCGACAGCTTCTACGTGATGGCCGAGATGCTCATGCGCGGGCTGGGCTGGGCCTGGCTGCCGCGCCATGTGGTGCAGTACCCGGCCTACCAGCAGCAGATGGTGGAGCTTGCCAGCGAGTGGCGCCCGCCGGCGCTGGTGGTGGAGTTGGCGTGGCGCCGCGACGAGCCGCTGGGGCCGGCCGCGCGCTGGCTGGCCGAGCGCTTCGCAGTGCATTTGTGCGCCATTGGCTAGTACACTTCGGCGCCATGAACAGAACCCTATATACCCTGCTGTTTCACCTGGGCCTGCCGCTGGTCGCGCTGCGCCTGTACCTGCGCTCGCGCAAGGCGCCGGCCTATGCCCGGCGCATCGCCGAGCGCTTCGGCCTGAAGCTGCCGCCCCTGCAGCCGGGGGGCATCTGGGTGCATGCGGTGTCGGTGGGCGAGAGCATCGCCGCCGCGCCGATGGTGCGCGCCCTGCTGCAACGTTATCCACAGTTGCCGATCACCATCACCTGCATGACGCCCACCGGTTCCGAGCGCATCCAGGCGCTGTTCGCAAACGAGCCACGCATCCAGCACTGCTACCTGCCGTACGACCTGCCGTGGGCGGCGGCGCGGTTTCTGGAGCGTGCTCGCCCGCAACTGGCGGTGATCATGGAGACCGAGCTGTGGCCCAACCATATCCACCAGTGCGCCCGACGTGGCATACCGGTGGCGCTGGCCAATGCGCGGTTGTCGGCGCGTTCGGCCAGGGGCTATGCGCGTTTTGCCGGGCTGACCCGGCCGATGCTGGCCGAGATGAGCCTGATCGCGGTGCAGACCGAAACCGAGGCCGAGCGTTTTCGCCAGCTCGGTGCGCGGCCCGAGTGCGTGCAGGTGACCGGCTCGATCAAGTTCGACCTGACCATCGATGCGCAGCTGCCGGTGCGCGCCAGGGCGCTGCGTGAAGAGTGGCAGGCGCTGCAACGGCCGGTGTGGATTGCCGCAAGCACCCATGAGGGCGAGGACGAGGTGATCCTGGCAGCGCATCGGCAGTTGCTGGCGCACCATTCGGACGCGCTGCTGATGCTGGTACCGCGCCATCCGGAGCGCTTCAACGCGGTGCATGGGTTGTGCGCAGCGCAGTTTTCCACGGTGCGCCGCTCTGGCGGTGCGCCGGTGACGGCGGATTGCCAGGTACTGCTGGGCGATACCATGGGCGAGCTACTGTTTCTGTATGCGCTGGCGGACATCGCGTTCGTCGGCGGCAGCCTGGTGCCCAACGGCGGGCACAATCTGCTGGAGCCGGCTGCACTGGCCAGGCCAGTGCTGAGTGGGCCGCATCTGTTCAACTTTCTCGAGATCGCGGCAATGCTGCGCGAGGCGGGGGCGTTGTGCGAAGTGGATGATGCCCAGGGGCTGGCGGCCGAGGTGCGGCGCCTGATCGAGCTGCCCAGTGATGCACTGAAGATGGGCGAGGCGGGGGTCGGGGTGATGCGGGCCAATCAGGGGGCGTTGAAGCGCCTGCTGGATGGGCTGGGGAATCTGCTCAAGGCGTGAGGCCTGTTCGCCGGCAAGGCCGGCTCCTACACGGGGTGCGCAACACCTGTAGGAGCCGGCCTTGCCGGCGAAGCTGTTTCAGGGCCTTTCGAAATTGGCCTGCGCCGCCTTGGCCAGGTCCGGCGGCAGGAAGTCCTTGTCCGGGTTGTAGTCGGGCTTGAGGTAGCGACCCAGGTCATTCAGGTCTTGCGGGCTCAAGGTCCCGGCGGCCTGCTTCAGGCGCAGGTTGTCGAGGATGTAGTCATACCGGGTGTTGTTGTAGTCGCGCACCGAGGTGTACAGCTGGCGCTGTGCATCCAGCACGTCGACGATGTTGCGCGTACCCACCTGGTAACCGATTTCGGTCGCTTCCAGCGCACTCTGGTTGGAAATGATCGACTGCTTGCGCGCCTGCACCTGCTCCACGTCGGTGTTCACCGCGCGGTGCAGGTTGCGGGTGTTTTCCACCACCTGGCGACGCAGGCTCTCGCGCTGCTGTTCGCTCTGGCTCAGGCGCTGGTACGCCTCGCGCACCTGCGAGCTGGTCAGCCCGCCACTGTAGATCGGGATGTTCAGCTGCAGGCCGATGCTGGTCTGCTCCACGTCGCCGCGGTAGTTCTGGCCCGTCAGGTTGGGGTTGCTGAAGCCCAGGCTGTCGTTGTCACCCTTCTGGTAGCGCGCCACCGCGTCCACCGTCGGCGCGTGCCCGGCCTTGCGCTGGCGCAGGGTTTCCTCGGCCGCGTTGACCGCGTAGTTGGTGGCCTGCAGGTTCAGGTTCTGCTTTGCGGCGGTTTCTACCCAGGCCTTGGCGTCATTGGGCGTGGGTACCTGCACCGGCAGGGTGTGCACGATGCCCTGCACCGAGTTGTAGTCGCGGTTGGTCAGGGTCACCAGGGCCTCGAAGGCGTCGTCCACCTGGCGCTGCGCGACGATGCGGTTGGCCCGTGCGGTGTCGTAGCTGGCCTGGGACTGCAGCACGTCGGTCTTGTCCGACAGGCCCACGTCGAAGCGCTCGTTGCTCTGGTCGAGCTGGCGCTTGAACGCGGCTTCTTCGGCCTTGGTCGAGGCCAGGGTGTCCTGGGCGCGCAGCACGGCGAAGTAGTTCTCGGCACTTTGCAGAATCAGGTTCTGTTCGGTGGCCGACAGCTCCAGCGCCGCCTGTTCGTTCACCGCTTCGGCTGCCTGCAACTGGAACCAGCGGTCGGCGCGGAAGATCGGCTGGGCCAGGGTGGCCTGCCAGGAGTTGCCGCTGCGGTTGGCGGTGATCGAGGGGTGATCGATCTTCGTACGGCTGTTCATCATCTCGGCGCCGGCCGAGAGGTTGGGCAGCAGGCCGGCACGGGCCTGGGGCACCACTTCCTTGCGGGCGCCGTAGTCGGCGCGGGCAGCGGCCAGGTCGGCGTTGTTGTTCACCGCTTCCTGATACACGCTGACCAGATCGGTGCGTACCGACAGGGGCGGTTCTGCTGCCCAGGCCATTCCGTTGGTAGCACACGACACGGCGAGGGCCAGTGAAAGTTTGCGCAGCATAGGGCAGTCCTTGAACGGTTGAGTATTTCTGAACCGATGAGTGTAGTTGCGCAGGCATTTTGCAACAATCCGCTATTTGCGCCTTTTATCATGCTTGTGCTTGGACTGTTGGCGTTTCGCGTCGCACCGGTCTATGCTGGGCGCGTTCTTGTCGGGGTGCCTTGCGTTGAGGCTGAGATCGGATAATTCCGGATCCCGTTGAACCTGATCAGGTTAGCGCCTGCGTAGGGAACAAGATTGCTCGTCTCCCGCGAGCCCTCTTGTGTCGGCTGCGGGATTGTCATTTCAGCTTTTTGGCTGGTGTGGCATCTTCCGTTTTCGGCACAGCACCAGCCCTGGTGCGCCCGTGCCTTTCAGGTTCACTCCGACTGCCAACCCGTCTGGAGAGCCTGTGATGAGCCAAAAACAAAAATACCCCGCGCACCTGAGTGAATCGGCCAAGGTCGACGAGCAGTCCGTGCAGCCGTTCACCCGTTCGCGCAAGATCTACGTGCAGGGCTCGCGCCCCGATATCCAGGTGCCGATGCGCGAAATCAGCCTGGACGACACCCCCACCGATTTCGGCGGCGAAGCCAACGCGCCGGTGCTGGTGTACGACACCTCCGGCCCCTACACCGACCCCACCGTGCAGATCGACGTGCGCAAGGGCCTGGGCGATGTGCGCTCGGCCTGGATCGACGCGCGCGGCGACACCGAGCGCCTGGCCGGGCTGTCCTCCAGTTTCGGCCAGATGCGCCTGAACGACGTGGAACTGACCAAGCTGCGCTTTGCCCACGTGCGCAACCCGCGCCGGGCCAAGGCCGGCGCCAACGTCAGCCAGATGCACTACGCGCGCCAGGGCATCATCACCGCCGAGATGGAGTACGTGGCCATCCGCGAGAACATGAAGCTGCAGGAGGCCCGCGCCGCCGGCCTGCTCGACCAGCAGCACGCCGGGCACAGCTTCGGCGCAAGCATCCCCAAGGAGATCACCGCCGAATTCGTACGCGAGGAAGTCGCTCGCGGCCGCGCGATCATTCCGGCTAACATCAACCATGTGGAGCTGGAGCCGATGATCATCGGCCGCAATTTCCTGGTGAAGGTCAACGGCAACATCGGCAACAGCGCGCTGGGCTCCTCCATCGAGGAAGAAGTGGCCAAGCTGACCTGGGGCATCCGCTGGGGCTCGGACACGGTAATGGACCTGTCCACCGGCAAGCACATCCATGAAACCCGCGAGTGGATCATCCGCAACTCGCCGGTGCCGATCGGTACGGTGCCGATCTACCAGGCACTGGAGAAGGTCAACGGCGTGGCCGAGGACCTGACCTGGGAGCTGTTTCGCGACACCCTGATCGAACAGGCAGAGCAGGGCGTGGACTACTTCACCATCCATGCCGGCGTGCTGCTGCGCTACGTGCCGCTGACCGCCAAGCGCGTGACCGGCATCGTCAGCCGCGGCGGCTCGATCATGGCCAAGTGGTGCCTGGCGCATCACAAGGAAAACTTCCTCTACACCCATTTCGACGAAATCTGCGAAATCATGAAGGCCTACGACGTCAGCTTCTCGCTGGGCGACGGCCTGCGTCCGGGTTCGATCGCCGACGCCAACGACGCGGCGCAGTTCGGCGAGCTGGAGACCCTGGGCGAGCTGACCAAGGTCGCCTGGAAGCATGACGTGCAGTGCATGATCGAAGGCCCCGGCCACGTGCCGATGCAGTTGATCAAGGAGAACATGGACAAGCAGCTCGAGTGCTGCGACGAGGCGCCGTTCTACACCCTGGGCCCGCTGACCACCGACATCGCGCCGGGGTACGACCACATCACCTCGGGCATCGGTGCGGCGATGATCGGCTGGTTCGGTTGCGCGATGCTCTGCTACGTGACGCCCAAGGAGCACCTGGGGCTGCCGAACAAGGACGACGTCAAGACCGGCATCATCACCTACAAGATCGCCGCGCACGCGGCGGACCTGGCCAAGGGGCACCCGGGCGCGCAGATCCGCGACAACGCCTTGAGCAAGGCGCGGTTCGAGTTCCGCTGGGAAGACCAGTTCAACCTGGGCCTGGACCCGGACACCGCACGCTCGTTCCACGACGAGACCCTGCCCAAGGATTCGGCCAAGGTCGCGCACTTCTGCTCGATGTGCGGGCCGAAGTTCTGCTCGATGAAAATCACCCAGGAAGTGCGTGAATACGCCGCCAACCAGCCGGTCGAGGTGGCGGTAGAAGAGGGCATGCGCGAGCAGGCCGAGCGGTTCCGCCAGGAAGGCAGCCAGTTGTACCAGAAGGTCTGAGGCGATCCCTTCGCCGGCAAGGCCGGCTCCTACAGGCGAGACGAATCCCTGTAGGAGCCGGCCTTGCCGGCGAAAGCGTCCTGCAATCCAACCCCCACTCTCCTGCCGAGCCCTGATCGTGAGCACACCCAGCCACTACTCCCCCGATTCCCCCATTCCCGACAGCCAGCGCGTCTTCGGCGCGCGGGACCTGTTCTCCCTGTGGTTCTCCCTCGGCATCGGCCTGATGGTGCTGCAGACCGGCGCCTTGCTCGGCCCCGGCCTGGGCCTGTCCGGCGCGTTGCTGGCCATCACCCTCGGCACGCTGGTCGGCGTTCTGCTGCTGGCCGCCGCCGGCGTCATCGGCAGCGACACCGGCCTGTCGGCCATGGGCACCCTGCGCCTGAGCCTGGGCCGCCACGGCGTGGCGCTGCCGGCCATTCTCAACCTGCTGCAACTGGTTGGCTGGGGCGCGTTCGAAATCATCGTGATGCGCGACGCCGCCAGCCTGCTGGGTGCGCGGGCCTTCGGCGCCGACAGCCTGTGGGTCAGCCCGCTGCTGTGGGCACTGTGCTTCGGCGCCCTGGCCACCGCGCTGGCGGTGGCCGGCCCGCTGACCTTCGTGCGCCGCATTTTGCGCAAATGGGGCATCTGGCTGCTGCTGGGCGCCTGCCTGTGGCTGACCTGGAACCTGTTCGCCAAGGCCGACCTGGCTGCCCTGTGGGCGCGCGCCGGGGACGGCTCGATGTCGCTGGGGGTGGGCTTTGACATCGCCATCGCCATGCCGCTGTCGTGGCTGCCGCTGATTGCCGACTACTCGCGCTTCGGCAGGCATTCGGGGCAGGTGTTCGTGGGTACCGCACTGGGCTACTTCATCGGCAACCTGTGGATGATGAGCCTGGGCGTGGCCTACATCCTGGCCTTCGCCACCGATGGCGAAGCCAGCACCCTGCTGCTGGCGCTGGCCGGCGCAGGCTTTGGCATCCCGCTGTTGCTGGTGCTGCTCGACGAGTCGGAAAAGGCCTTTGCCGACATCCACTCGGCGGCGGTGTCCAGCAGCCTGCTGTCAGGCGTGAAGGTCGAGCACCTGGCACTGGTGATCGGCGTGGTGTGCACCCTGATCGCCTGCTTCGCGCCGCTGGGCCAGTACGAGAACTTCCTGCTGCTGATCGGCTCGGTGTTCGCGCCGCTGTTCGGTGTGGTGCTGAGCGACCACTACGTGCTGCGCCGGCGTCGCCTGCCGGGTGTGGTCGATGGCCTGCACTACGGGGCGCTGGTGGCGTGGGCCTGTGGCGTGGCGACCTACCATGTGCTGGCGCATTACGCCGCGGACGTTGGCGCCACCCTGCCAGCCTTGCTGCTGGCAGGGGCGCTGCATCTGTTGCTGGGCTTCAACCGCGGCCGGGAAACAGCTCGGGCCTGATCACGCCGTTCAGGCGCGGGTAGGGGATCTTGAGCTCGATGTGGCCCATGGAGTACGGGGCGATGGCATACACCTCGTACTTCACCACCACCGCGCCGTAGGTCAGGGCGACGTGCGGTGACTTCTGGAATGGCCAGTTCTTCACGAACTCGGCGTCCTTGTCCATGCCGGTGCTGATCAGCCAGCCCTTGTGGGCCTCTTCGACGGTCTTCCAGAAGGTCGCCTCCTGGCCCGGCACCAGCATGTCCTGCAGGGTCAGCACCTTGTCCTGCTGGCGAGAATAGTTGATGAAGCCGCGCCCCGGCATGCCGTGCGCGCCGCCGGTGTCCAGGTAGCTGGACAACTCGATGATCACCAAGCCGTCATGCTGCTCGCGTACCTTGGCCTGCAGGTAGCTGCTGTTGCGGCTCTGGGCCGATTGCAGGTAGCTGTCCTCGTAGGACTTGAGCGAGGCCGGCAACGGTGCGCCCTCGCCATCGCTGGTGAGCTTGAGCAGGCTGCGCTCGACGATCGCATCGAGCTTGGGGTTGGTGGGGAAGTGCACCGTGTCGATGTTCACCAGCGGGCAGTCGGCTGCGGTGCAGCCCGGCTTGATGTGCTCCCACCTGTCGCGCTTGACCTCGAGCGGCACGCGCATGTTGGGCTGGAACAGGCTCTGGCAGGCGCCCAGGGTCAAGGCCAGGGCGGTCACGCAGGCTAATTTCGCAAGTGACATGATGATCCTTGTAGTGCAACGGTAATCGGGCTTGGACCGTCGGCAATGCCGTCGGTTCGCCACTAAGCTGACAAGAAAGGCTGCGCCTATCCTCGCAGCCCGCACGATTGTTTTAAAGGGGTGAAACCGCGCAGTGTGCAGGTTAGGATGGCGCGACGTGGTAATGGGGTAACGAGGTATCCATGACAGACAAGCCAAAGGCCATGCCGACCGACGTACAGATCGTGCGGCGCGAAAACTGCTTCAAGGGCTTTTACCGGCTCGACCGGCTGCACCTGCGCCACGAGCTGTTTGCCGGCGGCATGGGCCGCGAGATCAGCCGTGAGCTGTTCGTGCGCCACGACGCAGTGTGCGTGCTGCCCTACGATCCGCAGCGTGACGAAGTGGTGCTGATCGAGCAGTTTCGTGTCGGCGCCATGGGCAAGGTCGACAACCCCTGGCTGGTGGAACTGGTCGCCGGTCTGATCGACAAGGACGAACAGCCCGAGGAGGTTGCGCACCGCGAGGCGCAGGAGGAAGCTGGGCTGACATTCAGTGCGCTGTGGCCGATGACCAAGTACTTTCCGTCGCCCGGCGGCAGCGATGAATTCGTGCACCTGTACCTGGGGCGTTGCCACAGCGACGGCGCGGGCGGCCTGCACGGGCTGGAAGAAGAGGGCGAAGACATTCGCGTGAAGGCCTGGGCGTTCGAGGATGCGTTGCAGGCCGTGCGCGATGGGCGCATTGCCAATGCCGCGAGCATCATCGCCCTGCAATGGCTGGCGTTGAACCGTGACGAAGTCAGGGGGCTGTGGTCGTGAATCTGTTGCGCGAGCGCTACCGGGTCGATCTGGTCGGCTTGCAGGCTGCCTGCGAGGCCAACTATGCGCGCCTGATGCGACTGTTGCCCGACATGCGCACCACCCAGAGCTCGCGCCGCATCGGCATGACCCAGGGTGACCAGATGCTCGGCGTGCTGGTGCTCGACGTGGTGCTGGCCTGCCCTTACACCACCACCCTGCGCGTGCGCCAGGAGCACAGCCTGCCGTGGCTGCCGGTGCCGCAGCTGGAGGTGCAGGTGTACCACGACGCGCGCATGGCCGAGGTGGTCAGTGCCGAGCATGCGCGGCGCTTTCGCAGTGTCTACCCATACCCCAATGCGGCCATGCACCAGCCGGACGAAAAGGCCCAGCTCAACCTGTTCCTGGGCGAGTGGCTGAGCCATTGCCTGGCCTGCGGCCACGAACTGGAAGCGGTTCGCTGAAAATGTGACCGGTGTCGTGGGCGCGGGGTTTGCCGTTGCCTGCATTCCCACCATAATCGTGCAGAATCCGCCCAAGGAGACGGCCTTGCCGCACTCGATCATCCCTTCCCGTGACGCCTCGGTGCTGCTGGTGCAGCTCTCCGACAGTCATCTGTTCGCCGAAGCCGAAGGCACGCTGCTGGGCATGAATACCCGCGACAGCCTGCGCCGTGTGGTCGAGCGGGTACTCGACGAACAGCCGGTGGTCGACCTGGTGCTGGCCACCGGCGACCTGTCGCAGGATGGCAGCGTCGAATCCTATCTGCAGTTTCTGGCCCTCAGCGGCAGGATTCCGGCCCCGGCCCGCTGGCTGGCCGGCAATCACGACGAACCGTTCCCCATGGCCCAGGTGGCACGCGGCAGCGCGCTGCTCGAGCCGGTGGTGGATGCCGGCGCCTGGCGGGTGATCATGCTCAACTCGGCCGTGTGCGGCTCGGTGCCGGGGCTGCTGGCAGACGATCAGCTGCAACTGCTCAGGCAGGCCCTGGAGGCCGCACCGCAGCGCCATTGCCTGATCTGCTTCCATCACCAGCCGGTTTCCATCGATTGCGCCTGGATGGCGCCCATCGGGCTGCGCAACGCCGATGTGCTGTTCGACCTGCTCAAGGGTTATCCACAGGTGCGCGCGCTGCTCTGGGGGCATATCCACCAGGAGTGGGACCAGCTGCGTGACGGTGTGCGTCTGCTCGCTTCGCCGTCCACCTGCATTCAGTTCGAGCCGGGCAGTGAAGACTTCAAGGTGGGCGACCAGGCCCCGGGGTATCGTTGGCTGCGCCTGCATGACGACGGCAGGCTCGAGACCGGGGTCTCGCGCGTGACCGACTTTGCCTTCACCGTCGATTACGGCAGCAGTGGGTACTGAGCGCTGCAAGCTGCAAGTGAACGCGAATATCACCGCCCGGTTGTAACCTGATGTTTGAAAGTTGCCGCTCAAGGCTTCTCGAACAGGCTAAACTGCGCGTCTTTTGTGCTCGTTGCGACGGGCGTTGCATGGGCATCGGGGGCGATCATGTCGGGTTCGATTCTTTATATCCACGGGTTCAACAGTGCGCCCAGTTCGACCAAGGCCAGCCAGCTGAGCAGTGTGGTGCAGCAGCTGGGGCTGGCCGGGCAGCTGCGCGTGCCCCTGCTGGACAACCATCCGCGCCAGGCCGTGGCGCAGCTTGAACGTGCCATCGCCGAGCTGGGTTCGCCATTGCTGGTCGGCAGCTCGCTCGGGGGCTACTATGCCACCCACCTGGCCCAGCGCCACGGGCTCAAGGCCCTGCTGATCAACCCGGCCGTCAATCCGCACCAGCTGTTCGACGGCTACCTGGGCCCGCAGCAGAATTTCTACACCGGGGAAACCTGGGAGCTGACACTGGACCACGTGCAGGCCCTGGCCGAGCTGGAAGTGCCCGCACCGAGCGACCCCGAGCGCTTTCAGGTATGGCTGCAGACGGGCGATGAAACCCTGGACTACCGCCGTGCCCAGGCCTTCTATCGGGCCTGTGCGCTACGCATCGAGGCCGGTGGCGACCACAGCTTCCAGGGCTTCGCGCAGCACCTGCCGGCCATGCTGAGCTTCGCCGGCATTGCACCGCAGGTGTACCAGGCATTCGATTTTTCTGTACTTTGACTGATTATTTTCACCTACGACTGACGACGAGAACCCATGGCCAATCCCAGCGCTAGCGCCTATAACGCAGACGCCATCGAAGTCCTCTCCGGCCTTGACCCGGTGCGCAAGCGCCCGGGCATGTACACCGACACCAGCCGGCCCAATCACCTGGCCCAGGAAGTCATCGACAACAGCGTCGACGAAGCGCTGGCCGGCCACGCCCGCACCGTGCAGGTCATCCTGCATGCAGACCATTCGCTGGAAGTGTCCGACGACGGTCGCGGCATGCCCGTGGACATCCACCCCGAAGAGGGCGTGTCGGGGGTCGAGCTGATCCTCACCAAGCTGCACGCCGGCGGCAAGTTTTCCAACAAGAACTACCAGTTCTCCGGCGGCCTGCACGGGGTGGGCATCTCGGTGGTCAACGCCCTGTCCAACCAGGTACGGGTACGGGTCAAGCGCGACGGCAACGAGTACCAGATGACCTTCGCCGACGGCTTCAAGGCCACCGAGCTCGAAGTGATCGGTACCGTCGGCAAGCGCAACACCGGTACCAGCGTGTACTTCGCGCCCGATCCCAAGTATTTCGACTCGCCCAAGTTTTCCATCAGCCGCCTCAAGCATGTGCTCAAGGCCAAGGCCGTACTGTGCCCGGGGCTGCTGGTCAGCTTCGAGGACAAAGGCACCGGCGAGAAGGTCGAGTGGCATTACGAGGACGGCCTGCGCTCGTACCTCGAAGACTCGGTAAGCGAGTTCCTGCGCCTGCCCGATGCGCCGTTCTGCGGCAGCCTGGCGGGCAACAAGGAGGCCGTGGACTGGGCCTTGCTGTGGCTGCCCGAAGGCGGCGACAGCGTGCAGGAAAGCTACGTCAACCTGATCCCCACCGCCCAGGGCGGCACCCACGTCAACGGCCTGCGCCAGGGCCTGCTCGATGCCATGCGCGAGTTCTGCGAGTTCCGCAACCTGCTGCCGCGCGGGGTCAAGCTGGCCCCCGAGGACGTGTGGGAGCGCATCAGCTTCGTGCTCTCGATGAAGATGCAGGAGCCGCAGTTCTCCGGCCAGACCAAGGAGCGCCTGTCGTCCCGCGAGGCCGCCGCATTCGTTTCCGGCGTGGTCAAGGATGCCTTCAGCCTGTGGCTCAATGCCCACCCCGAAGTGGGCATGCAACTGGCGGAACTGGCGATCAACAACGCCGGGCGCCGGCTCAAGGCGAGCAAGAAGGTCGAGCGCAAGCGCGTGACCCAGGGCCCGGCACTGCCGGGCAAGCTGGCCGACTGCGCCGGGCAGGACCCGATGCGCGCCGAGCTGTTCCTGGTCGAGGGTGACTCGGCCGGTGGTTCGGCCAAGCAGGCGCGCGACAAGGAGTTCCAGGCCATCCTGCCGCTGCGCGGCAAGATCCTCAACACCTGGGAAGTCGACGGCGGCGAAGTGCTGGCCAGTCAGGAAGTGCACAACATCGCGGTGGCCATCGGCGTCGACCCCGGTGCCACCGACATGAGCCAGCTGCGCTACGGCAAGATCTGCATCCTGGCCGACGCCGACTCCGACGGCCTGCACATCGCCACCTTGCTCTGCGCCCTGTTCGTGCAGCACTTTCGCCCGCTGGTGGAGGCCGGCCACGTGTACGTGGCGATGCCGCCGCTGTACCGCATCGACCTGGGCAAGGAGATCTACTACGCCCTGGACGAGGCCGAACGCGACGGCATCCTCGACCGCCTGGTGGCCGAGAAGAAGCGCGGCAAGCCGCAGGTCACCCGATTCAAGGGCCTGGGCGAGATGAACCCGCCGCAGCTGCGTGAAACCACCATGGACCCGAACACCCGGCGCCTGGTGCAGTTGACCCTGGAAGACCTCGAAGGCACCCGCGAGATCATGGACATGCTGCTGGCCAAGAAACGTGCGGGCGACCGCAAGAGCTGGCTGGAGTCCAAAGGCAACCTGGCCGAGGTACTGGCTTGATCGCTCGGTGCCTGGCAGCGCTGTTGTCACTGCTGGGCGTGCCGGCGCTGGCCGAAACCTGGCCGGAGCTGGCGATGCAGAGCGAGCATCCGGTAGAGGGCATGCGTGGCGGCAACCTGTCGGGGCTGGCCCTGTGCAACGGCGAGCTCTGGACCGTCTCGGACCGCGACGACGACCTGCTGTACCGCCTGGACACCACCCAGACGGTGTGGCAGGCCGAAGGTATTCGCCTGGAGGTGCCGCCGGTGCCGGACAGCGGCCTGCCCTGGGGCCTGCGCTCGAGCAACTGGGCAATGTCCTACGTGCGCGGCGGCGAGCTGGATTTCGAAGGCATCAGTTGCGATGCCGCAGGCAATCACTACCTGGTAAGCGAAACCCATGTGGCGGTGCTCAAGGTACCAGTCGCAGGCGACCCCAGCTGGCTGAAGATCGACCCGAGCATGGTCCGCCAGGCGCGCGCCAGCGGCATGCTGCTGCACTTCAATGCATTGTTCGAAGGCATCGCCGTGAACCCGGCCGGCGATCGCCTGTGGCTGGCCGCCGAGCGCGAGCGCCGCGGGCTGATTTCGATCAATCGCCAGCAGACCACCTGGCACTGCGGTGATGGCTGCGTGCTGCTCAGCGAGGCCGGCACCGAGATGCAGCCTGCGCAGATGCCCAACGCCCGCGAGCGGCCCCGGGATTTTGCCGACCTGGCGCTGTTCGAAGGCAAGCTGTTCACCCTGGAGCGCAACGCCTACCGTATCTGCCGGCGTGATGCCGACACTGGAAGCGTGGAGCGCTGCTGGTCGTTCGCTGCCGATGCCCTGATCGAATCGCGGCAGTATTCGCAGCCGTTCGGCCTGGCCGAGGCCCTGGTGATCGATGCCAAGGGTGCCTGGATAGGCCTGGACAACAACGGCGGTCGCCGCGCCGATGGCGAAAACCGCCCGATCGTGTGGCGCTTTGCAGCGCCCCAGGGCGGCTGGAGCGCCAAGCCGTGAGCCAGGCACCGGGCAAGCGTGCCGGCCGGGTGATGCTGGTGCTGGCGTGGGCGGCCGGCCTGTTCCTGGCCACGCGTTTTTTCGGCGACTGGGAACAGCGCCAGGCCAACCCCAACAGCCAGATCAGCTCGCAGCACGGCGATGGCTATGTCGAGGTGCGGCTGCTGGGCAATGGCCAGGGGCATTTTGTGGCCGACGGTCTGATCAACGGCCAGGCCGTGCATTTTCTGCTGGATACTGGCGCCACCGACGTGGCGATCCCCGAGAGCCTGGCCCGGCAGTTCAGCCTGGAGCGTGGTGCGCCCGTGACCCTGAGTACCGCCAATGGTCGTACCGAGGGCTATCGCACTCGCCTCGACAGCCTGCAACTGGGCGATATTCTGCTGCGCGACGTACGCGCCCTGGTGGTGCCGGGGCTGGACGGCGAGCAGGTACTGCTGGGCATGAGTGCCCTGAAACAACTCGAATTTACCCAGCGCGGCGGCACCTTGCTGCTGCGCCAGACCTTGAAATGATGAGGCCCGCATGAGCGACTCCCTTGATCTCAGCCTCGATGGCGTAGAGCGCCGGTCACTGGCTGACTTCACCGAACAGGCCTACCTCAACTATTCCATGTACGTGATCATGGACCGTGCGCTGCCGCATATCGGCGACGGTTTGAAGCCGGTGCAGCGACGCATCGTCTACGCCATGAGCGAACTGGGCCTGGACGCCGATTCCAAGCACAAGAAATCGGCGCGTACCGTCGGTGACGTGCTCGGCAAGTTCCACCCGCATGGCGATTCGGCCTGCTATGAAGCCATGGTGCTGATGGCGCAGCCCTTCAGCTATCGCTACACCCTGGTCGACGGCCAGGGCAACTGGGGTGCGCCGGACGATCCCAAATCCTTCGCGGCCATGCGCTACACCGAAGCGCGCCTGTCGCGCTATTCCGAGGTGCTGCTCAGCGAACTGGGCCAGGGCACTGCGGACTGGGGCCCGAACTTCGACGGTACCCTCGACGAGCCCCTGGTGTTGCCGGCACGTTTGCCGAACATCCTGCTCAATGGCACCACCGGTATCGCCGTGGGCATGGCCACCGACGTGCCGCCGCACAACCTGCGCGAAGTGGCCACCGCCTGCGTGCGCCTGCTCGACGAGCCCAAGGCCACGGTCGAACAGCTGTGCGAGCACATCCAGGGCCCGGACTACCCGACCGAAGCAGAGATCATCACCCCGCGCGCCGACCTGCTGAAAATCTACGAAACCGGCCGTGGCTCGGTGCGCATGCGCGCCGTGTACCACATCGAGGACGGCGACATCGTGGTCACCGCGCTGCCGCACCAGGTGTCGGGCGCCAAGGTGCTGGAACAGATCGCCGCGATGATGCAGGCCAAGCCGTCCAAGGCGCCGCAGGTGGCCGACCTGCGTGACGAATCGGACCACGAGAACCCGTGCCGCATCGTGATCATCCCGGTGCACAGCCGCGTCGACCACGAAGCGCTGATGCAGCACCTGTTCGCCAGTACCGACCTTGAGTCCAGCTACCGGGTCAACATCAACATCATCGGCCTGGACGGCAAGCCGCAGTTGAAGAACCTGCGCACGCTGCTGGTCGAGTGGCTGCAGTTCCGCGTGCATACCGTGCGCCGTCGCCTGCAGTTCCGCCTGGACAAGGTGGAGCGTCGCCTGCACCTGTTGGACGGCTTGCTGATCGCCTACCTCAACCTGGATGAAGTGATCCACATCATCCGTACCGAGGAGCACCCGCGGGCCAGGTTGATCGAGCGCTTTGCATTGAGCGAGATCCAGGCCGACTACATCCTCGACACGCGCCTGCGCCAGTTGGCCCGTCTGGAAGAGATGAAGCTGCGCAACGAGCAGGACGAACTGCTCAAGGAACAGGCCAAGCTGCTGGCGCTGCTGGGCAGCGAAGCCAAGCTCAAGAAGCTGGTGCGCACCGAACTGCTGCAGGACGCCGAAACCTATGGCGACGACCGTCGCTCGCCGATCGTCGAGCGCGCCGAAGCCCGTGCGATGACCGAGCACGACCTGCTGCCCAACGAAAAGGTCACGGTGGTGCTGTCCGAGAAGGGCTGGGTACGTTCGGCCAAGGGCCACGACATCGATGCCACCGGGCTCTCGTACAAGGCCGGCGACGGCTTCAAGACCGCAGCCGCGGGGCGCTCGAACCAGTACGCGGTGTTCATCGACTCCACCGGCCGCAGCTACTCGGTGCCGGCGCATACGCTGCCGTCGGCACGGGGCCAGGGTGAACCGCTGACCGGTCGCCTGACCCCGCCGCCCGGTGCTTCGTTCGAGTGCGTGCTGATGCCCGAGGATGACGGCCTGTACGTGATTGCCTCCGATGCCGGCTACGGCTTCGTGGTCAAGGGCGAAGACCTGCAGGCCAAGAACAAGGCCGGCAAGGCCCTGTTGAGCCTGCCGAACAACGCCAAGGTGATCCTGCCGCGCCCGGTGGGCAACCGCGAGCAGGACTGGCTGGCGGCGGTGACCACCGAAGGGCGCCTGCTGGTGTTCAAGATCAGCGACCTGCCACAGCTGGGCAAGGGCAAGGGCAACAAGATCATCGGCATTCCGGGCGATCGCGTGGCCAGTCGTGAAGAATTTGTCACCGACCTGGCAGTGATTCCCGAAGGTTCGACCCTTGTATTGCAGGCCGGCAAGCGTACCCTGTCGCTCAAGGGCGATGACCTGGAGCACTACAAGGGCGAGCGTGGGCGGCGTGGCAACAAGCTGCCGCGCGGCTTCCAGCGGGTCGATGCGCTGCTGGTGGAAAACGTCGAATAAGCGACCTGGTGGCCGCAAACGGGTATTTTAGTGACCGTTTGCGGCTTAAACACTGGAGTCGCACGGAACTTTCGCGGATGATAGGCCCCTTGTGGTGCCAGCGTAGCTGTGTGCCCGACGTATTCATGAGTATCACTGCGGCAAGCCGTGTGGCGGCCGCCTGGATGGGATGATGACTTTTCTGCGCCTTCCATTTGTTCTACTGCTCAGTGGCGTGCTGGGCTTGGCCGGGTGCAGCATGCACCAGCCGGTAGCGCTGTATCAGCTCGACAGTGGCGAGCCGGGGCAACCTGGCCAGAGCAACGGCATGGCCGTGGTGCTGGGGCCGGTCTCGGTGGCCGACTACCTGCAACGCGAAACCCTGCTGCAACGCCAGCGTGACGGCAGCCTGACGGCAGCGACCGATGGTCGCTGGGCGGGCAGCCTGTCGGCCGACATCGACCAGTTGCTGGTGCGCCAGCTGGCCTGGCGCCTGGACAGCCAGCGTGTGGTGCTGGCACCGGCCAGCACCGGGTTCAACCCGGATGTGCAGGTGCTGCTGTCGATCACGCGCCTGGACTCGGGCGTTGGCCAGCCGGCGATCCTCGATGCCCAGTGGCGCTTGCTTGATCGTCGTGGCCAGGTGCGTGACAACCGCATCGTGCATTTCGAGCAGCCCCATGAAGGCAGCTCGGCGGCGCAGGTACAGGCGCAGGGGCAACTGCTGCAGCGTCTGGCCGAGCAGTTGAGCGTGGCGTTGAAGCCGTTGGCCAATCAGCCGCCGATCGTGCAGGAACAGCCGAAGAAGGCCACGCCGGTACAGCAGGTGCGCAAGGAGCCGGAGAAACCGAAGATTCCGATGGCGACACCGATTCGTACCGAGATGGAAGTGTTCCGGTTTTAACCGTGTCTAGTCCTGAAATAGGTTTAGACCTGTTCAGGTAGGCCGATAGGCCTCAAAACGCCCGATGCACCGCATCGGGCGTTTTGTTTTTCAGGGCCATATGGGGCCGTTCTGTGTTGTAGATCTGCACTGCCTCATCAACCATCTGCCTCGCTTGCTCCAGATCTTCAGGGCTGCTCAACAGCAGCTCCATCTTGAGGATTCCGTTGATTCGCTCAGCCAGTGCGTTCTGGTAGCAGTCATACCCATCAGTCATGGAGCACTGAACGCCGTGCCGTTGGTGCAGTGACTGGTATAGCGCCGAGCAATATTGGATGCCTCGATCCGAATGGTGGACTAATGGCTGGTGACGACGTCGCTTTCGTAAGGCCTGCTTGAAGGCTTGCGCTACTGACTCGGCATGCAGGCTTTCATGGACGTGGTGACCAACAATTTTCCTGGAGTACGCGTCCGTTACCAGGCTCAGGTACAGCGGGCCGTTGCGTGCGGGCAGATAAGTAATGTCGGCAACCCAGACGTGCTCCGGCCTTGTCGGAACGACTTGGCTTGGACCGGGCTTGATTAAGTTGGGATGGCGGTAGAAGCGATGAAAGCTCTGTGTTGTCTTGTGGTATGCCCGCTTGGGCAGTACCAGCAAACGGCGCTCTCCCAAGACCTGAAACAGTCTATCTCGGCCGACCTGGAATCGTTTGTCAGGTTGGCAATGCAGCAAATAGTGCAGCTTACGGGTACCCAGACGGGGCTGGCGCAGCCGGACTTGCTGAACAAACTGAACCACCCGATCTGCCTGGCGCTCTTTGCCATCAGCAGCTCGGTTGCGCTTGTAGTAAGCCTGTCGACTGATGCCTAGAAACTGACAAGCCCTGGCAATGCTCAGTCCTGCGACTTGACCTTGCGAGAGGACTTGCCGGATCGCTTTTTTACGACCGAGACACCGTATTCATTTTTCAGAACATCAACGACCGTTTCAAAGAACTGAGCCTTCTGGCTCATCAGCTCAAGCTGCTGCTCAAGCTCTTTGATCCGCTGCTCTGGAGTGAGCGTTTTGGGGTCAGACATCGCGCAGCTCCTCTCGTCGCGGATCGAGGCCCCCTGGCTCCAATCCTGCCGACCGTGCTTACGCAACCATACCAGAACCGTCGACCGTCCCTGGATGCCATACCGCACCTGGGCCTGCTTGTAGGTCAGTTCGCCTTTTTCAATCTGATCAACCACCGCCAATTTAAAAGACAGTGAGTAATCACGCTGTGTGCGCTTTACACCTTGCTCCATCTGACTCTCCGGAAATTCGGGATGGGAGGTGTAAACCTTATTCAGGACGGGACACCGGCCACAAAAAAGCCCGCAGCGATGCGGGCTTTTTTGTGGCCGGTTGAAACCGGCTCCTACGGGGCCTCAGGTCTTGATCTGGCGCTCGTGCATCCGTGCCAGCTGGCGCTCCAGCATCGACGGATACGGCTCCATCAGGCGCTCCACACAGCACGCCCCTTCAGGGCTGGCAATCGGGCGGATGCGGGCACGCTGGCGAATCAGCGCATCATCACTGACCTTGCGCTCCACCAGCAGCAGGTTGCGGCTGTGTTGCGACAACGCCAGGGCATCCTGGGCCTTGTCGGTCAGCAGCAGGTCGATCTGGCTCAGGCCGTGCAGGTCTTCACCCAGCGCCAGGCCCAGCTGCAATTGCAGGGTAATCCCGCTGTCGGCCACTTCCACCTGCAACGCATGCCCCAGGGCACGCAGCAGTTCGCCACAGCAGATGGCGTTGGTCAGGTAGTCCTCGCCGCTTTCCGAGCTGTGGAACAACAGCAGCGTGCTGCCATCGTTGAGCGTGTGCACTTCGCTTTCATACAGCGACGCGGCCTGGTCGAGGCAGTCGCGGTAGCGGTCCAGCAGTTCGGTCAGGCGTGCCCGAGGCAGGCGGCGCAGTTGCTCCTGGGAGCCCAGTTGCACCGCCAGCACCGCACTGGCCTGCGGCTCGCGTGGCGCAGCGGGTACTACAGCCTGCGGCGCGGCATCGCTGTCGTCGCGCAGGTCGGCAAACGCCTCGTCGTCGTCTTCATCATGCGCTACTGGCCTGGGCAGCGCCGGCTTGGGCTCCAGCGCCGGCTCGCGCAGGTTGCGCACCTGCAAGGCCGGCTGCGCTTCATGTTCGTCGTAGTCGTCTTCTTCCTCGGGCTCTGCTTCAGGCTCCGGCGGTGGCGGGGCAAAGCGCGAATGCAGCTGGCGCGCCAGGTCGCCGATCTCGTCCTGGCGGTCGGTGGCCGGGGTGTAGGCATCCAGGTCGCGCAGCCACACCCGCAGTTGCAGCAGCGGCGTCGAAATGAAGCGCCCCAGGCGCAGGCTCAAGGCCAGGGCCAGGGCCAGCAGGATCGCCGCCAGAATGCCCATGCTCTGCAGGCTGATGGTCAGCGGCTGCTGGAACTGGCTCATGTCCAGGCTGATGCGCAGTTGCCCGGCCGTCACGTCCTGGAAGGTGATCTTGGTCTGGTACAGGCCCTCGACCTCGCCCAGCAGGCCGTTTTTCGGGCGCTGGCCGGCTTCGGCGAGGATCCGGTTGTCGACGCTGTAGATGGCGGCATGGGCCACCAGCGGGTTCTTCACCAGGTTGCCGAGCAGCACGTTGAGGCTGAGGATGTCGTTGGACACCAGCAGTTCGGTGGCAGACGTGGCGGTCTGCGTGGTCAGGCTCTGACCCAGGGCGTCGGCCTGCTCGTGCATGGCCTGCTTGAACTGCAGGCCCATGACCCCGGCGTAGATGACCAGCGCCAGCGCTACCAGAAACACGTTGTGGCAGGCGATCCGCAAGGCCAACGGCACACGGCGCTGGCGCAGGGCACGGAAGATCAGCAGGAAGAAATTGTCGGTTTTAACTGGCGTGGGCCGGTTCACAGAGCGCGGCTCTTTATGTCGGAGAAGGTGCTGCGCAGTATAGCGACAGGGCATGGGCCGGCAAAGTATCGACTGCGCCCGATGGTCTGCGAAAGTGGGTAGAATGCGCGTTTTGTCACTGTGTCGGAGCCCGTTTTGCGCGAAATCGTTCTGATTAACATCACCGGCGAGGACCGTCCGGGTCTCACCGCGGCCATTACCGGCGTGCTCGCCCAGGGCGGGGTGAACATCCTCGACATCGGCCAGGCGGTCATCCACGACACGCTGTCGTTCGGCATCCTGGTGGAAATCCCCAGCACCGAGCAGGCCAGCGCCGTGCTCAAGGACATCCTCTTCACCGGGTACAAGCTGGACCAGCAGGTGCGCTTCACCCCGGTTTCCGAGCAGGACTACCAGCAGTGGGTCGACGGCCAGGGCAAGGCCCGCCACATCGTGACCCTGCTGACGCGCAAGGTAACTGCCGAGCAGTTGCAGCGGGTGAGCTCCATCACCGCCCAGTACGGGTTGAACATCGACCATATCGACCGTCTGTCGGGTCGTATCGCGTTGGACACCCCGGCCGACCAGGGCAAGGGCTGCATCGAGTTCTCCGTGCGTGGCGAGCCGGCCGACCCGCAGGCCCTGCGTGCCGAGTTCCTCAGCGTGGCGCAGGAGCTGAACGTCGACATCGCCTTCCAGCAGGACTCGCTGTTCCGCCGCAACCGTCGCCTGGCGGTGTTCGACATGGACTCCACCCTGATCGAGGCCGAGGTCATCGACGAGCTGGCCAAGGCGGCAGGCGTGGGCGAGCAGGTGTCGGAAATCACCGAGCGTGCCATGCGTGGCGAGCTGGATTTTCGTGCCAGCTTCAAGGAGCGCCTGGCGCTGCTCAAGGGCCTGGACGTCAGCGTGCTGGACGAGATCGGTGCTTCGCTGCGCCTGACCGAGGGCGCCGAGGTGCTGTTCGCCGAGCTCAAGCGCCTGGGCTACAAGACCGCGATCCTGTCGGGTGGCTTCACCTACTTTGCCAAGCAGCTGCAGGCCAAGCTGGGCATCGACTATGTGTTTGCCAACGAGCTGGAAGTGGTGGACGGCAAGGTGACCGGCGTGGCCGTGGAGCCGATTGTCGACGCGCAGCGCAAGGCTGACCTGTTGACCGAGCTGGCACGCAAGGAAGGCTTGCAGATGGAGCAGACGATTGCCGTGGGCGACGGTGCGAACGACCTGCCGATGCTGGCGATTGCCGGCCTGGGCGTGGCGTTCCGGGCCAAGCCGCTGGTCAAGCAGTCGGCCAAGCAGGCGATCTCGACGCTGGGGCTGGATGGGGTGCTGTATCTGCTGGGCTTCAGGGATCGCGACGGTCGCGACTGAGAAAGCGCGGCCGCTGCGCGGGTCAAGCCCGCTCCCACAGGTTTGCCATCGCTCCAGAAGGCCGTGCAGCCCCTGTGGGAGCGGGCTTGACCCGCGATGAGGCCCGACAGCCAGGCACAAAAAAGCCCGCATCGCTGCGGGCTTTTTGTTGGGTCAGGCGTGCTGCGCCGGCAACCCCAGGCATTCGCCCATGTTCACCACCGACCCCGCACCCAGCGATTCGGCCCACTTCACCTGCTCTGGCCCGAACAGCACGACAGCCGTCGAACCCAGCTTGAAGCGGCCCAGCTCGGCGCCTTTTTCCAGGTGGATCGGTGCACGCGCTGCCTCGTCGTAGCGGAAGGTCTTCAGCTCGCGCTTGGGCGGCGTGACCAGCCCGGCCCATACCGTCTCGACCGACGCCACGATCATCGCGCCCACCAGCACCACGGCCATCGGCCCGCGCTCGGTATCGAACAGGCACACCACGCGCTCGTTGCGCGCAAACAGCTCCGGCACGTTTTCGGCGGTGGTCTGGTTGACCGAGAACAGCCGGCCCGGCACGTAGATCATCTCGCGCAGGGTACCGGCCAGCGGCATGTGCACGCGGTGGTAGTCCTTGGGCGACAGGTAGATGGTGGCGAATTCGCCACCCATGAACGGCGCGGCATTGGCCGGGTCGCCGCCCAGCAGCTCAAGGGCGCTGAAGCTGTGGCCCTTGGCCTGGAAGATGCGGCCATGCTCGATCGGGCCCAGCTGGCTGACAGCGCCGTCGGCCGGGCACAGGATCGCCCCCGGGGTCTGGTCCAGCGGGCGGGCATCCGGCTTGAGCGCGCGGGTGAAGAATGCGTTGAAGTGCTCGTAGGCGGTCAGGTCTTCGACCTGGGCCTGGGACATGTCGACCTGGTAGCGCTTGGCGAACCAGGCGGTGAAGGCATTCTTGAACCATTTCACGCGGCATTCGGCCACGCAGCCGGCCAGGCGCGACAGCAGGTGGTGGGGCAGCAGGTACTGGCTGATGATGAACAAGCGGGATTTCATTGAATTTCCTTAAACTTCTACAGGCGTGTCGGGGTGGTTGCCCCATTCGCCCCATGAGCCGGCATAGGCCTTTACCCGTGGGTAGCCCAGGTGTTTGGCCACAAGATAGGTGAAGCCGGAGCGGTGGTGGGTCTGGCAGTGGGTGATCACTTCCTTGTCGCGGGTGATGCCCAACTGCTCGAGGATCTGGGGCATGTCCTTGCGGATGCGCAGGTGATCGTTCTGGTCCATGCCGGCCGTCCACTCGAAGTTGACCGCGCCCGGGACGTGTCCGCCCTTGGCGGCCAGTACTTTCTCACCCCGGTATTCCTGCGGGCTGCGCGCATCCCAGACCGCCAGGTCGGCAGCGCCCAGGCGGCTTTGCAGGTATTCGCGGGTGGCGGTGGGGGCTTCGTGCAGGGTCAGGCTGACGCTGCCGGCAGCGGGCGCGGGCACATCGGTCGAGAGCTCGCCCGTCCAGCCCAGCGCGCCACCGTCGAGGTAGTGATAGCGGGTATGGCCGATCACATCCAGCAACCAGATGAAGCGCCCGGCCCAGCCGCCGCCTTCGTCGTCATACACCACATACACGGCGTCCGGGTTGTGCCCCAGCTCGGCGAACAGCTTTTCCAGGTCGCCTTGGCTCGGCAGCAGCCCGGGCGCCGGTGGCTGGCCCAGCTGGGTGCGCTTGGGGTCGACGAAGCGCGCACCGGGAATGTGCCCGCTGCCATAGCGTTTCGTGCTGGTCAGGTCGACCAGGATCAGCCCCGGCGCATCCAGGCGGGCTTGCAGGTCGGCGGGTTCAATCACCAGGGGCAAGCCGGAAAAGTCAGTCATCCAGAGTCTCCAGATCGGAACAGAGTGGGCGATTGTAGCGCATGGGTCAGGTGCTGCGGTTGCTGAAGGCGGTGAGGGCGCGCTCGATGCACTGGGCGGTCTTGCCGAACGCCTGCACGCTGATCTCCGAGAACGGGCCGCCGCCCTGGTCGGCCAGCACCACCATCACCACCTTGCCGTTGCTCGACAGCGAGCGCAGCAGCAGGTGCTGGCCACGGAACAGCACGCGCAGGGTGCCGGGCAGCAGGGCACCGAACTGGGCATAGTTGTCCGGGGTCAGGCGCAGTTGTGCCGACTGGGTCAGCAGGCGTTGCAGCAGCTTGCTCTGGGCGAGCGGCACCACCAGGCCGCCGGCCTCGGCGGGCAGCCCGGCGATCTGGTGCACGCGCAGGTGGGTCATGCCCTTGTCGGCCATCAGCATCATCACCCGCTGCATGCCGCAGGCCACCAGGGCATCGCGGGCGTAGGTGGTCAGGTGCATGGCGTTGGTGAATGCACTGGGCTCCACCAGCAGGTCGGCGCAGTACTTGCGCCAGGCCCCCAGCGATTCGGTCGAGGGCACGTCGGCAGGCCGCAGGCGGCGGTGCACGTAGTGCGAGCCGGTCGGCCAGATCAGCGATTCGGCGGGGTGGTAGAGGTCGTCGTCGGCGTGCAGGCGCGCACTGTTGGCGGCCTGCTGGTGCACCTGTTGCTGCACGTCGCTCAGCGGCACCTGCAGGTACAGGCTGGTCAGGCGTTGCCAGCGCTGGCTGTGCGGGCAGTCCCAGGCGTGCTGCGCCGCCAGGGCCAGGCCGTTGGCCAGCAGCACGGTATTGGCCGGCTGGTTGAGCCAGCGGCGCAGGGCCGGGTCGGCGTCCAGCAGCTGTTGCTGGCGCAGCGGGTTGTCGTGCAGGCGGGCGATGTGCATGACCTTGACCAGCAGGCGGCGTTCTTCGCTGAGCACGTGGTAGCCCTGGGTGACCCAGTTGGGCAGGCGCCAGTAGTCGGCCAGGGCGCGGCACAGCGCCAGCAGGGGTACACCGAACAGTTCGCGCTCCACGCGCAGGGCCGGCTCGCCGCGGTGCACCACTCGCACTTCCCATTCCTCGATCAGCTTGGGGTGCGCCAGGGCCAGGGTCCACAACGGCGAGAGGAACAGCAGGCTGCCCCAGTGGATCTCCTGCCACAGCCGCGCCAGTTGGCTGGCGAACAGGCCGCTGGCCTGCTGGCTGGCATGCAGGCTGATCATCTGCAGGTGGCGCAGGGCCTTGGGGATCTGCGCCGGCGGCGCGGTGGGCAGGCGCAGCAGCAGTTCTTCGGCGCGCTTGAGGCCAAGCCGGTTGAGGGCGATTTCCAGGCTTTCGGCCGGCTCGGCCATGCTGGCGTGGGTATGCCGGTTGGCTTCGCGCATCACGCTGAGCACCAGCGCGGGGCTGTCCTGCATCAGATCGGCGATGTCACGCAGCGAGCGGCGGCTGTCGCCGATGGCGGCTTTTACCCGCTCGTGACTGTCCAGCGGCACCGGCAGTTGCACGCTGTCGAGCAGTTTGATCCAGGCGTCTAGGGTCTTTGGAATTTGAGTTGGCACGTGAGTTCACTAGGCATGCTGGGAGGTGGCCGAACTGGCTTTTCGCCTTGACTGGCTATAGTCTGGCGCAGAACTGCCGATAAGTAGAAGAAGAGTTTTACGAACTTCCGCCCCCGACCCTGACCACGACAGTAAGTGCTTCCAATCTATGGCTAAAATTATCGGCATCATTGTCGTATTCGCGAGCGTGCTTGGCGGATACGTTCTTTCTCACGGCAAGATCGCGGCCCTGATTCAGCCTTTCGAGGTGCTGATCATCGGCGGTGCCGCCTTTGGTGCGTTCCTGCAGGCCAACCCCGGCTACATGACCATGCACGTGATCAAGAAGTCGCTGAGCATGTTCGGCTCGCGCTTCTCGCACACCTTCTATATAGAAGTGCTGGGCCTGATCTACGAGATCCTCAACAAGAGCCGGCGCGAAGGCATGATGGCGATCGAGGGCGATATCGAAGACGCCGCGGCCAGCCCGATCTTCGCCAAGTACCCGGCGGTACTCAAGGATGAGCGCATGACCGCGTACATCTGCGACTACCTGCGCATCATGTCCACCGGCAACATGGCCCCGCACGAGCTCGAAGGCCTGTTCGACATGGAACTGCTGAGCATGAAGGAAGAGCTCGACCACCCGTCCCATGCCGTGACCGGCATCGCCGACGGCATGCCCGGCTTCGGTATCGTGGCGGCGGTACTGGGTATCGTGGTGACCATGGCTTCGCTGGGCGAGGGCGACCAGAAGTCCATCGGCCTGCACGTGGGTGCGGCGCTGGTGGGTACCTTCTTCGGTATTCTGGCGGCCTACGGCTTCTTCGGCCCGCTGGCCACCTCCCTGGCCCACGACGCCAAGGAAGAGGTCAACGTGTACGAGGCGATCAAGGCCGCACTGGTGGCGTCGGCCTCCGGCATGCCGCCATCGCTGGCGGTGGAGTTCGGTCGCAAGGTGCTGTTCCCCAAGCACCGTCCAAGCTTTGCCGAGCTGGAACAAGCAGTTCGCGGTCGCTGATCCATGGAAAACAATCAGCCGATCATCATCAAGCGCGTAAAGCGCTTCGGCGGCGGCCATCACGGCGGCGCCTGGAAAATCGCGTTCGCCGACTTCGCCACGGCGATGATGGCGTTCTTCCTTGTGCTGTGGCTGCTGTCCACCGCCACGCCCGAGCAGAAGATCGCGATTGCCGGCTACTTCAAGGACCCCATCGGGTTCTCCGAGAGTGGCACCCCGTACATCATCGACCTGGGCGGCTCGCCGGAGCTGGCCCCGGAAAAGACCATCAACCCTGAAGTGCAGTCCGAGCCGACGCCTGACACCAGCATCCAGCTGGACAAGGACGCGGTCGAGAGCATGGCCGAGCAGGTCGAGAAAGACCGCTTGAACCTGGTGCTGCAGGAGCTGCAGAACAAGGTCGAAGAGAACCCGCAACTGCAGAAGTTCAAGGACCAGATCCTGTTCGAGATCACCCAGGACGGCCTGCGCATCCAGATCATGGACGCCGAGAACCGGCCTATGTTCGACCTGGGCAGTGCGCGCCTGCAGCCGTACTTCGAGGACATCCTGCTGGCGATGGCCGACACCATCAAGGCGGTGCCGAACAAGATCAGCATCAGCGGCCACACCGATGCCAAGCCCTACGCCGGCACCGGTGATTACGGCAACTGGGAGCTGTCGGCCAACCGTGCCAACGCGGCGCGTCGGGCGCTGGTGGCCGGTGGCTATCCGGATGCCCAGGTGGCGCGGGTGGTGGGGTATGCATCGTCGTCGCTGTTCGACCGCGAGAACCCGCTCAACCCGGTGAACCGTCGTATCGACATCATCGTGCTGACCAAGAAGGCCCAGCGCACCATTGAGGGCGAACAGACCTCGCCGACGCCGCCGGACGCAGCCCAGCCGGGTGCGGCACCTGCGCCGGGCGCTGCGGCACCGACGCCCGAGCCCGAGCCGATGCAGCCGCGTGAACTGCGCGAGAAGCTGAACATCTTCGAGGATGGCGTGTTGAAGATGGACGAGCCCAACAAGCCGCAGTGAGCCGGCAGCCGACAACGCCCGCATGGAGTGATCCGTGCGGGCGTTGTGCTGTGTGGGGTTCGGCATTTCAGTAGCCGCGACCGATGCTGGCCTTGAGCTCGGCCTGGAAGTGCTGGGCATTGCAGCGATTGTCGCCGGGTGCGGCCTGCGTGGGCAGGTTGAGGGCACGGCCAAGGGTGTGTTCCAGGCGGTACGCGCTGACGAACAGGTCCAGGTCGGTGGCTTGCGCCATGGTCGGCAGTTCGCCCAGGTAGGTGGGGCTGGCCGGCTCGCCCAGCTGGAACGTGGCGACCCGTCGGTCGGCCAGCGCTGCGGCGCCCAGGGCGAAGGGCACCCACCAGGCGCCGCAGGTGTTGCCCGACACCAGCACGATCAGGTGGGTGCAGCCGTGCAGGCTGCGGCTGATGAGGGTGGTGAGGGTGCAGGCATCGTCGGCCTGGGGGTCGATGGCCTCCAGGCAGGTGGCGAGGCCCTCGAGGCGCAGGTGCTCGCCGATGGCCATGGCGGCGGCCAGGTCGTTGCGGCAGTAGAGGAGTGAGACTGGCATCCGGAGGTCCCTGGTGGGCGCAAATCTGGTGCGGGATACCTTTGATGATTACGACGCGTGGTGCAAGGCGTGGGATTGAATCAGGAGGTGGACTACATGCCTGGGTGAAAAGGCCTACAAATGTGTTGCGACAACTGACGCCTTCGCCGGCAAGGCCGGCTCCTACAGGTGTCCGCGTAAGGCGAATCTTCGGAATTTCCCTATTCCCTGTAGGCCCCTTCCCAATCATACTTTTGCCGCTTTCCCGCCATTGCGGTGGTCACGGTAGCGCTCTAGTCTGCGTCGCGTCGTTGGTGTTCAACGACCGGTTTTGACAGGCCGTTACTGATTTCGGACCACATGTGCATCGCTTTATGGCGGCTGTGCGTGGGGCACTTCGTGTGCGCCGAGTTCCGGTATCCTCGGTCTGTCAACCCGCGTACAGCTGCCACCTATTTGTTTGACAGCAAAGCGTGGTAGCTCCACTGATACTGGAGTTGGTCATGTTGAAAATCGTCCCCGATCCACCGCATTACGCCAATCTGCCCCTCGAAGACATCCTCTCGTGCACTGATCGCGAGCGCTGTGCGCTCGTTCGCCGGCAAGGCCGGCTCCTACAAAGGCTCGCAGTACCTGTAGGAGCCGGCCTTGCCGGCGAAGACGCCCGTAGAGCCAATTAAGAAAGTCGTCGGGAGATAACAGATGGAAAACAGCTCAGTCTTCAAGACACTAGGCGTCGGCACTTTCGGCGAAGGCGAGGGCGGCCCCACCGCCGAGCGCCTGTTTCGCGTGCAAGCCGGCCACAACGCCGACTTCGCCCTGGAAGAATCAGCCCTGCTGCTCAGTTGCGCCTACAAGCTCACCTTGCAAGCCGGCATCGAGCCGGATGGCACGCTTGTCTGGGCGGCACATTACCTGAGCGGCATGTCCAAGGCCCTGGTCGAGGATGTGGCGCATGCGATGTTCATCGAACAAACGCCTGCGCCATGACCGTCATTAGCTGTCCTGCGGCAGGCTGGCAATGATCGAGCGATAGCTGTTCATGCGCTGCTGCTGCACGCGCCCGTCTTCCAGCGCCTTGAGCAGCGCACAGCCCGGCTCGCGGTCGTGCTTGCAGTCGCGGAAGCGGCAGGTGCCGATCAGGTCGTTGAACTCGATGAAGCCGGCCTCCACGTCCGCCCGGCTCACGTGCCCCAGGCCGAACTCGCGAATGCCCGGCGAGTCGATCAGCTCACCGCCACCCGGGAAGTGGTACAGCCGCGCGGTGGTGGTGGTGTGCTGGCCCTGGCCCGACCACTCCGACAGCTCGCCCACGCGGGTGTCGACATCGGGCAGCAGGCTGTTGACCAGCGACGACTTGCCCACCCCGGACTGGCCGACGAACACGCTGATGTGCCCATCGAGCAAGGTCTGCAACTGCTGCATGCCGTCGCCATGGTGCGCCGACACTTCCAGCAGCGGGTAACCCAGCTGACGGTATACCGCCAGCAGCGCATTCAGCGCCGGGGCGTTCTGCTCGTTGATCAGGTCGGCCTTGTTCAGCAGTAGCAGCGGGCGGATACCGGCATGCTCGGCGGCCACCAGGTAACGGTCGATCAGGTTGGCATGCGGCTCGGGGGCCGGGGCGAACACGATCACGATCAGGTCGACGTTGGCCGCCACCGGCTTGAGCTGGCCACGGCTGTCGGGGCGGCACAGCTCGGTGCTGCGCGGCATCTGCGCCACGATCACGCCGATACCCTGGTTGCCGGCGCGCCATACCACCTTGTCACCAGTGACCAGCGCCGGCAGGTTGGCGCGCAGGTGGCAACGGAACACCTGGCCGGCCACGTCGCCGTCCTGTGCTTCGACTTCTACCTGCACGCCGAAGTGTGCAATCACCAGGCCCAGTTGTTCAGGCCCCAGGTCGCCGCCTTCGAGGGTGTCCAGCGTGTGCTGTTCGCGTTTGGCAGCGCGGGCGGCGCGCTCACCCTGGATTTTTTCGATGCGCCAGTTCTGGCGGCGATTGAGCTGGCGTTTGGCCATGTAGGTCTCGTTTCGTCAAGCAAAGCATGTGAGGGTGCAACGGCGTCGAGTCTAGCACGCTCCACTAGGCTAAACTGCGCGCCTACCGAGGAGCAGAATCATGCAGAACCCACAGAACCTGATCTGGATCGATCTGGAAATGACCGGCCTGGATCCGGACAGCGACGTCATCATCGAGATGGCCACCATCGTCACCGACAGTGACCTGAACACCCTGGCCGAAGGCCCGGTGATCGCCATCCACCACAGTGACGAGGTGCTGGCGCGCATGGACGAGTGGAACACCCGTACCCACGGCAACTCCGGCCTGACCCAGCGCGTGCGCGAGAGCAAGGTGAGCATGGCCGAGGCCGAGGCCGAGACGATCCGCTTCCTGGAGCAGTGGGTGCCCAAGGGCAAGTCGCCGATCTGCGGCAACAGCATCTGCCAGGACCGTCGCTTCCTGTACCGCCACATGCGCGAGCTGGAGAATTTCTTCCACTACCGCAACCTGGACGTGTCCACCCTCAAGGAGCTGGCCGCACGCTGGGCTCCCGAGGTGCGCGACAGCTTCAAGAAGGGTGGCACGCACCTGGCGCTGGACGATATTCGCGAATCCATCGCCGAGCTGCGCCACTACCGCGAGCACTTCATCAAGTTCTGACCCGCACTGCGCCAACAATCGTTGGCGCGCCCCCTTTTGGTGCCTGGGGCAACTGGGTAGACTGCGCGCCTCTTTGCACGGACCTGCGCCATCATGCTGTTGATGCTCTATTTGATCGCCATTACCGCCGAAGCCATGACCGGGGCGCTGTCGGCCGGGCGGCGCGGCATGGACTGGTTCGGCGTGGTGCTGATCGCCTGCGTCACGGCCCTGGGCGGAGGCTCGGTGCGCGACGTGCTGCTGGGCCACTACCCGCTGACCTGGGTGAAGCACCCGGAGTACCTGGTGCTGACCAGCGTGGCGGCCTTGATCACCATTTTCATCGCGCCGCTGATGCGCCACCTGCGTTCGCTGTTTCTGGTGCTCGATGCGCTGGGGCTGGTGGCGTTCACCCTGATTGGCTGCATGACCGCGCTGGAAATGGGCCAGGGCATGCTGGTGGCGTCGATCAGCGGGGTGATCACCGGCGTGTTTGGCGGCATCCTGCGGGATATCTTCTGCAACGACATTCCGCTGATCTTCCGGCGTGAGCTGTATGCCAGCGTGTCGTTTCTGGCGGCGTGGTTCTACCTGGGGTGCGTGTACTTCAAGGTGCCGGGGGAGCAGGCGATTCTGCTGACGCTGTTTGGCGGGTTGCTGCTCAGGCTGCTGGCGATACGGTTTCGCTGGGAAATGCCCAAGTTCCAGTACAACGACGAGCATTGAGGGCTTCTTCGCGGGTCAAGCCCGCTCCCACAGGATCACCACTGTTCTTGAAACCGGTGCTGTCCCTGTGGGAGCGGGCTTGACCCGCGATGGTCGCGCTGCAGACCTAAAGCCGTGCCTGATGCTGACGCAGCGCCCACTCCACATGCTCCCTCACCAGCTCCGACGGATACTCCCGCCGCGCCTGGAGCGCCTCCAGCACCGGGATGGTCGAGGGCGCATTGCCCAGCCCCACCGCCAGGTTGCGCAACCAGCGCTCATACCCCGCCCGGCGCAGCGGCGAGCCTTCGGTGCTGGCCAGAAACGTCTCTTCATCCCACATGAACAGCTCCGCCAGCCCGGCGTTGTCCAGCCCGTGGCGCGGCTTGAAATCCGCTTCGCCGGTGGGCCGGGCAAAGCGGTTCCACGGGCACACGATCTGGCAATCGTCACAGCCGAACACCCGGTTGCCGATCAGCGGCCGCAGCTCTTCGGGGATCGCGCTCTTCAGTTCGATGGTCAGGTACGAAATGCAGCGCCGCGCATCCAGCACATACGGCCCCACGAAGGCCTGGGTGGGGCAGATGTCCAGGCATGCACTGCACCGCCCGCAATGCTCGGTGGCCTGCGCCTCGTCCACCGGTAGCGGCAGGTCGACGAACAGTTCGCTGAGGAAGAAGTAGCTGCCCGCCTTGCGGTTGAGCAACAAGGTGTTCTTGCCGATCCAGCCCAGCCCGGCCTGTTCGGCGATGGCCTTTTCCAGCACCGGCGCGCTGTCGACGAAGGCGCGGAAGCCGAACGGCCCGATGTCTTTCTGGATGCGCTCGGCCAGGTGCTGTACGCGCTTGCGGACCAGCTTGTGGTAGTCGCGCCCCAGCGCATAGCGCGAGATGTAGGCCTTTTCGGGCTGGGCGAGCATCTGCGCCATCTGCGTGTCGCCCGGCAGGTAGTCCATGCGCAGCGACACCACGCGCAAGGTGCCCGGCACCAGCTCGTCGGGGTGCGAGCGTTTGCTGCCATGGGCGCCCATGTACTCCATCTCGCCGTGATAGCCCTCGGCCAGCCAGCGTTCCAGGTGTTTTTCGTGTTCGCCCAGCTCCACACCGGCAATGCCGACGTGCGCAAAGCCCAGTTCACGGCCCCAATCCTTGATCGATTGGGCGAGGGCGGGTAGATCGAGGGGGGAAGCAGACATGCGAAATAGGGCAACGATGACTCAGGTGCGTATAATTCTGCCAGACATCGGAGCCGAACGACGCATGCCTCAGACCAAACACCCTGCAAATCAGCCATTGGTGCTCACCAGCGTCACCCTGGCGAGCCTCGCGCCGCGCTCGAATGCCGCGCACAAGGGCGACTTCGGCCATGTGCTGGTGGTCGGTGGCGACCGTGGCACGGGCGGTGCGGTGCTGCTCAGTGCCGAGGCGGCGCTGCGCTGCGGCGCCGGCCTGGTGTCACTGGCCACCCGCAGCGAGCAGCTGCCCGCCGCGCTGGCCCGCCTGCCCGAGGTGATGAGCCTGGGCGTGCATTCGGCCAACCAGTTGATGACGCCGATTGAACGCGCCACCGTACTGGTGGTCGGACCCGGACTGGGGCAGGCCGCCTGGGGGCGCAGCCTGCTCTCGGCGGTGGTGCCGGCCAGGCACGCCCAGGTGTGGGATGCCGATGCGCTGAACCTGCTGGCGCAAGCACCCTTGCCGCTGGCGGCGGGCAGCATCATTACCCCGCATCCGGGGGAGGCGGCGCGCCTGCTGGGGATTTCCACCGAAGCGGTGCAGGCCGATCGCTCCTGGGCGGCGCTCAAGCTGGCGCGCAAGTACGCGGCGGTGTGTGTGCTTAAAGGCGCCGGCACGCTGGTGGCCGACCCGGCCGGGCAATTGGCACTGTGCCAGCGCGGTCACCCGGCCATGGCCGGTGCCGGCCTGGGCGATGTGCTCAGCGGCGTGCTGGGTGCGCTGCTGGCCCAGGGCATGCCGGCCTGGGACGCCGCCTGCCTGGGGGTGTGGCTGCACGCCTGTGCCGGCGAGCGCCTGGGCGTACAAGGTCGCGGGCTGGCGGCCAGCGACCTGATACCGGTCATTCGTCAAGTTCTGGAGGAGCATTCAGCGTGTCAGGTGTAACCCTGTTTATGGCCGACGAAGCGGCCATGTGTGAGTTCGGCGCCCGTATCGCCCAGGTGACCAAGGGTCACGGCGTGATTTTCCTCGAGGGTGACCTGGGGGCCGGCAAGACCACCCTGTCACGGGGCATCATCCGTGGTCTGGGACACACCGGCGCGGTGAAAAGTCCTACCTTCACCGTGGTTGAGCCCTACGAGATTGGCGATATTCGTGCCTTCCATTTCGACCTGTATCGCCTGGTCGATCCGGAGGAGCTGGAGTTCATGGGCATTCGCGACTACTTCGAAGACGACGCCCTGTGCCTGTTCGAGTGGCCCCAGAAGGGGGCGGGCATTTTGCCAAAGCCCGACCTGACCATTACCATAAGCCCCCAGGCGGACGGGCGTTCGCTGAACCTGTTGCCGCAGGGCTCTCGCGGTGAAGCCTGGTGTGCCGCTCTGGCCTTGGAAATCAATTAGAAAATGGGGATAGGTATGCGCTTTCGCGCACTGTTTGGCGTTGTAGGGCTGCTGCTGGCGGCAGTCACCGTCGATGCCTTCGCGATCACGCAAGTCAAGAGTGTCCGTTTATGGCGTGCGCCGGACAACACACGCCTGGTGTTCGACCTGTCCGGCCCGGTGCAGCACAGTGTGTTCACCCTGACGGCCCCGGATCGCCTGGTGATCGACATCAATGGCGCAACCCTGGGTGCGCCTTTGAACGTGTCCACCTCCAATACCCCGATCACCAGCGTGCGCTCGGCGCAGCGCACCCCTACCGACCTTCGCGTGGTCATCGACCTGAAAAAGTCGGTGACACCCAAAAGCTTCACCCTGGCGCCCAACGCCCAGTACGGCAACCGTCTGGTGGTCGACCTGTTCGATCAGGAATCCGACGCCACGCCACCCACCCCGACCCCGTCGGTGGCCACCACGCCGGCCGTGCCGGTGACCCCGACGCAGCCGGCGATCAAGCTGACCCCGGTGCCCAGCGGCAAGCGTGACATCGTGATCGCCATCGACGCCGGTCACGGCGGCGAAGACCCGGGTGCGTCCGGCTCGCGCGGCCAGCATGAGAAAGACATCGTGCTGGCCATCGCCAAGGAACTGCAGCGCCAGATCAACAGCGAGAAGGGCTTTCGCGCCGAGCTGACGCGTACCGGCGACTACTTCATCCCGCTGCGCAAGCGTACCGAGATTGCGCGCAAGAAGGGCGCCGACCTGTTCATCTCGATCCACGCCGACGCCGCACCGTCCAAGGCGGCCTTCGGTGCCTCGGTGTTCGCCCTGTCCGACCGTGGCGCCACGTCCGAGACGGCGCGCTGGCTGGCCGACAGCGAAAACCGCTCCGACCTGATCGGGGGTGCCGGCAACGTCAGCCTCGACGACAAGGACCGCATGCTTGCTGGCGTGCTGCTCGACCTGTCGATGACCGCCTCGCTCAGCTCCAGCCTCAACGTGGGGCAGAAGGTGCTGGGCAATATCGGCCGGGTCACGCCGCTGCACAAGCGCCGCGTGGAACAGGCCGGGTTCATGGTGCTCAAGTCGCCGGACATCCCGTCGATCCTGGTGGAAACCGGGTTCATCTCCAACGCCAACGAGGCCTCCAAGCTGGCCACTGCCAGCCATCAGCAGGCCCTGGCACGCTCGATCCACAGTGGCGTGCGCCAGTTCTTCCAGCAGAACCCGCCGCCGGGCACCTACATCGCCTTCCTGCGTGACAGCGGCAAGATCGCCCAGGGCCCGCGCGAGCACACCGTGCGTCCGGGCGAGACCCTGGCCATGATCGCCGTGCGCTACCAGGTCAGCGTGGCCAGCCTGCGCAGCACCAACGGCCTGAAAACCGATGAGCTGAAGGTTGGCCAGAACCTCGACGTACCGGCCACCACGCTGGCTGGCCAGCCATGAGCAGCGGCGCTCGCATCGAGCTGCTCAGCCCGCGGCTTGCCAACCAGATCGCCGCAGGCGAGGTAGTCGAACGCCCGGCCTCGGTGATCAAGGAGCTGCTGGAAAACAGCCTCGACTCCGGCGCCCGGCGCATCGACGTCGAGGTGGAGCAGGGCGGGGTCAAGCTGCTGCGGGTGCGCGATGATGGCAGCGGTATCGCTGCCGACGACCTGCCGTTGTCCCTGGCGCGGCACGCCACCAGCAAGATCCGCGACCTGGAAGACCTCGAGCGGGTAATGAGCCTGGGCTTTCGCGGCGAGGCACTGGCGTCGATCAGCTCGGTCGCGCGCCTGACCCTGACCTCGCGCACCCGCGACGCCGACCAAGCCTGGCAGGTTGAAACCGAAGGCCGCGACATGTCCCCGCGGGTGCAGCCGGCAGCGCATCCGGTGGGTACCTCGGTCGAGGTGCGCGACTTGTTCTTCAATACCCCGGCCCGGCGCAAGTTCCTCAAGACCGAAAAAACCGAATTCGACCATCTGCAGGAAGTCATCCGGCGCCTGGCGCTGGCGCGCTTCGACGTGGCCTTCCATTTGCGCCACAACGGCAAGAGCGTCCTCAGCCTGCATGAAGCCCATGACGACACGGCCCGCGCACGGCGCGTGGCCTCGATCTGCGGCCCGGGCTTTCTGGAGCAGGCGCTGCCGATCGAGGTGGAGCGCAACGGCCTGCATCTGTGGGGCTGGGTCGGCCTGCCGACCTTCTCGCGCAGCCAGGCCGACCTGCAATACTTCTTCGTCAACGGCCGTGCCGTGCGCGACAAGCTGGTCGCCCACGCGGTGCGCCAGGCCTACCGCGACGTGCTGTTCAATGGCCGGCACCCGACCTTCGTGCTGTTTCTGGAGGTCGACCCCACCGGCGTGGACGTGAACGTGCACCCCACCAAGCACGAGGTGCGCTTTCGTGACGGGCGCATGGTGCACGACTTCCTGTACGGCACCCTGCACCGGGCGCTGGCCGATGTGCGCCCGCAGGATCACCAGCCGGGTGCAGCCGCTGCCCCCGAGGTGGAGCGCCCCAGTGGCCTGCAGGCCGGCGAGTTCGGCCCGCAGGGCGAGATGCGCCTGGCCGCCAACCTGCTCGAACAGCCCCCGGCGCAGCCGATGCTGAACACGGCGGGCAGCGCCGCGGGCAGTGGCTCGGGCGCCGGCTACCAGTACCAGTACACCCCGCGTCCGGCCCAGGCATTGCCCGCGGCCGAGGCCCAGGGGGTGTATCGCGAATTCTTCGCCCCGCTGCCCGGCAGCGAGCCGGCCAACCTGCCTCAGGGCCAGGGCGATATTCCGCCGCTGGGCTATGCGCTGGCGCAGCTCAAGGGCATCTATATTCTTGCCGAGAACGCCCAGGGCCTGGTGCTGGTGGACATGCATGCGGCCCACGAGCGGATCATGTACGAGCGGCTCAAGGTGGCCATGGCCAGCGAGGGCCTGAGCGGCCAGCCGCTGCTGGTGCCCGAGTCCCTGGCCCTGAGCCAGCGCGAGGCCGATTGCGCCGAAGAACACGCGGCGTGGTTCCAGCGCCTGGGCTTCGAACTGCAGCGCCTGGGCCCGGAAAGCCTGGCGATCCGGCAGATCCCTGCGTTGCTCAAGCAGGCCGAGGCCAATCGCCTGGTGCAGGACGTGCTGGCCGACCTGATGGAATACGGCACCAGCGACCGTATCCAGGCACACCTGAACGAGCTGCTCGGCACCATGGCCTGTCATGGCGCGATTCGCGCCAACCGGCGCCTGGCCCTGCCGGAAATGAACGGCCTGCTGCGCGACATGGAAAACACCGAGCGCAGCGGTCAATGCAACCATGGCCGACCGACCTGGACCCAGATGGGCCTGGACGATCTGGACAAACTGTTCCTGCGCGGTCGCTGATATGGCAGTTCGCAATCCCCCGGCCATCTTCCTGATGGGCCCCACCGCCGCCGGCAAGACCGACCTTGCCATCGAGCTGACCAAGGTGCTGCCGTGCGAGCTTATCAGCGTCGACTCGGCGCTGGTCTACCGCGGCATGGACATCGGCACCGCCAAGCCGTCCAAGGCGCTGCTGGCCGAGCACCCGCACCGGCTGATCGACATCCTCGACCCGGCCCAGAGCTATTCGGCAGCCGATTTTCGCCGCGATGCGCTGCAGGCCATGGCCGAGATCACCGCGCGCGGCAATATCCCGCTGCTGGTGGGCGGCACCATGCTGTATTTCAAGGCGCTGCTCGAAGGCCTGGCCGATATGCCTGCGGCCGATGCGCAGGTGCGTGCCGAGCTTGAAGCCGAGGCTGCACAGCTGGGCTGGCAGGCCTTGCACGCCCAGCTGGCGGCGGTCGACCCCGAATCGGCGGCGCGCATCCACCCCAACGATCCGCAGCGGTTGGTACGGGCGCTGGAGGTGTACCGGGTCAGCGGCATGACGATGACGTCACATCGCGAGCGTCAATCGGCGCAAAGTAGCGTCGCAGGCGCTTCGGGCCAGGAACAATTGCCCTATACTGTCGCCAGCCTGGCAATCGCCCCGCAGGATCGAAAGGTGCTGCACGAGCGAATTGCGCTACGATTTGGGCAAATGCTGGAACAGGGCTTCGTCGACGAGGTCCGATCACTGCGTGCCAGAAGTGACTTGCATGCAGGGCTGCCGTCTATACGGGCAGTCGGTTATCGCCAGGTCTGGGATCACCTTGATGGCAAGTTGAGTGCAGCTGAAATGCAGGAGCGCGGCATCATTGCCACTCGCCAATTGGCGAAGCGGCAGTTTACCTGGTTGCGCAGTTGGGCCGATCTGCACTGGTTGGACAGCCTGGCTTGCGACAATCTGCCACGCACCTTGAAATACCTGGGATCGGTCTCCATATTGGGCTGAGTCCCTGCAATTGCCGTCTACTCTTGGGGGTGGGGCGGCCTGAGCCATCATATTTCTTTGATTTTTTACTATTGATCCTTACAGGAGTGCGGCATATGTCAAAAGGGCATTCGCTACAAGACCCTTACTTGAATACTTTGAGAAAAGAGAAGGTCGGCGTTTCGATCTATCTGGTCAACGGCATCAAGCTGCAGGGCACGATCGAGTCGTTCGACCAGTTCGTGATTCTGCTGAAGAACACCGTCAGCCAGATGGTCTACAAGCACGCGATCTCGACAGTGGTGCCGGTTCGTCCGATTCGTCTGCCAAGCGCAGCCGATGCCGAACAGGGCGACGCTGAGCCAGGTAACGCCTGATAGGAGTCTGCTTTGTTCTTTGAGCGCCACGGTGGTGGTGAACGGGCAATCCTCGTTCACTTGGAAGGTCAGAGCCCTGAGGCGCGCGAAGACCCGCAGGAGTTCCGCGAGCTGGCCCTGTCGGCCGGTGCCGATATTGTCGCGTTCGCCAATGTGGCGCGACACCAGCCTACCGCCAAGTTCCTGATTGGCAGCGGCAAGGTCGAGGAATTTCGCGACCTGGTCAAAGCCGAACAGGCCGATTTGGTCATTTTCAATCACACCCTCACGCCCAGTCAGGAACGTAACCTCGAACGTATCTTCGAGTGTCGCGTGCTTGACCGCACGGGTCTGATTCTCGACATCTTCGCCCAGCGGGCACGTACCCACGAAGGCAAGCTGCAGGTCGAACTGGCCCAGCTCGAGCACATGAGCACGCGCCTGGTGCGCGGTTGGACTCACCTCGAGCGGCAGAAGGGCGGTATTGGTCTGCGCGGGCCGGGTGAAACCCAGCTCGAAACCGACCGGCGCCTGCTGCGCATACGCCTGCGCCAGATCAAGGGTCGCCTGGAGAAGGTGCGCAGCCAGCGCGAGCAGGCACGGCGCGGGCGCAAGCGCGCGGATATCCCCTCGGTGTCGCTGGTGGGGTACACCAACGCCGGCAAGTCCACTTTGTTCAATGCGCTGACCCAGTCCGAGGTGTATGCGGCCGACCAGCTGTTCGCCACCCTCGACCCGACCCTGCGTCGGCTCGAGCTGGATGACGTCGGGCCGGTGGTGCTGGCCGACACCGTGGGCTTCATCCGTCACCTGCCGCACAAGCTGGTCGAGGCATTTCGGGCTACGCTCGAAGAGTCGAGCAACTCCGACCTGCTGCTGCACGTGATCGACGCCCATGAGCCGGAGCGCATGGAGCAGATCGAGCAGGTCATGGCGGTGCTCGGCGAGATCGGTGCCGAAGGCTTGCCGATCCTCGAGGTGTATAACAAACTCGACCTGCTCGAAGGGGTCGAGCCGCAGATCCAGCGCGATGCCGACGGCAAGCCGCAGCGGGTATGGGTATCGGCCCGTGACGGTCGTGGCCTGGAGCTGGTGGGGCAGGCGATTGCAGAACTGCTGGGGGATGACCTGTTCATCGGTACCCTGCGCCTGGAACAGCGTTTCGCGCGGTTGCGCGCGCTGTTCTTCGACCTGGGGGCGGTGCAGAGCGAAGACCATGACGAAGACGGCAACACCCTGCTGGCGGTACGCTTGTCCCGGGTCGAGTTCAATCGCCTGGTAAGCCGCGAGGGGATGAAACCGCTGGAGTTCATCGAGCAACACACTTTGCAATACAAGCCCGACCTCGCGGTCGGGCAGCCGTGACAGGCATTCTGTAGCATTGGACGGCGCGCCGTGGGCGCGTCTTTGCTTTATCAGATGGAGAGCGCTATGGCTTGGAATGAGCCGGGTGGCAACTCGAACAATCAGGATCCTTGGGGTGGGCGCCGTGGTGGCGGCGACAAGAAGGGACCACCGGATCTCGACGAGGCCTTCCGCAAGCTGCAGGATAGCCTGAACGGCATGTTCGGCAGTGGCAAGAAACGGGGCGGCGACAGCGGCTCCGGCAAGGGTGCCGGTTTCGGTCTGCTGGGTATCGGCCTGGCCGTACTGGCGGCCATATGGCTGTACAGCGCCGTGTACGTGGTGGACGAACAGGAGCAGGCCGTGGTGCTGCGCTTCGGCAAATACTACGAAACCGTAGGGCCGGGCCTGAACATCTACTTCCCGCCGATCGATCGCAAGTACATGGAGAACGTCACCCGCGAGCGTGCTTATACCAAGCAGGGCCAGATGCTGACCGAAGACGAGAACATCGTCGAAGTGCCGCTGACCGTGCAGTACAAGATCACCAACCTGCAGGATTTCGTGCTGAACGTCGATCAGCCTGAAGTCAGCCTGCAGCACGCGACCGACAGTGCCCTGCGCCACGTGGTGGGTTCCACCTCGATGGACAAGGTGCTGACCGAAGGTCGTGAGCAGATGGCCGTGGAAATCAAGGAGCGTCTGCAGCGCTTCCTCGACACCTACCGCACCGGCATCACCGTGACCCAGGTCAACGTGCAGAGCGCGGCAGCCCCGCGTGAAGTGCAGGAAGCCTTCGACGACGTGATCCGTGCCCGTGAAGACGAGCAGCGTGCGCGCAACCAGGCCGAGTCCTACGCCAACGGCGTGGTGCCGGAAGCCCGTGGTCAGGCACAGCGCATCATCGAGGATGCCAACGGCTACCGCGATGAAGTGGTCTCGCGTGCCAAGGGTGAGGCCGACCGCTTCACCAAGCTGGTGGCCGAGTACCGCAAGGCTCCAGAGGTGACCCGTCAGCGTCTGTACCTGGACACCATGCAGGAAGTGTATAGCAACACCAGCAAGGTCCTGGTATCCGGCAAGGACGGTCAGAGCAACCTGCTCTACCTGCCGCTGGACAAGATGATCGACAGCCGCCGCAGTGGCAGCACCCCGGTCACCAGCGTCACGCCGTCGGCCAATGACGCCGCCAACCGTGCCGCCGCAGACCTGCAACAGCAACAGCGCGAGACGCGCTCCAGGGAGAGCCGCTGATGAGCAATAAATCCCTGATCGCCGTGATCGTCGCCGTGGTGCTGGCGATCGTCGCCTGGAACAGCTTCTACATCGTGGCCCAGACCGAACGCGCCGTGCTGCTGCAATTCGGCCGTGTGGTACAGGCCGATGTGCAGCCTGGCCTGCATGTGAAGGTTCCCTACGTCAACCAGGTGCGCAAGTTCGACGCGCGGCTGATGACCCTTGACGCACCGACCCAGCGGTTCCTGACCCTGGAGAAGAAAGCGGTGATGGTCGATGCCTACGCCAAGTGGCGCGTGCAGGACGCCGAGCGTTTCTACACCGCGACTTCGGGCCTCAAGCAGATCGCCGACGAACGTCTGTCGCGCCGTCTGGAAAGCGGCCTGCGCGACCAGTTCGGCAAGCGCACCCTGCATGAGGTGGTTTCCGGTGAACGTGACGCGCTGATGGCTGACATCACCGCTTCGCTGAACCGCATGGCCAGCAAGGAGCTGGGCATCGAAGTGGTCGACGTTCGCGTCAAGGCCATCGACCTGCCCAAGGAAGTGAACCGCAGCGTGTTCGAACGCATGAGCACCGAGCGTGAGCGTGAAGCTCGCGAGCACCGCGCCAAGGGTAACGAGCTGGCCGAAGGCATCCGTGCCGACGCCGATCGTCAACGCCGCGTGTTGCTGGCCGAAGCCTATCGCGAGTCGGAAGAAACCCGTGGTGATGGTGATGCCCAGGCAGCAGCCATCTACGCCAAGGCCTATGGCCAGGACCAGGAGTTCTACGCGTTCTATCGCAGCCTGAAGGCCTACCGCGAGAGCTTCGCCGACAAGAGCGACGTGCTGGTGCTGGACCCGAGCAGCGAGTTCTTCCGCTTCATGGGCAAGACCAAACCGTAAGCATGCACACCCCGCCCGGCGGCTAAAACGTCGGGCGGGGTGCCTCCCGCGAGAAAACGGGTGTATGATGCGGCAGCCGGGAAATTCCCGGCTTTTTTGCGTCTGCAAGATCGATTGGCCTTTATCGGGCCCGGGCTTGTGGCGCACTTCAGGTTTTACGAGGGTATCGGCACTGCGGTTTCGCTGGAATCAGCGCTGCCCGTCATTGTGTGCCGATAGCTGCTTCACTCAAGGCTCGCCCGCGGGCAGGCCGCCCGGACCATAGGGGAAATGGCGTAATGGCAACGGTAGACCGCTGGCTGCTGCCAGATGGCATCGAAGAAGTACTGCCACCTGAGGCGGCGCGCATCGAGATCGCGCGTCGTCAGGTGTTGGACCTGTTCCAGAGCTGGGGTTACGAGTTTGTCGTGACCCCGCATATCGAGTACCTGGAATCGCTGCTCACCGGTGCCGGCCAGGACCTGGATCTGCGCACCTTCAAGGTCATCGACCCGCAATCCGGGCGGCAGATGGGCTTTCGGGCCGACATCACGCCACAGGTGGCGCGCATCGACGCGCACACCCTGCGCCGTGAAGGGCCGAGCCGCCTGTGCTATGCCGGCAGCGTGCTGCACGCCTTGCCACGTGCCCTGTCGACCTCGCGCAGCCCGATTCAGCTGGGCGCCGAGCTGTATGGCGATGCCAGCCCGGTCAGCGACGTCGAGGTCATCAGCCTGATGCTGGCCATGCTGCAACTGGCCGACGTGCCGGATGTGCACATGGACCTCGGGCATGTCGGTATCTACCGCGGCCTGGCCCGTGCGGCCGGCCTGTCGGGCGCGGTCGAGCAGCAGTTGTTCGACGCCCTGCAGCGCAAGGCCATCGACGAAGTGATCGAGCTGACCGCCACGCTGCCGGCTGACCTGGCCGGCATGCTGCGTTCGCTGACCGAGCTGTGCGGTGGGCGCGAAGTGCTCGAGCAGGCACGTGTGCGCCTGGGCCGTGCCCCGGCCGCAGTGCTGGCGGCGCTGGATGACCTGATGGCGATCGCCGAGCGCCTCGCCACGCGTTACCCCGAGCTGCCGCTGTATTTCGACCTGGGCGAGTTGCGCGGCTACCACTACCACACCGGTGTGGTGTTTGCCGCCTTCGTGCCAGGCGTCGGCCAGTCGATCGCCCAGGGCGGTCGTTATGACGACATCGGAGCGGACTTTGGCCGGGCACGCCCGGCTACCGGTTTCTCCACGGATTTGAAGACCCTGGTCACACTGGGGCGAGCCGAGGTGGTGTTGCCGTCTGGCGGGATCTGGATGCCCGACAGCAGCGATGCAGCACTTTGGCAGTTGGTCTGCCAATTGCGCAGTGAGGGCCAGCGGGTGGTTCAGGCGTTGCCTGGGCAGCCGCTGACCGCCGCCGTCGAGGCGGATTGCGATCGGCAATTGATTCAGCAAAACGGGCTTTGGCAGGTTCTGCCGCTGGCCATTTGAGATTCCACGCCGGCACGAGCCGGCGCCAAGTTTGCGCGAATGAGGACAAGTGTTATGGGTAAGAATGTCGTAGTCCTGGGCACCCAGTGGGGTGATGAGGGCAAAGGCAAGATCGTCGATCTGCTGACCGAACATGCTGCCGCCGTAGTGCGCTACCAGGGTGGCCACAACGCCGGCCACACCCTGGTGATCGACGGTGAGAAGACCGTGCTGCACCTGATCCCTTCGGGCGTGCTGCGCGAAGGCGTGCAGTGCCTGATCGGCAACGGTGTGGTGGTTGCTCCCGACGCCCTGCTGCGCGAGATCACCAAGCTGGAAGAGAAGGGCGTACCGGTGCGCGAGCGCCTGCGCATCAGCCCGTCCTGCCCGCTGATCCTGTCCTTCCACGTGGCCCTGGACCAGGCCCGTGAAAAGGCCCGTGGCGAGCTGAAGATCGGCACCACCGGTCGCGGCATCGGCCCGGCCTACGAAGACAAGGTTGCGCGTCGTGGCCTGCGTGTGGGCGACCTGCTCAACATGCCACGCTTCGAAGACAAGCTGCGCGAGCTGGTGGACTACCACAACTTCATGCTGGTGGGTTACTACAAAGAGCCGGCCATCGAGTTCGAAAAGACCCTGGCCGAGTGCAAGGAATACGCCGAACTGCTCAAGCCGCTGATGCTGGACGTGACTGCCGAGCTGCACGACCTGCGTCGCGCCGGCAAGGACATCATGTTCGAAGGTGCCCAGGGTTCGCTGCTGGACATCGACCACGGTACCTACCCCTACGTGACCAGCTCCAACACCACCGCCGGTGGCGTTGCGACCGGTTCGGGCGTTGGTCCGATGTTCCTGGACTACATCCTGGGCATCACCAAGGCCTACACCACCCGCGTGGGTTCGGGCCCGTTCCCGACCGAGCTGTTTGACGACGTTGGTGCGCACCTGGCCAAGCAGGGCCACGAATTTGGCGCAACCACCGGCCGTGCCCGTCGTTGCGGCTGGTTCGACGCCGTCATCCTGCGTCGCGCCATCGACGTGAACAGCATCTCGGGCATCTGCCTGACCAAGCTGGACGTGCTCGATGGCCTGGAAACCATCAACATCTGCGTCGGCTACAAGGACGCAGCGGGCAAGGACGTTGCCCCTACCGACGCCGACAGCTACGTGGGCCTGCAGCCTGTGTACGAAGAAGTGCCGGGCTGGAGCGAGTCGACCGTGGGCGCCAAGACCCTGGAAGAACTGCCGGCCAACGCCCGTGCCTACATCAAGCGTGTGGAAGAGCTGATCGGTGCGCCGATCGACATCGTCTCCACCGGCCCGGACCGCAACGAGACCATCGTGCTGCGCCATCCGTTTGCCTGATTCGCTGTAGGCAGTAAAGAACGCCGCTGTCCCTCCGGGCCAGCGGCGTTTTTTTTGGCCAGTTGGTGAAAGGGTCATAAAGGTCAGCCCTGGCTATGAATTTGACCGGTATGCCTGCTGCCCGGCACGGCCTTTGCTGTAAGAATCGTCCTATAAGGTGCCATCACTATAATGGCCCCGCGATACGGAGGGTTCTTGTGTGTCGGCCGTTCTCTCATTGTTACGAAGCCGCCTGTTGCGGCCTGTCTTTGTTGCGTTGGGTATCGCTCTTTTGGTGCAGGTGCTGGTTGCGGTCGCGCTGACGCGGAGCACGGTGACTGCGCTGGAGGCCGATCTGGGTAATCGCCTGGGTGCAGATAGCCAGAAACTGTCGGGTGAACTGGAACAAGCCGGGCGTGAGCTCAGCTCGGGCCTGGACAGCCTTTCGGCCAGTACCCGCCAGCGTTTGTCCGCCGGGCTATCCGCACGCCTTCAGGAGGAGCAGGCGCAACTGCGCGTCACCCTCGAAAAAAGCCTCAAGGAGTCGGCCAATCACATGGCCGAACTGCTGGCATCGGTTGCGCCGCGGGCCATCTGGGATGACGACATACCGGCACTGTCGGAGTTTTCCCGGCGCGCCCAGCGCAATGCCAACGTGCTCTTCGTGGTCTACGACGACGCCCAGGGCCAGCACCTGACCCGCTACCTGAACCGGCAGAACCCGATCAACCAGGCCCTGATGGAAAAGGGCCAGGGCGAACGGGCGCTCGACAAGGTGCTGGATGCGGCGCGCAACGACCCGGCGGTGTACATGATCGAAGCCTCGATCAACCCCAACGGCACGGAGATCGGCAAGGTGGTGATGGGCGTCTCCACGGCGTCGGTCGACAACGAGCTCAAGGCGCTGGACGCGCGCTTCTCGGCGCTGATCGCCAGCGGCGACCAGTTGGTCGGCGACAGCCTGGTGGGCGCTGCGGCCGACAGCAACAAGGCCCTGAGCGCCCGCCTGCAGGCGGCCCAGGCCAGTGCCGCGGCGATGCAGGCCAACACCTCGCAGACCGTGCAGCAAGCAGCGGCGACCCTGCGCTGGAACATCGGCCTCGGGCTGGTGGCGGTGGGCTTCGGCGTATTGCTGGTGGTGGCCGTGGTACTCGGCCGGCGCGTGCTGAGCAAGCTGCGCCTGCTGATTGCCGCGCTCAACGACCTGGCGGCCGGCGACGGCGACCTGACCAAGCGCGTACCGATCGACAGCCGAGACGAGATCGGCGACATGGCTGCAGCGGTCAACCAGTTCGTCGACAAGCTGCAGCCCATCGTGCGCGAAGCGGGCGAGGTGGCGCAGCGCACCGGGGTCGAGATCGGCACCATGGCGCAGAACAACGCGGGCGCCGATGCGGCGGCCGCTTCGCAGCGCGATGAGGTGGCCGAGAGCCTGCGTGCCCTGTCGAGCATGGCCGATGAAGCCCAGGCCGAAAGCCAGGCCATGCAGGCAGCGTTGCAGCAGGTGGTGGACATTCGCCAGGCCACCGACGAGAACAGCCGTACCTCGGCCCAGGTGGCCAAGCTGATCGAAGCGTTGGCCGGGCAGGTGGGGGCGGGCTCCAAGGTGATCGAGCGGCTGGCCGAGCAGAGCCAGCAGATCGAGGTGGTGCTGGAGGTGATCCACGGGATTGCCGAGCAGACCAACCTGCTGGCGCTCAATGCCGCCATCGAGGCGGCGCGGGCTGGCGAGACCGGGCGCGGGTTTGCCGTGGTGGCCGACGAAGTGCGGGCGCTGGCGAGCAAGACCCAGAGCTCGACCGGCGATATCCAGGCGCACATCGGTGCCTTGCAGCAGGGCGCGCGGGAGGCAGTGGCAGCCATCAGCCAGGCCGGGCGTCAGGCCAGCGAAGGCTTGACCGTGCTCAAGGACAACGCGCGCCTGCAGCAGTCGGTGCAGGTGTCGGTGGAGCAGGTGCATGCGGCGATCGGCCTGGCCACCCGGGCGGCCGAGCAGCAGGCGCAGGGGGCGCAGGCGGTGCGTGGGCGGGTCGAGACGATTCATGCCCAGGCCGAGCGTGCAGCGCAGGTGGTGATGCAGACCACGGCCAGCAGCAAGGTGCTGGATGACCTGGCGGCGCAGTTGAAGGCCAGCCTGGGGCAGTTCAGGGCCTGAGATAGTGTCGTTTGTATCGCGGGTCAAGCCCGCTCCCACAAGGGCCTCATCGATCCTTGTGGGAGCGGGCTTGACCCGCGATGCCTTTCAGGCGCGGTTCAGGTACATCCGCGTCGTCAGCAGGTACACCGGCAACCCCGACACCACAATCAACAGCGCCGCATAGGGCGCCGCCGCCGCGAATTCGACGTTGGCGGTATGCGCCCACACTTCGGTCGCCAGCGTGGTCATGCCGGTGGGGCTGAGCAGCAGGGTGGCGGTCAGCTCCTTCATCGCATCCAGGAACACCAGCGCAAACGCTGCCGCCAGGGCCGGGAAGATGATCGGCAGGGTCACCTTGCAGAACGCCTTGAACGGCGTCGCGCCCAGGGTGCGCGCCGCCTCTTCCAGCTGTGGTGCGGCCTTGGTCAGCGCGGTACGCACCGGCGCCTGCGCCAGCGGCAAGAACAGCAGCGCATAGGCCAGCAACAGCAGGCCGGTGGTCTGGTACAGCGCCGGTACATAGTGCAGGGCGAAATACACCAGGGTCAGCGCAATCACCAGCCCCGGCAGCGCGTGCAGCAAGTAGGGCAGGCGCTCGGCCCAGATCGCCAGGCGGCCCTTGTAGCGCACCACCAGAAAGCTCACCGGTAACGCCAGCAGCAGGCTCACCCCCGCGCCGCCCAGTGCCAGCGACAGCGACGAGAACAGCGCCCGGCTGATGTCGGCCACCGGGAAGGCCGCCGACGATCCCACGCTCAGCCAGTAGCCCAGCATGCCCAGCGGGATGCCGCTGCCCAGCACTGCCAGCAGCAGGCAGCTCAACTGCCCCAGTACACTCCAGCCACCCAGGCGGATCGGCTTGGCGCGGCGTGCCACGCCCTGGCCGATGCGCACGTGCCGCGCCTTGCCGCGTACCCGCAGCTCGAACCACAGCAGCAACAGGCACATGAACAGCAGCACCGCCGAGAGCATCGCCGCATTGGCGTTGCTGAACTCCAGCTCGAACTGCTGGTAGATCGCGGTGGTGAAGGTCTGCAGGCCCAGGATCGACAGCGCGCCGAATTCCACCAGCATGTGCAAGGCAATCAGCAGGCTGCCGCCCAGGATCGACGGCCACAGCAGCGGCAGGGTGACCCGGCGGAACACACCCCAGCGGTTGTAGCCCAGGGTGCGCGCCGATTCTTCAAGCGAGGTATCGAGGTTGCGCAGGGTCGCGGCCACCGGCAGGAACACCAGTGGATACTTGGACAGCGCCATCACCAGGATCGCCCCGCCCAGCCCCTCGAAGCGCGGGCTCAGCGAGACCCAGGTGAAGCCGCTGACGAACGCCGGCACGGCAAACGGCAGGCACAGGATCACGCCCCACAAGCGCCGCCCGCGCAGGTCGCTGCGCTCCAGCAGCCAGGCCAGGGCCAGGCCGACCACGGCGCAGGCCACGGTCACCCCGGCCATCAGCAGCAGGGTGTTTTTCATCAGGCCCCAGACGAAGGGCCGCCACAGCAGGTACAACGCCTCGCGCCAGCCGGCCTGCCAGGCCTTGAGGCCCACGTACAGCAACGGCAGCAGGCTCAGGCCCACCAGCAGCAGCACCGGCAGCACCACCCAGATCGAGGGGCGCTTGCGGCGCGGAACATAACGCGCCACAGACGGCGCAGGCAGCACGGCTTCCATCAGAGCAGGCCGACCTCGCGCTCAAGTTCCAGGGCTTCCTCGGCATTGCCCAGGTCGGCCGGGGTGATCTTCGGCGGGCGCAGGTCTTCGAACGGCTTCAGGCCCTGGTCCGAGACCATGCCCTTGTGCAGCGGATACTCGGCGGTGGTCTGGGTGATCACGCGCTGGCCTTCTTCGCTGGCCATCCAGGCGAGCAGGGCCTGGGCTTCCTTGGGGTGCTTGCTGGCCTTGACCGCCGCGGCGCTGGAGATGGTCACCAGGCCACCGACGTCGCCGTCGGCCAGGTAGTAGAGCTTGGAGTCCAGCTGGCCGCGCTCTTTCTTGAGGGCGTACCAGTAGTAGTTGTTCACCAGTACGGCAGCCACTTCGCCGTTTTCCACGGCCTTGAGGGCAACCATGTTGTTGGTGTAGGTCTTGCCGAAGGCCTTGAGGCCGGTCAGCCATTCTTCGGCCGCTTCACGCCCGTGCAGCTTGAGGATGGCCACGGCCTGTTCCTGGAACGCGCCGCTGGTGGGCACGAAGCCGACCTTGCCGTCCCACTCGGGGTCGGCGAAGTCCATCACCGATTGGGGCAGGTCTTTTTCGTCGATCACCTTGGGGTTGAAGGCCACCACGCGGGTGCGAGCGGTCACGCCCATCCAGGTGCCGTTGCTGGCCACGTATTCCTTGGGCAGCACTTGCAGGGTCGAATCGTCGATCTTGGCCAGCAGGCCTTTCTCGCCCAGGTTGTTCAGCGGCGGCGATTCTTCGGTATAGATGACGTCGGCCGGGGAGCGTGCGCCTTCTTCCTCGATCTGGCTGGCCAGCTGGTTGCTGCTGCCCTTGCGGATATTGATGTGAATGCCGGTCTTGGCCTCGTAGGCCTTGGCGATGGCTTCGCCGATTTCCTTGTGCTGGCCGTTGTACAGGGTCAGCGTCACAGGGTCGGCGGCCATGGCGGCGGGTGCTGCGAGCACCAGGCTGAACACGGAAACGGCCAGGCCGCGCAAAATCGGGTTGATGCGGATCGTCATGCGGGTGGTTCCTCGCTTGCGGGCTACAAATCTTGAAACAATGATAAACGATATAGTTTCTCAAGTACGCCCGTGAGGAAAAATTCATGAGCTGACTATCGGTTAACTCACTTGATTTGTTGGGCGGGGCGGGGTGGCAACGCAGCGTCCGAATGGGCGGCAGTGGGGTGAGCTCGAATCGCAGGCATAAAAAAACCCGCTTTCGCGGGTTTCTCTAGAATATGGTGCCCAGAAGAAGACTCGAACTTCCACGACCGTAAGGTCACCAGCACCTGAAGCTGGCGTGTCTACCAATTTCACCATCTGGGCAAAGTTGAAGCATTGAAACATGAAACGGTGTAGCGTGTGTTGCGTAAATTCCAGACAGGCAAGCTAATCTGAAACTTGAAAATTGGTGCCCAGAAGAAGACTCGAACTTCCACGACCGTAAGGTCACCAGCACCTGAAGCTGGCGTGTCTACCAATTTCACCATCTGGGCATATCGTCGAGGCTTCATGATGCTTCGCATCGCGCCGCTTCTCAACTATAACGACGCTGTCCGTCGTTGTGGTGCGCACTATACGGATGCCCTCGAAGGCTGTAAAGCCCCGTTCAGAAAAAATCTCAAAAATTTCAAGTCGTTGTTCCTTGGGCTGTTTTGGCATCACTCAAGGGCCCTGACGGGGCTGTCAAAGCCTCGGATTTCCGGTTTCAATACGGCTATGCCAAACTAACCCTATATAGACAAGGTGAACCCCTACTAATGGCCGATTGGCAGACCCTCGATCCCGAGGCCGCTCGTGAAGCGGAAAAATACGAAAACCCCATTCCTAGCCGTGAGCTGATCCTCCAGCGCCTTGACGAGCGCGGCTCTCCCGCCGCCCGCGAGCAACTGGTGGAAGAGTTCGGCCTGCAGACCGAGGACCAGATCGAGGCCTTGCGTCGCCGCCTGCGCGCCATGGAGCGCGACGGCCAGCTGATCTACACCCGGCGCGGCACCTATGCCCCGGTAGACAAGCTGGACCTGATCCTGGGTCGCATCTCGGGCCACCGCGACGGTTTCGGTTTTCTCGTCCCCGACGATGGCAGCGACGACCTGTTCCTGAGCCCGGCGCAGATGCGCCTGGTGTTCGATGGCGACCGAGCGCTGGCGCGCGTGTCCGGGCTTGACCGGCGCGGCCGGCGTGAAGGCGTGGTGGTCGAAGTGATCTCCCGTGCCCACGAAAGCATCGTGGGGCGCTACTTCGAGGAAGGCGGGGTGGGCTTCGTGACCCCCGACAACCCCAAGGTCCAGCAGGAAGTGCTGGTGACCCCGGGCCGCAATGCCGGCGCCAAGGTCGGCCAGTTCGTCGAGGTGAAGATCACCCACTGGCCGACCCAGCGCTTCCAGCCGCAGGGCGATATCGTCGAAGTGATCGGCAACTACATGGCGCCGGGCATGGAAATCGACGTGGCGCTGCGCAGCTACGACATTCCCCATGTATGGCCCGAGGCGGTCATCAAGGAAGCGCGCAAGCTCAAGCCTGAAGTCGAAGAGAAGGACAAGGAACACCGCATCGACCTGCGTCACCTGCCGTTCGTCACCATCGACGGCGAAGACGCACGGGACTTCGACGATGCCGTGTACTGCGAAAGCCTGGGCAAGTTGCGCCTGTTCTCCGGTGGCTGGCGCCTGTTCGTGGCGATTGCCGACGTGTCCAGCTACGTGCGCCTGGGCTCTGCCCTGGACAACGAAGCCCAGGTGCGCGGCAACTCGGTGTACTTCCCCGAGCGGGTGATCCCGATGCTGCCCGAGGAACTTTCCAACGGCCTGTGCTCGCTGAACCCGAACGTCGACCGGCTGGCGATGGTCTGTGAAATGACCATCAACAAGTCCGGCCAGATGGTCGATTACCAGTTCTACGAAGCGGTCATCCACTCCCACGCGCGCTTGACCTACAACAAGGTCAGCAGCATGCTCGAACATGCCCGTACCCGTGAAGGCAAGGCGCTGCGCGAGCAGTACAGCCACGTGGTGCCGGACCTCAAGCAGCTGTATGCGCTGTACAAGGTGTTGCTGGCGGCCCGTCACACCCGTGGCGCGATCGACTTCGAAACCCAGGAAACCCGCATCATCTTCGGTGCCGAGCGCAAGATCGCGGAAATTCGCCCGACCGTGCGCAACGATGCGCACAAGTTGATCGAAGAATGCATGCTCGCGGCCAACGTGGCGACGGCCGAGTTCCTCAAGAAGCACGAGATCCCTGCGTTGTACCGCGTGCACGACGGTCCGCCGCCGGAGCGCCTGGAAAAACTGCGCGCCTTCCTCGGCGAGCTGGGGCTTTCGCTGCACAAGGGCAAGGATGGTCCGTCGCCCAAGGACTACCAGGCGCTGCTGTCGCAGATCGCCGGTCGCCCTGACTTCCACCTGATCCAGACCGTGATGCTGCGCTCGCTGAGCCAGGCGGTGTACAGCGCCGACAACAACGGCCACTTCGGCCTGAACTACGAGGCGTACACCCACTTCACCTCGCCGATCCGGCGTTACCCCGACCTGCTGACCCACCGTGCCATCCGCAGCGTGATCCGTTCGCGCCAGGAAACCCCGCACGTCAAGCGGGCCGGCGCGATGAGCATTCCCAAGGCGCGCATCTACCCGTACGACGAGGCGGCCCTGGAGCAGCTGGGCGAGCAGTGCTCGATGAGCGAGCGACGCGCCGACGAAGCCACCCGCGACGTGACCAACTGGCTCAAGTGCGAGTACATGAAGGATCGCGTGGGCGAAAGCTTCCCGGGTGTGATCACCGCGGTAACCGGTTTCGGCCTGTTCATCGAACTGACCGACATCTACGTCGAAGGCATGGTGCACGTCAGTGCCTTGCCGGGTGACTACTACCACTTCGACCCGGTACACCACCGCCTGGCGGGCGAGCGCACCGGTCGCAGCTTCCGCCTGGGCGACACGGTCGAAGTGCGCGTGATGCGCGTGGACCTCGAACAGCGCAAGATCGATTTCGAGATGGCCGAAAACACCCTGAATGCGCCGATCGGTCGCAAGCAGCGTGGTGCCGAGCCTGCCGCCAAGGGCAAGACGGGCGCTGCCCCGGCCAAGTCCAATGGTGCCGCCAAGCCCTACAGCGCGCCGGCCAAGGCCGCCAAGGTCGAAGCGGCGCCGGCCGAGCCGCCGCGCCGCAGCCGCAAGAACGAAACCTCCGAAGCCTATTTCCCGGCCGATGCCGCAGCCAAGAACGCCGAAGTGCGCAAGAGCCGGGAAATGAAGAAGGCGTTGCTGTCCGATGCCAAGAACGCCGTGGGCAAGCCTGCGGCCAAGGGCTCGAAGACGTCTTCGGAGAAACCGAGCAAGCACCGCAAGGGGCCGCCAAAAGCCGGTTCCGCTTCACGTAAACCCAAGGGCAAGTCATGAGTCAGCTGGAAAAGATCTACGGTGTGCATGCGGTGGAGGCCCTGTTGCGCCACCACCCCAAGCGGGTCAAGCAGATCTGGCTGGCCGACAGCCGCAGCGAGCCGCGGGTGCAGGCCCTGCTGGAGCTGGCCGCACAGAACCGAGTGACGGTCGGCCAGGCTGAACGCCGCGAGATGGACGCCTGGGTCGAGGGCGTGCACCAGGGCGTGGTCGCCGAGGTCAGCCCGAGCCAGGTGTGGGGCGAGGCGATGCTCGAAGAGCTGCTGGACCGTACCGAAGGCGCGCCGCTGATTCTGGTGCTGGACGGTGTGACCGACCCGCACAACCTGGGCGCCTGCCTGCGCACCGCCGATGCGGCCGGTGCGCTGGCAGTGGTGGTGCCCAAGGACAAGTCGGCGACCCTGACCCCGGCGGTACGCAAGGTGGCGTGTGGCGCTGCCGAGGTGATCCCGCTGGTGGCCGTGACCAACCTGGCGCGTACCCTGGAGAAGCTCCAGCAGCGCGGCCTGTGGGTGGTGGGCACGGCGGGGGAGGCCGAACAGGAGCTGTATCAGCAGGACCTGACCGGCCCGACCATCCTGATCATGGGCGCCGAGGGCAAGGGCATGCGCCGCCTGACCCGCGAGCATTGCGATTTTCTGGTGAAGCTGCCGATGGCCGGCAGCGTCAGCAGCCTGAACGTGTCGGTGGCCACGGGCGTGTGCCTGTTCGAGGCGGTGCGTCAGCGTCAGGCCAAGCGCAAGGCCTGATAAGGCGTTGCCACTTTCGCGGGTCAAGCCCGCTCCCACAGGGCTTTCGGTGGCCTGTGTGGGGGCGGGCCTGGCCCGCGATGCTTTCAAGGCTGTTCAAATAATCACCAATTGCCTTGCGTGCGCCCCGGCGCTTCTCTACAATTGCGCCCCTTGCCCCGCTGGCAGGCGCGCATGCGCCCACCGCACAAGGCAAGACAAACAGTGTCATTCACTCCTTGTCTGACCACCCTGGTGGCAGACTACAACCCGTAAGGAGCATTCATGCGTCATTACGAAATCATCTTTCTGGTCCACCCTGACCAGAGCGAGCAAGTCGGCGGCATGGTTGAGCGTTACACCAAGCTGATCGAAGAAGACGGCGGCAAGATCCACCGTCTGGAAGACTGGGGCCGTCGTCAACTGGCCTACGCAATCAACAATGTTCACAAGGCTCACTACGTGATGCTGAACGTTGAGTGCACCGGCAAGGCCCTGGCCGAGCTGGAAGACAACTTCCGCTACAACGATGCCGTGATCCGTAACCTGGTCATCCGTCGCGACGAAGCCGTTACCGGCCAGTCCGAGATGCTCAAGGCTGAAGAAAACCGCAGTGAGCGCCGTGAGCGTCGCGACCGTCCTGAGCACGCTGACAACGCCGAAGGCGATGACAGCGACAACAGCGACAACAGCGATAACGCTGACGAGTAATCCACGGACCTTTTGAGGAGCCTATTACATGGCACGTTTCTTCCGTCGTCGTAAATTCTGCCGCTTCACTGCTGAAGAAGTGAAAGAGATCGATTACAAAGATCTCAACACCCTGAAAGCTTATGTATCCGAAACCGGCAAGATCGTTCCAAGCCGTATCACCGGTACCAAAGCTCGTTATCAGCGTCAGCTGGCTACCGCTATCAAGCGCGCCCGCTTCCTGGCCCTGCTGGCCTACACCGACAGCCACGGCCGCTGAGACCGGGTCGTCGACAGGTAGCAAGGGATAAAGTGCATGCGAGCGTTAGCTGATTTCATCATGCGCGGTCGCGTGCAGGCCACTCTGGTAGTGGTCGGTTGTGCGGCATTGCCGCTGTTGTTCTGGTTGAGTGCCGCCGCCGGGAGCCTGGTGTTCCTGCGGCGCGGTTTCAAGGACGCCTCCGGGATCCTCGCCTGGGCATTGCTGCCCGCGCTGGTCTGGTGGTTCTTCGGTGAACCGCGCACCTTGATGGTGTTGCTGGGAACCTTCGGTCTGGCTGCGTTGCTACGCGCCGGACAGTCCTGGAGCCGGGTGCTGTTGTTCAGCATCGCCTGGGGCCTGGTGTATGGCGTCATCCTGGGTTCGGTGTTCCGCGAACCGATCGAAGCGCTGGCGCAGGTGCTTGAAAAAGCCCTGCCGCAGATGCTCGACGGTCTCTACCAGCAGTTGACGGTAGAAGAGCGGGCCCGCCTGGGGAGCGTGATCGCACCGGTGCTTACCGGCCTGATTGCGGCATTGCTGCAGGCAGTCAGTCTGCTGGCCCTGATGTTGGGTCGCTACTGGCAAGCCGCGTTGTACAACCCGGGAGGCTTTGGCAGCGAGTTTCGCGCCATACGGCTCCCGCTGGTACCGGCGCTGTTGCTGCTGGTGTGCATGCTGATAGCGCCGAATTTCGGCAGCGAACTGGCGATGTTGACACCGTTGTGCAGCGTACCGCTGGTGTTCGCCGGGCTGGCCCTGATTCACGGGCTGGTCGCGCAGAAGCGCCTGGCCAGGTTCTGGCTGGTGGGGATGTACGTGACGCTGGTGCTGTTCATGCAGCTGATTTATCCGTTGCTCGTGGTTCTGGCCATTGTCGACAGCCTGATTGATTTTCGCGGTCGTTCTGCATCGAAAGATGCCGGTGACGCGAACGGTGAAGGTTAAAAGTTAAGAGGTTTATACCTAATGGAACTGATCCTGCTGGAAAAAGTCGCCAACCTGGGCAACCTGGGCGACAAGGTAAATGTTAAGGCCGGTTACGGTCGTAACTTCCTGCTGCCATTCGGCAAGGCTACCGCTGCGACCGCTGCCAACCTGGCTGCGTTCGAAGAGCGTCGCGCCGAGCTGGAAAAACTGGCTGCTGACAAGAAAGCTTCGGCTGAAACCCGCGCTGCCCAACTGGCCGAGCTGGAAGTGACCATCACTGCCACCGCCGGTGACGAAGGCAAGCTGTTCGGTTCGATCGGCACCCACGACATCGCTGACGCCCTGACCGCCTCCGGCGTTGAAGTGGCCAAGTCTGAAGTGCGTCTGCCGAACGGCACCATCCGCAACGTTGGCGAATTCGACGTAGCCGTGCACCTGCACAGCGACGTAGAAGCCACCGTTCGCGTGGTTGTCGTCGCAGCCTAAGCTGGACCAATCGACTGGCACCCTGGGTGCCAGCCGGTTAACATCGGGCACGATCCTGCATTGCAGGTCGTGCCCTTTGTCTTTTTCAACACCCTGATTCCCAAGTGGCCATGAACGAGATAACCGCCCCCGAGCAATATGATCTGCAAACCGCTGCCCTGAAGGTGCCGCCGCATTCCATCGAGGCCGAACAGGCCGTACTCGGTGGCCTGATGCTGGACAACAACGCCTGGGAGCGCGTGCTCGATCAAGTCTCCGACGGCGACTTCTACCGGCATGACCATCGCCTGATCTTCCGCGCCATCTACAAGCTCGCCGACCTCAACACCCCGTTCGACGTGGTGACGCTGCACGAGCAGCTCGACAAGGAAGGCCTGAGCTCCCAGGTCGGTGGCCTGGGTTACCTGGGCGAGCTGGCCAAGAACACCCCGTCGGTGGCCAACATCAAGGCCTATGCGCAGATCATTCGCGAGCGCGCCACACTGCGCCAGCTGATCAGCATCAGCAGCGAGATCGCCGACAGCGCGTTCAACCCCCAGGGCCGCAACGCCGCCGAGATCCTCGACGAGGCCGAACGGCAGATCTTCCAGATCGCCGAAGCACGGCCCAAGACCGGTGGCCCGGTAGGGGTCAACGAACTGCTGACCAAGGCCATCGACCGCATCGACACGCTGTTCAACTCCGACAGCGCCATCACCGGTATTTCCACCGGCTACACCGACCTGGACGAGAAGACCAGCGGCCTGCAACCGGCCGACCTGATCATCGTGGCCGGCCGTCCGTCGATGGGTAAGACCACCTTCGCCATGAACCTGGTGGAGAACGCCGTGTTGCGCAGCGACAAGGCGGTGCTGGTGTACTCCCTGGAGATGCCAGGCGAATCGCTGATCATGCGTATGCTCTCCTCGCTGGGGCGCATCGATCAGACCAAGGTGCGTTCCGGCCAGCTGGACGACGACGACTGGCCGCGCCTGACTTCGGCGGTCAACCTGCTCAATGACCGCAAGCTGTTCATCGACGACACCGCCGGCATCAGCCCGTCGGAAATGCGCGCACGTACCCGGCGCCTGGTGCGTGAGCATGGCGAGATCGCCATGATCATGATCGACTACCTGCAACTGATGCAGATCCCGGGCTCCAGCGGTGACAACCGTACCAACGAGATTTCCGAGATCTCGCGTTCGCTCAAGGCCCTGGCCAAGGAATTCAACTGCCCGGTCATCGCCCTGTCGCAGCTCAACCGCTCCCTCGAGCAGCGCCCCAACAAGCGCCCGGTGAACTCCGACTTGCGTGAATCGGGTGCGATCGAGCAGGACGCCGACGTGATCATGTTCGTGTACCGCGACGAGGTGTACCACCCCGAGACCGAGCACAAGGGCATCGCCGAGATCATCATCGGCAAGCAGCGTAACGGCCCCATCGGCTTCGTGCGCCTGGCGTTCATCGGCAAGTACACGCGCTTCGAGAACCTGGCACCGGGCAGCTACAACTTCGACGACGACGAATAAGGTGCCGATGGCCAATTCCGACTTCTGACGTCGGAATTGGTCAAAATTTGTGCTATATTCCGCGCCCGCGATTTCCCTGATACCAAGAACCGGTCACTGACATGCAAGCAGCCAAACCACTTTTCGACTATCCCAAGTACTGGGCCGAATGCTTCGGGCCAGCGCCATTCCTGCCGATGAGCAGGGAGGAGATGGATCAGCTCGGCTGGGATTCCTGCGACATCATCATCGTGACCGGTGACGCCTACGTCGACCACCCGTCGTTCGGCATGGCCATCATCGGCCGGCTGCTCGAAGCCCAGGGCTTCCGGGTGGGCATCATTGCCCAGCCGAACTGGCAGAGCAAAGACGACTTCATGAAGCTGGGCGAGCCGAACCTGTTCTTCGGTGTCGCGGCCGGCAACATGGACTCGATGATCAACCGCTACACCGCCGACAAGAAGATCCGCTCGGACGACGCCTACACCCCGGGCGGCCTGGCCGGCAAGCGCCCCGACCGTGCCAGCCTGGTCTACAGCCAGCGCTGCAAGGAAGCCTACAAGCACGTGCCGATCGTGCTGGGTGGCATCGAGGCCTCGTTGCGCCGCATCGCGCACTACGACTACTGGCAGGACAAGGTGCGGCACTCGATCCTGATCGACGCCTGCGCCGACATCCTGCTGTACGGCAACGCCGAACGCGCGATCGTCGAAGTCGCCCAGCGCCTGTCCTACGGCCACAAGATCGAAGACATCACCGACATCCGCGGCACCGCCTTCGTGCGCCGCGATACCCCGCAGGGCTGGTACGAAGTGGACTCCACGCGTATCGACCGGCCGGGCAAGGTCGACAAGATCATCAACCCGTACGTGAACACCCAGGACACCCAGGCCTGCGCCATCGAGCAGGAGAAGGGCCCGGTCGAAGACCCGCAGGAAGCCAAGGTGGTGCAGATTCTGGCCAGCCCGCGCATGACCCGCGACAAGACCGTGATCCGCCTGCCGTCCTACGAGAAGGTGCGCAGCGATGCGGTGCTGTACGCCCACGCCAACCGCGTGCTGCACCTGGAAACCAACCCGGGCAACGCCCGTGCGCTGGTGCAGAAGCACGGCGAGGTGGACGTGTGGTTCAACCCGCCGCCCATCCCGATGACCACCGAAGAGATGGACTACGTGTTCGGCATGCCCTATGCGCGCGTCCCGCACCCGGCGTATGGCAAGGAGAAGATCCCGGCCTACGACATGATCCGCTTCTCGGTGAACATCATGCGTGGCTGCTTCGGTGGCTGCACCTTCTGCTCGATCACCGAGCACGAAGGCCGCATCATCCAGAACCGTTCCCACGACTCGATCATTCGCGAGATCGAAGAAATCCGCGACAAGGTGCCGGGCTTTACCGGGGTCATCTCCGACCTGGGCGGGCCGACCGCCAACATGTACCGCATTGCCTGCAAGAGCCCGAAAATCGAATCTGCGTGCCGCAAGCCGTCGTGCGTGTTCCCCGGCATCTGCCCCAACCTGAACACCGACCACTCGGCGCTGATCCAGCTGTACCGGAGTGCGCGTGACCTGCCGGGGGTGAAGAAGATCCTGATCGCCTCGGGCCTGCGCTACGACCTGGCAGTCGAGTCGCCGGAGTACGTCAAGGAGCTGGTCACCCACCACGTGGGCGGCTACCTCAAGATTGCCCCGGAGCATACCGAGGAAGGCCCGCTGAACCAGATGATGAAGCCTGGTATCGGCAGCTACGATCGCTTCAAGCGCATGTTCGAGAAGTACTCCAAGGAGGCGGGCAAGGAGCAGTACCTGATCCCGTACTTCATCGCGGCGCACCCGGGCACTACCGACGAAGACATGATGAACCTGGCCCTGTGGCTCAAGGGCAATGGCTTTCGCGCCGACCAGGTGCAGGCGTTCTACCCGTCGCCGATGGCCTCGGCCACTGCCATGTACCACTCGGGCAAGAACCCGCTGCGCAAGGTCACCTACAAGAGCGACGCGGTGACCATCGTCAAGAGCGAGGAGCAGCGCCGCCTGCACAAGGCGTTCCTGCGTTACCACGACCCCAAGGGCTGGCCGATGCTGCGCGAAGCCCTGCAGCGCATGGGGCGTGCCGACCTGATCGGGCCGGCCAAGCACCAGTTGATCCCGCTGCACCAGCCGGCGACCGACAGCTACCAGAGTGCGCGGCGCAAGAACTCGACGCCGGCGGGCAGCCACAAGGTGGCCAAGGAAACCAAGATCCTGACCCAGCACACCGGCTTGCCGCCGCGTGCCAGCGACGGTGCCAAGCCGTGGGACAAGCGCGAGCAGGCCAAGGCGGCCGCCTTTGCGCGTAACCAGGAAGCGGCCAAGGCACGCAAGGACGCCGCCAAGGGTGGCAAGGGCAAGGGCAAGAAGACCCGCGAGCCGGTGTTGCCACGCTGATACGCGTCGCGGCCATCGCGGGTCAAGCCCGCTCCCACAGGTACAGTGCAGATCCATAGGCCACTGACTATCCTGTGGGAGCGGGCTTGACCCGCGATGAGGCCCGCAAGGCCACATCCATCCTTCTCCCCATCCCCGCCACACGCTACCCTGCATCACCTGCCGTCACCGAGCACGCCCATGGCTGACCCGCTGGCCTCACCAAGCCCTGCCTCCTACCACGAGATGTTCGCGGCGGATGGCAGCGTGCGCCCGCATTGGCAGCGCCTGCACCAGCACCTGCAACGCAGCGGCCCCACCCAGCTGGCCCAGCGCCAGGCCCAACTGGCGCGTCATCTCCAGGAGAACGGCGTCACCTACAACATCTACGCCGACCCCGACGGCACCGATCGCCCGTGGGAGCTGGACCTGCTGCCGCAGCTGATCCCCGCGCAGGAGTGGCAGGCGCTGGCGGCGGGCATCGCCCAGCGCGCGCACCTGCTCAACGCGGTACTGGCCGACATCTATGGCCCGCAGCGCCTGATCGGCGAAGGCCTGCTGCCGTCCGAGCTGGTGTTCGGCCACAACAATTTTCTCTGGCCGTGCCAGGGCATCACGCCGCCCGGCTCGACCTTCCTGCATGTGTACGCTGCCGATCTTGCCCGCGGTCCCGATGGGCGCTGGTGGGTCACCGCCGACCGCACCCAGGCGCCCTCCGGGGCCGGCTTCGCGCTGGAGAACCGCACGCTGGTCACGCGCACCCTGCCGGACCTGTACCGCGACCTGCACGTGCAGCACCTGGCCGGCTTCTTTCGCAACCTGCAACAGAGCCTGCTGCGCCTGGCACCCAGCGGCCAGGAACCGCCACTGGTGGTGCTGCTGACCCCGGGGCGCTTCAACGAAAGCTATTTCGAGCACCTGTTCCTCGCCCGCCAGCTGGGTTACCCGCTGGTCGAAGGCAGCGACCTGACCGTGCGCGATGCCACGGTTTACCTCAAGACCCTGGGCGGGCTGCGCCGGGTACACGCGATCATGCGCCGCCTGGACGACGATTTCTGCGACCCGCTGGAACTGCGTACCGACTCGGCCCTCGGCGTGCCCGGCCTGCTCGACGCAGTACGCCAGGGCCGCGTGCTGGTGGCCAATGCGCTGGGCAGCGGGGTGCTCGAATCTCCCGGCCTGCTCGGCTTTCTGCCGGCCATCAACCAGCACCTGTTCGGCGAGGCCCTGAGCCTGCCGTCGATCGCCACCTGGTGGTGCGGCGAGCCGCCTGCGCTGGAGCAGGCCCTGGCCAGGCTGCCGGAGCTGCTGATCAAGCCGGCGTTCCCCTCGCAGAGTTTCGCTGCGCTGTTCGGGCGCGACCTGGACGAGGCGGCGCGCGATGCCTTGGCCGGGCGCATCCGTGCACGCCCGTATGCCTACGTGGCACAGGAACTGGCGCAGTTGTCCCAGGCGCCGGTATGGCAGGGCACGCTGCAGGCGCGGCCGATCGGCATGCGGGTGTATGCGGTGGCCACCGCCGATGGCTACCGGGTGCTGCCCGGCGGCTTGACCCGGGTGGCCGCCCTGGCCGATGCCGAGGTGGTGTCGATGCAGCGCGGCGGGGCCAGCAAGGACACCTGGGTACTCGGCGAGGCGGCCCCGGTCGGCGAACAGTGGCAGGCCAGCCGCACCCTTGGCGTGGCCGATCTGATCCGCCAGGACCCGTACCTGCCGTCGCGGGTCGTGGAAAACCTGTTCTGGTTCGGCCGCTATTGCGAGCGCTGCGACACCAGCGCGCGCCTGCTGCGCATCCTGCTCAGCCGCTACCTGGATGGCGAACATCCGTCCACCTGGCAGGCGGCGGTGGCCCTGGCCGAAGAGCTTGAGCTGCTGCCCCCCGAGGGCACCCTGGCCGAGCGCCTGCGCGCCGCCTTGCTCGATGCCGACTGGGCGTTCAGCCTGCGCGCCAACCTGCAGCGCCTGCAGTGGACCGCCGCCCAGGTGCGCGGCAAGCTCTCGCGGGAGAACTGGCAGGCGCTGGTGGAGTTGCAGCACGAAGCCCAGGCGCTGGGTGGGCAGACGGCGGACTTCGGCGAGCTGCTGGATTTTCTCAACCGCCTGGTGATGTCGCTGGCGGCGCTGTCCGGCTTTGCCCTGGACGACATGACCCGCGATGAAGGCTGGCGCTTTCTGATGATCGGGCGGCGCATCGAGCGCCTGCAGGGCTTGAGCCTGAGCCTGGCCAGTTTTCTGCGCGGCCCCGGCGCCTTCGACCAGGCGGGTTTGGAATGGCTGCTTGAACTGGGCAACAGCAGCATCACCTACCGCTCGCGCTACCTGGCGGTGGCGCAGTTGATCCCGGTGCTGGACCTGCTCCTGCTCGACCAGCAGAACCCCCATGCGGTGCTGTTCCAGCTCAAGCTGCTGGTGCGTGCCCTGGAGCGATCCAGCGATGAGTTCGGCAGCCCGCCAGACCCGACCCTGGCCCTGCTGGCCGAGCGCCTGTACCACTTCGACCTGGGCAGCCTGGAGCACGCGCTGTTCGGCAAGGCCAGCGTACGCGCGGTGCTCGATGGCCTGGCCGAGTTGCTGGGCGAGATCGCCAAGGCCAGCCTGCAGGCCTCCGAGCGACTGGCGCTGCGCCACTTCGTGCATGTCGATGACATCAGCCAGCAGACGGTGTCGGCCTGATGAGCGCGCGCTACCAGGTACTGCACGACACCCATTACCGCTATGACAGCCCGGTGTCCCTGGCCCAGCAACTGGTGCATCTGTGGCCACGGGCCTGTGCCTGGCAGCAGTGCGAAGACCGGCAATTGCAGGTCGACCCGCTGCCGACCCGGCGGCGCGACGAGCTCGACGGCTTCGGCAACCCGCTGACCCGGCTGGCGCTGGAGCGCCAGCATGATCAACTGCGCGTGGTGACGCGGGTGCAGGTGAACGTGCTGTCGCGCGCCGCGCCGGTGCTGGCTGCCTCGCCGCCGTGGGAACAGGTGTGCCAGGCGCTGGCGTATTCGGGGCAGGCGCTGACTGCGGCCACGCTGGAGGCGTGCCGCTTTCGTTTCGAGTCGCCGTATGTGCGGCTGAAGCAGCGTTTCGTCGTGTTTGCCGAGCCGTGTTTCGCCCCGGGCCAGCCGTTGCTGCTGTGCGTGCAGGCCCTGATGCAGCAGATTTTCAGCCAGTTCACCTTCGATGCCGGTGCCACCCAGGTGGCCACCCCGTTGGTTGAGGTGCTGCAGCGTCGCCGCGGCGTGTGCCAGGACTTCGCCCACCTGATGCTCGCGTGCCTGCGCTCGCGCGGGCTGGCGGCGCGCTATGTCAGCGGCTACCTGCTGACGCGCCCGCCGCCCGGGCAGGCCCGGCTGATCGGGGCCGATGCCTCGCATGCGTGGGTGTCGGTGTATTGCCCGGTCAACGGCTGGGTGGATTTCGACCCCACCAACAACCTGCTGCCGGCGCTGGAGCACATCACCCTGGCCTGGGGCCGGGATTTTTCCGATGTGTCACCGCTGCGTGGGGTGATTCTGGGCGGGGGCAGCCATGACCCGCAGGTGCAGGTGACGGTGTTGCCGCTGGATGAAGGCCCGGCGTGACGGCCCATCACTCCGGGCGCGCGAATTCGACGTTGCTGCCAGTGGCACCGCAGGCATAGGCAGCCAGCAGGCTGCGCATCAGACTACCAAGGGACATGTCCTGTACTCCTAATTGAGAGGTTGTCTCATCGTCCCTGAATGGCGCATGATGGTCCCGCGGATTTTGTGTATACAATCCATAGCGAAAATTTACTACCAGCGCGCCTAACCTGCCCCTTGACTCATATCAGGCCGGTGGGGGACGCTCTGGGGCAGTATAGAAACGGATAAAAAACCCCTGCCAAGGAGATTCACGATGTTTGCCAAAGCTGTTGCGGTATCCCTGCTGACCCTCGCCAGTGCCCAGGTCTTCGCTGCCGATTGCAAGGTCACGGTCGATTCCACCGACCAGATGTCCTTCAACACCAAGGCCATTGAGATCGACAAGAGCTGCAAGACTTTCACCGTCGAATTGACCCACTCGGGCAACCTGCCGAAGAACGTCATGGGCCACAACCTGGTGATCAGCAAAGAAGCTGACATGCAGCCAATCGCCACCGACGGCCTGAGCGCCGGTATCGACAAGGATTACCTGAAGGAAGGTGATGACCGCGTGATCGCCCACACCAAGGTGATCGGTGCTGGTGAGAAGGACTCGGTGACCTTCGATGTTTCCAAGCTCAAGGCTGACGAGAAGTACGGCTTCTTCTGCTCGTTCCCTGGCCACATCTCGATGATGAAAGGCACTGTTACCCTGAAGTAACGCGGCGTTGCCAATCGCGGGTCAAGCCCGCTCCCACAGGTACAACACTGGTCTTGAAGGCAGTGATGTACCTGTGGGAGCGGGCTTGACCCGCGATGCTTTTATGGGGCGAACGGCATCTCGCGCTTGTGATGCGTCTTCTCGTACGTGCGCCTGATGATCTCGAACGCTTCCTCGCTCACTGCCTCGCCGTGCAGAAACGCATCGATCTGCGCATAGGTCACCCCATGCGATGCCTCGTCCGGCTTGCCCGGCGCCAGGTCTTCCAGGTCGGCGGTCGGCACCTTCTCCACCAGTGATTCCGGCGCGCCAAAGCTGCGTGCAATGTCGCGCACCTGATGTTTCACCAGCCCGCTCAACGGCGCCAGGTCGCAGGCCCCGTCACCGAACTTGGTAAAGAACCCCATCACCGCCTCGGCCGCGTGATCTGTGCCGATCACCAGCCCGCCACGTGCCCCGGCAATGGTGTACTGCGCCACCATGCGCATGCGCGCCTTGGTGTTGCCCACCACGAAATCCACCAGCGCCGGCTTGCCGTCCCTGAGCGCCTCGACCTCGGCCGCCAGCGCCTGCACCGCCGGCGCGATGTTCACCGTATGGCATTCGTCAGGCTGGATGAAATCGATGCACGCCTGGGCGTCATGCTCGTCATGCTGCACCTGGTACGGCAGGCGTACGGCGATGAAGCGGTAATGCACATCGCCCGTCTGTTCGCGCAGCTCGTTGATCGCGCGCTGGGCGAGCAGGGCGCCGGTCAGCGAGTCGACACCACCGCTGATGCCCAGCACCAGGGTCTTGAGCCCGGCGTTCTTCAGGCATTGCTGGATGAAGGCCACGCGCCGGGCCTTCTCGGCCTCGAGCGCGGCCGCGTCGGCGAACGGCGGCTGAACCTTGAGCTGCTGCGCAATCTCTCGCTGGACGGCTTGCATGGGTTACTCCTTGGGCACTTTGAATACGTGGCGCAGGTAGGCGACGAAGTTGGCGTCGCGGCATTGGGTCTTGGCCGCTTCATCGGAAATCTTCGCCACGGGCTGGCCGTTGCAGTCGGTCATTTTAAGTACGATGCTCATCGGCGCCACCCCGGGAATGTCACAGGTGAGGTTGGTGCCGATGCCGAAGCTGACATTGATGCGCCCGCGCAAGGCGCGGAATATCTCCAGGGTCTTGGTCAGGTTCAGCCCGTCCGAGAACACCAGCGTCTTGGTCATCGGGTCGATCCCCAGCTTGCGGTAATGCGCGATGGCCTTCTCTGCCCATTGCACCGGATCGCCGGAGTCATGGCGCAGGCCGTCGAAGAGCTTGGCGAAGTACAGGTCGAAGTCGCCGAGGAATGCATCCATGGTGATGCAGTCGGTCAGTGCTATTCCCAACAGCCCGCGGTACTCGCGCACCCAGCAGTCCAGGGCGGCGATCTGGCTGTCGATCAGCCGCGGGCCGAGCTGCTGGTGGGCCATGATCCACTCGTGGGCCATGGTGCCCAGCGGTTTGATATCCAGTTTGCGTGCCAGGTGCACGTTGCTGGTGCCCACGAAGCGCGCCGGGAACTCCGCCGTCAGCACCTTCACCACCTGTTCCTGGACCTTGTAGGAGAAGCGTCGGCGGGTGCCGAAGTCGGCCACCTGCAGTTCGGCCAGCTCCTCGCTGCTGGCATTGGCGCGCAGCCAGTCGAACTTGCGGTACAGCTGGTCGCGTGCATCCACCAGCTTGATCTGTGGATAACGGTGCTGGTTGCGCACCTCGCTGATGATCGCCAGCAGCGGCACCTCGAACAGGATCACGTGCAGCCACGGACCGTGCAGGCGCAATACCAGTTCATCGTGCTCGATGGCCAGGTGCAGGTAGCGCAGGTTGAAGCGAAACAGCCCCAGAAAGCGCAGGAAGTCCGGCTTCATGAAGCTGATCTGCTCCAGGAAGCCCAACTGCTCGGCACTGATGCTCAGCTCGCTGAGGCGCTCGATCTGTGCGCGGATCTGCGCCAGATAGGGGCGCAGGTCTTCGCCGTTTCGGCAGCGGAACTCCCACTCCACATCCACGTTGGGGTAGTTGTGCAGCACCGCCTGCATCATCGTCAGCTTGTAGAAATCGGTATCGAGCAGGCTCTGCACGATGCGGTTGGCGAAGGCACTTTCGCTCATAAAGGACTCCAGGTCGGGCGTGCGCCCATCCGGGGCCGCCAATGCAGCCCATTGTGCCAGTCTTTTTGCCGCTGAGGCCGGCGCCGACGGGGTAATTCGGTAGCAGGCTATGGGTAGCGGCGGTTTTCGCATTGGCCAGCTAGCCTCTTATGGTGCCCGCTGTAGCAGATGCGCACCAAGGATGTGCAGTTCGGTTACGTATCTTGTTACAGGCTGGTTGCACGTAAACACAGGTCAGGGTTGCAATGATGGCACTCAAGGGTTGCGCTTCAAGCGGTTCGTGGGTGGCGCCAGGTGCAGGGCAGGAGGTTGCACGGCCCGTGGAAAAGGCGCGAAAGCGGCGCCTGCCGAACCTGATCGCGAGTTTTTACAGAATAAAAATCCAATGGCACGGCCCTTGCTCATCGCAATTGCTGAACGTTGTAGTGCCAACCAAAAAAACTCAGGAGCACCACCTCATGTCGCAGACGTTTTACAAGAAAGGCTTTCTGGCCCTCGCCGTTGCCACGGCGATGGGCGTGTCTTCGTATGTACAGGCCGACGTCAAGATCGGTGTAGCGGGCCCGATGACCGGTGCCAACGCGGCGTTTGGCGAGCAATACATGAAAGGTGCGCAGGCGGCCACCGACAAGATCAATGCCGCGGGCGGCATCAACGGCGAGAAGATCGTGCTGGTCAAGGGCGACGATGCCTGCGAGCCCAAGCAGGCGGTGGCCGTGGCCAACCGCCTGGTCGACCAGGACAAGGTCATCGGCGTGGTCGGGCACTTCTGCTCGTCCAACACCATCCCGGCGTCGGAGGTGTACGACGAGGCCGGGGTCATCGCCATCACCCCCGGCTCGACCAACCCGCAGGTCACCGAACGTGGCCTGAGCGCCATGTTCCGCATGTGCGGGCGCGACGATCAGCAGGGCATCGTGGCCGGCGACTACATCGTCGATGTGCTCAAGGGCAAGAAGGTTGCCGTGCTGCACGACAAGGACACCTATGGCCAGGGCCTGGCCGACGCCACCAAGGCGCAGTTGACCAAGCGCGGCGTCACCCCGGTGCTGTACGAGGGCCTGACCCGTGGCGAGAAGGACTTCAGCGCCGTGGTCACCAAGATCCGCTCCACCGGTGCCGACGTGGTCTACTTCGGCGGCCTGCACCCCGAAGCCGGCCCGCTGGTACGCCAGTTGCGCGAGCAGGGGCTCAAGGACGTCAAGTTCATGTCCGACGACGGCATCGTCACCGACGAACTGGTGTCGACCGCCGGCGGCAAGCAGTACGTCGATGGCGTGTACATGACCTTTGGCGCCGACCCGCGCCTGCTGCCCGACAGCAAGGCGGTGGTGGACGAGTTCCGCAAGGCCGGTACCGAGCCCGAAGGCTACACCCTGTACGCCTACGCCTCGATCCAGGCCCTGGCCGCCGCGTTCAACGGTTCCAAGTCGAACAAGGGTGAAGACGCTGCCAAGTGGCTCAAGGCCAACCCGGTGCAGACCGTGATGGGCGAGAAGAAGTGGGACGCCAAGGGTGACCTGACCGTGTCCGACTACGTGGTCTACCAGTGGGACAAGGACGGCAAGTATCACCAACTGGAAAAACAAAAATAACAACGGCCGGCACCCCGGGCACTCGCTGCCCGGGGCGCGCCCCGGTTTTTGCCGTACCTGTCTTTTCTCGTAGATCTGCACAACCCGGCGCCGCTTGTACCGCCTCAGCGGCGGTGCAACGTGGTCGGCGCTTGTGCAATCTCAAATACGTGAGATTGCGTTATGGATGGTATTTTCCTGCAGCAACTGATCAATGGTCTGACCCTGGGGTCGGTCTATGGTCTGATCGCCATCGGCTACACAATGGTCTATGGCATCATCGGCATGATCAACTTCGCGCACGGCGAGGTGTACATGATTTCCGCCTACCTGGCGGCTATCAGCCTGGCATTGCTGGCGTATTTCGGTATCGAGTCCTTTCCCCTGCTGATGCTCGGGACGCTGATCTTCACGGTGGTGGTCACCGGCGTGTATGGCTGGACCATCGAACGCATCGCCTACAAACCCCTGCGCAACTCCACCCGGCTGGCACCGCTGATCAGTGCCATCGGCATTTCGCTGATCCTGCAGAACTACGCGCAGATCAGCCAGGGCGCCCGCCAACAGGGCGTGCCGACCCTGCTCGAAGGCGCCTGGCGCCTTGAAGTGGGCACCGGCTTCGTGCAACTGACCTACACCAAGATCTTCATCCTGGTGGCAGCCTTCGTCGGCATGGCCGCGCTCACCTACATCATCAAGTTCACCAAGCTGGGGCGCATGTGCCGGGCCACCCAGCAGGACCGCAAGATGGCCTCGATCCTGGGCATCAACACCGACCGGGTGATCTCCTACGTGTTCGTCATCGGCGCGGTGATGGCCGCGCTGGCCGGCGTGCTGATCACCATGAACTACGGCACCTTCGACTTCTATGCCGGCTTCATCATCGGCATCAAGGCCTTCACCGCGGCGGTGCTGGGCGGTATCGGCTCGCTGCCGGGCGCGATGCTCGGGGGCATCATCCTGGGGATTTCCGAGTCGCTGTTCTCCGGGCTGATCAACTCCGACTACAAGGACGTGTTCAGCTTCTCGCTGCTGGTACTGATCCTGATCTTCCGTCCCCAAGGCCTGCTGGGTCGCCCACTCGTGGCCAAGGTGTAAGTATGTCTGCTGCCAAAAACGCTTCCATCGATATCAAGCGCAGCCTGGTCGATATGGTTCTCGCCGGGCTGATTTCCCTGATCGTGTTCGGCCCCATCGTCGGCGTGGTGCTCGACGGCTACAGCTTCAACATGCAGCCCGCGCGTGTCGCCTGGCTGGTGGCGGGGGTGATGCTGGGTCGCTTCGTGCTCAGCCTGTTCCTGCAGACCAGCAAGGGCCAGGCCATCCTGCAGGGCTTCGAGAGCAGTGGCTCGGGTGTGCATGTGCTGGCGCCGGACTACAAGTCGCGCCTGCGCTGGATCATCCCGGCACTGATCGTGATTGCCATCGTGTTCCCGTTCTTCGCCAACAAGTACCTGCTTACCGTGGTCATCCTGGGGCTGATCTACGTGCTGCTGGGCCTGGGGCTGAACATCGTGGTGGGCCTGGCCGGGCTGCTCGACCTGGGCTACGTGGCGTTCTACGCCATCGGTGCCTATGGCCTGGCGCTGGGCTACCAGTACCTGGGGCTGGGCTTCTGGACGGTGCTGCCGCTGGCGGCGATCGCCGCGGCACTGGCCGGCTGCATACTGGGCTTTCCGGTGCTGAGGATGCACGGGGACTACCTGGCCATCGTGACCCTGGGCTTTGGCGAGATCATCCGCCTGGTGCTCAACAACTGGCTGTCGTTCACCGGCGGGCCCAACGGCATGCCGGTACCGTCGCCGACCTTCATGGGCCTGGAATTCGGGCGCCGGGCCAAGGACGGCGGGGTACCGTTCCACGAGTTCTTCGGCATCGACTACAACCCCAACGTGAAATTCCTGTTCATCTACATCGTGCTGTTCCTGGTGGTGCTGGCGGTGCTGTACATCAAGCACCGGCTCACCCGCATGCCGGTGGGGCGCGCCTGGGAAGCGCTGCGCGAGGACGAGATCGCCTGCCGCTCGATGGGCCTGAACCATGTGCTGGTCAAGCTCTCGGCGTTCACCCTGGGTGCGTCCACCGCAGGCCTGGCCGGGGTGTTCTTCGCCAGCTACCAGGGCTTCGTCAACCCGTCCTCGTTCACCTTCTTCGAGTCGGCGCTGATCCTGGCCATCGTGGTGCTCGGCGGCATGGGCTCGACGGTCGGGGTGGTGATCGCCGCCTTCGTGCTGACCGTGGCGCCGGAGCTGCTGCGCAGCTTCTCCGAGTACCGCGTGCTGCTGTTCGGTGTGCTGATGGTGTTGATGATGATCTGGCGACCGCGTGGGCTGATCCGCATCAGCCGCACCGGTGTGGTCCCGCGTAAAGGAGTGGCGCCATGAGCGACGAAGTGATTCTTTCGGTCGACAACCTGATGATGCAGTTCGGCGGCATCAAGGCGCTCAGCGACGTGAGCCTGAAGGTCCGGCGCAACGCCATCTTCGCGCTTATCGGCCCCAACGGCGCGGGCAAGACCACCGTGTTCAACTGCCTTACCGGGTTCTACAAGGCCAGCGGCGGCAAGATCGAGCTGAACCTGCGCGGCACCCGCACCAATGTCATCCAGCTGCTGGGCGAACGCTTCCAGGCGGCCGACTTCGTGTCGCCCAGAAGCTTTGCCAGCCGCCTGTACTACAAGATGTTCGGCGGCACCCACCTGGTCAACCGGGCGGGGCTGGCGCGTACCTTCCAGAACATTCGCCTGTTCAAGGAAATGTCGGTGGTGGAGAACCTGCTGGTGGCCCAGCACATGTGGGTCAACCGCAACCTGCTGGCCGGAGTGCTCAACACCAAGGCCTACCGTCAGGCCGAGAGCGACGCCCTGGACCATGCCTTCTACTGGCTGGAGGTGGTCGACCTTGTGGACTGCGCCAACCGCCTGGCCGGCGAGCTCTCGTATGGCCAGCAGCGCCGCCTGGAAATTGCCCGGGCCATGTGCACGCGCCCGCAGATCATCTGCCTGGACGAACCCGCCGCCGGCCTAAACCCGCAGGAAACCGAGGCGCTCAGCCGCATGATCCGCGTGCTGCGCGACGAGCATGACCTGACGGTGGTACTGATCGAACATGACATGGGCATGGTAATGAGCATTTCCGACCATATCGTGGTGCTGGACCACGGCAACGTGATCGCCGAGGGCGCGCCGCAGGAGATCCGCAACAACCCGACGGTGATCGCGGCCTACCTGGGCGCCGATGAAGAGGAGCTGGCATGAGCGTACCGATCCTCGAACTGAAGGACCTGGACGTGTTCTACGGCCCGATCCAGGCGCTGAAAAAGGTCTCGATGCACATCGACGAAGGCGAGACGGTAAGCCTGATCGGCTCCAACGGCGCGGGCAAGTCCACGCTGCTGATGTCGATCTTCGGCCAGCCGCGCGCGGCGTCGGGGCAGATCCTCTACCGGGGCACCGATATCACCCACAAGTCGTCCCACTACATCGCCTCCAACGGCATTGCGCAGTCGCCGGAGGGGCGCCGGGTGTTCCCGGACATGTCGGTGGAAGAGAACCTGATGATGGGCACCATCCCGATTGGCGACAAGTTCGCCGGCGAGGACATGCAGCGCATGTTCGAGCTTTTTCCGCGGCTCAAGGAACGGCGCAACCAGCGGGCGATGACCATGTCCGGTGGCGAGCAGCAGATGCTGGCGATTGCCCGGGCGCTGATGAGCCGGCCCAAGTTGCTGTTGCTGGATGAACCGTCGCTGGGGCTGGCGCCGATCGTGGTCAAGCAGATCTTCTCGACCTTGCGCGAGCTGGCCAAGACCGGCATGACCATCTTCCTGGTGGAACAGAACGCCAACCATGCGCTCAAGCTGTCGGACCGCGCCTACGTGATGGTCAACGGGCAGATCCGCATGACCGGCACCGGGCAGGAACTGCTGGTCAACGAGGAGGTGCGCAACGCGTATCTGGGTGGGCACTGACGGCGAACATTAAAGAAGACCCCGGCTTGCCGGGGTTTTTTTTGTGCGTATTACGACCCAATCGCGGGTCGAGCCCGCTCCCACAGGGGCAGCGGTGAACCTTGTGGGAGCAGGCTTGACCCGCGATCGGGCCGCAGATCGGCCTTGCGGCAGATTGTGGAAAAGTTATTTGAAGGTGTGCAGGTAACGCGACACAACGTCGCTCCAGGCACTTGTTTTCAAAGGCATTGAAGTTGTCCCCGATTCGTGTGGAACCGACTGTGGGTAACTTGGTAGTACATGGCTGAAGACCATGTAATACAAGGCTTACAGAGGTGTGGTTGTTTTTTGAGCAGCGGTTTTTCTGACGCTGCAGCGGGCATTTGCCAAGGCTTTTATGGCGAGGTCGATTGCCCCTCATTTCACCTGTGCAGCCTGTGGATAACTCTGTGGGCAAGCACTGGAAAGACTGGCGCAGGCAGCGAGATCAAAGGCCTCGGGCCATCACTGCAGTTATCCTTTTGCATCTCTGACTGTCGCGTTGTTCAAGGGGCGGCCGCCAGGTCAAGCGAAATACTTCCCACGCCAGGCCACAGCCCGCTCAAACCGTGGGCCGCAGCCTGTGCAGTTGCCCCCAGTCTGTGTGGAAGGGCCTGTGGATAACGTGCGTACAGCTCGCGCCGGGCCTTGCGGGGCAAGGCTTTCAGGGTTTTGATCGTTTTTTGTACAGTTGATTTTCGGCTTGCTGCGCAGCGCCGTGGCGGGGCATGCTGCACGCCCTGTCGATCAGTTGCCCGTGGGCACGTTTTCCCGAGGAGATTTTCCATGACTTCCACCGTATTCATCACGGGCGCCACCTCCGGTTTTGGCGAAGCCTGCGCACGTCGCTTCGCCGAGGCGGGCTGGTCGCTGGTGCTGACCGGTCGGCGCCAGGAGCGCCTGGAGGCGCTGTGTGCGGAGCTGTCCAAGCAGACCGAAGTGCATGGCCTGGTACTCGATGTGCGTGACCGCAAGGCCATGGAAGCGGCCATCGAAGGCTTGCCGCCGACCTTTGCCAAGCTGCGCGGGCTGATCAACAACGCCGGCCTGGCCCTGGGTGCCGACCCGGCGCCCAAGTGCGACCTGGACGACTGGGAGACCATGGTCGACACCAACATCAAGGGCCTGATGTACAGCACCCGCCTGCTGCTGCCGCGCCTGATCGCCCACGGGCGTGGCGCGACGATCCTCAACGTCGGGTCGGTGGCGGGCAACTATCCGTACCCGGGCAGCCATGTGTATGGCGGTACCAAGGCGTTCGTCGGGCAGTTCTCGCTGAGCCTGCGCTGCGACCTGCAGGGCACGGGCGTGCGGGTCAGCAACATCGAGCCGGGGCTGTGCGAGAGCGAGTTCTCGCTGGTGCGCTTCGGGGGTGACAAGGCGCGCTACGACGCCACCTATGCCGGTGCCGAGCCGATCCAGCCGCAGGACATTGCCGAGACCATCTTCTGGATTCTCAACCAGCCGGCGCACATCAACATCAACGGCCTCGAGCTGATGCCGGTGAGCCAGGCGTGGGCGGGGTTCTCGATCGATCGTTCGAAGGCCTGAGTGCACTTTCGCCGGCAAGGCCGGCTCCTGCAACTCATGTAGGAGCCAGCGTTGCTGGCGAAGGCGTCAGAGGGCGCGCTGCAACCCTTCCAGGCAGGTCGCCAGGTGGTACGGCGTGGTCGACGGCATATCGTGCCGGCTCACCGCGCCACTGGCGTCGCGGCATTCATGCCAGCCGCCGTCATGCAGAAAGTTCTGCTGCAATGCCTGCAGTTGCGCCAGCACCTTGCCCGCGCTGTCGGGCCGCAGCGCCAACGCACGCAGGTATTCGGCCTGGGCCCAGATGCGCTGGGTGGCGTCACGCACGCTGCCGTCGACATTGAGCATCGCCAGCACCGCACCGTCCTTTACCCCCTGTTGCTCGGCATAGCCGAATGCGCGGCTCAACGAGCCATGCAGCGCGCCGCCGCGCAGCAGCGGTGAGGATTCGAGCAGATAGAACCACTCGAACTGGTGCCCGGGTTCGAACCAGTTATCCACAGCCCCGCGCGGTTTTTCCAGCATCACCCCATGTGCCGGGTCGATGAAGTGCGCCTGCATGGCCTCGGTGAGGTTCACCAGCGCGTCCTGTACCACCGCGTCGTGACGCACCGACAGGGTGGCGAGGAAGGCTTCGGCCAGGTGCATCAGCGGGTTCTGCAACGGCCCGCTGCCCAGCGTCGACCAGTCTTCGGCCAGGCTCGCCTCGTACAGGCCGTGCTCGGTGGCAAAGCGCTCCAGCACCACTTCAAGGGCTGCATTCAAGGTCGACTCGGCCATTGCTTCGTTCACCTTGCCCCAGTAATGCGCGCAGGCGAACACGATGAAGGCGTGGGTGTAGAGGTCCTTGGTGCGGTCCAGCGGGTTGCCCTGGGCGTCGATGCTGTAGAACCAGCCACCGTGCTCGGCGTCGTGAAAGTGGCGTTGCAGGGTGCGCAGCAGGGCGGCGGCACGTTGCGCGGCGCCGGGCTGCTCGATGCGGCTGCTGAACAGGTACAGCTGGCGCGCGCAGGCCATGGCACGGTAGCGCTGTACCGGCAGGGGCCGGTGCTGCGGGTCGAGGGCTTCGAATGGCAGGGCCATGTCCGCGTTCCAGCCCGGGCCTTGCCACAGCGGCACGATGCGCTGGGCGAAGTGCTGCTGGACGCTGTCGAGCAGGGCAGGGAGTTCAGGCTGGGCGGTACGAAGGTCGGGCATGGAGAGGCGTCGTCGCGGTGGGCGTTTGTGGCGCATGGTAGCAGGAATTGCGGTTCGGCTTGAGCACCCCTTCGCTGGCAAGCCAAGGGCTCAGCGCAGATCGCCGAGCCCTTGCCAGTACTTGGCCCCGACAAAGATGAAGCGCAACTGCTGGGTGATCTTCGCCTGCGCGCTCAACTGCCCCGGTACCGGCTCGGCCGGCGAGTCGATCAGCTCGGGCAGGGTGGCGAACACGGTCTTGACCACCAGGTCGGCCATCACCCCCAGTGCCGCGTCGTCCAGATGCCGCCAGCGCGGCATGCGTTGGAGGTCCGCCGCCAGGTCCGAGCTGATCCCTTCGCGCAGCTTGGCGATGGCCTGGCGCACCGGCTGCGAGCCACCGTACTGCTCGCGGGCCAGGAACAGGAACTGCGCCCGGTTGGCCGCCACCACATCGAGAAAGATGCGCACCGAAGCATCGGTGATGCCGCCCAGCTCGAATTCGTTGTGGCGCACCAGGCGGATGGTCTGGCGGAAGGTTTCGTCCACCTCGTTGACCAGTGCCAGCCCCAGCTGGTCCAGGTCGCAGAAGTGGCGGTAGAAGCCGGTGGGCACGATGCCGGCGGTCTTGGCTACCTCGCGCAGGCTGATGCTGCCGAAGCCTCGGCCGCTCTCCATCAGGTGGCGGGCGGCATCCAGCAGGGCCTGTCGGGTCTGTAGCTTTTGTTCGGCGCGCGGCAGCATGGCGAGTATCGGTTCACAGTCATACAGCCCTGCACTCTAGGGCCTGGGCCGCAAAAAACAAAGCCCGGTCGATGGACCGGGCTGTGGGCGCGGGCACTGGCGCATGGGCTCAGCTCGCGCGGCTGTTGCGTTCGATCAGACGGTCCGAGCCGCCTTCGGCGATGCGAGTGCTGCGTTCGACAAGGCGGTCGGAACCACCTTCGGCAACGCGGTTGCTGCGCTCGATCAGGCGGTCAGAACCGCCTTCGGCCAGGGTCTTGAGGGGTTGTGCAATGACGCTGGCGCTGTCGCGGGCTTCGGCCGAGAGGTTCTGTTCGGTGGCGGGTACGGCGAAGGCGTTGGCAGCCAGCAGGCTGAGGGCAAAACTGAGCAGCAATGGGCGTTTCATGATCTGGCGCTCCTTGGGAGGGCTGGTAAGTGGGTACGGCGCCAATGCTACGCTTGGGGGTCAGATAAAGAAGTTCATAAAGATAATGGTAACAATCGACGGCATTGATAGTCGGAAGTGTTAAGTGCCCTCAACGGGCATGGCTGTTCGCCATGCTGTCATCAGGAGATTCGTGCAATGACGCGCCCTGCCAAAATTCTCACCTGGACCTTCGCCACTGTGCTGTTGTTGCTGGCGGTCCTGATCATCGTCATCGCCACCTTCGACTGGAACCGCATCAAGCCCACCCTCAACGAAAAGGTCTCCGAGGCCTTGCACCGACCCTTTGCGATCAATGGCGACCTGGCCGTGCGCTGGCAGCGCGATCGCGACGAGGGCGGCTGGCGCGCCTGGGTGCCATGGCCGCGCTTCATCGCCCAGGACCTGACCCTGGGCAACCCCGAGTGGCTCAAGGCGCCGCAGATGGTCGGCCTGCAGCGCGTGGAGTTTCGCCTCTCGCCGCTGCCGCTGCTGGCCCAGCGCATCGTGATCCCGCGCATCGACCTGACCCTGCCGGTGGCCAGCCTCAAGCGCCTGGCCGATGGCCGCGCCAACTGGACCTTCGATTTCGGGCCCAAGGACGAGAACGCCGAGCCTTCCAAATGGGTGCTGGATATCGGTGCCATCGGCTTCGACAAGGGCGAGGTGGCCTTCGACGACCAGACCCTCAAGACCGTGGTGAAGGTGCAGGTCGACCCGCTGGGCAAGCCCATCCCGTTCACCGACATCGTCGGCAAGGCCAGCGCCGACAAGGCGGCGAGCCAGGGTTCGGCGCCCCAGGACTACGCCTTCGGCTTCAAGGTCGACGGCCGCTACAAGGGCCAGCCGTTGAATGGCAGCGGCAAGATCGGCGGGCTGCTGGCACTGCAGGACGCCACGCAGCCGTTTCCGCTGCAGGCTGACGTGCGCATCGCCGACACGCGCGTCGCGGTGGCCGGCACCCTGACCGACCCGCGCAACCTTGGCGCGCTCGACCTGCGCCTGCGCCTGTCGGGCGCAAGCCTGGGCAATCTGTACCCACTGACCGGCGTGACCCTGCCCGACTCGCCGGCCTATTCCACCGACGGCCACCTGATCGCCAAGCTGCACGAGCCGGGCGGGGCGGTGTTCCGCTACGAGGGCTTCAACGGCAAGATCGGCGACAGCGATATCCATGGCGACCTGGCTTTCGTCGCCAGCCAGCCGCGGCCAAAGCTCACCGGCAAGCTGGTGTCCAACCAACTGCTGTTCAAGGATCTTGGCCCGCTGATCGGCGCCGACTCCAACGCCGAACAGAAGGCCCGTGGTGGCGCGAGCAAGCAGCCGGCCGGCAAGGTGCTGCCGGTGGAGGAGTTTCGCACCGAGCGCTGGCGCACCATGGACGCCGACGTGAGCTTCAGCGGCAAGCGCATCGTGCACAGCGAAGAACTGCCCTTCAAGGACCTGGCCGCGCACTTCGTGCTCGATGACGGCGTTCTGCGCCTGGAGCCGCTGAGTTTCGGCGTGGCCGGCGGCAAGCTGGATGCACAGATCCGCCTGGATGGCCGCGCGGTGCCGATGCAGGGGCGTGCGCGCCTGAGTGCGCGCAACTTCAAGCTCAAGCAGCTGTTCCCCACCTTCGAACCGATGAAGACCAGCTTCGGTGCGCTCAATGGCGATGCCGACATCAGTGGCCGCGGCAACTCTGTGGCGGCCTTGCTGGGCACCTCCAATGGCGACCTGCGGCTGCTGATCAACGATGGCGCGATCAGCCGTGGCCTGATGGAGATCGCCGGGCTCAACGTGGGCAACTACGTGGTGGGCAAGCTGTTTGGCGACAACGAGGTGAAGATCAACTGCGCGGCGGCGGACTTCGGCATCAAGGACGGCCTGGCCAGTACGCGCCTGTTCGTGTTCGACACCGAGAACGCGATCATCTACATCGATGGCACGGCCAACTTCGCCACCGAGCAACTGGACCTGAAGATCAACCCCGAGTCCAAGGGCCTGCGCCTGTTCTCGCTGCGCTCGCCGTTGTACGTGCGCGGGCCGTTCGCCAAGCCGAGTGCGGGCGTGCAGGCAATTCCGCTGGCGTTGCGCGGGGCCGGGATGGTGGCGTTGGGGGTGGCGGTAGCGCCGGCGGCGGCGTTGCTGGCGCTGGTGGCGCCCAGCGGCGGGGACGAGAACCAGTGCACGCCGTTGCTGGAGCAGATGCGTTCGGGCAAGGCGCCCAAGACCGTCAAGGCTGGCTAAACGCATCGCGGGTCAAGCCCGCTCCCACAAGGATCACCACGGACCCTGTGGGAGCGGGCTTGACCCGCGATGAAGTCGCTGCGGTTTACAGCCCTTTGAGCAGATCCGCCATATCGTCCGCGTGCTCTTCTTCCTGGGCCAGGATGTCTTCGAAGATGCGCCGGGTGGTCGGGTCGCTGTCACCGATGTACTGGATGATCTCGCGGTAGCTGTCGATGGCGATGCGCTCGGCGACCAGGTCTTCGAGCACCATTTCCTTGAGGGTCTTGCCTGCCACGTACTGCGCGTGGGAGTTCTTGCTCAGGTTGTCGGGGTTGAAGTCCGGTTCGCCGCCCAGTTGCACGATGCGCTCGGCCAGCTTGTCGGCGTGTTCCATCTCCTGGTTGGCGTGCTCCAGGAACTCTTCGGCGGCCACGTTGGCCTTGATTCCCTCGGCCATGAAGTAGTGGCGTTTGTAGCGCAATACGCACACCCACTCGGTGGCCAGCGACTCGTTCAGCAGGCGCAGGATCTTTTCGCGGTCGGCGGTGTAGCCTTCGGTCACCGCACCGTCTTCCACGTGCTGGCGGGCGCGGTGGCGCAGGGTTTGTACATCGGTCAGTTCAACGTTGCTCATCATGTTCTCCAAGCTGAAAACGGGGTTTCACGCTCTGACGGCGCGTCGGGTGCACAGCGTGTGATTGATTGGCGCGCTAAAAGTTTTACGCGCCGGGAAGGGCCTGTTCGTCCTTCTGGCGTTGCTCGCACGTCTTGAAGCCCTTGGCATCCACATGCCCGGTGGCATCGAAACGCACGTAGTAAGCCTGTTGCTTGCCTTCATGGTTTAGCACGTAGTTGTTGCATGTGCCGCCGTGGGGCAGGTCGATGACGGAGGAAGGGCTGCCGCCGATGGCGATCACCTGCTGCATGGTCATGCCGTTGCCCACCTGCTTGACCAGCGGTTGTTCGCGGTAGGTCACGTAGTCCACAGGGTTTTCAGGGCGGTTGCTGCCGCATCCTACCAGGGTGGCGCTTGCCAGCAGGGCTGCCAGGGCGTGCTTGTACATGGTCTCGCTCCCTTGTGAAGGCCGTCATGGCCTGATAAGGGTTGGAACCGCAGCGCACGCCGGGAGTTCGATTGCAGTTGCCATTGTTGTGCCTGTAGGGTGGTGCGCACTGCCACGGATCGGGAGGGGCCGCCATGTCGCAAGCGCTTGCAACGCGTTATCCACTGGTACTGGTGCCGGGCATGCTCGGCTTCGTGCGCCTGGTGCTGTACCCGTACTGGTTCGGCATTGTCGCGGCCCTGCGCCGGGGCGGGGCTACGGTGTTCCCGGTGCAGGTCTCGCCGGTCCACGGCAACGAGGTGCGCGGTGAACAGCTGCTGCGCATCATCGACGACCTGCGCCGCCGCACCGGCGCCGACAAGGTTCACCTGCTGGGCCACAGCCAGGGTGCGCTGACCGCCCGTTATGCGGCGGCCAGGCGCCCGGAATGGGTGGCCTCGGTCACCTCCATCGCGGGCCCCAACCACGGCTCCGAACTGGCCGACTACCTGGACAAGCACTACCCCGGCGATTCCGCCCGCGGGCGCCTTCTCAAACTGGTGCTGCACGGGCTGGCACGGCTGATGGGCTGGCTGGAAACCGGCTGGCGCGGGGCAGGCCTGCCCATCGACGTCCACGCCTCGCACCAGTCGCTGACATTCGAGGGCGTGGCCCTGTTCAACCAGCGTTATCCACAGGGCCTGCCGCTGACCTGGGGTGGCCAGGGGCCGGCCGAGGTCGACGGGGTGCGCTACTACTCGTGGTCGGGCACCTTGCAGCCGGGCATCACCGACAGCGGGCGCAACCGCTTCGATGGCAGCAACCGCTTCTGCCGCCTGTTCGCGCGCACCTTCGAGCGTGAACCGGGCCAGTGCGACGGCATGGTCGGGCGGTTCAGCTCGCACCTGGGCCAGGTGATCGGCGACGACTACCCGCTGGATCACCTGGATATCGTCAACCAGTCACTCGGCGCGGTGGGCAAGGGCGCCGACCCGGTACGGCTGTTTACCGAGCACGCGGCGCGTCTGAAGGCGGCGGGGCTTTGAGGCGGCGCAGCGGGGTGGTCCAGCGTTCGGCCAGAATCACCCCGGCCAGGGTCAGCACGCCGCCCACCAGGTGATACGGCGCCAGGCGTTCGTCGAGCACCAGTGCCGCGATCACCGCGGTCAGCGCCGGCAGCAGGTTGAAGAACAGCGTGGTGCGGCTGGGCCCCAGGCGCACCACCGCCTGCATCCACACCAGTGGCGCCACGATCGAGGCCAGCACGCAGGCATAGAGCACCAGGCCGATGTTGTCCACGCTCAGCCCGGCCTTGGGCGAGAACAGGTACAGCGGCAACAGCACCACGATCGCCACCAGCACCTGCAGGTACAGCAGTTGCAGCGGCGGCAGGCGCAGCTGCCACTTTTTCAGCAGGGTGCTGTACACCGCATAGGCCAGGGTGGCGATCAGCATCATCGCGTCTCCCAGGTTCAGGCCGTGGGCCAGCAGCGCCGCCGGGTCGCCGCCGGACACCACCACCAGCACCCCGGCGAACGACACCAGCGCACCCAGCAGCGCGCCGGCGCTCAGGCGCTGGCCCAGGGTGGCGATGGCCAGGGCCAGCGACATCAGCGGCATCAGCGACAGGATGATGCCCATGTTGGTGGCGCTGGTGATGGCGGCGGCAAAGTACGCCAGGCTCTGGTACACCGCCATGCCCAGCACCCCGAGGATGACAATCTTGCCCAGGTGCGGACGGATCGCCGCGCGGTTGCGCAGCACTGCCCGCAGCAGGAATGGGCTGAGCAGCAGGCCGGCGAGCACCCAGCGGTAGAAGCCGATCTCGGCAGGGAAGATGGCGCCGACGGCCAGCTTGTTGACCACGGTGTTGCCGGCCCAGATCAGAATGGCCAGCAGGGGGAACGCATAATTCATGCAACAGGGACTCTTTGAAGATGACGGCGGTCATTATCCGCCTGTCTGTCTGGATGTTTATACTGCGATCCAGACAACCCGCCCATTGATCCAGACAGCATTCGACCGACAGCATGGCACGCAAATACCTCGACATCCCGCAGCTGGACGCGCTACCGGCACCGGTGTACTTCCGCTATGACGAGTTCGGCGCCGACACCCACAGCGCCGCGCACCGTCACGCCTGGGGCCAGCTCAACTACACCGCCCACGGGGTGATGCAGCTGGAGATCGACGGCCGGCGCTTCTTCTCGCCGCCCAACTACGCGGTATGGGTGCCGCCGGACACCGAGCATGGTTGCTACAACCCCCAGGCCGTGGTGTACCGCTCGGTGTACATCACCCGCGAGCTGAGCCAGAGCCTGCCTGCGCAGCCGTGCAGCCTGGTGATCAGCGACATCCTCAAGGCCATCCTCGGCGATTTTGCCCGGCGCGACGTCAAGGTACCGCGCACCGATGCCGACCAGCGCCTGGCCCAGGTGCTGGTGGACCAGTTGCACTGCGCCCCGGTGCACACCGGCTACCTGCCGTACGCCCAGGGCCCGGGCCTGCGCAGCGTGCTGCAGGCCCTGCAGCGCAACCCTGGGGACAACCGTCCGCTGGGCGACTGGGCGGCCAGCGTACATGTGAGCGAGCGCACCCTGGCCCGCCAGTTCATCCGCGAGCTGGGTATCAGCTTTGGCGAATGGCGCCAGCGTCTGCGGTTTCTGCGGGCCATCGAGGCCCTGGAGGGCGAGCAGAGCATCCAGCAGATCGCCTTCGACCTGGGATACAGCAGCCCATCGGCTTTTATCGCGATGTTCCAGCGCCAGGCCCAGTGCACCCCGGAGCAGTACCGACGCCAGGCGCGCCGCGGCTGACAGGGGTTTGTAAAAATTCTTGTCTACACTGGTGTCGAGGCTGCGCGGATGGCGTGGCGACCAGGAGAATGCCCCATGAAAATGTTGCGTGTGCCGTTGCTGCTGCTTGGCGTCCTGATGTGTTCGCAGGGGTTCGCCGCCACCGCACAGCAGGAGAAGATGAAGACCTGCAATGCCGACGCCACCTCCCAGGCGCTCAAGGGTGACGCGCGCAAGGCGTTCATGAGCACCTGCCTGAAAAAGGCCGAGCCCGCGACCCAGCAGGAGAAGATGAAGACTTGCAATGCCGACGCCACCACCCAGGCGCTCAAGGGCGACGAGCGCAAGGCGTTCATGAGTACCTGCCTGAAGAAGAAATGAGCCCCGCTGAGGCTCAGTCGCGTGCCGGCAGGCCCACATACACCAGCCGGTCCACGCCCTCGCCAAAGAAGAACGAGAACGGCCGCCCCAGTGCGTCCATGCGCTGGTTGCACTCGGCGTGCAGTTCCCGGGCACGCGCATGGGTCATCTCGGCCATCGGCGCCGATACCAGTGGCGGGCCGATCACGAAGTGCAGGTGAATGTTGTCGGGGTTCAGGTAGTCGAGCCAGTTGCGGGTGCTGAACGCCACCTGCAGGGTGCCGTTATCGACCAGTCGGCGCAGCGCCGCGTCTTCGAACTGCAGGTGCACTGGCACCTGGGCGGCCTGGAAGTCGCGGTTGCGCACGTGCAGCAGGCCCTGACGGCCCGAGCCGAGCTCGCCTGGCCCGGTGGCGAGCATGTAGAACGGCAGTGTCGGAGTCATGCCGGCCTCCAGGGTGCAGAGCATCTGGTCATCGGCCTGCGGCAGCACCTTGAGGTAGGGGTTGCTGTGCGGCGGGGTACCGATGCCCTGGCCAAGGGCAATGTGCAGGTTCTGCGGGGTCAGCACGGTGGTGTCGAAGTGACGCGGCGGCGCGCCCGTGCCCTGACGCTGGCCGGTCAGCCCCTGGGCCTGGTCGGCGTCGAAACGCAGCTTCATGTTCAGGGTCACCGCATTGCGTGCCGGGATGATGGCTTCGAACACCTCGCGAATCTCGTCCAGCTGCTGTGGGCTCAGTGAGTCGTCCGTCAGGCGCAGGTGCACCACCTTGTCGTTGTACTCGTCCATCTCCATCACCAGGCTGTCGGTGGGGATGTGGTGCGCGGCCAGCAGCGCGAAGATCGATTCGCGGTAGCTGTAATGCACGTCCCGGCTGTAGTACAGGTCGCCCACCGGCGCCTGGAAGTGCAGCACCAGAAAGTCCTTGTCACAGCCTGCGAGCAACAGCGCGAGCGCGCACAGCAGTACCTTACGCATGGGGTTCCTTGGCCGTGTCGGCGTGTTCCTGCAGCGGCAGCAGGCGAGGCTGCCACAGGCGCAGGGTTTCGATGAGGGTGGGCCGACCATTGACGCTAAGAATGATGGCCACGCCCCGGCTGAACATCACCTCCACCTCGTTGTGCGGTTCGGTCTTTTCCTCGATGTCCTCCAGCGGCATGTGCACCGCGATGCCCTGGATGCGGTGGTGTATTTCGCCGAAGTGCTGCAGCGAGTAGCCCCAGGTGTCCAGCGGGCCTTGCAGGCGGTACACCGCGGCGCGCTTGCCGGTGACGTGGGCCAGTTTCTTCCAGGGCAGGTCGGTGGTGCCGACCAGCTTGCGCAGCATGTAGGCCGGGCCGCCGAGAAACGCCAGGGCCTCGCGCTCGCCGTCGTTCAGCTGGCGTATCGGGGTGGCGCGGCGCAGGTACCTGACGCGGTTGAGCCAGGTCATGAAGAACGTCCAGAAGATCGGCGTGATGCGCCAGACAATCAGCACGCAGAGAATCGGCACCAGTATTTCGAGGATATCTTTTTCGCGCATGCACGCTCCTGCGATTGCGCATGGGCGCGCGGTCATTCCGTGAGGGCGGGCATCATAGAAAGATTGCCCTGGCAACGCCAGCGCGCCGCGCCCCGCGTGCCCCTATGCCTGCTCGTAGAAGGCTGGCAGACTGCCGTCTTTGTGGTCTTTCTGCCTCCGAGGTTGTATGACATTTACCCAGCGCCAGATCGTCCTGGCGAGTTGGCTCATCGTGTTCACCGGGTTGCTGCTGGCGCTGCCGCTCAAGCTGCTGCCCAGCCTGCTGGCCGGCCTGCTGGTGTTCGAGCTGGTCAACATGCTCACGCCCAAGCTGCAGCACCTGATTGCCGGGCAGCGTGCGCGCTGGGTGGCGGTGGCGTTGCTGGGCACGCTGATCGTGAGCGTGCTGAGCCTGCTGTTTGCCGGGGCCATCAGCTTTCTGCTGCACGAGGCGGAGAATCCCGGCGCGTCGTTGGACAAGTTCATGCTGCTGGTGGACCAGGCGCGCGGGCAGTTGCCGCCGTTCATCGATGCCTACCTGCCGGCCAGTGCGGCGGAGTTCAAGGTGGCCATCGGCGAATGGTTGCGCACCCACCTGGCCGACCTGCAACTGGTGGGCAAGGGCGCGGCGCACATGTTCGTGACCTTGCTGATCGGCATGATCCTGGGCGCCATCGTGGCCTTGCAGCGCATCCCCGACCTGACCCAGCGCAAACCGCTGGCCGCGGCCTTGTTCGAGCGCCTGTCGCTGCTGGTGCAGGCGTTTCGCAACATCGTGTTCGCGCAGATCAAGATCTCGCTGCTCAACACCGCCTTTACCGGGGTATTCCTGGCGGTGGTGCTGCCGCTGTTCGGGGTGCATCTGCCGCTGACCAAGACGCTGATCGTGCTGACCTTCCTGCTGGGGCTGCTGCCGGTGATCGGCAACCTGATGTCCAACACGCTGATCACCATCGTCGGCCTGTCGCTGTCGATCTGGGTGGCGGTGGCGGCGCTGGGCTACCTGATCGTGATCCACAAGGTCGAGTACTTTCTCAATGCGCGCATCGTGGGCGGGCAGATTCGCGCCAAGTCGTGGGAGCTGCTGCTGGCGATGCTGGTGTTCGAGGCGGCGTTCGGCTTGCCGGGCGTGGTCGCGGGGCCGATCTACTATGCGTACCTGAAGAGCGAGTTGCGCCGGGCCGAGCTGGTGTAAGGCCGACGGGCCTCTTCGCCAGCCTTGCTGGCGAAGAGGCCAACTCATTTCTGTGGATAAGTGACCGCTTCCACCCGATCCAGCCCCGCACCCATGAAGAAGGTGTACGGCCGCCCGAGCTTCATCTGCTCGGCGTAGCACTGGCTGTTCAGCGCCTTGACCCGATAGTCGATCTGGTAGGCACGCATCAGCTCGTGCTCGCCCAGGTCCGCCAGCTTGAACGCGATGCTCAGGCTCTTGCGGTTCTGCTCGTCAGCCGGCAGCAGCGCGAGTTCACCCTTGTCGACCTGCTGCTGCAGGCTGGCCTGCTTGAAGCGGTAGCGGGCACTCACCTTCCACAGGCTGAAGGCATCCGCTTCGCCTGTTTCGGCAAACTCCAGCACCACCCGCTGCGGGTCATCGCCCTTGGCCGCGTAGACGTCGGTCATGCCCGGGTAATACTGGCGCGGACTGATGTACAGCAGGCAACTGACCTCGGCCTGCACCTGTTCGTTGACATCCATCGTGGTGCCCGGCCATTGCTCCGGCATCGCGGCCACCGTGCTCACTTCGTCGCCCGGTTCGGCGGGCAGGGTGAACGAGGCGGGCATCGCCTCCAGGGCCTGCAGCTGGCTTGGGGTCAGGCGCTGGCGCTCGGCGGCGGTGGGTTGCAGGGTGACTTCGATAGCGAAGGTGACAGCGTTGCGCGCCTGCACGATGTCCTCGAACAGCCCGCGCAAGGCGGCCTGCTGCTGTTCATCCAGCGGTTGCAGCAGCACCACATGCACCAGGCGCTTGTCCTCGGCATCCACGTCGAAACGCAGGCGCTTGGGGTCGACCTGGCGCTGTTCGAGGGCCTCGCCGATCATCTGCAGGTTGATCGGGTCCAGGCCCCAGCGGGCGGTGCCGACGTCGGTCTGAAAGCGCACGCTCATGAATGTTTCATCGCCGCAGCCGCCCAGCAGCAGCGCGCTCGACAGTGCCAGGGTTCTGGCCAGGTTCATTGGGTTTCTTCCTTGTAGGTCACCGATTCGAGCCGGTCCAGACCGTCCCCGACCCGAAAGCTCAGGGGGCGTGGCAAGTGATTGGCAGCGCTTTCGCACGAATGGATCAGCTGCGAAGCATTGGGTTGCAACGGAAAACTGCGGTACAGCCGCTGTTGCCCCAGGTCCGAAAAACCCAGCATCACCACCAGTGGGTCCACCGACAGGTAGTTCGGCTCGACGAGCCACAGTTCGCCTTTGTCGATCCTGCCTTGCAGGCCGGCGTCGGTCAGCCGGTAATGCGCCGGGTAGTGCGCTTCGCCCAGCTCGACGCTGACCTGATTGGCCGTGTCCAGCGTCATCTGCCACAGGCCGGTGATGCCTTCCGGCAACGGCTTTACCGGCAGCGCCTGCAGTTGGCAGGTGACCTTGGAGTTGATGCGTTCGGTCACGTCCCGCGGCACGTTGTCGTCGTCCCTGGGCATCAGCGCCATGGTCAGCACCGTCGGGCTGAGCTCCAGCGGGATCAACAACGGTTGCGGCAGCGCGTCGATCCGCTGGCGCTCTGCCGCGCTCAGGGCCTGGCGTTGCTCGGGGGTGATGTCCAGGGTGAGTTCGATCTGCAGCGTGTTCGCCGCGCGTGCCTGCAGGATCTCGTCGAACGGTTCGCGCAACGCCTTGCGCTGCGCCTCGCTCAGCGGCTGCAGTTCCCTCACGTACACCAGGTGTTGGTCTTCGAGGTCGACCCGCCAGCGCAGGCTTTTCGGGTCGATCTGGCGTTGCACCAGGGCCTCGTCGATCATCTGCTGCTTGCGCGCGTCCAGGCCGGTGCCCGACGAGCCGGCCGAGTCCTCGAAGCGCAGGGTCATCAGGTCGTCGTTGCAACCGGCCAGCAGCAAGGCGCTGATCAGCGCCAGGGGTTTGAAACTCATCTGTTCACGTCCTTGTGGGGCGGCGGGCTAGCCGTAACGCTTGCGGGCTTCGATCGCCAGGCCGCTACCGATGCTGCCGAAGATGTTGCCCTCGACGTGGCGCGCGTTGGGCAGCATGGCCGCCACGCTCTGGCGCAGGGCAGGGATGCCGCTGGAGCCGCCGGTGAAGAATACCGTGTCGACCTGCGCCACACCGACGCCGGCCTTGTTCAGCAGCTCGCCGACGCTGCCACGCACACGTTCGAGCAGGCTGTCGATGGACGCCTCGAACAGCGCACGGGTCAACTCCACACTCAGCTCAGGCTGCACGCGCTTTAGGTCGACCAGGCGGCTGTCGCTGTGGGTCAGCTCGATCTTGGTGGCTTCCACTTCCATCGCCAGCCAGTGCCCGGCGCGCTGTTCGATCAGCTTGAACAGACGGTCGATGCCGTCGGTGTCCTCGATGTCGTAGCGCATGCTGCCCAGCGCCAGCTGGGATTTCTGCGAGTACACCGAGTTGATGGTGTGCCAGGTGGCCAGGTTCATGTGGTGGCTGGTGGGCATGAAGGCACCGCTTTTCATGCGGCTGCCATAGCCGAACAGCGGCATCACGCCCTGCAGGCTCAACTGCTTGTCGAAGTCGGTACCGCCGATGTGCACGCCACCGGTGGCCAGGATGTCGGCGTGGCGGTCATCGAGCATGTGGCGCTCGGGGGCCAGGCGTACCAGCGAGAAGTCCGAGGTACCACCGCCGATGTCGACGATCAGCACCAGCTCTTCGCCCTGGATGCTCGACTCGTAGTCGAAGGCTGCGGCGATGGGTTCGTACTGGAACGACACGTCCTTGAAGCCGATCTTCTTCGCCACCTCGGCCAGGGTGTCTTCGGCCTCCTGGTCGGCGGCCTGGTCGTCGTCGACGAAATGCACCGGGCGGCCCAGCACCACCTCGTCGAAGTCGCGCCCGGCATTGGCCTCGGCACGCTTCTTCAGCTCGCCGATGAACATGCCCAGCAGGTCCTTGAACGGCAGCGCGGTGCCCAGCACGCTGGTGTCGTGCTTGATCAGCTTGGAGCCCAGCAGGCTCTTGAGCGAGCGCATCAGGCGGCCTTCGTAGCCCTCCAGGTACTCGTGCAGGGCCAGCCGGCCATAGACCGGGCGCCGCTCCTCGATATTGAAGAACACCACCGAGGGCAAGGTGATCTTGCCGTCTTCCAGGGCAATCAGCGAATCCACGCCGGGACGGTGCCAGCCGACGGTGGAATTGGAGGTGCCGAAGTCGATACCGCAGGCGCGGGCCGGGGATGCGTGACTCATGGGTGTGCTTCCGGGGGAAAAACGGCCGCGCAGTTTATGCCAGCCATCGGCAGAATCAAGACCGAATATCTGCTCGACAGCAATCCTTTGTCCGACTTGAAAGGCTATGCTTGACCCCAATCTTCACAGCAGTGATGCATTCGATAACCGATGGTGAATCGTAAAGATGGACTTCAAAGACTATTACAAGATCCTTGGCGTAGAGCCCACGGCGGATGAAAAGGCGATCAAGACCGCCTACCGCAAGCTTGCGCGCAAGTATCACCCGGACGTCAGCAAAGAGCGCGACGCCGAAAACCACTTCAAGGAAGTGAACGAGGCCTATGAGGCCCTGAGCAGCCCTGAAAAGCGCGCCGAATACGACGAGCTGCGCAAGTACGGCCAGCACGGCCGGCCCTTCCAGGGCCCGCCGGGCTGGGAAAGCCGTGGCGGTGGCGGTGGCGGTGCCGACTTTGGCGGCGGCGACTTCTCGGACTTCTTCAGTTCCATTTTCGGCTCGGCCGGACGTGGCAACGGCAACCCCTTTGGCCGTGGCCAGCAACGCAGTGCCGGTCGGCGAGGGCAGGACGTGGAAATGGAACTGGCGATTTTCCTCGAGGAAACCCTGGCCAACGAGTCGAAGAAGATCAGCTTCCAGGTGCCGCAGTACAACGCGGCCGGGCAGCGCACGGGCGACACCACCAAGACCCTCAACGTCAAGATCCCTGCCGGGGTGACCGACGGCGAGCGCATCCGCCTCAAGGGCCAGGGTGCACCGGGCGTGGGCGGCGGCGCCAATGGCGACCTGTACCTGATCATTCGCCTGGCACCCCACCCGCTGTTCGATGTCGAAGGTCATGACCTGATCATCACCGTGCCGCTGGCACCGTGGGAGGCTGCGCTGGGCACCAAGGTCGAGATGCCGACCCTGACCGGCAAGGTCAACCTGACCATCCGCCCCGACAGCCAGAGCGGCCAGCGCCTGCGCATCAAGGGCATGGGCCTGAGCAACAAGCAAGGCCAGCGTGGCGACCTGTATGCGCAGCTGAAGGTGGTGATGCCGACGCAATCGAGCGCTGAAGCCCGCGAACTGTGGACCAAACTGTCGGAGAAGGCCGGGTTCAACCCGCGAACTCAATGGAGTAAGTGACCATGAGCAGTACCCTGATCGTTCAACTGGACATGCGAACCCTTTGTCAGGAGGCCGATGTACCGGCAGCCTACGTGATCGAGATCGTCGAACACGGCATCGTTGAACCTTCGGGGCGAACGCCGGAGGAATGGGTGTTCGACGACCGTGCCCCGGTGCTGGCCAAGCGCGCGGCCAAGCTGCACCAGGAGCTGGAACTGGAGTGGGAAGGGGTGGCGCTGGCGCTGGAGCTGCTGGAGGAAGTGAAGCAGTTGCGCAGTGAGAACTCGATGTTGAAGCAGCGCCTGGGAAGGTTTGTGCAAGGCTGACCCGCGATGAGGCCCTCAGCCCTGTGGGGGCTGCGCCCCCGGTGCCAGCATCAGCTGCATGAAGGTCAGGTCCAGCCACTTGCCGAACTTCACCCCCACCTGCGGCATCTGTCCGTTCAGGGTGAAGCCCAGCCGCTCGTGCAGGCGGATCGACGCCGTATTGCCGCTCTCGATCGCCGCCACCATCACATGCTTGCCACAGCCCCTGGCACGCTCGATCAGCGCCTGCATCAGCAACGGCCCCAGGCCCTGGCCGCGCTGGTCGCTGCGGATGTACACCGAATGCTCCACGGTGTGGCGAAACCCCTCGAACGGGCGCCAGTCGCCGAACGAGGCATAGCCCAGCACGTCCCCTGCCTCATTCACCGCCACCAGTATCGGATAACCCTGCCCCTGGCGCGCCGCGAACCACGCCTGGCGATTGCCCAGGTCGACCGTCTGCTCGTTCCAGATCGCCAGGGTGTTGAGCACCGCATCGTTGTAGATATCACGGATGGCCGGCAGGTCGGCGTGCACGGCGTCGCGGATGTGATTCATGACAGGCTCTCGAAACGGGACAGGCGCACAGATTAAATCGTAACCAGGCCGCGTACACCTTCGGCCTCCATGTTTTCCCCGCGGCCCTGCTGCACGATCTCGCCGCGGGACATCACCAGGTACTGGTCGGCCAGTTCGGCGGCAAAGTCGTAGAACTGCTCCACCAGCAGAATCGCCATGTCGCCACGCGCGGCCAGTTGGCGGATCACCGCACCGATCTCCTTGATCACCGATGGCTGGATGCCTTCGGTGGGCTCGTCGAGAATCAGCAGGCGCGGGCGGCTGGCCAGGGCGCGGCCGATGGCCAGTTGCTGTTGCTGGCCACCGGACAGGTCGCCGCCGCGGCGGTGTTTCATCTGCAGCAGTACCGGGAACAGTTCGTAGATGAAGGCCGGCACCTCCCGCGCCTGGCTGGCGCCGAAGCGTGACAGGCCCATCAGCAGGTTCTCCTCCACCGTCAGGCGCGGGAAAATCTCGCGGCCCTGGGGCACGTAGGCGATTCCGGCGTGCACGCGCTGGTGCGGCTTGAGCGTGGTGATGGCCTGGCCCTCCCAGTGCACGCTGCCTTCGCGGGCGGGCAGCAGGCCCATCAGGCAGCGCAGCAGGGTGGTCTTGCCCACGCCGTTGCGGCCCAGCAGGCAGGTGACCTCACCGACCTTGGCCTGGAACGACAGGCCGCGCAGGATGTGGCTGCCGCCGTAGTACTGGTGCAGGGTGTCGATTTTCAGCATGTGCCTTGTCCTTTTTTGTCTGTACCGGCAACGCCGGCTCCTACAAGAGCCGCGGTGTCTCTGTAGGAGCCGGCGTTGCCGGCGAAGCTTTTCAGCGCCCCAGATAAACCTCGATCACCCGATCATCGGCCTGCACCTGTTCCAGCGAACCCTCTGCCAGCACGCTGCCCTGGTGCAGCACCGTCACATGGTCGGCAATGCTGCCGACAAACCCCATGTCGTGCTCCACCACCATCAGCGAATGCCGGCCGGCCAGGCTTTTGAACAGCTCGGCGGTGAATTCGGTCTCGGCGTCGGTCATGCCCGCCACCGGTTCGTCCAGCAGCAGCAACTGCGGGTCCTGCATCAGCAGCATGCCGATCTCCAGAAACTGCTTCTGCCCATGGGACAGCAACCCCGCCGGGCGCTGCGCCGACCCGGTCAGGCGAATGGTCTGCAGCACCTGGTCGATACGGTCGCGCTGTTCGCCGCCGAGTCTTGCGCACAGGCTGGCCCACACCGACTTGTCGGCCTTCTGCGCCAGTTCCAGGTTTTCGTACACGCTCAAGGCCTCGAACACCGTCGGCTTCTGGAACTTGCGCCCGATGCCGGCCTGGGCGATCTGCACCTCGCTCATGCGCGTCAGGTCCAGGGTCTCGCCGAACCAGGCCTTGCCGGTGGTGGGGCGGGTCTTGCCGGTGATCACGTCCATCAGCGTGGTCTTGCCCGCCCCGTTGGGCCCGATGATGCAGCGCAACTCGCCCACGCCGATGTACAGGTTCAGCGCATTCAGCGCCTTGAAGCCGTCGAAGCTCACGCTGATGTCCTCCAGCGTCAGCACCGTGCCGTGGCGCACGTCCAGCCCCGGCTGGCGTGCCTGGCCCAGGCCGATGGCATCGCGACCGCTGCCGGCGTCGATGATCGGTTCGAGCATGAACTCGGGGTGTACGGCAGGCAGTGGTACGCTTCTCATTGTTCACCCCTTTTCTTCAGCAGGCCGACCACGCCTTTGGGCAGGTAAAGCGTTACCAGAATGAACAGCGCACCGAGAAAGAACAGCCAGAACTCGGGGAACGCCACGGTGAACCAGCTCTTCATGCCATTGACCACGCCGGCGCCCAGCAACGGCCCGATCAGCGTGCCGCGCCCGCCCAGGGCTACCCACACGGCGGCCTCGATGGAATTGGTGGGCGACATCTCGCTGGGGTTGATGATGCCCACCTGCGGCACGTACAGCGCACCCGCCAGGCCGCACAGCACGGCGCTCAGCACCCACACGAACAGCTTGAAGCCACGCGGGTCGTAGCCGCAGAACATCAGGCGGTTCTCGGCGTCGCGCAGCGCCGTGAGCACGCGCCCGAACTTGCTGCGCGCCAGGCGCCAGCCCAGGTACAGGCTGCCCGCCAGCAAGGCCACGGTGAGCAGGAACAGCACCGCGCGGGTGCCCTGGGCGGTGATCTCGAAACCCAGGATGCTGCGAAAGTTGGTGAAGCCGTTGTTGCCGCCAAAGCCGGTCTCGTTGCGAAAGAACAGCAGCATGCCGGCAAAGGTCAGGGCCTGGGTCATGATCGAGAAGTACACGCCCTTGATCCGCGAACGGAACGCGAAGTAGCCGAACACCAGCGCCAAAAGCCCCGGCGCCAGCACCACCAGGCACAGTGCCCAGGCAAAGTGCTGGGTGCCGGCCCAGTACCACGGCAGCTCGCTCCACGACAGAAAGGTCATGAACGCCGGCAGGCCGTCGCCGGCCGCTTCGCGCATCAGGTACATGCCCATGGCGTAGCCGCCCAGGGCGAAGAACAGGCCATGGCCCAGCGACAGCAACCCGGCGTAGCCCCACACCAGGTCCAGCGCCAGGGCAACGATGGCGTAGCACAGGATCTTGCCCACCAGGGTCAGGGTGTAGGCCGACACCTGCAGGCTGTGGCCGGCTGGCAGCAACGACAGCAGTGGCAGGGCGATCAGCACCAGCAGCACCAGGGCGCCGACGGCCAGGGTCAGGCGCGGGCCGGCCTTTTGTGTAGCAGTGACAAGCAGTGGCTGGTTCATCAGTCGATTACCCGTCCCTTGAGGGCGAACAGGCCTTGCGGACGCTTCTGGATGAACAGAATGATCAGCGCAAGGATGAGGATCTTGCCGAGCACCGCACCGATCTGCGGCTCCAGCAACTTGTTGGCTATGCCCAGGCCGAACGCGGCCCACAGGCTGCCGGCCAGTTGCCCGACGCCACCGAGCACCACCACCAGGAACGAGTCGATGATGTAGCTCTGGCCCAGATCCGGGCCGACGTTGCCGATCTGGCTCAGGGCCACGCCGCCAAGGCCGGCGATACCCGAACCCAGGCCGAAGGCGAGCATGTCCACGCGCCCGGTGGGCACGCCGCAGCAGGCGGCCATGTTGCGGTTCTGGGTGACGGCGCGCACGTTCAGGCCCAGGCGGGTGCGGTTGAGCAGCAGCCAGGTGAGCAGCACCACGCACAGGGCGAAACCGATGATCACCAGGCGGCTGTAGGGCAGCACCAGGTTGGGCAGTACCTGCAGGCCGCCGGAGAGCCAGGCCGGGTTGGCCACCTCGACGTTCTGCGCGCCGAACAGCAGGCGGATGGCCTGGATCAGGATCAGGCTGATGCCCCAGGTGGCCAGCAGGGTTTCCAGCGGGCGCCCGTACAGGTGGCGGATCACCGTGCGTTCGAGCAGCATGCCGACCCCGGCACTCACACCGAAGGCCACCGGCAGTGCCAGCAACGGGTAGAAGTCCAGCGCGCCGGGGGCGTAGCGCTGCACCAGCACTTGCACCACGTAGGTGCTGTAGGCGCCGAGCATCAGCATTTCGCCGTGGGCCATGTTGATCACCCCCAGCAGGCCGAAGGTGATCGCCAGGCCCAGGGCTGCCAGCAGCAGTATCGAACCCAGCGACAGCCCGCTGAAGGCCTGGCCGAGCAGCTCGCCGATCAGCAGCTTGCGCTTGACCTGGGCCAGGCTGGTTTCGGCGGCGGTGCGCACCGTGGGGTCGGTTTCCACACTGGGGTCGAGCAGGCTTTCGAGGCGGGTGCGGGCCATCGGGTCGCCGGTTTCGCCCAGCAGGCGCACGGCGGCCAGGCGTACGGCGGGGTCTGTCGCGACCAGTTGCAGGTTGGCCAGGGCCAGGCCCAGGGCTGCGTGCACGGCGGCGTCGGGCTCGCTGGCAAAGCGCCGGTCGAGGAAGGCGACCTGAGCGGGCTGCGCGCTTTTCTGCAGTTGCTGGGCGGCGGCCAGGCGGACCCTGGCGTCATCGCTGAGCAGTTGATGGCTGGCCAGGGCGTTGTCCACCAGGCCGCGCAGGCGGTTGTTCAGGCGCAGCTTGCGGCTGTCGTCCGGGCCCAGGCGGCCTTGCTGCAGCGAACTCAGCAGTTCGAGGCGCGCGGGGTCGGGTTGCGCCGCCCAGCCTTGCAGCAGGCTGGCCTGTTCGTTGGGCTTGGCGGCGATGAAGTAGTCGGCGTCGCCAGCGGCCCGGGCTGCCAGAGGCAGCAGGAGCAGGGCGAGCAACAGTCGGTGGAGGACCTTGGGCATATCGGTGTCCTGGAGTCGGCATTCGCCGGCAAGGCCGGCTCCTACAACGGCAAGGCAGCGCCTTGCCGGCGAATGGGCCGCACGGCGGCCCCCTGCCTCAGTTGCCTTTCACGGCATAATCCGGCCGCTTGTCGTTGCCCGGAATGAACGGGCTCCACGGCTGCGCGCGCAGCGGCTGCTCGGTCTGCCACACCACGCTGAACTGCCCGTCATCCTGGATCTCGCCGATCATCACCGGCTTGTGCAGGTGGTGGTTGGTCTTGTCCATGGTCAGGGTGAAGCCCGACGGCGCCTTGAACGTCTGCCCCGCCAGCGCCTCGCGCACCTTGTCCACATCGGTGCTCTTGGCCTTTTCCACCGCCTGGGCCCACATATGGATGCCCACATAGGTGGCCTCCATCGGGTCGTTGGTCACTGCCTTGTCGGCGCCCGGCAGGTTCTTCGCCTTGGCATAGGCCTTCCAATCGGCCACGAACTGCGTGTTGACCGGGTTGTCCACCGATTCGAAGTAGTTCCATGCCGCCAGGTGCCCCACCAGCGGCTTGGTGTCGATGCCGCGAAGCTCCTCTTCACCCACCGAGAACGCCACCACCGGCACGTCGGTGGCCTTCAGGCCCTGGTTGGCCAGTTCCTTGTAGAACGGCACGTTGGAGTCGCCGTTGACGGTGGAGATCACCGCCGTCTTGCCCCCGGCCGAGAACTTCTTGATGTTGGCCACGATGGTCTGGTAATCGCTGTGGCCGAACGGGGTGTACACCTCCTCGATGTCCTTGTCGGCCACGCCCTTGCTGTGCAGGAACGCACGCAGAATCTTGTTGGTGGTGCGTGGGTACACGTAGTCGGTGCCCAGCAGGAAGAAGCGCTTGGCTGCGCCACCGTCCTCGCTCATCAGGTATTCCACCGCCGGTATCGCCTGCTGGTTGGGCGCTGCCCCGGTGTAGAACACGTTGGGCGACATCTCTTCACCTTCGTACTGCACCGGGTAGAACAGCAGCCCGTTGAGTTCCTCGAACACCGGCAGCACCGACTTGCGCGACACCGAGGTCCAGCAGCCGAACACCACCGCGACCTTGTCCTGGGTCAGCAACTGGCGGCTCTTCTCGGCGAACAGCGGCCAGTTGGAGGCCGGGTCGACCACCACCGGCTCCAGCAGCTTGCCGTTGACCCCGCCCTTGGCGTTGATCTGCTCGATGGTCATCAGGGCCATGTCCTTGAGCGAGGTCTCGGAGATCGCCATGGTGCCCGACAGCGAATGCAGGATGCCGACCTTGATGGTCTCGGCGGCCTGGACCGTCCAGCTCAGGCCCATCGCGGCAATCGACGCGCTGAGGGTGAATGCCTTGATCAGACTGCGACGCTTCATAGTGCTCTCTCCATGGGATCGAATGGTTCTGCTGGGCAGACGGCGACTTTGTGCAGAGAGCTTTAGCAAGGGCTGTGCCGATGTCGTACACAGGCTTGCCAGCGGCGTGTTCACAAGGTGCAGGGTAGGGTGGGTGCACCGGGATGGCGCTTGCCGTGGTGCAGTACGCGCAAGGCTGCACAGCAATAGTTCACGGCGATGCCTTATGCTTGCGCCCTCACTTCAACTCGGCTCAAGGATTTTCGCCATGGAAGCGTCATCGCTGTACTTTCGCTGCAACATCACCCCGGCCCAGTACCAGGCCGCGGTGACCTCACCTGCGGCGGGCGCTGGCGAGTTCGATGACTGGCAGCAATGGCTGGACGCCGCGGAGGTGCACGGGGTACGTGATCTTGACCAGAAGGCGCCTGAAAATGCGGTGGCGCTGGGCGATTTGCTTCAGGGCTGGGTCGACTGCATGTACGGCAGCCTGATGCAGTACGACGAGGCGTCGCAGGTCTGGCAGTTCGCGTTGGTGGAGTTCACCAACAATTACGGCGAGATGATCCAGCTGCTGGCCCCTCTGCGTCAGATGGCGAAGTACGCCAAGCCGGAGTCGGACAGCTTCCTGCTGGTCTATTCGTATATCTGGGGTGATGGCGACAATGCGTTCCTCACCCTGGGCCAGCAGCGCAGCCAGTTTGCCAGCGGCCCTTCGCCCGAACAGCGGGCCGAGGCCGATGGCGTGCTGGAAGGGCTTGCCCAAGCCCTCCAGCAGCAGGAGTACGACTACGACTGACGCGGCGTGGTAGCGGGCACCGGCACACGCGCCTGGCGCTTGCGGCGCACGGTCTGGTAGGTCACGGCCAGCAGCACGAACCACAGCGGCGTCACCAGCAGGGCCTGGCGGGTATCGCTCTCCAGGCACAGCAACACCAGGATGAAGGCGAAGAACGTCAGGCATACCCAGCACATGAAGCGCCCGCCCGGCATCTTGTACTTCGAGGCCTGGTGCAGCGGCGCACGCTCCTTGCGGTAAGTGAGGTACGACAGCAGGATCAGCGTCCACACGAACATGAACAGGATCGCCGACACCGTGGTCACCAGGGTGAAGGCCTCGATCAGGTCGGGGATCACGTACATCAGGGCCGCGCCCAGCAGCAGGCAGGTGCACGAGAAGTACAGGCCGTTGGCCGGCACCTTGCGGCTGGACAGGGTCTCGAAGCTTTTCGGCGCATCGCCCTGCTGGGCCAGGCCGAACAGCATGCGGCTGGTGGAAAACACCCCGCTGTTGGCCGAGGAGGCCGCCGAGGTCAGCACCACGAAGTTGATGATGCTCGCCGCCGCCGGCAGCCCGGCCAGCACGAACAGCTCGACGAACGGGCTCTTGCCCGGCACCACGTCGCGCCACGGGGTGACGGCCATGATCGCGATCAGCGCCAGCACGTAGAACATGATGATGCGGATCGGGATCGAGTTGATCGCCCGCGGCAGGGTGCGCTCGGGGTTCTTCGCCTCGGCGGCGGTGGTGCCCACCAGTTCGATGCCGACGAAGGCGAACACGGCAATCTGGAAGCCCGCGAAAAAGCCCATCAGGCCATGGGGGAACATGCCCGCGTCATTCCACAGGTTGCTCAGCTGTGCACTGGTGCCGGTGGGTGATTGGAAGCCGACGAACACCATGTACAGGCCGGTGCACACCAGCGCCATGATCGCGATGATCTTGATCAGGGCGAACCAGAACTCGATTTCGCCGAACAGCTTCACCGTGATCAGGTTCAGCGACAGCAGCACGCCGACGCAGGCCAGGGCTGGCGCCCACTGCGGCAGGTCAGGGAACCAGAACTGCGAGTAGGCGGCGATTGCGATCACGTCGGCAATGCCGGTGATGATCCAGCAGAACCAGTAGGTCCAGCCGGTGAAGTAGCCGGCCCAGGGGCCGAGCAGGTCGGCGGAGAAATCGATGAACGACTTGTAGTTGAGGTTCGACAGCAGCAGTTCGCCCATGGCACGCATGACGAAGAACAGCATGAAACCGATGATCATGTAGACGAAGATGATCGACGGGCCAGCCAGGCTGATGGTCTTGCCCGAGCCCATGAACAGGCCGGTGCCGATGGCCCCGCCAATCGCGATGAGCTGGATATGGCGATTGGTGAGGTTGCGTTGCAGGTCGTGGGCCGGGGTGTCCGGCGGTTGCTGGTTGGTCATGGGTGGCATTCCATTGAGGAGTCAGTCTTCTTGTGCGTGAAGCGCTCGCTAGGCTATCACGGGCTTTTGCCCTGGCGAGGTGGCAATACGTCTCAAGTTGGTACGTTCGCACCGCTTTGTTGATCGCGGTCAAGGCAGGATTTCCCGGCCAGGCAAGGGCTCAGCGCCAGGCAGCAGTTCAGCGCCGGCGCATCATGCCGATGAAGAACAGCCCGCCGATGGCTGCCGTGGCGATGCCGATGGGCAGGTCTTCAGGGGCGATCAGGGTGCGTGCGGCCACATCCACCCAGATCAGGAACAGGCTGCCCAGCAGCAGCGACACCGGCAGCAGCCGGCGGTGCTCGGCGCCCACCAGGCGCCGCGCAATGTGCGGCACCATCAGGCCGACAAAGCCGATGGAACCGCTGATCGCCACCAGCACGCCGGTCAGCAGCGAGCAGATCAGAAACGCCAGCAGGCGCACCGAGCGTGCGTTCAGGCCCAGGGTCACGGCGGTCTGCTCGCCGGCCATCAGCGCATTGAGCGCGCGTGCCATGCCCAGCAGCAGGCCCAGCCCCAGCAGCACGCTGGCTGCCGGCACCGCCAGCAGTTCCCAGCGCGCCAGGCCCAGGCCGCCGAGCATCCAGAACATCACCGCCGAGCTTGCACGATGATCGCCCATGAACAGCAGCAGGTTGGCCAGCGCCATCATCACGAAGGCCACGGCCACCCCGCACAGCAACAGGCGGTCGCTGTCCAGGCGGCCATGCCGGCTGGCAATCGCCAGCACCAGCAGCATGCTGCACAGCGCGCCGACAAAGGCTGCCAGCGGCAGGGTCAGCACGCCGATCAGTTCACCCACATGCAGCACCACCAGCACCGCACCCAGCGTGGCGCCGGAGGTCACGCCGAGCAGGTGCGGGTCGGCCAGCGGGTTGCGCGTGACCGCCTGCAGCACCGCGCCGATCATCGCCAGGCCGCCGCCCACCAGCGCGCCCAGGAGCATGCGCGGCACCCGGATCAGCCACACGATATGTTCCTGGCCGGCGGTCCAGGCGGGCACCTCGGGGGCAATACCGAACACCTTGAACAGCAGCACCCGGGCGACCACCTCGACCGGCACCGGGGCCGAACCGAACCCCAGCGAGAGCACGCACGACACCAGCAGCAGGCCGCTCAGCGCCAGCAGCATCAGGCGATAGCGAGTGTTCATGCGCCGTGCAGGCCCTTGGCGATGGCCTCGATCGCCTCGACGTTTTCCAGGCTCGGCGTGGCGGCCACATAGGGGATGACCACGAAGCGCCGGTTACGCACCGCGTCGACCGATTGCAGGGCCGGGTGCTGTTCCAGAAACTGCTGCTTCTGCGCGGCGGTGATCTCGCCGTAGTCGACGATCACGATCACCTCGGGGTTGCGTTCGACCACGCTTTCCCAGTTCACGCGGGTCCAGCTGGCCTCGATGTCATCGAGGATGTTGCGCCCGCCGGCGGCGTTGATCAGCGCCTCGGGCATGCCCAGGCGCCCGGAGGTCATGGCGCGGTCTTCGCCGCTGTCATACAGGAACACCCGCGGGCGCTGCGTCGGCAGGTGCTGCTGCACGCTGGCCACGCGCTGCTGCATCTGCTCGATCAGCTGGCTGGCGCGGGCCTGCACGTCGAAGATCCGGCCCAGGTTGCGCAGGTCGGTGTAGGTGTCGTCCAGGCTCGCCGGCGGGCGCTTCATCACGAACGCGCACGATTCGGTCAGCTCGTACACCGCGATGCCCAGCGGCGCCAGGCTCTGCGGGGTGAGGTCGCCGCCCACGCGCATGCCGTAGTCCCAGCCGGCGAAGAAGAAGTCGACGTTGGCGTTGAGCAGGGTTTCCACCGAAGGGTACTTGCTGGCCAGCTCCGGCAGGCCGTCGAGTTCCTTGCGCAGCGCCGGGGTCACTGCCTTCCAGCCGCTGACGCCGCTGTAGCCGACCATCTTCGTGCGCAGGCCCAGGGCGAGCATCATCTGGGTCATGTTGATGTCGTGGCTCAGGGCGCGTTCGGGGGCCTTGGCGAAGGTCACCTCGCGGTTGCAGCTGTGCACCGTGAGCGGGTAGTGCGTGACCTCGGCCAGGGCCGGGCCGGCGACCAGCAGCAGCGCGGCAAGCAGGGCGGATCGAATCATTGGGGGGCTATCCAGGTGATGCGTGGATGGTCGGCCAGCGGGTGGCGGTCGATCAGCGCCTGAACGCCGAACACCTCGCGCAGCAGCTCGGCGGTGAGGACCTGGTGCGGTGTGCCACTGGCCACGATGCGGCCGTGGTCGAGCACGTACAGGCGGTCGCAGAAGGCCGCGGCCAGGTTCAGGTCGTGGATGCTGGCCAGGGTGGCAATGCGCAGCTGGCGCACCTGGTGCAGCAGGGCCAGTTGGTAACGCGGGTCGAGGTGGTTGGTCGGTTCGTCGAGGATCAGCACGCGCGGTTGCTGCACCAGGGCGCGGGCCAGGATCACGCGCTGCTTTTCACCGCCCGAAAGGGTGGCGAAGGCGTGGTCGTCGAAGCCGTGCAGGCCGACATCGAGCAGCGCCTGCTGCACACGCTGGCGGTCTTGGCGGCTGTCGCCGTCGAACAGGCCCTGGTGCGGAATGCGCCCCATGGCGACCACTTCGGCCACGCTCAGGCCAAACGCGTCGGGAAACTCCTGCAGCACCACCGCGATGCGCTGGGCACACCAGCGCGGCGATTGTTGCCAGAGGTTGTGGTCGTCGAGGGTGATGTGCCCGCGTTCGGGCGCGTTGAAGCGGTAGGCGCACCGCAGCAGGCTGGTCTTGCCGCTGCCGTTGGGGCCAATGAGGCCGACGAATTCGCCGGGGCGCACCTGCAGGTCGACGCCACGCAGCTGGAACTGGTGGTGGCAGTGGCCGTGGCCTTTGGGGGACCAGTGCAGGTTGTGGATATTCAGGGTGGTCATGTGTCGTCTATTCGGGCCTCTTCGCCGGCAAGGCCGGCTCCTGCAGGACCGGTGTGGTGTGTAGGAGCCGGCCTTGCCGGCGAATGGGGCGACGCGGTCAGAAGGTGTAGTCGGCCGTCACGAAGAACGAGCGCGGCTCACCCAGGATCCATTGCTGGCCGTCATTGTACTGACTTTGGGCGTACCGACGGTCGAACAGGTTGTTCAACTGCAGGCCCAGCGTGGTATCGCTGAGCACCTGCCACGCCACCGAGGCATCCACCACCGTGTAGCTCGGCAGCCGGGTAGTGTTGCCCATGTCGGCATAGCGCCCGTCCACATAGCGCACCCCGGCGCCGGCGCGCAGGCTGTCGGTCAGGCCCTTGCTCAGCCACAGGTTGGCGGTGCGCCCCGGTACGTCGGTGGGGCGGTTGCCGGCCCGCGATACCATCACGCCGTTCACCTCCTGCTCGAATTCGTCATAGCGTGCACGCACGAACGCGGCGTTGGCCTGTACCTGCCAGTCGTGCGGCAGCTGCAGGTCCAGGCTGGCCTCGATGCCGTCGGACGACTGCTTGCCCACCTGCAGTTGCCGGCCGGTGCCGATCTGCGACGGGTCGTCGGTGAGCAGGTCCTTCTTGACGATGTGGTATGCCGCCAGGGTCCATTCGCCACGCTGCTGCCAGAACTGCTGCTTGACTCCGACCTCGGTCTGGCGCGCCTTGGCCAGGCCGTACTGCTGCTGGTCGGGGCTCAGCGAGATCAAGCCGCCAACGCCATCGGTGCTGGTGGCGTGCTGGGCATACAGCGACGTTTCGGGGGTGAGGGCGAACACCAGCCCGGCCTTCCAGTTGTTGCCGTCCAGGCTGGTGTCGCTGCGTGTGTTGCCGGTCACTTCGCTGCGCAGGTCGTTGCGGTCCAGGTGCACCACGTCGCGGCGCACGCCCGTCACCAGCGACAGGCGCTCGGTCAGTTGCAGGCGGTTTTCTGCGAACAGCGCGAACTGGTGGGTCAGGCTGTCGAACTGCGGACGGTACGCCGAATCGCTGGCAAAGCCGCTGCGCTGCGGGTGGCGCAGGTCGATCGGCTCGCCGCCGACGATGCTGTCGTTGAATGGCGCGTTGCTGTTGAGCTGGAAGCGGATGCGGTTGTAGTCGGCGCCCACCAGGGTCTGGCTGTCGAGGCCGAACAGGCTGTGCCTGAAGGTGAAGGTCTGGCGATCACCCAGCTGCTCCTGCTGGTGCTTGATGCCGAAGTTGCCACTGCGCAGCAGTTGCTGGCTGGCCGCATCCCAGGTGTAGTTCTCGGCGTTCTGCCAGCGGCGGTTGGCCTTGAGGTAGTACAGCTCGTTGGTGGAGCTGACGCTGTCGCTGATCTGCCACTCGGTGGTCAGGCGCGTCCACTGGTCGTTGTAGTGCTGCTTGTCGTTGCTGATGTTGTAGTTCTTGTCGCGCAGGCTCTCGCGCAGGTGGCCGTTGATCAGCGGCGTGCCGAAGTAGTTCATCGGCTTCTGGTCGCCATAGTCGTGCGCCAGGGTGAAGGCCAGGTCGTCATTGGCCTGCCAGCGCAGCGCCGCACTGATGGCGGTGCTGCTGGAGTCGCCGTGGTCGATCCAGCCGTTGCTGCGCAGCTGGTTGATGTTCAGGCGGTAGCTCAGGCTGTCGGTGAGCGAGCCGCCGCTGTCGAGGGCGGTCTGCTGGCTGTCGTGGCTGCCGTAGCCCAGGCGCAGGTGGTTGACGATCTCGCCCTCGAAGGGCTTTTTCGGCACCACGTTGACCACCGCACCGGTGGCGCCTTCGCCATACAGCACCGAGGCCGGGCCGCGCAGAACGTCGATGCGTTCCACCGACCAGGTGTCTACCGGGAAGGTCACGGTGCCCATGCCGGTGTACATGCGGTTGCCGTCGAACAGCTGCATCACCGAGCTCTGCCCGGTGAAGCCGCGGGCCTGCAGCGAGGTGCCGCCATCGCCCGGGGTGCCGGTGCGGCTGATGCCGGTACTGCGCGACACGCCGTCCTGTACGCTGCGATCGCCACGTGCGCGTACCTGCTCGCCGCTCAGGCTCTCGACGCTGCCCGGGGTTTGCAGGGCGTTCAGGTTCAGGCGCGAACCGGCGCTGGTCGGGGTATCGAGGCTGACCCGCTGTTCGGCGTCGGCCGTGGCGGTGATGGTGCCGGCAGGCAGGGTCAGGGTGTTGGCCAGGGCGCAATCGCACGCGGCCAGCAGGCTCAGGGAGCCGATCAGGTACTTGTTCATCGGAAGGGAAATCGCTTGTCCATAAGGCCCGGGCGCGTCGGTGCGCCGGGTTCGAGGCGGGTGTTTTTCGGGGCGTATAATGTAACATTTTGCCGATTGGCGGTAGCGCAGCGTGCTCATGTGCTGCATGAGCAGGGCTCAGGTTGGCGCCGCCGGTCTGCCAGAGGGCGCGGCCAGTGGCCGCGCCCGTGTGGTGCATCAGAAGCTCAGGTCGACCTTGGTCCAGAGGGTACGCCCTGGCTCGTTGATCGCCTGCGGATCACTGGCCGGGTAGCCGAAGCCGGCATTGCCCGCCAGGTTCAGGTGCTCGGCGTAGGCCTTGTCGAACAGGTTGTCGACGCCGGCACTGAGCTTGATGTTCTTGCTCACGCGGTAGGCGCCGTTGAGCGAGAACACGCCGAAGCCTGCGCTTTTCTCGTAGTCCTTGCCCACCACGTTGCCGGAACCCTCGGCGATGCGGTTCTGCGCCGAGACCAGGCGCCACAGCGCACCGGCGCTCCAGGCGTCGCGGCTGTAGGTCAGGCCCAGGCGGCTTTCCAGCGGCGGCATCTGCGGCAGCGCCTTGCCATCGCTGCTGTTCTTGCCCCAGGCGTAGGCCAGAGTGGCGTCGGCTTTCCAGTTGGGCGCGAACTGATAGGCCGCGCCCAGCTCGCCGCCCATGATACGGGCATCGATGTTCTGCGCCTGGGAGCTGAGCATGCCCATCATGCCGGGACGGTAGTCGAACAGGATGTAGTCGCGCACCTGGCCGACATAGCCCGAGGCCCAGGCTTCGAGCTGCTCGGTCTTGTACTGGATGCCCACGTCGAGCTGGGTGGTCTTCTCCGGCTTGATCGAGTCGAACGCATTGAGCGAGCCGGCCGGGCCCGACTTGGGCGAGAACAGCTCCCAGTAGTCGGGGAAGCGCTGGGCATGGCCCAGGCCCACATAGGTGGTGGCCGGGAGGTCGAGCAGGTCGTGCTCGTAGCGCACGAACCCGCTGGGCAGGGTGTCGGCGCGGGTGTTGCCGCGGGTGGCGCTGGCTTCACGAAAATCCTTGGCCGAGGCGCGGTCCAGGCGCGCGCCGCTGACCAGGCGGTCCTGGCTGGAGGTTTCCCAGGTCAGCTCGCCGAACACGCCGTAGTTGTGAAAGTCCGCGTCCTTGGTCCAGGGCTCGGCCTTGTGCGCATCCACGCCCATGCCGCCGCGCTGGCGATGTTCGTTGGTCTGCGCATCGACACCGCTGACCAGGGTCACGTCCTCCCAGCGCCAGGTGGCCTTGAGCCGCCCGCCGAGGGTGCGGCGGTCGACGTTGCTGACCATCGGCCCGGCCATCATGCCGCTGGTGGGCGAGGTGCGCAGGCTGTAGTTGTCCATCACGTGGTCGGCGTAGTTGTAGTAGACCTGGGCTTCGAGCTTGTCGAGCACCCCGCCCAGGTTGGATTTCTCAAAGCGCAGGCCCAGGCTTTCGCGCTTGAACTGCGAACCGTCCATGCCGCGCCCGGCATAGCGCGCCTCTCCATCGCCCTTGCCGGCAGTGAGTTCGAGCAGGGTGTCGGCATCCGGGGTCCAGCCCAGGGCCACGTCACCGTTCCACTTGTCCCAGCGCGAGGGCACGGTGTCGCCGTTGCCGTCCTTGTAGTCGTCGGAGCGCGACTGGTTGCCGACAAAGCGTGCATAGCCCTGTGCGTTGCCTGCCGCAGCATCCAGCACCTTGTCGAAGCGCCCGTTGGAGCCGGCCAGCAGGCTTGCGTTGACGCGGCTGCCGAGCTCGCCGAACTGTTCGGGCTCGCGGTCGAAGAGGATGGTGCCGGCCGAGGCGCCGGGGCCCCACTGCACGCTCTGCGGGCCCTTGATCACGGTGAGGCGGTCGTAGGTTTCCGGCGAGATGTACGAGGTGGGTGCGTCCATGCGGTTGGGGCAGGCGCCGAGCATCACGCCGCCGTTGGTAAGGATGTTCAGGCGCGAGCCGAACATGCCGCGCAGCACCGGGTCGCCGTTGGTGCCACCGGCGCGGATGGCCGAGAAGCCCGGGATGGTCTTGAGGTAGTCGGCGCCGTCGCTGGCCGGTACCGGCTGGCGTGGGTCCTTGGGGTTGGTGACGATGGTCAGCGGCGAGCTGGGCGCCACGGCAGTGATCACCGTGGGGCTCAGTTCGGCGTGGTCGTGGCCTTCGTGGCCGCTGTCGGCGGCCAGGGCCACGTGGCTGAACAGGGTGCCGCACAGCAGGGCGATGGTGCCTTGCAGCGACAGGCGCAGGGTAACGGTAGAGCCGGACATAGTATTTCCAACATCGTGTGGTCGTGAGGGTGCGCAAGAGCCTCGGCAGCAAGCCGGGCCCTGGGGCGCATGCAAAGTGGGTTCAGACGACGATGTGGGCAGGTGGCGCGCGGCTGCGGGCGCCGGGGAAGATGGCCTGGCGCGCATGGCCCTGGCGCGGCTGGGCGCGCAGGGTGGTGTGGGGCGAGACGGCCTCGGTGTCGAGCAGGCTGAGCGTCTGCGGCAGCGCCGGGCAGTGGAAGAACAGGCTGCAGTAGCCGCACTTTTCCCAGATGACGTGCAGCGCTGCCGGGTTGTCGGCCGGGCTGCTGGCGTGGCTGCCTGAGTGGCAGTCCATGGCCATGTCCATGCCGGGCATGGAGGCACGGTGATCCATCGGCATCGACTGGGAGACCAGTGGGCCGATGAAGATCATCAACATGGCGAACAGGCTCAGCCAGCTGCCGCGTGCTCGTTGGAGGTCAGCGGGGCGGGCGAGCCTGCTGCGGGGCAGGCGCATGGCGTGCAGCCGTCAGCGAATCAATGGCTGTGGGCAGTGCCCTCGGGGGCCTGTTTCTGCACGGCCACTTCGACCGTGATGTTGCCGGCCTTCTGGAAATGCAGGGTCAGCGGGAAGCGCTTGCCGTCGCTGAGCAGGCTGCGGTCCTTGGGCTGCATCAGCATCACGTGGTAGGCGCCGGGGGCGAACACCAGGTCGGCACCGGCGGGGATGTCGACACCCTGCACCTGCTGCATCTTCATCAGGCCGTCCTTGTGCACATGCTCGTGCAGTTCGGCGTTGTCGGTGATCGGGCTGTCGACGCCGAGCAGGCGGTCGGCGCTCTTGCCGTTGTTGTGCACGATGAAATAGGCGGCCACGTTGGGGGCGTTGGGCGGCAGCTCCTGCGACCACGGGTGGGCGATATGCAGGTCGCCCACGGTGTATTCATGGGCGTTGGCAAAGGTGGCGGGCAGCAGCAGGGCGGCCAGCAGCAGGGCGTTCTTGAGCATGGTCAATCTCCGTTCGGGTCAGGTTCGCAACTGGTAGCGTAGTGAACTCAGGCCTGGGGGGAGGCGCGGGGATTGAGCGCGGGCCATTGCTGGCGTGGCGTGGGGTGGTAGCTGGCGAGTAGCGGTGACGGGGTGTTGAGGGTGGGCTCGGACGTCACCAGCCGTGGCGGGTGGCCGGGCAGGGCCAGCAGCGGGGCAGTGCCGGAGCAGCACCAGCAGTGCTGCATGGTGGAGTGGTCGTCGTTCTGCTGTTGGCCGTCGGGGGCATTCAGCGAGATGGCGATCATCTTGGTCACGCCGCTGGAGCAGAAGGTGCCCCACAGCAGTTGTTCGGGTTGGGCTTTTGCAGCGGCGGCGGACAACGGCATGGCCAGCAGATTGAACAGCACTGCGAAGCAGGCGATCCAGGCGTAGGCGAGCCGGTGTGCGGGCATGGGGAGATCCGGTCAGGAATCGAGTGGGGCTATTTAGCCAGATGTCGAAGTATATGTAAAAAAGCCGGGGTGTGATGGAGTGTCGCAGGTGGGGTAACTGCGTCGACAGCGCATCTATCCTTCCCCTGACCTTGTGTCAGCCTTTTTTGATCGACTCTGGAGCTGTGTGCGCCCGTCAAAGCGCCGCCAGCACATCGGCCACCCCCACGAACTCCCGATCCATCCCCGCCAGCGCCGGCCGCTTCAGGATCAGTACCGGCACACCCCGCTCGCGCGCCACTTCGAGCTTGGGTTCGGTCGCGGCGCTGCCACTGTTCTTGCTGATCAGCACATCCACCCGGCAACGCTCGAACAACGCCCGTTCATCCTCCAGGCGAAACGGCCCCCGCGCGCCGATCACTTCGCATCGCGCATTCCCCTCGCACGCCTCCAGCGCGCGCAAGGTCCAGAACTGCTGCGCGGGTATCTCGTGCAGGTGCTGCAACGGCTCGCGCCCCAGGGTGAACAGGGGCCGGCGAAACGGTTTCAATGCCTCGATCAACTGCGTCCAGTCTGCCACTTCCCGCCAGTCGTCACCGGCCTGCGCCTGCCACGCCGGGCGCCGCAACGCCCAGCATTCAACCCCGGCCAGGCGCGCTGCCTGCGCCGCATTGCGGCTGATCTGCGCCGCATACGGGTGGGTCGCGTCGATCACCAGACCGATGCCTTCGGCCCGCAGGTAAGCGGCCAGGCCCTCGGCCCCACCATAGCCGCCCACCCGCACCTGGCACGCCAGGTCGCTGGGCACCCGGCCGATACCGGCCAGGCTGTAGACGTGCTGCGGGCCCAGCTGACGGGCTATCAACAGCGCCTCGGTCACGCCGCCCAGCAACAGGATGCGCCGGCTCATCGAACACCCGCCCGGCCGACGATGCCGCCCTGGCGGTCGATGGCGAACACCTCCACCTGTACCTGCGCCGGCACCACGCTGCGGGCGAAAGCCAGCGCGTGCTCGCACACCGCATCCCCCAGCCCGACCCCCGCCGCACTGGCCAGGGCCAACGCCTGCTGGCTGGTGTTGGCGCCGATGATCGCCGCCTGCAACGCGGCGTCGGCACCCACCGCCGCCGCCCAGCCAGCCAGTTGCGGCAGGTCGATGCTCGAATGCCGGCTGTGCAGGTCCATGTGCCCGGCCGCCAGTTTGCTGATCTTGCCGAAGCCGCCGCAGATGCTCAGCTTGCCAACCGGCACCTTGCGCAGGTGCTTGAGCACCGCGCCGACAAAATCGCCCATCTCGATCAGGGCGATGTCGGGAATGCCGTAGACCCGGCGCATGGTGTCTTCGCTGGCATTGCCGGTACACGCGGCAATGTGTTCATAGCCATTGGTCTTGGCCACGTCGATGCCCTGGTGGATCGAGGCAATGTAGGCCGCGCAGGAAAACGGCCGCACGATGCCGCTGGTGCCCAGTATCGACAGCCCGCCGAGGATGCCCAGGCGCGGGTTCATGGTCTTGAGGGCCAGGCTGTCGCCGTCCTGCACGTTCACGGTGACCTCGAAGCCCCCCGCGTAATCGCACTCCAGCGCCAGACGCTGCAGGTGCTCGGTCATCATGCGCCGCGGCACCGGGTTGATCGCCGGCTCGCCCACCCCCAGTACCAGCCCGGGGCGGGTCACGGTGCCCACGCCGATGCCGGCGACAAAACGTACGCCCGGCTCGGCCAGCAGCCGCACCTGGCTGTAGAGCAGCGCGCCATGGGTCACGTCGGGGTCGTCGCCGGCATCCTTGAGGGTGCCGGCTTCGGCGCCTGGCCCGGCCAGCCGGCAGAACTCCAGGCGCATCTGCACCTGTCTGCCCTTGGGCAGGGTGATCTGCACCGCGTCGTCGCATTGCCCGCTCAACAGCAGGCGCGCCGCCGCCAGGCTGGTGGCGGTGGCGCAACTGCCCGTGGTCAGGCCGCTGCGCAGCGGCGCCGGCTGTTCTGCGGTTTCGTCACGCATCGAGGGGCTTTACCACATCAAGCAGGGTGATCGGCAGCGCCTGGCGCCAGGTGTCGAACTCGCCCAGCGGCTGCGCCTGGGCCACATGGATACGGGTGAGCTCGCCGCCATGACGTTCGCGCCAGCTCATCAGCAGGGTCTCGCTCTGCAGGGTCACGGCATTGGCCACCAGCCGGCCACCGGGGCGCAGGTGCGCCCAGCATTCGTCCAGCACGCCCTCGCGGGTCACGCCGCCACCGATGAAGATCGCGTGGGGCCGCTCCAGGCCCTGCAACGCCTGCGGGGCGCGCCCGCGCACCAGTTGCAGGCCAGGCACGCCCAGGGCGTCGCGGTTGTGTTCGATCAGTTGCTGGCGGCCGGCGTCGGCCTCGATGGCCAGCGCCCGGCAGCTGGGGTGGGCGCGCATCCATTCGATGCCGATCGAGCCGCTGCCGGCGCCCACGTCCCACAGCAGCTCGCCCGGCTGCGGGGCCAGGCGGGCGAGGGTGATGGCGCGCACGTCGCGCTTGGTGATCTGCCCGTCGTGCGCGAAGGCCGAATCGGGCAGGCCGGCCAGCGGCGACAGGCGTGGTGCATCGGCGCCGGCCCGGCAGTCGATGGCCACCAGGTTGAGGTCGGCGAAGTCGGCGTCCTGCCAGCCATCGGCACGGGCATCGATGCGCCGTTCGTCGGCGCCGCCCAGGTGCTCCAGCACGCTCAGGTGGCTGGGGCCGAAGCCGCGCTCGCGCAACAGGGCGGCCAGGGCGGCGGGGCTGCTGCGGTCATTGCTCAGCACCAGCAGGCGCTGGCCGCTGTACAGGTGGGCGGCCACGGCGGCGACCGGGCGCGCTACCACCGACAGCGTGACCACGTCCTGCAGGGGCCACCCCAGGCGGGCGGCGGCCAGCGAGTAGGAAGACGGTGCAGGCAGCACCCGCATGGCCTCGGCCGGCAGCTGGCGCGCCAGGCTGGCGCCTACGCCGTAGAGCATCGGGTCGCCGCTGGCCAGCACGCACACCGGCTCGCCACGTTCGGCCAGCAGCGGCGCCAGGGAAAACGGGCTGGGCCAGGCGACCCGTTCGGCGCGCGAGCAGTGGGGCAGCAGGGCCAGCTGGCGCGGGCTGCCGAACACCTTGGTGGCTCGCAGCAGGGCATGCCGAGCCTGTTTGCCCAGGCCCGTGAAGCCGTCTTCGCCAATACCTACTACCGTCAACCAGGGCGCCATGCCGTTCCTCTTCGCTTGCCTATCCGACCGGCTGGCTTAGCCTGCCGACGGACAAAGCAGGCATAATACCGCGCCTTTGTGCTACCAGCGCCTTTTGACGATTGCCGGGTGATCCCTTGCCACAACCCCTGCCCACTCCAGCTCTTCGCCCCTCGGCCTGCCCGGGGTTGTGGCGTATCGTGCAGGCGCTGGACGGCGGCATTTCACGCATCAAGCTCGACGCCGGCACCCTGAGCGCGGCCCAGGCACACGCAGTGGCCGACGCCGCCGAGCGCTTTGCCGGCGGCGTGATCGAGGTAACCAACCGCAGCAACCTGCAGATTCGCGGCATCGGTGCCGACCACGCCGGGCTGGTGGCATGCCTGCTCGACGCCGGCCTGGGCCCGCGCCAGGCGGCGGGCGACGATGTGCGCAACCTGATGCTCAGCCCGGCGGCCGGTCTCGACCCGGCCATGCTGTTCGACAGCCGGGCGCTGGCGGGGCAGATCCTCGAATCGCTGCAGACCTGCGAGCGCTTTCATCAGTTGTCTGCCAAGTTCGCCGTGCAACTGGACGCTGGCGAAGACCTGGCCATGCTCACCCACCCCCACGACCTGTGGCTGTCGGCACTGCGCCTGGACGGCGAGGTGTGGCTGGCCTTCGGCCTGGCCGGCTGCCCGGCCGAGGAGGGTGCGCTGGGCGCGGTGCCGCTGGCCGCTGGGCACGCGCTGGTGCTGGCGGTGTTGCAGCGGTTTCTCGACCTGGCCACTGCGCAGCAGGCGCGCATGCGCCAGTTGCTGGCCGAATGCGGCAGCGAGGCTTTCGTGCAGGGCCTTGGCGTGGCGCTGCGCCGCGACCACGCGGTGCTGGGCTGGCGCCGGCCGCGACGTGACCAGGCCCGCCATCTGGGTGTCTACCCACAGCGCCAGACGGGCAGGGTCGCGGTGGGCGCCGCCGCACCGCTGGGGCGCCTGAGCGCCGCGCAGTTGCG
>NZ_QLAD01000006.1:0-228607 GCF_024355235.1 Pseudomonas sp. S12(2018)
AGGTGTTGAGTGTCAACCCATTGGGCAGACTGCCGCCGATGGCATAGCTGTACGGCGCCATCCCGCCGCTGGCACCCAGGCCGAAGCTGTAGGCGGTGCCCACGGTGCCTGGCGGCAGCGAGCCTGACGCTGGGCTTAGCACCAGGGTTGGCGGGGTAACGGTAACGTTCACCGTGGCAGGTGCCGAGGTGCCGCCCGGGCCGGTGGCGGTGTAGGTGAAGCTGTCAATGCCCGAGTAACCGGCAGTCGGGGTGTAGGTGATGCTGGTGCCACTGACCTGCGCAGTACCGTGCTGTGGGTTGCTGGCCACGGCCACGCTGGTGACCGGGGCACTGCCCAGGTTCAGGGTCAGCGGGTTGTTGCTGGTGTTGGCGGCCACACTGGCCGACACGTTGCCGACCACGGGCGCCTGCGCCACGACTGTCAGGCTCAGCGCCTGGCTTGCCTGGAAATTCTGGCTGTCAGTCACCCTGACGGTAAAGCTGGTGGTGCCGGGTGCGGTTGGCGTACCGGCCAGGCTGCCGGTCGGGGCCAGGGTCATGCCGGACGGCAGGGCGCCCGAAACGATGGTGTAGCTGTACGGCGCGGTGCCGCCACTGGCACTGATACTGGCCGTGTAGGGCACGTTCTGGGTGGCGTTGGCCAGTGTGGTCGTGCCGATAACCACGGTGGGCGGCGTGATGGCGAGGTTGACGGTGGCAGGCGCCGAAGTCCCCCCCGGGCCGGTGGCGGTATAGGTAAAGCTGTCGACGCCGGCATAGCCTGGGGTCGGGGTATAGGTGAAACCCGTGGCCCCGGTGATGTTGACGGTGCCATGTGCAGGGGGTGTCACCACGGCTAGGCTGGTGGTCGGCCCCCCGCTGAGGCTTGCGCTGATCGTGCTGGCGCCGCTGTTGGCTGCGAGGGTTTGGTTGATATTGGCGGCTACCGGCGCTTGCTGGCCAACCACGAAGGAATAGGGACGCACTCCGGTGAATCTGTTGGTATCACTGGCCCGCACCCCGAAAGTGAACGTACCGGCGGTGGTTGGTGTGCCACTCAGGGTGCCTGTGCTGGTAAGGCTCATTCCTGCAGGCAGCGCGCCGAAGGCGATACCGTAGTCGAAGGGTGCAACCCCACCGCTGGCGCTGATCGACGTGCTGTACCCCGTGCCCACCGTAGCTGCGGGCAAGGTAATCGGCGTGATGTCTATGAAGGGCGTGGCAATGGTGAGGGTATAGGTCTGACTGACGCTGGTGAGGTTGCTGGAGCTGTCGACCGCCGTGACGCTGAAGGTGTAAGTACCGGCTTTGGAGGGGCTTCCGGTCAGGGTACCGGTACTGGAAAGGGCGATTCCGGTCGGTAGGCTGCCACCGTTGATGCTGAAGGTGTAGGGCGCGACACCCCCACTGACGGTGAGCTGTTGGCTGTAGCTGCTGCTGTAAATGGGGGCCGGCAATGTCGCCGGGGTGATGGCCATGCTGCCGGCAACGATGGTCAGTGTATAGCTGCGCGTGCCGGTGTAGCTGAACGCGTCGGTGACCTTGGCCGTGAAGCTGAAGTTGCCGCTGCTGGTCGGCGTGCCGCTGAGCGTGCCGTTGGATGCCAGGGTCAGGCCGCTGGGCAAGGCTCCAGATGCAAGCGAAAAGGCGTAGGGCGCGTTACCCCCGCGGGCAGCCAGCGAGGTGGTGCTGTAGGCGATACCGGCAGTACCCGCAGGCAGTGATGCAGGGGCGATGCTGATGGTCGGGGAACCGACGGTAACGGTCACGGTCGCCGGGGCAGAGGTGCCTGCACTGTTGGTGGCGGTATAGGTGAAGCTGTCCGTGCCTGCATAACCGACCGTGGGTGTGTAGGTGACGCTGGTGCCGCTGGCCGTTACTGTGCCGTGGCTTGCTGAGGTACTGATGGCCACGCTGCTGGCGACGCCCCCCGAGAGGCTGAGTGTGACAGGGTTCGCGCTGCTGTTGTGGCCGACAGAGGCGCTGACCGGGCCGGCAACCGGCGGTGCAATGTAGGTGAAGGCATTGGTCAACGACGCCGAGCCGGCGGCAGTGGTGACACTCACGTTGACCACGCCGGCGTTGCCGGCCGGGATTGTGGCGGTGATCTGGGTGGGGCTGTTGATGGTCCAGCCGGTTGCCGATACCCCGCCAAAGGTGACGCTGCTGGCGCCGGTCAGGCCGGTGCCCGTGAGGGTCACGCTGGTGCCACCGCCGATGGGGCCTGAGTTGGGGGTGACGGTGTTCAGGGTCGGCACGGCGAGGTAGGTATAGGCATTGACCGAAGTGGCACTGCCCCCCGGCGTGGTGGCCACGACATTGACGGGCCCGGCGGCATGCGCGGGCGCAATGGCGGTGATCGATGTCGAACTGTTGACGGTGAAGCTGCTTGCCGGTGTGCCGCCAAAGGTGAGGCTGGTGGTGCCGGTCAGGCCTGTGCCTGAGATAAACACTTGATTGCCGCCGGTGGTGGCGCCGGAATTGGGCGTAGCGATGGTCAGGGTCGGTACGGCGAGGTAGGTGAAACCATTGGTCAGCGTGCTCGTACCGCTTGCCGTTGTGACCGTCACGTTGACCGGGCCTGCCGTGTGGGCGGGGACGGTGGCGGTTATCGAGGTCGGGGAAACGACGATGATGTTGGTAGCGGGCACACCAGCGAATGTCACGTCGGTGACGCCGACAAAATTGGTGCCGGTCAGGGTCACAGAGGTGCCGCCGATGGCGGGGCCGCTGCCGGGCGATACGGCGGTCAGGGTCAGGGGCGGTGTTGCGCCTGTGACCTTGAGGGTGTAACGGGCCTTGCCCACGACATCGTTGCTGTCAAGGGCCGAAATCCAGAAATCGTAGTTGCCGATGGCTGTGGGGGTGCCATGCAGGGTGGTGGTCGCGCTTCCAGGCGACGTTTCCAGAACCAGACCGGGCGGCAGGCAGTTGGTCGGCATGCTGGTGTCATCCTGGTCACATTCGTACCACTCGAAGATGGCGCCGCCGGTGGCGGTGATAGTGAAAGTGTCTATCGGTGTGTTGACCGCCACATCCGGCAGGGCGGTGCCACTGGCGGGGGAAAGGGTCGGGGCGGCACTGGCCTGGCCGCACAGCAGCAGCGAGACGAGCATCAGGCCCAGCAATGCAATGCTGCGGGCCATGCGGTGACGAAGGTCAATCAGGGATCTGTTCATGGGGCTTCCTGCCAGGTAGCGGTATTACTCGCTTGCGGCGCGGGTCAAGAGTCATCGGAACAACCCGTATGCCGTGACTGGCAGTGCGGGTTTTGCAGCGTTGAGGTAACGGCGGCGGCGTGGTCAGGGTTCCATGGGGGCACCCTCGGCACAGGTCTGCATCAGTGGCCGTTGCATCTGCAGGTACAAGCCCTGCTCGCCAACTACCTCGAAGCCCAGGCGCGCATACAGCCGGCGCGCCGGGTTGAACGGCTCCACACTCAGGGCACAGCGCGTGTGCTGGCCGTCGGCCAGCGCGAGCACCGCGGCCAGCAGGGTGCTGCCCAGCCCCTTGCCCTGCCAGGCAGGCAGCAAGGCGATATCGACCACCCGCACTTCGCTGGCGTCCACCTGCAGGCACAACCTGCCGATCGGTTGCCCCTGGTGCTCCAGCAACAGGAATTCGGCCGAGCGATAGTGCAGGGCGTAGTGGCGTTGCTGCAGCTCGGCTTGGGCGTGCAGAAACGCGACCCGCTGCGCGTCGGTCCACCCTGGTGCGGCACGCACCTCTTCCCAGCGGCGCGTCACGAACAGCGCGCGCAGAAACCCGTCATCCGCCTCGGCCTGCAGGCGCAGGCCGGGATCGAACGACGATGGCAACAGGCGGGCCAGGCGCTCGAGGCTAGTCATTGCGGATCGGGTACTCCCCTTCGACGCAGATGCAGTACGCCAGCGCCAGGTAGGGTTGCATCAGGTTGCGCTCGATGTTGCCGTTGCCAGTGCCGGCGTCAGTCATGCTGCCTTCGGCCAGCGTCTGCGTGGTGCCCACAGTGTTGTACAGGTTGATGTTGCGTGGCTGGGCCAGGTAGGTGGTGGTGCTCGGGATGTCGACCCTCTGGTCCGGCTCGGTACCATCGCGCGCGGTGAACCCATGGTTGTGTGGCGGGTAGTTCAAGGAATTGAGCGCTACCTTGTCGGCGCCAGCGGTACTGGCGAAGGCTGCGTTTGGCAACCCGGTACCCTGGCCGGCTCCCATCACCACACGACCATTGAGATTGGGCAGCATGAATGTGGTCTTGCCATCGCCGCCGAATCGGTTGCCGATCACCGAAAACAGCACGCTGTACTGCTGGATCAACAACGAACGCCCGTCGCAGGGAAGAAAATTCTGCGGTACGAAACTGTAGGGCAGAAGCCTGATTTCACCATAGAAAGCGTCCATGGAATGCTCTTTCCTTGATTCAGAGAGGGGTGGGCTTACTGCTGCGACGGGTAGATCCCGGCCAGCGCGATGATGTAGTTGAGCGCCATGCTGCCCATCAGGTTGGCATGTGGTTGCCCGCCGCCTGGCGCCACCGACACTGCCGCGGAATTCAGTGTGACGTTGGGGTTGGTGCCGCCGTTGCTGTACAGCCCCTTGGTCGAGCTTTGCGCGGTGAACACCCCGAGCGTGCGCGAGGCCGGTGCCTGGGTGTCGACCGGCGAGGCGGCATCGGCCAACTGCGTGCTGGCGTAAAAGGTATGCGAGTGAGCGGGCATGTGTTGCACGCCAATGGAGGTCTGTGCACTGCCCATTGCCTGGCCTAGGTTGCGCTGCGTGAGGCCGGGGCCTGCGCCGGCGCCTACCGGTACCCGGCCGCGCAGGTCGGGCAGGGCGAAGGTGTTGACCCCATCACCGCCATAGGTGGTGCCCAACAGCGTGAACAACACCTGGTTCTGCTGGATCGACAACAGCTGGCCATTGCACAGTGCCCAGTCCTGTGGCTCGTAGTTGCCTGCGAACAGACGGATTTCCCCGATAAAGGCTTCAGACATGGTTCATTCCTTGATGTGAAGGAGCGTGTTCACGGGCGCGGTGGGTAAACGCCAACACTGGCGATGCAGTACTGCAGCACCAGCGAAGGCTGCATGTTGTCCAGGGGCTGTTGGGGTGGCGTGGGCTGAATCGTTGCCGGGTTGAGCGCTTGCTGCTTGCTACTGTCGAACTTGACGTAGGTGCTGCGCGAAGCGACCGGTGGGGTTGCCAGGTTGGCACTGGTGGCCGGGAACGCACCGGCCGGCCCGCTGTTGCCCAGGGCATCGGATACATAGACCTCATGGGTATGCTGGGCGAGTGCGGCGGCGGGCAGTGTTTCTTTCTCGGTGCCGGCTGACTGGCCCTGGGTATGATTGCTCAGGCCGGGGTCAGGGGTGCCGGTGCTGTTCCGGGCCAGCGCGGTGCGCCCACGCAGGTCAGGCAGGGCAAACAGGTTGTTGCCGGAGCTGCCGAACTGGGTGCCGAGCAAGGAAAACAGTGCAGCGTTGGTTTGGGTGGATAACAGGCGTCCGTCGCACGGCAGCCAACCCTTGGGCACGAAGTTGTACGGGAACAGGCGGATTTCACCCACGAAAGGTTCCATATGAACAAACCTCCATCATGTTTCTCAGGCACCAAAAAAAACCCACTTGCAGGCAAGTGAGTGACAATCACGGCAGAGCTGACTAGCTAGGTAAGGCGGTTATCGATCACGGCTTGTGGCCGTTCCAGCTTCCATCTGCGCTTCTTCATGAGCGTTCCTTCCATGGTTGCGATAACAGGCAGAGGGTCCGGCGAAGCGGCCCTCGGGAGGTGGGTTGATGCTAGGCGAGGTAGTGACGCATTGCCATCACTGAAAATGGGTATTTCGACGATTTTTTTCAAACGATTGTTTGACGCGGGGCGGCTGTCGGTAATCTGGCGCCAGGCACACGTCGCTCCCGGCATTCATGGGCACCTGGCCGTGCCCTGTAGCCAGTGGCTGCGTGCTGTGGAAAGATCCGGGTTCTTTTCCGTGCCGCACTGACGAGCAAGCCATGATCGATTTCCACAATGTCACCGCCTACCAGCAGCACAACCGTGTGCTGGACGGTTTCTCCCTGCACATCGGTGCCGGCGAGAAGGTCGCCATCCTGGGCCCCAACGGGGCCGGCAAAAGCACCCTGCTCAAGCTGATCACCCGCGAGCTGTACCCGGTGGAGCGCGAAGGCAGCCACCTGAAGCTGTTCGGCAGCGACACCGTCAACCTGTGGGCACTGCGCAGTCGCCTGGGGTTCGTGTCCCAGGACCTGCAGGAAGACTACACCCCGCACACCCAGGCGCTGGATGTGGTGGCGTCGGGCTTTTTCGGCGCCATCGGTGCCCATGGCCATCTGCAGCCCGATGACGAGCAACTGGCGCAGGCGCGTGCGCTGCTGGCCGAGGTGGAAATGGCCGGGTACGAAAGCACCATGTTCCAGCGCCTGTCCACCGGGCAGAAGCGCCGCCTGCTGCTGGCCCGCGCGCTGGTTCACCGGCCCAGTGCGCTGATTCTCGACGAGCCGGCCAACGGCCTGGACATGGGGGCGAGCCTGGGCATGCTGAGGTTGCTGCGCAGCTTCTGCGCCGAGGAGCACGCCATGATCATCACCACCCACCATATCGACGAGATCATCCCGGAAATCGAACGTGTGGTGCTGCTTAGCCAGGGGCGCATCGTGGCCGACGGGCCCAAGGCCGAGGTGCTGACCAGCGCGGCACTGTCGCAGCTGTACCAGACGCAGCTGCGCATCAGCGAACAGGATGGCTGGTACCGCTGCTGGCACGCCTGAACCGGCCTGCGTGCGGCCGGCTCGGCGGGGTCAGGGCACAGGGTTGATGAACGGGCCGCCGGTGAACTGCACGAACAGCTGGCGGTACTCTTCGTTTTCCGGGTCGATGATCAGTGCCTGACGCAGGAACTCCAGCCCCTCGCGAGCGTTGTCCAGCTGGCAGCTGAGGGCAAAGGCCAGGTACAGGTGATAGGCGTTGAAGAAGTCGAACGACAGCGCCACCTTCACCAGGTGCAGGGCGCCGGTCAGGTCCTGGGCCCGCAGGCGCGCGCCGATCTCGTGATTCAACTGGGCGCCATCCTTGATCATCAGGTTCGCCAGGCCGACCTGCTTGCGCAGTACAACCGTATGGCCGTTGCCGACCTTGGAGTCGGTCTGCTCGACGCTTTCGACCAGCCAGTGCCCCAGCCCGACGTTGTTGATCAGGTTGACGGCCCGCAGCATGCTCTGCAGGGAGAACACCAGGTGATGGCCACGCCACAGGTGCGCGTCGATCGTGCTCATGTCGACGCGCTTTTCGTAGGCGTCGATCATCTGTTCCAGGGTGGTCAGCGCGCGGATGCGGTCGGTGGGCTCGGCGTTGCGGTTGGGGAAGATGCAGAAGAACACGCCACCGTCCTTCACCACCCGGGATGACTCCACGTAGGCCGCCAGCAGGTTGGGCACATGCTCGATGACGTGGGAAGTGATCAGGTAGTCGAAGGTCTGGTCGGCAAAGGGGATATCCAGGAAGTCGCCCAGCGCGTCGACCCTGGCGGGCTCGGCGTGGTAGTTGGCCTGTTCCTGCTTGTAGTGCGTGTAGTCTTCCAGGTCCTGCGGGTACAGGAATGCCTCGCCATCGCAGGGGGCCAGGTTGATGCAGTCCGGCAGGTAGAACGCATTATGCGCGGCGGCACCGATCTCCAGGCCGCGGCCCTGACAGTATTTGCTGGCCAAGGCCATGCCTTTATGGTTCATCGACGCTTGCTCCCTCTGAAAAAATGCCTTGCGCAGGCTATCGGCAGGGCCGCGCAAGTATTGAGCCGGGTACGCAGCGCTCGCGTTCAAAGACTTCCCGCGCAGCGTGCAATAGAATACCCGGCGGGCGAACCCGGTTGGTTCGTCCAGTGCCGAAGCCTCTTGTGATTCGTGTAGGCATCAGGCTTCTTGCTGAATTGAAAATAGGCCACACATGCCAAGCGTTTCCCCGGAAGTACAAGCCAAAGAATGGCACAGCATGGTTTCCCAGTACCCATGCACGCTGACCCAATCGTTGCAGGGCCTTGTCGAGCGCAACAAGGTCATGCTGGCCGCGCGGTTCTATGAACACATGCTGGCCGACCCCAATGCTTCGCTGATCCTGTCCCACGACGAGGTCAAGAGCCGCCTGGGCAGTTCGATGCAGGCCTGGCTGGTGCGGGTCTATTCGGTGTCGCCCACCGATGACTGCATGCCGCTGGTTGCCCTGCAGAAACAGGTGGGGGAAGTGCATGCGCGCATCGACGTGCCGCTGCACCTGGTGCTCAGTGGTGCGCGGCACCTGAAGAAGTTGCTGTTCCAGCTGATTCTCGAACAGCAGTGGGCCAGCGAGGCGCAGGCATTGCGCCTGGCCAGCGAAACCATGGACCTGGCCATGGAAATCATGAGCCACGCCTATTCGCGGTCCCATGACCGCAACTCGCGCAACGAGGAAGGCTACCGGCTGTTCTCGGTGCTGCAGAACATCAGCACCGAGCGCGAGCGTCAGCGTGGCGCCTTGCTGGACTGGGAAAACAGCCTGATGTTCGACCTGGCCATGGGCTCCAACGGCGTGAACCTGCCCAGGCTCGCGGCCTCTGATTTCGGCCTGTGGTTCCGTCACAAGGGCGCCTACGCCTTCCAGAACACCAGCGAAAGCGATCAGATCCTGAAGATCATCCGTCACATGGATGACGTGTTGCTGCCCATGTTTCTTGCCTCGATGCACGAGCAGGAGACGCGCATGCGCCTGCTGCGCGACATTCGCGACCAGACCAAGAGCCTGATGTTCAACCTCGACAACCTGTTCAACACTGCCAACGAGCTGGAAAGCGGTCGCGACGTGCTCACACGCATGCTCAACCGCAAGTTCCTGCCGGTGGTGATCGGCAACGAGATCGCCATCGCGCAGAAGACCGGGCAGACGTTTTCGGTGTTCTCGGTGGATATCGACAACTTCAAGTCGATCAACGACAACTTCGGTCACGAAGCCGGCGACGCGATTCTGCAGCAGATCGCCGAGATCCTCAGCAGCCACAGCCGCGCGGGGGACTACGTGTTCCGCATGGGGGGCGAGGAGTTCCTGATGATCCTGGTGGACATCGACAGCGCCAACGCCATGAAGGTGGCGCAGAAGTTGCGGCGCAAGGTCGAAGCGGAAAAGCTGCAACTGACCGAAGGCCGCAGGCACCAGGTCACCGTGAGCATCGGCATGGCCACCTACAACGGCCACCCCGACTACCAGCACCTGCTGCGACAGGCCGACCAGGCCATGTACCAGGCCAAGCAGGGCGGCCGGAACCGGGTGGTGGCGTACGGGGAACTGACCTCGCCGGAGTGACAGGCCAAGCCTGATGGAGGCGACGATGCACACGCCAAGGCGCCTCTGGCGCAGCGTTATGTGGTTGACAGTGCTGTGGCTGACGGCCAGTGGCGCGCTCGCCGCCGAGCGCGGCCACTGCGGGCGCCAGGCCGGCCCGCAGTGCCTGCACAGCTTCGCGTTGCCGGCAGGTGCAGGCCAGATGCATTACTACGCATCGCGCGCGCCAAGGCCCGGCGACCCCCACGGCCCGCAGACGGCACTGCTGATACTGCACGGGCATCCGCGCGATGTCGGGCGCAGCTTCGAGGCCGGCTTGCAGGCGGCACGTGCTGCGGGCCGGTTGCCGCGTACCCTGGTGGTGGCGCCGCTGTATCAGGTGGCGCCGGCGCAGGCCGGGCGTTGCAGCATGCCGGACACGCCCGGCGCTCAACCGGGCGACGCGCTGTGGAGCTGTGCCGGCTGGCTGGCGGGGGCTCCCTCGCTGGGCGGCCATCCGCTTGGCGCCTTTGCGGCACTGGACGCCTTGCTGGGCGAACTGGCCCGGCAGTGGCCGAGCCTGCGCAGTGTGACCCTGGTGGGATTTTCGGCCGGTGCGCAGATGCTCCAGCACAGCATCGGTTTTGCCGCCGACCCGCCGGCGGGTGTGGCGCTGCGCTATGTGATCGCCGACCCGGGCAGCTGGCTGTACTTCGACCCGGTTCGCCCCGTGCCCCTGCGGGGCGAGCGAACGGTACCGTGGGAGGCCTGTGGTACGGGGGGCTGCACCTGGCGCTTCGACGTGCCGGCGACGTCTCCGGCCTGTGCCTATGACCACTGGAAGTACGGCACCCAGTCGCTGCCTGGCTATCTGCCGCGTACCGGCGCACAGGCCCGCGCACACTATGCGGCGGCCCAGGTCGATTACCTGGAAGGTGCCCTCGACAGCAGTGCCGACAAGGGCACGTTCTACCCGATTCTCGACAAATCCTGCGCGGCCATGTTGCAGGGGCCTTTCCGATTGCAGCGAGGGCTGGCGTATGCCGCCTATGAACAGGCCGTGCTCAAGCCGCGCACGCCCAGGCGCATGGTCATCGTGCCAGGTTGCGCGCATGACGTGGCCTGTGTACTGGGCGCCGATGCAGCGCGGCCCGTGCTGTTCGCGCCGCCGCCCTGAGCGTGCCGCAGCGCCACGGCAGGTCAGGAAAATAATTCAGGACCAGCCCATTTTTTTTCGCTTGTGCCAGCCCCTTCGTGCCCTAAGACTCGAGCAGGGCGACGACCGCCTGTTCCCGCGTCAGTACCGGGCTTGCGGGTTCGGGGGCGTGCGCCAACAGAATAACAATCACAAGGTTGGAGGTGCTCGTGAGTGACTACGCTGCTGTGCCAGATGAAAGCGGCCATATCGATGTGCCGGGTGGGAAGGTCTGGTACCGGCTCAACCGCTCGGCCAACAGCGGTGCCGTGCCGCTGATCGTGCTGCATGGCGGCCCCGGCAACTCCCATGACTACCTGCTGCCGCTGCTGGAACTGGTGCCTGACCGCAGCGTGGTGCTGTACGACCAGCTCGATTGCGGACGCTCGCAGCGGGTGGGCGACACACGCAACTGGACGCTGGAGCGTTTTACCGACGAGATAGATGCCGTTCGCGAGCACCTGGGCCTGGGCCAGGTGCATCTGTTTGCCAGCTCGTGGGGCTGCAGCATCGCCATCAACTATGCGGCCCGGCAGCCGGCCGGGCTGTGCTCGCTGGCGCTGTCGGGGCCGTTGGTCGATGCCAAGCGCTGGATGGCGGACTGCGAGCGATTGAAGGCGCAGTTGCCCGACCACCTGCAGGCGGTGATGCGCCGGTGCGAGGCGCAGCGCGACTTCACCAGCCCCGAGTACCTGGAGGCGGTCAACGCGTTCTATGTGCGTCACCTGTGCCGCGTGCAGCCCTGGCCGCAGATCGTGGTCGACACGATGGACAATTGCGCGACCGAACTGTACGGCTACATGTGGGGCCCCACCGAGTTCTTCGGCACCGGCACACTGGCGGACCTGGACCTGACCCCGAAGCTGGCGTCGATCGAGGTGCCCACGCTGTTCATGTGCGGGGCCCACGACGAAGGCACCCCCGAATCGGGCCGGGCCTTCGCGGCGATGGTCAGGGGCGCCGAGTTCTGCTGCATACCCGAGGCCTCCCACATGCCGCATATCGAAAACCCCGAACCCTTCTTCAGGCACCTGCGCGCCTTCATTGCCAAGGCGACCCCGCGCACCTGAATGCCGTCGGGTCGATGCACAGCCAGGGCGGCACCGCTGGGGATCATTCCGCCGACGACTGATTGCATGCGCAATGGTCGCTTGTTCGCCTGGTGGCCCACTTTGATACTTGCCCCTTGCAGGAAGCAGCCCCGGTACAGCGCACGCAGCCCCGCGCGCGCTGTACCGACCCTTGAAGTCATGGATAAAACTATAAAAAACAAGTCGACCCAGGCCCCTGGCGAAGCAGGGGGTTGCGCCTCGACGATCTATTGCTTCGGAGATTGCCCATGTCGATTGCCAATGCGTCAGACACCCCCAGTACACAAGACCCGGAGCAGGCAGGGCTCAAACGGGTACTGAGCTTTTCCGATGTGCTCGCCTACGGCCTGCTGTATTTCGTGCCCATCGCCCCGGTCAGCGTGTTCGGGCTTATCTACAACACCTCCGCCGGCATGGTGGCGCTGGTGTACCTGGTGGCCGCCGTCGCGATGATCTTCAGCGCCATCAGCTACAGCCAGATGGCCAGGAAGATCCCCCTGGCCGGCTCGGTCTATTCCTATGTCACCCACGGCACCAACAGCAGCCTGGGCTTCGTGGCCGGCTGGGCGATTCTGCTCGATTACCTGCTGCTGCCGGCACTGCTGGCGGTGCTGGGGGCGGCGGCGCTGTCGGCGCAGTTCCCGCAGGTGCCGACCACGGTGTGGCTGGTCACCTTCGTTGCGGTGCCCACGGCGGTCAACCTGATGGGCATCGAGATGAATGCCAGGTTGAGCAAGGTGCTGCTGCTGATCCAGCTGGTGGTGCTGTTTCTGTTCGCCGCCTTTGCCACCTCTCGCATCATCGAACTCAAGCCGACCCTGGAGCACTTCATCGCGCCGTTCTACAACCGCTCCGACTTCTCCATGGCCATGGTGTTCGCCGCCGTACCGATTGCAGCTCTCAGCTACATCGGATTCGACGCGGTGTCGACCCTGAACGAAGAGGCCAAGGGGGGCGGGGAGACGGTCTCCAGGGCCACGATGATGCTGCTGATGCTGGTCACGGTGCTGTTCGTGGGTCAGGTGTACCTGGCGGCAGTGTTCGTGCCGCTGGGCACGGTGTACCAGGGCGCCGCTGCCGACACCGCGTTCTATACCCTCAGTGCCGAGATCGTCGGGGCCTGGTTTCTGCCGGTGATCACCCTGACCAGCGGCATCATCGCGCTGATGGCCAACACCCTGGTGTCCCAGGCGACCACGGCGCGGGTGCTGTTCAGCATGTCGCGGGACAAGCGCCTGCCCGCGTACCTGAGCCGCATCAGTGCCCGCACCAACGTGCCTGCCAACGCCATCGTCACGGTTGCGCTGGTTTCGTTCGTGGTGGCGTTCGCCGGGGCCGGCTACCTGGATGTGATGGTGACCCTGGTCACGTTCGGCGCGCTGACCGCCTACATCCTGTTGCACGTGTCGGTGATGATCTACTTCAGGAAGATCGGCCAGGCGCAGCTGTTCAGCCATGGGGTGTCCCCGGTGCTGGGCGTGCTGCTGTTGAGCTATGCGCTGTGGAGCACCAACGTGCACGCCAAGGTGCTGGGCGCCGCCTGGATGCTCGGCGGCCTGCTGATTGCCTGGGTGATGCGCCGGCGGGGGGCGCCCTCGCTGACCTGGACGGACTGACTGCACGCTGCTGCCCATGCATCGCCTGGAACAATGCCCGCTCATGCGGGCATTTTTTATTGAAAATAAATTCAGTAACGGTCTTGATCGTTATTGAAGATATTTTCAGTATCGCCTAGGATTGCCCCAGCCTGACAAGAACAAGACGGGGTATTGCAGTGACACGACTCAAAGACAGGGCCTATTGGCTCGACAAGGCAGCAACGTTGCCGCTGGAGGGCAGGGCATTCATCGACGGGCGCTATGTGGACGCGCAAGACGGGGCGACCTTCTGCACCCGCAGCCCGGTTGACGACGCCGTGCTCGCGGCGGTGGCCCAGTGCGCGAAGGCCGATGTGGACCTGGCCGTGGCTGCTGCGCGGCGCAGCTTCGAGGCCGGCGTGTGGAGCGAGCTGGCGGCCCGCGAGCGCAAGGCGGTGCTGCTGAGGTGGGCCGCACTGCTCGAGGCGCATACCGACGAGCTGGCGCTGCTGGAGACCCTGGACAGCGGCAAGCCGATTGCCGATACCATTGGTGCCGACCTGCCGGGCACGATCTACTGCCTGCGCTGGTTTGCCGAACTGATCGACAAGGTGCACGGTGAGGTGCCGGCCACCGACCCGCAGTTCTTCGGCACCGTTACCCAGCAGCCGCTGGGCGTGGTGGCGGCGGTGGTGCCCTGGAACTACCCGCTGCTGATGGCCGCCTGGAAGTTCGCCCCGGCCCTGGCAGCCGGCAACAGCGTGCTGCTCAAGCCGTCGGAGAAAACCCCGTTGAGCGCCTTGCGCATCGCCGCCCTGGCGATGGAAGCGGGTGTTCCGGCTGGGGTGTTCAACGTGCTCCCCGGTGATGGCGCGGTAGGGCGCGAGCTGAGCCTGCATGGCGACGTTGACTGTATCGCCTTCACCGGCTCCGGCGCGGTGGGGCGGCAGATCGCGCAGAACGCCGCCGCCTCCAATCTCAAGCGTGTATGGCTGGAGCTGGGCGGCAAGTCGGCCAATATCGTCATGGCCGATTGCGCGGATCTCACCCAGGCCGCGCAGTCGGCAGCGGCGGCGATCTTCGCCAACATGGGCCAGGTGTGCAGCGCCGGGTCGCGTCTGCTGGTGCAGCGCTCGGTGATCGAGCCGCTGCTGCGCGAACTGCTCGTGGCCACCGACAGCTACTACCCGGGGCACCCCCTGGACCCGGCCAGCGTCACGGGTGCGATCATCGACGCGGTGCAGTTCGAGCGCGTCCAGCGCTACATCGAAACAGGCCGGCACGAGGCGCAGTTGCTCAAGGGCGGCCAGGCGCTCTCGCCGGTGGGGGCAGGCGCCTACCTGGAGCCGACGATCTTCCTTGCCCCGGACGCAACCGCGCGTATCGCCAACGAGGAAATCTTCGGCCCGGTGCTGGTGGTGATTCCCTTCGACACCCTCGATGAGGCCATCGCCATCGCCAACCAGACCGAGTTCGGCCTGGCGGCGGCGGTGTGGTCATCCGACCTTGGAACCATTCACCGCGCCACCCGCCAGCTCAGGGCCGGCACGGTGTGGGTCAACTGCTATGACGAACTGGTGGACATGAACTTCCCGTTTGGCGGGTTCAAGGAGTCCGGCAATGGCCGGGACAATTCGGCCCATGCGCTGGGCAAGTACACCGAATTGAAATCCACCATCCTGCGCTGCCGTTGAGGTCAACCCCATGCAAAACACGCTTTCAGCCTTGAACCCGCAACAATGGACCGTGCCACTGCCCATCGAGTACGGCCCGGGTGCGCGTCATCACCTGGCCAGGCTGTGCCGGGACTTCAACATCAGCCGACCGATTATCATCACCGATCAGGGCTCGCTGCGCCTGCCCTTCGTGGATGAACTGCAGCGCAGCCTGACCGAGGCGGGGCTTGCCTGCGGCCTGTACAGCGGCATCGAGCCCAACCCCACCGACCAGTCGGTACTGGCCGGTGCCGCAGCCTATCGGGCCTGGGGCGCCGACGGCATCATCGCGCTGGGGGGCGGCAGTGGCCTGGACGGCGGCAAGGCGGTGGCCCTGGTCGCCCGTCAGCAGCGCAGCGAGCTGTGGGCCTTCGACTTCGACAAGCCGGTGCCGGCAGGTTTCAGTGCGGCGGACTTTGCGCCGGTGATCGCGATTCCCACCACCGCCGGCACCGGCGCCGAAACCGAGAGCACCGCGATGCTCACCGACACCGGGCGCGGCATCAAGGGCTGCGTGTGGCACCCACGGGCGCGCCCGGCGGCGGTGATCCTGGACCCGGAGCTGACCCAGAGCCTGCCGGCCAACCTGACCGCATGGACCGGGTGCGATGCGATCATCCATGCCCTGGAAGCCTACTTCGTGCCCAGCTTCAACCCGCTCAGCGATGGCGCCGCGTTGCAGGCATTGACGCTGCTGTGGGGCTCGATCGACACCGCCGTCGAACGCGGTCACGACCTGGAGGCGCGGGGCAACATGCTGATCGGCTCGTGCCTGGCCGGCGTGGCGTTTCTCAAGGGCCTGGGGCTGGTGCACGCACTGAGCCATATGGTGGGCGCCACCTACAACACCCACCATGGGTTGACCAACGCGGTCATCCTGCCGGTGGTGCTGCGCTACAACCAGGCGCAGATCACCCCGCGCCTGATGCCGGTGGCGCAGGCCCTGGGCTTGCCGGACGCCGAGTTCGAGACCTTCTACAACGCCGTGTGCGCCTTGCTCGACCGCCTGGAGATTCCCAGGTCGCTGGCCGAGCTCGGGGTCCGCCAGGCCGATGTCGGCGCCGTGGCACGCAAGGCCATGGGCGACCCGGCGCGGCTGACCAACCCGCGCGACAGCACCCAGGCGCAACTGGAGGCGCTGTTGACCCAGGCGATCAACCACGCCCGCGATTGATGAACCCGCTGTTTTCCGCTTAGCCGTGCAACCAGACCAATAAAAAAAGGTGCAACTGCCATGTCTGCCTCCCACTCGGCGTCCAAGGGACGCCTGAACCTTGAAACACGCTCCATCGATTACGTCCCGCTCGCAGAGCGCCACGGCAAGGCGTGGCACCTGTGGCCCATCTGGTTCTGCGGGGAAGCGCACCTGACCACCCTGGCGGTGGGCATCATCGGGGTCGGCATGGGCGCCAACCTGTTCTGGTCGGCGGTGGCGATCTTCCTGGGCTGCGCCTTCGGCACGCTGTTCATGGCCGGCCATTCCACCCAGGGCCCGCAGATGGGCCTGCCGCAACTGATCCAGTCGCGCCCGCAGTTCGGCTACCTGGGCGCGTTGCTGGTGTATGTGGTGGCCATCGCCACCTACGTGGGCTACAACGCCTTCAACCAGTTGCTGGTGGGCCAGACGCTGCACGAACTGTTCGACGTTCCCGAAAACGGCTCGGCCATCGCCTTCTCGCTGCTGGCGATCGTCATGGCGATTGCCGGCTACAACACCTTCCACAAGGTGCAGCGGCTGCTGGCGTTCGTGCTGATCGCGGTGATGCTGGTGTTCACCGTGGGGCTGTTCTTCTTCGTCAAGCTGCCAGCCGATCAGCTGAGCGTCTCGGACTTCAAGGCAACGCCGTTCCTGGCGCAGTTCTTCGTGGCCGCCGCGTATCAGCTGAGCTGGGCGATCTACGTGTCGGACTACTCGCGCTACCTGCCGGCCAATGTCAGCGTGCGCTCGTCGTTCTGGTGGACCTACATGGGCGCGATGATCGGCGGGGTGTGGATGATGCTGATCGGCGCCCTGGCCGCGGCACTGAGCCCGGGGCAGAACCTGGCCAAGGGCCTGGTGATGCTGGGCAACACACTGTTCGGCGGCTTCGGCGAATGCCTGCTGATCCTGGCGGTGCTGAGCCTGGTGACCAGCGCGGCGCAGAACTTCTACGGCGCCTCGATCACCTTGCTGAGTATCGCCGACACGGTGAAGACCCAGACCTCCACCTTGTTCAAGCGCATCGTTTCGATGTTGCTGGTGGGCGGGACCGCGATCGCCATCGCGATGACCGCCTCGGACAACTTCGTGAAGGACTTCGGCGACTTCCTGGCCATCCTGCTGTACCTGTTCACCCCGTGGACGGCGATCAACCTGGTGGACTTCTACAAGGTACGCCACGGCAAGTTTTCGATTACCGAGATCTTCAAGCCCAACGGGATCTACGGGCGCTGGAACTGGCGCGGCATCGGCGCCTACGTGGCAGGCTTCGTGGCCATGCTGCCGTTCTCCAGCACCGGGCTGTATACCGGCTACGTGACCACGCTGCTCGATGGCGCCGACATCAGCATGCTGGTGGGTCTGGTGGTGTCGGCGCTGGTCTACGGGTGGCTGTGCCGCACCCAGGACATCGCGGCGGAGCTGTCGCGCATCGATGAACTGGACAAGGACCTGGAGCGCGGCCTGACCGCCAACTGAGCCTGTCGACGATTGCCCTGGCGTGCGCAACGCACGCCGGGGCAATCGCCATTTCCTGTCACTTGCCCGGGCAAAAGTTGCTAAATTGTCGCCTCGCTTGGCGACTGAGATGTAGCCGCTGTCCGGAGACCGGGGCCATGCCCCGCAGTGCACAGGTTGTTGACGTATGAGCAGTGAGCCCGAAGTAACCCAACCCAGGAAGCGTCGAACCCGCATCGACCCCGAGACGCGCCGCAAGGCCATCATCGAGGCGACGATGCAGTGCATCACCCGCTATGGCCACAGTGGCAGTACCCTGGAGCGCATCTGCGCGCAGGCCGGGGTGTCCATCGGGCTGATCGGCCATCACTTTTCCAGCAAGGAAGAGCTGATGCTGTCGACCTACCAGGAACTCACCGACCAGCTGCGCGAAGAAACCCGCAAGTACCTGGCGGTGCAGGGCGGCACCCCCGAGGACCGTCTGCTGGCGATCATCCGCTCCTCGTTTCGTGGGCAGATCTTCAACGAGTTCATCCTCACCACCTGGCTGGGGTTCTGGGGGGCGGCGGTATCGTCGGAGCAGCTGCGCGCCTTGAACAAAAAGCTCTATGCCGACTATCGCAAGGAACTGGAGTCGGTGTTCAAGGCCATCGGCAAGGCACAGGGCACGCAGATAGACGCCAAAAGCGCGGCGTTGACCATCACCGCGCTGATCGACGGCTTCTGGCTGGAATGGGCGCTCGACCACAAGGCTTTCAGTTCGAAGAAGGCCGAGAAGTGCTGCATTGTCACGGCGCAGATGTTCGTCAAGGGCGCCGAACCGCTGCAGCCTTGAACGGCTAGGCGAGAAACTCCGGCTCGGCGGGGGGCGCCTGCGGGGTATCCTCGCGGATGCTGATGTACAGCGCCGCACCGCACACGCCCACCAGCCCCACGCTGGCGAGCACGATCTCGCCCAGCAGCATTCCCACGATCAGCAACAGCAGGCTAAGCCGGCAGAACAGGGTCATGGCTGTCTCCTTGGCAGTTGGATTGTTGTGCGGCCTACCTTATACGTTCGCCGTGGCTGCATGCAGCACCGGAGCGTTGCCATGGCATTGCTTCCCTGTGCTTTGGCCGAATTACCACCTGCGCCCAGGCCGGCCGAGGGCTACTTCGGGGTTGATGGGCAAGACGTGGCCGGGGCGCTAGCCGTGACCGGGCAGTGGCTCAGAAACGCCTGCAGACCTTGCTGATAGTCCTGCGCCGGCATCAGCTCGCTGTGCCTGGCAATCAGGCAGGCCATGCCCTTGGCGCGCATGTCTGCGCTCGCCACGTGGTAGAAATCCGGCGTTTCCAGCAGGTGTACGACTTGCTCCCAGGCCAGGACCGTCTTGCCGCCCCGGGCCTTGTCCAGCGTGAAGCCCTGATCATCGAAGCTCAGCTTGTACGTGTCCTGGGCCGATTTCAGGGGTGCCCGAAGCCTGGCCTCGATCAGGCGCTGGTTGAGCCCGCGTACCGGTGCCCGGGGCTTGGCGTGGTTGGCGGCGATCCGCGCTTGCAGGTGGCCGACCCAGCGCCCGGAAAAGCGCCACCACAGCGGGATGAACACCAGTGCGAACAGCAGCAGGGCGATGGCTTTCTCCGGGGTGATGCGTCGCTCCGGGAGATACACCGCCAGCAGGGCGCCGATCAGGCACAGGGCGAACATCAGCGGGCCGATCAGGCGGCTCTGCCACCTGGCGAAGGTGGCCAGGGCGCGGGCCTGTTGCGCGTCCTGCCTGAGCAGTTCCTGCTTCAGCGGTTCGGCGATCAAGGACTGGAGGTGGTCGGGGGTGATGCGGTAGTGCAGTTCCATGAGGGGGAATCCGAGGTCCGTCGGGGAGGGCGGCAGTCTACCGGCTTGCGCGCTGCAGGGGCGCGGCTCAGGCGGGAAACTGCGCCATGTGCCGCTCCACCCACGCGTACAGCTGCTCGTCGAGCTGCGTGCGCTGCTGGTTGAAGCGGGTTTGGCAGGCGTCGAAGAGCGGGTCATGCTGGACCCGTATGGCCAGCTCGACGTGGCGTTCATCGGCATGGGCCTGGCGCAGGTGCTGCTGGCGCTGATCGGCCTGCTCCAGTGTGTGCGCCAGGGCATCGAGCTGCAGGTGCCTGAGTTGGGCGATGGCCTGGGGCAGGTGAAAGTGCAGGGCACTGTCAAAGCCTTCCCATTGCTCGAAGGCCAGCCATTCGTGGATCACCATGAAGCAGCGCAGCGCCGGGGGCAGTTGATCCAGGCACTCGAAATCCAGCCAGTACTGGCGGGGCAGCTGTTCGGCGGTTTCGATGGCCTGGGCGATCAGGTCCAGGGCGCGTGGCTTGTCCTGGTGATGGTGGCGCAGAATGCGCTGGGTCAGGGTGAAACGCGCTTCGTCCAGGGCGGTCAAGGCGCGGCTCAGGTCGTAGCCCGCACTGTGCAGGTACTGGCGGGCCTGGTGGTGTGGCAGACCGGATTTTTCCATCAGCACCTGCAGCAGTTCGGCCTTGTACAGCTCGGCGGCCTGCTGCGGGTTGCCGGCGCAGCGTTGCAGCAGGGCCCGGGCGTGACGTAGGCCGATGGGCAGGGCGCTGCGCAGTTGCGCAAGGGCCTGGGTGAGTGTCGGGTCCATTGACGGAGGTGCCTCGGTGTCTGCTGGGGAGCGGGTGTGCAAGAATGCCGGCTCATGACTGATGGACACAACCAGAGGCGCAACAACAATGAACCGTCCGCTTTTCGTTTCTCTGGATGGCCCCAAGGGAACCGGCAAGACCACGCTGCTGGAAGCCGTGACCCAGGCACTGCGGGCTGACGGCAGAAAGGTGGTCCGGCTGTCCGAGAAAAACAGCGACCCCGGCCGGGGCGAGACGATGGCGCTCGTCAACGCACTGGTCAGAAACCCCAGCCGGTCGCTGGAGTGGGCGGTTTGCGAACGCCTTGCCGAGAGCCGGGCCTGGATTTCCCGGCAGGTGCTGACCAGGCAGCCGCCCAACAGCATCATCCTGATCGACCGCTGGTATCCATCGGATGCGGCGTTTCGCTGGATAGTGCCGTTTGCCGAGATTCTGCGGTTGAACCTCGAGCGCGAGGTGAGTGTGCCGGACCTGCACGTAGGGGTGGTTACCAGCCCGCAGATTTCGTGGGCGAGGGCGGCGGCCAGAACCCGAGGGCTGGGCAGTACCGTGATGTTCAGCCTGGAGGAGCAGGTTGCTGCCACGCAGGCATTCGAGCAGGCGGTTGCGGATAACGGGTGGGTGCTGTGCCGTAATGAAGGCACGGTTGAGGAGGCGGTGGGGCAACTGGTGGCCGAGATCAACGGCGTGCTGGGCGACTCTCGGGCCGAGCACGCCGTGTCAGCTCCATGAATTGCGGGTGCCGCCAACAGTCCCCACCTTGCGATGGGAACCGTCGGCGGGTGAATCAGCTGCGCTGGGAGTCCAGCGCTTCGTTGTTCTTCGCCACTTCCTGTGCCTTTGCGTAGCTTTCGATCAACAACTGATAGTTGGGGAAGATGCCGGTATAGGCCTGCGCCCACTCAGCCGCGTCTTGCCGGTTCCATGTCTTTTGCAGTTCGGAAGCCACCGCCGCCACGTCGATGGGCACGACACCTGCCTGGACCATTCGCGCAAGGGTGATTTCCTGCGCCATCTTCGAGTAGGTACCGGAGGCGTCGATCACGGCAAACACCTGATAGCCTGCAGCCACCGCCGCAATGGACGGAAAGGCCATGCACACGCTGGTGATGGTGCCGGCAATGATGAGCTGCTTCTTGCCGGTGGCCTTCACGGCGGCGACAAACTCCGGATTGTCCCAGGCGTTGATTTCGCCTTTGCGTGCGATGTAGCGGGCATGCGGGGCGTTCTCATGAATTTCGGGAATCAACGGGCCGTTGGGGCCTTGCGGTACCGAGGCGGTGGTGATCACGGGGATGTTGGACAAGGTCGCGATCCTGGCCAAGGTGCTGGCCAGGCGGCGCAAGGTGGTGAAGGGCATGTCGTGCACTGTCTGGAACAGCCCACTCTGATGGTCGATCAACAGCATGGCGACATCGGTCGGGTCGATGACAGGGGCCTGATTGTTGAAGTTGGCGGGTGTGCTCATTTGGACTCTCCTCTGGGGTAGTGGTGTGAGAGGGAGTCTAGATACGGAACGATAGGGCCGGTAGACGCGTAATTTGCACGTGAGCGTCCTGTTTTGTGAACGATGATTGCAGCGTTCATTGTCAAACGCACAGGGTAGTGGGCAACGTTTCGATGGTGTGATTTGTTAACCTGAGCGTAATGATTCGTCAGCCTGCTTGATTGATGCTCTGGCCGTGTAGTTTCACAGTGTGCCCACTACAGCGAAGACGCGTGGAGTGAGCATGACAACAACAATCTACCCCGACCCGCGCTGGTCGAGTCGCCGCGCTGCCAAGCAGCAGCGATTGCAAAGCGTGCAAGCGTTCGCCGATGGCGTGGTATTGCCCACCGAACGGATCGTCGAGGCCCTTGAGGCGCTGATGTTGCCCGGCGACCGGGTGGTGCTCGAAGGCAACAACCAGAAACAGGCCGATTTTCTGTCTCGCGCGCTGGCCAGGGTCGACCCCGCCAAGCTGCATGATCTGCACATGATCATGCCCAGCGTCGGGCGCCCCGAGCACCTGGACCTGTTCGAGCGCGGCATTGCGCGCAAACTCGACTTTTCGTTCGCGGGCACCCAGAGCCTGCGCATCAGCCAGTTGCTCGAAGACGGGCTGCTGGAAATCGGCGCGATCCATACCTACATCGAGCTGTATGCCCGGCTGGTGGTCGACCTGACCCCCAACGTGGTGCTGTCGGCAGGGTTCATGGCCGATCGCCAGGGCAACATCTACACCGGCCCGAGCACCGAAGACACCCCGGCGCTGATCGAGCCGGCGGCGTTCAGCGATGGCATCGTCATCGTCCAGGTCAACCAGCTGGTAGAGGATGCGAGCGATCTGCCACGGGTGGACATCCCGGCCTCCTGGGTCGATTTCGTGGTGGTCGCCGACCAGCCGTTCTATATCGAGCCGCTGTTTACCCGCGACCCCCGGCACATCAAGCCGGTGCATGTGTTGATGGCGATGATGGCGATCCGCGGCATCTACGAGAAGCACAACGTGCAGTCGCTGAACCACGGCATCGGCTTCAACACCGCTGCCATCGAGCTGATCCTGCCGACTTATGGCGAATCCCTGGGCCTCAAGGGCAAGATCTGCCGTAACTGGACCCTCAACCCCCACCCCACGCTGATACCGGCAATCGAGAGCGGCTGGGTCCAAAGCGTGCACTGCTTCGGTACCGAGCTGGGCATGGAACAGTACATCGCCGCGCGCCCGGACGTGTTTTTCACCGGGCGCGATGGCTCGCTGCGGTCCAACCGCATGCTCTGCCAGCTGGCCGGGCAGTACGCCGTGGACCTGTTCATCGGCGCTACCCTGCAAGTGGACGGCGACGGCCATTCCTCCACCGTCACCCGCGGCCGCCTGGCCGGCTTTGGCGGTGCGCCGAACATGGGCCACGACCCGCGTGGCCGGCGGCATGCCACCCCAGCCTGGCTGGACATGCGCCTTGAGCAGGATGGCGCCCCGCAAGCACTGCTGGAGCGCGGCAGAAAGCTGGTGGTACAGATGGTCGAAACCTACCAGGAGGGCGGCAAGCCGACCTTCGTGCCGACCCTGGACGCCATCGACGTCGCCAGAAAATGCGGCATGCCGCTGGCGCCGATCATGATCTACGGCGACGACGTCACCCACCTGCTTACCGAAGAAGGCATCGCCTACCTGTACAAGGCGCGTTCGCTGCAGGAGCGCCAGGCCATGATTGCCGCCGTGGCCGGGGTGACCGCCATTGGCCAGCAACACGACCCCAAGGACACCCAGCGCATGCGCCGCGAAGGGCTGATCGCCTGGCCCGAAGACCTGGGCATCCGGCGCACCGATGCCACCCGCGAGCTGCTGGCGGCCAAGAGCGTCGCCGACCTGGTGCAATGGTCGGGCGGCCTGTACGCCCCGCCCGCCAAATTCAGGAGCTGGTAATGCACGCACTCAATCTGAACACCCGCCCGGTGTCGCTCAGCGAACAATTGGCCGACTTTGCCGTTGATGCGCTGATCGACGAAGCGGACCTGTCACCCAAGCCGGCCCTGGTGGACCGGCGCGGCAGTGGCGCGCACAGCGACCTTGACCTGGGCCTGATGCACGCGTCGGCGCTGACGCTGTGGCCGGCCTTCAAGGCCATGGCCGATGCAGCCCAGGGCCTGGGCGAGATCGGCCTGGCGCTGCGTGAGGCCATCGGCGCCGTGGGCCGCGAAGGCGAACAGGCGATGCTGGCAACCACCGCCGGCGTCAATACCCACCGTGGCGGCATCTGGGCGCTGGGCCTGCTGGTGACTGCAGCCGCCCTGGCGCCAGGCCAACTGGGCGCCTCGGCGGTGTGCACCCGTGCCGCGCGCCTGGCCTTGCTCGATGATCGCCATGCCCCTTGCGTTGCCAGTCACGGCCGGCAGGTCAGCCAGCGGTACGGCACCGGTGGGGCCCGTGAACAGGCGCAACAGGGGTTTCCAGCGGTGCTGCTGCACGGTTTGCCGCAACTCAAGCGCAGCCGCGCTGCAGGCCATGGCGAGCAGAACGCCCGGCTCGATGCCTTGCTGGCGATCATGGCCCGGCTGCAGGACACCTGCGTGCTGTACCGCGCTGGCCTGCACGGCCTGGCACTGATGCAGGACGGTGCCCAGGCCGTGCTGGATGCCGGGGGCAGCGCAAGCCTGGCCGGGCGGCGGCGTCTGCTGGCGCTGGACCGGCAACTGCTGCAGTGCAATGCCTCGCCCGGTGGCGCCGCCGATCTGCTCGCGGCGTGCCTGTTGATCGATCGCCTGGAGCAGGGCGAGCTGAATGTTCAGGGAGCATGCTGATGGAAACCTTGAGTTTTGAATTCCCCGCCGGCCAGCCTGGCCGCGGGCGCACGTTGGTGGGCTGTGTCGGCTCCGGGGACCTGGAAGTGCTGATAGAGCCTGGCCCTGCCGGCACCTTGAGCATCGCCGTGCAGACATCCGTCGATGGCAGCGCGACGCGCTGGCAGCAGGTGTTTGCGCGAATTTTCGAAGGGCGTACGCCACCGGCGCTGCGCATCGATATCCATGACTTCGGCGCCACCCCCGGTGTGGTTCGCCTGCGTCTGGAGCAGGGCCTGGAGGAGATCGACCATGACTGACCCTACCCAGTTGCTGCACAAGCGCAGCTTCGTCGAGCTGAGTGCTCGCCAGCGCGCTCGAGCGCTGCTCGACAGTGGCAGCTTTCGCGAGCTGATCGACCCGTTCGAACGGCTGATGTCGCCTTGGCTGGCCAAGCAGGGGGTGGTGCCCCAGGCCGACGACGGGGTGGTGATTGCCAAGGGCCTGGTCGACGGCCTGCCGGTGGTGGTTGCGGCCATCGAAGGTGCTTTTCAGGGCGGTAGCCTGGGCGAGGTGGGGGGCGCCAAGATCGCCGGCGCGCTGGAGCTGGCTGCCGACGACAACCGCAAAGGCATTGCCACCCGCGCCCTGCTGTTGCTGGAGACCGGCGGCGTGCGCCTGCAGGAAGCCAACCTCGGCCTGGCGGCGATTGCCGAGATTCATGCCGCCATCGTCGACCTGCGCCAGTACCAGCCGGTGATCGGCGTGATTGCCGGCAGTGTCGGCTGCTTTGGCGGCATGTCGATTGCCGCCGGCCTGTGCAGTTACCTGGTGGTTACCCAGGAGGCACGCCTGGGCCTGAACGGGCCGCTGGTGATCGAGCAGGAGGCGGGTGTGGAGGAGTACGACTCGCGAGACCGGCCGTTCATCTGGAGCCTGACCGGAGGCGAACAACGTGTTGCCTGCCAGTTGGCCGACCGCTATGTGGCCGACGAGGTCAGCCAGATTCGCAGCGAGGTCAGTGCGCTGTTGCAGCAAGGCCTGCCGCCTGTGCCGCGCAGTCAGCAGTCTGGCTATTACCTGCAGCGCCTGAAAGCGCTGGACACCACGGCGCCAATCGACCCCGCGACGGTTCGCCACCTGTATCAAGGAGAACGCTGATGACTGCCTGTTCACTGCGTGGCCTGCACTGGTTCCAGGCCCTGGGCCGCGACGCCGTCGAGGCCAACGACGTACCGCCTTCGTTGAGGGTCGCCGATGGTCGGCTGGGGGAGTGGCCGGTGCGCTATCTGGCCGTGGTGGCCGATGCGCATAACCGCTTTGTTCGCGCACGCCAGGGCGAAGTCGGCCTGGTGGAAGGCTGGGGACTGGCCCAGGCGGTGGAGCAGGCCATCGCCGCTGACCGCGACCAGTCTTGCAAGCGGGTGCTGGTCGCGATTGTCGATGTGCCGAGCCAGGCCTATGGTCGGCGCGAAGAAGCGCTAGGCATTCATCAGGCCCTGGCCGCTGCCGCCGACAGCTATGCCCGTGCTCGCCTGGCCGGGCACCCGGTGATCGCGCTGCTGGTAGGCAAGGCGATGTCCGGGGCGTTTCTGGCCCATGGCTACCAGGCCAATCGGCTGATCGCGCTGGCCGATGACGGAGTCATGGTGCATGCCATGGGCAAGGCCTCGGCGGCGCGGGTCACGCTGCGCAGTGTCGAGGAACTCGAAGCCCTGGCTGCCAGCGTGCCGCCGATGGCCTATGACATCGACAGTTACGCAAGCCTGGGGCTGTTGTGGCGAACCCTGACTGTCAGCGATGCCGAGCACCCTTCGATGGCCGATCTCGGGCGGGTGGTGGAATGCCTGATCGAGGCGGTCAAGGACATCCAGCGCAGCGGCCCCGACCTCAGTTGCCGGCTTGGTGCCAGCAATCGCGCCGCGTCGAGCCGGGTGCGCGAATTGTTGCGCGCCCAGTGGTAACGGCCATGAACCCGTACTTGCCTCACGACCTGCTCTGGACCACCGCCCTGGACGGGTTGCCGGCCGATGCGCCGGTCTGGGCGGTGAACGTGCTGCAGCAGGGGCGACCGGTGGTGGTGCGGCGGGCCGAGGGTGCGCCGGGCCAGGTGGCCGTGGGCCTGCGTGGCAGCAACCGCGAACAGCGTTACGCGAGCTGGATACCGGCAAGCAGCGTGCAGCGTCAGGTGAGCCCTGAACAGCTCGCGGCGTACCCGACAGGCACCCGGCAATGGCCGGCGCTGCAGGCCCTGGCGCAACTTAGGCCGGTGCTCGACGCGACGGGGCTGGTGTGGGGCGTCAGCGGCAGCGCGGGTTATGAGCTCGCCTGCGGGGTGGCGGTTCTGCATCAGCACAGTGACCTCGACCTGATTCTGCGTACCCCCGTGCCGATGTCGCGGCTGGCGGCGCGGCAACTGCTGGAGCGTCTGCGGACTCCGCTGTGCCGCATCGATGTTCAACTGCAGACACCCGGCGGCGCCGTAGCCCTGGGCGAGTGGGCCGGCGATGCGCGCCAGGTACTGCTCAAGGCCAGCACCGGCGCCTGCCTGGCGGCTGACCCGTGGCAGATAACGGAGCGCCGGGCATGAGCTGCTGGCTGGTGTTCCCGGGGCAGGGCGCGCAGAAGCCGGGGATGCTGCATGGCCTGGCCGATGAACCACTGGTGCGCGAGAGCATCGCCGAGGCCTCGGCGGTACTCGGCGAGGACGTGATGCAGCTGGATTCGGCAGCGGCGCTGGCGTCTACCCGTGCAGTGCAGCTGTGCCTGCTGGTGGCCGGGGTGGCCTGTGCCCGATTGCTGTTGCAACAGGCACCCGCACCGGCCTATGTGGCGGGGCTGTCGATCGGGGCGTATCCGGCGGCTGTGGTGGCGGGTGCGTTGAGTTTTGCCGATGCCCTGAAGCTGGTCAGCCTGCGCGCAGAGTTGATGCAGCAGGCCTGGCCCCATGGCTATGGCATGACCGCCCTCATCGGCCTGGAGCCTGCGCGCGTCGAAGCGTTGCTGGCGCAGGTGCACAGCGCGGCGACACCGGTGTACCTGGCCAACATCAATGCCGATAACCAGGTGGTGATCGCCGGCAGCGATGCGGCCATGGCCGATGTTGTCGACCGCGCGCGCAGCGCCGGCGTGGTGATCGGCAAGCGCCTGGCCGTGAGCGTGCCGTCGCATTGCCCGTTGCTGGAGTCCGCCGCCCGGTTGCTGGCCGCAGCGTTCGAACAGGTGAACGTGCGCGCACCGCAGCTGGGTTACCTGAGCAGCAGTCGGGCCAGGCCGCTGTACAGCGGCGAAAGCATTCGCGATGAACTGGCCTTCAACATGTGCCGGATCGTCGACTGGCGCGCAACGCTGCAAGGCGCCTACGAACGCGGTGTACGCCTGCAGATCGAACTGCCGCCGGGGCAGGTCCTCACCGGTCTTGCCCGGCGCGTGTTCAGCCAGGGCACCACCCTGTGCTTTGAAGGTACCCGCCTGGATACCCTTGTTTCCCTCATGCAACGGGAGGGCCGGCGCCACCTCTGAACCTGCACTGTTTTGCCCGATACAAAAACAACAATTGAAGGCGGTATACCCTGGAGGACAACAACAATGATTATTTACGGTGTGGCTTTACTGGCGATCTGCACGCTGGTGGGCATTGTGGCAGGTGATCTGCTGGGCGCGTTGATGGGCGTGCAATCGAACGTCGGCGGGGTCGGTATCGCGATGCTGCTGCTGATCTTCGTGCGCCTGTACATGCATCGTCATGGTGGCTTGAGCAAGGAGTGCGAGCTGGGCGTGGGCTTCTGGGGCGCAATGTACATTCCGGTGGTGGTGGCCATGGCGGCGCAACAGAACGTTGTCACGGCCCTGCACGGCGGACCGATGGCGGTGCTGGCGGCCATCGGCTCGGTGCTGCTGTGCGGCGCGACCATCGCGCTGATCAGCCGCACGCACAAGGGCGAGCCGTTGCCGGCCGAACCGCTGGATGTACTGCCATCGACCAACGGGGGGCATTGATATGTTGGACGTCATCATCAAGGGCCTGGAACACAATGGCCTGATCACGGCCTTCGCGTTTGTCGGGGTTATCATGTGGGTCTCGGTGGTGCTGTCCAGGCGCCTGACCTTTGGCCGCGTTCACGGCTCGGCAATCGCCATCGTGATAGGCCTGGTGCTGGCCTGGGTGGGTGGCACCCTGACCGGTGGGCAGAAGGGTCTGGCGGACCTGGCGCTGTTTTCCGGCATCGGCCTGATGGGCGGCGCCATGCTGCGCGACTTCGCCATCGTGGCCACCGCGTTCGAGGTGCAGGCCACCGAGGCGCGCAAGGCCGGCATGGTCGGGGCGCTGGCCCTGGTGCTGGGCACCCTACTGCCCTTTATCGTCGGCGCCTGCGTTGCCTGGGCGTTCGGCTACCGTGATGCGGTGAGCATCTCGACCATCGGCGCCGGCGCGGTGACCTATATCGTGGGGCCGGTGACCGGTGCCGCGATTGGGGCCAGCTCCGAGGTGGTTGCGCTGTCGATTGCCACGGGGCTGATCAAGGCGATTCTGGTGATGGTCTGCACGCCCTTCGCGGCGCGCTGGATGGGGCTGGACAATCCACGCTCGGCCATGGTGTTCGGTGGCCTGGCGGGTACGGTCAGCGGTGTGACGGCGGGGCTGGCGGCGACGGATCGGCGGCTGGTGCCCTACGGCGCGCTGACAGCCACGTTCCATACCGGGCTGGGTTGCCTGCTGGGGCCATCGCTGCTGTATTTCGTGGTTCGCGGCCTGGTCGGGGCATGAGCCTGCGCCCCTTGCCCGACAGGGCAGGGGGCTCAACCCTGGGCGTGACGGCCAGCATACAGGCGGCATTCGGCCAACAGGGCCAGCAGGTTCGGATCACGCTCCTTGGCCTTGAGAAACACCACGCCGATTCGCTGCTGCAGGCTGTAGCGCGCCTGCAGCGGTATCAACTTCACCCGGTTCTCATACACCGCGGCAATCCGTCCTGGCAGCAGGGCATAGCCCACCCCGGAGCTGACCATGCTGAGCAAGGTGAAGATATCGTTCACCTGCATCGCCACCTTCGGCGCGAATCCCGCCTGATCGAACACCCTGACGCCATCGCGGTGCGTGGCAAAGCCCTGGGTCAGGGTAATGAAGGTCGAGTCGCGCAGCTCGGCCAGGTCGACATCGGCGTGGGAAGCGAAGGGCGAGTCGACCGAGGTGGCGAGAAAGATATCGTCGCTGAACAGCTCGATCGACTCGCAGTCCGGGTCATGGGTGGTTTCGTCCAGTGAAACCAGAATCGCATCGGCCTCCATGTTCTTGAGCTTGTACAGCAGGTCGAAGTTGGAGCCCAGGATCAGGTCGATGTTGAGCTCGCTACGGCGGATCTTCAGGCCCATGATCAGCTGCGGCACCGTCTTGACCGTCAAGGAGTACAACGAGCCCAGCTTGAATCGTTCAGCGGAAAAGCCTGCGGCCTCGCGGGTCAGGCGCACCGTATCGACCACATCCTGCACCAGCTTTTGCGTACGTTCCTCGAGCACATAGGCGCTTTCCAGCGGCGTGAGGTTGCGCCCCTCATGCTTGAACAGCGGGCAGCGCAGGGCGCTTTCCAGCGAATGGATGGCCCTGTGTACGCTCACATTGCTGGTTTGCAGCTCGGCCGCTGCCCGGGACAGGTTGCCAGTGCGCATGAATGCGAGAAACACTTCGAGCTTTTTCAGGGTGAGCTCTTCATCGATCAGCATGATCGGGCCCCTAGCGAAAGTTGAACCACAGGCTGTGAGTGGAATAGCCCGTGCATGATGGATGGGCGGGCACACAGTAATCAATGTTCGGATGGTTAATGCCAGCGTAACGAATCGTGCCTTGGGTTGAATGATGGGCGGGGTTGTCGCGTGCAGTCTTGCCCAGCTGGTGCGCCGAAATGTCGCAGGTTCGGCGGGCCTGAACGGCTTGGCATTCTGGCGTTATCTCTTAGGATGGCCGGTTGCCGAAAGAACCGTCATGGCAATCGCCATGAAGGGCTTTCATCCTTTGCATATCAAGTGTGGTGAAGATGAACAGGCCTTTCATTTCGCTGTGCCCTGAAATTACCCGGGCACATGCGCTGACGTTGATGGACTGGTTGGAAGACGAACGTGTTACCTGCTATCTGAGTGATTCGCGTGATGTTTCTCGCTCCATCGAACAAGCCATCGATCGGACTCAATTGCCGATCCTGACCCATCTATTCAATCGGGGCGGCCGATTCTTCATGGCCTATGACCGACATGACGCCCCCGTCGGCTTTGTCCGCCTCGTCAAGACTGGCTCCAACTGCGAGATCGTCCTGGTCATCGGAGACAGCGACAAGTGGGGCCGAAACCTTGGCGCCCGTACGATTCGTGAAGGCATGAAACTGGCCTTCCTCGACATGCGGGCCAAGAAGCTCATCGCCAAGATCCACCCGGACAACACGCGCTCGCTGAAAGCCTTTGTACGCAGCGGCTTTGTGCTGGAGAGCGAAACGCCGACATTGAAGTCATTTGCCATGACGATGGGGCGCTACCTCACGCTCTTGCGCGAAGGTGCCGTGGGCGACTCCACCGGGATCTACATCACAGAAATCGACAAGGCCAGGCTCGAGGGCCTGATCGCGCTAGAGGAAGGCCCGACCGTGGTGGAACTCGAGCATGAGCTCGAGCGGGCCATCGTCGTGAAGCCGCAGCAGGTGGCGCGCAATGTCGTCACGATGAACTCCAGGGCCTTGTTGCAGCTGGACGACGAGGAGATCGAAGTGGCGTTGGTCTACCCCGAAGACGCGGACAGCAGCACCGGCAAGCATTCGGTGTGTTCCGACATCGGCGCCGCCATCCTCGGCTATCAGGAGGGGGACGCCATCGACTGGCGAATCGCTGATCGAACCCGCCGGATCGAGATCCGGAAGGTGCTCTATCAGCCCGAGGCTGCGGGGCATTTCCACCTGTAGTTGCACTTTCAGTGGATGGTGGCGATACAGTGGCTATGCTTGGCGTTTCGCAACCCGGCTCCACGAGCCACCTGATGCTCGATTCCAAGGACGGACCATGCACGCTGAAAGGGATAGTACAAACATAACCGGTGTGATTAGAGCCTACGGCGCAAGGTCTCTTGAGACCGAGCCTGCCTGGGCTGCATTGAATGACACTGGCGGTGCGAGCGCCGCGATTGGCGATGACGGGAATGAGGCTGCTGAAAGTACCGACAAGGACGCTTTCGGCCGCGCCATGAAGATGAAGGCTGCCCTTGACCCGTTCAGAGGCTTTGCGTGAGTGCGCAAGTCTGGATGGCGAAATATGGTGCCCTGCGCACCACGCCAGAGGCTGCAGGCAATGGTTGCGCGCAGCAGACCGTATCGGTGCTGCTGGAGGAAGGCTGTACCCTGTGCGATCAGGGCGAGTTCGATGCCGCACAGGCATGCTTCCGTGCCGCTGTGCAGCAGTGTCCTGACTGGGCTGTTGGCCATAACAACCTGGGTTGGGCCTTGCAGCAATCGGGGCGCAACGAGGACGCAATTTCGAGCTACAAGGCTGCGATCAGCCTGCAGCCTGCCTTCGACCTGGCCAGGGCCAACCTGGCCTTTTTGCTGGCCACGCTGTATGGCCACATGGGCCAGCACGATTCGGCCCGTGGCATGTGGAAGGTCCTCCGCGAACTGTACCCGCGCGATCCAGAGATCCTGGAGCAACTCGTCAGCACTTCATTGCGTACTCACGACCTTGACGCTGCGGGCCTGTGGGCTGCGCACTATGCCTCTGTAGTTCGTGGTGACGAGCCCAGCCTGTCTCAACCCGGTGCCTGCGAAGGGCGTGGTGCTGTACCGAGGGCTTCGCGGGCGAAGCTGGCCCACGACCTGGAGCAGTTACGCTATTTGCGAGACCACCAGCTGATTGGTCCGCGTCTTGAGGCGGAGATTGCTAGCTATGAGGCAGCTCTCCAACCATTCGAACAGCCCAACAGTTTGGCAACACCCCCGGCCAACGTCGCTGCGCTGCCCCCGAGCTACGGGCGTAATGTGCACCAGTTGCAGGCTCCGCGACTGCAAGAAGGGGCCTTGAAGATGAGCCAGGCGCTGCTGCGAGCTGAACGCGATTACCTGGAGAGCCCCCTGGGCCTGGTCGTGATCGACGACTTCCTGTCTGCTGATGCACTGGCGCTTGTGCAGGCGTTCTGTTTGCAGTCCACCATCTGGCATACCGACCGATATGCCCATGGTCGGCTCGGCGCGTTCTTCAGGGAGGGTTTCAATTGCCCGCTTCTGCTGCAGGTTGCCGATGAGATTCGGCGTTGCTTCCCCCAGCTTATCGGCAAGCATCACCCATTGCTTCAGATGTGGGGGTTCAAGTATCAGCATGACCAGCCTGCGACACACCCCCATGCAGACTTTGCCGCTGTGAACGTGAACTTCTGGATCACGCCGGACGAGGCAAACCTTGACCGCGACTCGGGAGGGCTTGTGGTCTACGACGTCGAGGCGCCCTCTGACTGGGATTTCGAAACCTACAATCGCCAAGGTGATCGAATTGCTGCCTTTCTGAAGGAGGCTGGAGCCCGGCGCACAGTCATCCCTTACAGGTGCAATCGCGCTGTGATTTTCAACTCAGATCTGTTCCATGCCACCGCGCCACTGGCTTTCCGGCCGGGCTACCTCAATCAACGGGTCAATGTGACGCTGCTCTTCGGGGAGCGTGGCAGCGCGCCGGGGCAATGAGGCTGCCAGCCCGGTGAGGTAGCCACCGGGCTGGCAGCATCGGCTATTCGCCTTGCGTGCGGATGTCTACCTGCATGCTACCGACGTTGTCCGTCAGGCCCGCACCATAAATCCCGTTGAGGTCATCGTTGATGCACAGTTGCAAGACCCCCGACTGTCCTGCCGGCACCTTGACCTGAGGCCCAACCAGAAACGGTGCGTTGTCGCCAATGCGGCCGATCAGGGCCCCCTCGAACTGGCCGGGCAGGGTATAGCCTTGCTTGGCGCGATAGTTCGTGTTGCCGGCCGGGCCTGTTTTCCCTGTTGCCGGGTTGGAAGTCCAGGAGCCTTGCGCTGCAATCAGGGTGACCTGGCGGCCAGTCACTGTCAGGCCGCTTTGCTGCCAGGCTTGATTGGCCTGAATGGTCACGGTAACCGGATAGAGGATGTTCACTGCATCACTGACGCTGGAGGCGTCGAAACCCGCCTTGCCAAGGGCTTCATTCATCTCGGTGGCCGGTGTGGCTGGCAGCACTTTCGGGTTGAGAATGGTTTTCCCGACGTCAAGCGCGGTCAGGTCCGGATAGGTGGTGTGCAGGATGATTGCGAGTTGGGTCGCGGTCAGGGGCGAGAAAACCTCGATCACGGCTTCGGCCACTGCGGTGTTGTCGGTGGTAGCCCCTCGGGCACGTGACTGGAGCTGGGCCAGTGCCTCTTTGACCGCCTCAAGGGGGCTCAGCCCTTGTTGCTTAAGAGACTGCAGGATGCTGATCAGGGTTTCGGTGCTCATGCTGTTTACCTCTCGTAGTCGCTGTTTGTAATGGGGTGAATGATGCAGTTGAACGGTGGATCTTCTTGCTCGGCATGGCGGCGTCACTGATAAGCGAGCACCAGCGCAGTTGATAGCTCCACAGGCGAGATGGCGGGGTACGCCACCTTGAGGCCTGTCGCGGTGTCCGTTGCGGGGTAACCTGCCTTTGCCATGGCGCGCGCCATCTCTGATACGCCAAGCTGTGGGAATGCCTTCAACAGATTGACTGCGCACAGCTCTCCAGGCACGCCCAGGTCACGCTGGGAGGCGGCAAACTGCAACGGATCGGGATACGCCAGGGCAAGTACGGTCGCCAGCTCAAGAGGTGGGGTATCAGGCCACACAGCAAGCAGGCCATTGCTGGTCTCAATGGCCGGGTAGCCGCCTTGCGCCATGGCGATGGCCAAAGTGTCCGGTGTCAGGTTCGGGAATGCCGCTATCAACTGTGTACCGCACGCGCTCCCCTCGATAATGAGGGCATGCAGCGCGGTGGCCATTTCTGATGCGGTTGCATAGGGCGTAATCGTCACCTCGACGACGGCCGACGGCACGCCCGCTACGTAGTTCACCTGGTCGGCGCCAGGCAGCGCCCAGACCTGCACCTGGTAAACGGAAGGCGAATGCGAAGGGCAGGGTAGAGCGAAGTCTGCATGCTCGACGCCGCTTTCCTCCCGGGCGTGCAGCTCAATAACCAGAGGGGCAGCCCCTTTCTTCTGCGCCAATGCCTGGTAGCGCAATGCACCGGCAACCGAACGCCAGCGCAACGCAACATTGCTGCCGATACTGCTGGCCTGGAAGTCCTGGGGCTGGCCTGGACGTACAAGCGTCAGCGGCTCGCTGTCTGGACTCGCTACGGATGCATGCCCACCCTTGGCCGTTACGCTGAAGCGATAATCCCCCGCTGGGGAAGCCTCTTCGAAAATGAATGCGTATGTCGCAGGTGGGAGCGACTGATCTGCGCCGGGCTCGATCTGGACCCTATCGGTCGCACTCCCGGGCAGGCGGGTAGAGAGCTCGTACGAGGAGGCCCCGGCAATCGGTGGCCAACTCAGCTGCACTCCATATGCTGGCGCCGGGACCGTGGTGTCTGCTTGAGCGCTGGGTTGGGCCGGCGCTGTCAGCCGGTTGAAGGGAGCCGCCGCCCAGCGGGTGGCCGATTGTTCATGAACACCCTGGACCTGGGCCGTGTAAGGGCCTGAAGGCCACTCTGGGCCAAACTCGAACTGGGTCTGCCGGGCCGCACCCGCCAGGTCCGGGTTGTTTAGCAGGATGGTCGCGGCACTGTCGAGCAATTGCGCGTGATAGCGCGCATTGCCCTGGCCACCCCCCCAGGTCAGAGTGACCACACGGTTGGTGATGGTGACTCGCGGATCAACAGGCGGGCTCTGTGTCGCGGTTCCTGTTCCTGTTCCTGTGCCGCCAGTGCCAGTGCCAGTCCCTGTGCCTGTGCCAGCAAAGAAATCTGCAACCGCGACTACGGCCCCGGCGACCAGGGCCCCAGCAGCGCCGGCCCCCGCCTCTGCGGCCGTGGCTGCGGCAAGGGTCTCTGCAGCTGTCGCAACAACAGCATCTGCTGCTACACCGTCGATCAAGGCCTGGCAGGCAAGAGTAGCGGCATAGGAGGCCGCGGCTTTTCCCGCGGTGAGGCCAATGACGGCAGCAATGGCCTCTCGGTTTTTCACCAGGGCTTTGACAAATGATTCAGCTGCTGCAGCCAGAGCACGTTCGATGTAGTTGCCCAACTCGGAAAAGCTGATCGAGTTGGGTAGGGGGATCGACACCAACCCTGGAAATGGAATCGCTACCGCGGTGAGGGAGGTCTGCGCGACGCAGAGCGTATAGGACCCATCGAGGACCAGCGTTACCCCCTCATCATTTTCCTGGGTACCAAACGAGACATTCACGCGGAATTTCGACTGTAGAAGCTTCTCGAAGGCGAACCCGACGAGTTTGCCGCACCCGGCGCTGCCCTGGTCGGAGAGTTTCTGCAGTGTCTTGATGAAATCGATGGCGTTGGTCAGATACTCGAAACTTGGCCAGTTCGTCACCTGGAAGCCACCGTCCTTGCTGTACCGAAGCCCCAGGGATGTGCCAGCGGGCAGGAACGGTGGGTAGTTCGATAGCGCCGTGAGCGTACCGTCGACCTGGGTGTTTCCCTTCGCGTTTCTGGTGGCTTTCACGCGGACGTCGACGCCAAATTGTTCCTGCATGAACCATAGGCTGCCAACGAAACCCATAGAGGATTTCTTCTCGACGGTAGACAGCTCGAACGCAGGCCCGCCGATGGGCTGTGAGGCGCGTGATGCCGCGATGGTCACGATGAAGAGGTCGATGGGCTTGCCCAGGCTGATATCGGCAGTGACGCCATCCTGGGCAATCTGGATCGTGCCGACCACTTCCAGAGTCTTGACGAGTGTCAGGTCGAACAGCGCCCTTATGTTGAACCCATTCTGGTAGTCGATGCTGGCGCTAAGTTGACGATCGGGTAGGTCCCCCTCGGCAGGGCATGAGAATGTCTCCAGTCTTGCGAGTTGGCTTCCAGCGGCCGAGCGGTAATACAGCTCGCTGCCTGCCTTGAAGGTGATGTCGATGAGCGAGGTCGGCCACGGGGCCCCGGGGATGCATTGGTTGAACACATCACCGATCGACAGTGCCTTGTCGACTTTTATGCTGGCCACCTGGGGTTTGCCGTTGTGCAGGTAGATGTACCCGGTCAGCTGGGCTGAGCCGACTCTGACCGTACCCTGGACCTGGAATGTTCGTTGATCTTCGTTGTCGCCATAGCGAGCGAATATCCCGAACACCAGGCGCTGGAAGGAAATGCCACGCATCTGGTCGCCGAAGAGCCTGGTAACGCTTTGATCGGGTTCGGCACTTTTCAAGCAGGCTGAGAAGGTTCTGTTGACCTCGTCCGAGTTCAGTACCCCTTCGAACAGATACTGCTTCTCATCAAAAAGGGACACACGCAGCTTGCCTTTGACATTGAGCTGTCTGGCTTCCTTGAAGCGATATCGAACCTCGACCTCTTCAAAGCCGAACAGCTTGAACAAGCGGATGTTCGGCAAGCTGGCCAAGTAGATCGCGTCACTCACCGCCTTGCCGGCGACAGTCCCTCTAGCCAGCACCGCGGAGAGTGAGAGCTTGTCACCGTCGCCAGAGGGCGAGGCGTACCCTATTTCGATCAGGCTGCCGAACAGCTTGATATCGTCGAGGCTTACCGTCAGCCAAAACCCCGCTGTATTGGTCATCGGCTCGGTGGCCCTGGAGACACTGAGTGGAACCGGCGATTGCGGGAAAATCTTGTCCAAAGAGGTGTTCGGGGGGACCGCCCCGTTGCCGAAATGACTGAATGTGAAGAACCCGGCATCCATCACCCTCAGATATTCGGCCGGAAGCTTGATATCGAAGGCTTTGTTGAGTTCAGCGAGAACATTCCACCCCTGTGCATCCTCTGTTCCCAGGTCTGCATAGATCAGGCTGTACTGGCGTGACAGGTCCAGCTGGCACTTGCTTCGGGCGGCGATCTTGCGACCAAAAATCTCCGACCAGGCAAAGTGCGCCGTAACGCGGATATCCATGGGCGAGGGGCCCTCCCGCAGGCAGGTACATCAATGCGGTGGGGCATAGTGACATGCCCCACCGTGGAGGAGTCAGGCCTAGACTTCGAATTTCCCGTCTTTGTATTTGCCTTCGGAGACTTCAACGTTGAGCGCCTGGACGACCTTGGCGTCACCACCAATGGCGTCGGAGATCAGGTCCATGGGGGGTGCAACTGCAACGTATACCTGGTCGGTGGCGCCGACAGCGACTTCGAGAAGTGTCTGCAGTACCGCGTCTGCGGCTTCGCCTTTGGAGGTGACAGTGAAGATGAACGGCTTATCGGCAGTCGGTGCGGAGTTGGGGATGTTGAGCGAAGCTTTGTAGGTCTTGTTGTCGATCAAAAACTCAGCATTTACTTTGGCACTGATACCCATTCTGAGAGCTCCTTGCTGCATGGACTGGGGGGGGAGGTGGCCACCTTCCTGGTGACGCGACGGTGGCGCTTGGAAAAGTAGTAGGCACTCGGCGATATAGCAAATGGCCACGATCTTTTTTTGCCTCGCTGCAGGTGCGTTGCGGGCGCGGCATTCCTTCGCTCGTGGGCTACCGGGGGGGCCACGCAGGTAAAGAAGGTGTCTGCAGCATCCGTGGCCTGGAAAAATCTGGGAGCACAACGCTGTGCGTCGATCTGCGTCGCGATTTCATGGGCTGCGAAGTTTCGGCCAACTGCCGCAATTGCCCATATTGCCTGCTTGTTCAGGTTGCTCACTGTAGTGGTCTAATGATTCCGGACACCCATTGAGGCGAAAATGCTCGCCATAGAGAGGTGTCTGATGACCAAGCAACGTCGTACCTTTACCCCAGAATTCAAGCGCGAAGCTGCCAGCCTGGTGCTCGACCAAGGCTATAGCTATATCGATGCCGCCCGTTCACTTGGGCTGGTGGAGTCGGCCCTGCGTCGATGGGTCAACCAGCTCCAGCAAGAGCGAGGCGGTGTCACTCCGACCAGCAAGGCGCTGACGCCCGAGCAGCAAAAAATCCAGGAATTAGAAGCCCGAATCAATCGGCTGGAACGGGAAAAATCGATCTTAAAAAAGGCCACCGCGCTCTTGATGGCCGAGGAGCACGAGCGTTCGCGTTAATTGATCAACTTCGTTCTGAAGAGCCTGTTGATCTGTTGTGCTCGGTATTTGAAGTCACCCGGTCTTGCTATTACACGCACTGCCGCAAGCGCCGATCTCCGGACGTTGAGCGATTGGTTTTACGCTGCCGAGTGAACGAGCTGTTCACTCAAAGCCGCAGCGCCGCGGGCAGCCGAAGCATCATGCTCATGATGCGCGCGGACGGCATAGAGATTGGGCGATTCAAGGTGCGCAAGCTGATGAGCGAAATGAAATTGATCAGCAAGCAACCTGGCTCACATGCCTATAAAAAGGCGACGGTGGAGCGGCCGGATATCCCGAACGTGTTGGATCGAGAGTTCACCGTGTCGGCGCCGAATGAGGTCTGGTGCGGTGACATCACGTATGTCTGGGCTCAAGGTCGCTGGCACTATTTGGCGGCTGTGATCGATCTCTTCGCCCGTCGCGTGGTGGGCTGGGCTGGGCGTTTTCATCGAAGCCTGACGCTGACCTGGTTATCAAGGCTTTGGATATGGCCTATGAGCAGCGTGGTCGGCCTCAAAACGTTCTGTTTCACAGCGACCAAGGAAGCCAGTACGGCAGCCGAGGCTTCCGTCAGCGACTGTGGCGCTATCGCTTCAACCAGAGCATGAGTCGACGTGGAAACTGCCACGACAATGCACCGATGGAACGGTTGTTTCGCAGCCTGAAAACGGAATGGATACCGACCGTGGGCTACATGAGCGCTTCGTTAGCACAGCAGGATATCGGCCGGTTTTTGATGCAGCGCTACAACTGGCAACGGCCACATCAATTTAACAGCGGGCTGGCGCCCGCTGTGGCCGAGGAAAAACTTAACGCAGTGTCCGGGATTAGTTGACCACTACAGGAGCGTGGTGAGGCGATCTAGGAACGATCGTGCGCGACCAACAAACTTCAGAAACGACTCAGCCCCTTCTCCATCAATGTAGGACGGATTTGCGTTCGCCCAATACTGGTCGACCCATGCCTTCCGTTGCGCTACGGTGGTGTTCACGCACCTGGTCGGATCTAGGTAGGTGAACTCCTCGATTGGCCATGTTTCGATTAGTGCTTCAGGAAATACGGAGATGGTCGCATCCGCAGTCGCTCGAGCCCGAGAGAAAGGGGAAACAACGATTAACTCAGGTGCACGGCCGACGGATTGCGCCACTCGTTTAGCTTGTTCGATGCCCTTTTCGGTGAGCGGGATACTTGCGTGATCAAGGGTAGCTGCACCGGCATTGGCTGCGCTTTCTCCATGACGCACTAGCCTGACATTCTTCGTTGGCTTACCTGTCGTTTCGCCGACACACGATACCAGTAGCGTTGCTAGGGGCATGGCTGGATTAGGGTAGTGGTGATGGGGTGGCATAAAGACTTCTGAAAGCTCGATCCAGTGAACTCCATTATCGCTTGCATCCAGAGCGAGCTGCTAATTAAGCAGGGAGGGAAGCTGGTCGGCGCATGACATCATGGCGTCTTCCGTACTAGAGAGACGCGTCGTAATCACTGGGCCGTACGTGGTGCCGTCGTCCCTTCGGGCCTTGTGCCCGCCTATGACTGGCGACCCAAACAGCCTGCTATTTTCCTACTTTGATAAGCGCAAAATTATTGAGAATTATGGCAGGGCAATAATTATGGCTGGCCAATAATTTAAATAATTCACAGACGTTTGCCCTGCGTGTCTCACCTCGCGCCGCTATCCGAGGGGCTGCGTGTGTAGCCAGCCTCCGATCCTGACGCTTGTGCACGCTTCATTCGTGGTCTTGCCAAATGATCCGCATCGACACCATCTGGCTCGCCACCGAACCGATAGACATGCGCGCCGGTACCGACTTGAGGCTTTGGGTGGCCCCTCTCCAACGCGCCACTAGATCCAAGTTTCAAGAGCCTCGTTTGACAAGATCAAGGCCGATATGCGGTAGGATGCCTTAACCGCTGCAGACCATGTCGGGACTGCCCCAGACCAGTTTGAGACTCGCTATGACCAGGCAATTGGACGCCTTCATTGATCTTGACCGAACCTTCTCAAAAATCCGTATGGATAGTGATATTTCCGATGATACCGATTTAAGCAGTCGGCATGGCAAAAGCGGGGATCTATGTTGGCCAGATTTGCTCAACCATCACCGAGTGGTGCTGCTCTCGGAAGCGGGGTCTGGAAAGACAGCTGAAATTCGGAATGCGACCCGCCGGCTTCGGGCTGAGGGAAAAACCGCGTTCTTCCTCCGGATTGAACACGTTATGGCTCAATTGGAGGATGCGTTTGAGGAAGATGGCTCGTACGACGAGTTTGAGCGCTGGCGCATTTCGGACACTGAAGGTTGGCTGCTTTTGGATTCGGTGGACGAGGCCAGGCTGGGTGATCCAAGAGAATTTGAAAACGCGATAAGAAAGCTTGGGCGGTTGACCAAAGATATTCGCGCTAAAGCGCACATCCTCATTACAGGACGCAGCACTGCTTGGCGTGCGGTGACAGATCTAGCGACCTGCGAACGGGCTTTTGAGTTCGACGCTAACCCTCGCCAGGCTCTACCCGCTGAAGACGGTGGCGTCGAAGGCACTGTGCAAACGACCGCAAATGAAACTGTGCCAGATTCATCGTTCCTCGTGGTGACCTTGGATGATATTCATGGCGAACAGATCGATCGGTTCCTCGAGGCTACTGGTGTCAAAAACGTCAGAGCGTTTCGCACCGCTGTAGAGCGAAAGGAGGCGGAATCGCTGACCACCCGTCCGTTAGATTTCTTGGAACTCGTCGATTTCTGGCATGAGCACCATCGAATCGGTACACGGCTGGAGCTGATGAAAAGCAGCATCAATCGCCGGCTTGAAGAGCGCGATCAGGATCGAGCCGAATTAAAGCCCATCGCACCAGAGCGATTGCGTGAGGGTGTGCGCTTACTTGCGGCGGCAACGACGCTGGGACACAACGCCGCAATCCGTGTCCCCGATGGAGACGCAAATAAAAAGGGAGTTCCAGTTCGTTCCGTACTGATAGGCTGGAACGACGCAGACGCGGGAGCTTTGCTGAGCCGCCCCATTTTCGAGCCTGGGATCTATGGCACCGTTCGGTTCCACCACCGAACTGTCCGAGAGTACCTAGCCGCAGAATGGCTCCATGAGCTTATTCGTGGCGCCTCCTCGCGGGTCAAAATCGAGAATTTGTTTTTCCGCACGCAGTACGGGCTGCGGGTTATCAATCCTTCCATGCGTCCTATATTGCCTTGGTTGGCAATCTTGGACGAGCGTATCCGCACGCGGCTCGAAGAACTGGCCCCAGAAGTCTTCTTTGAAGGGGGCGATCCTAGTGAGCTCCCACTAAGCACTCGCCAAAACATTTTGCGCAAGGCGTGCGAACAGTTAGCTCAGCCTGCTCATAGCTGGGCGATGACAGACTATACGGCTGTGCAGCGCTTCGCACACAGCGACCTCACAGATGACATCAACGAGCTGTTGGTGCTTTATCGCTCCAACGACGACATCGTCTGGTTCCTGTTAAGGATGGTTTGGCACGGCGAAGTGGTAGGTGCGATTGCGGAGGTCAAACAGTTTTCCCTCCATGCTCAGCACAAACACACGCGTCTAGCCGCAATGCGAGCCATTATTGATCTGGGAACGGCTCAAGATATTGCTGATGTACGACACGGGCTGTTGGCCGGGGAGACCAAGGTTAACCGGGAGTGGTTAGCCGAAGTGATTGATGGACTTATTCTCGATGACGTCTGGCTGCCATGGCTTCTTCAAGCGATCGAGAGAACCTCCAAAAAGGAGCGTTTCAGCGGTCGGGATACGCTGGTGATGAAGCTGTCTTCGTTGGCGGAAGAGAGCCCTCTGGAACAGCTTCCAGCCCTGATTCGTGGCCTTGCCGGACTACTGGATAAGCCACCACTCAAAGAGCAAGGTTTCAGCGCTATCTCCAAGAGATTTCGATGGCTTGCGGAAATCGCTGGCATAGCAGTGCTCCGTCTGCTCGACGCGCGTGATCGTTTTGCGTTTGACGAGTCGGTGCTGTCGATTCTAAGCAAGCTGGCCCAGGGGCATGACTATGATGAGCGTGATAATCGAGAAATTGAAGAGTGGCTGAAAGAGGGCGTACCGGCGTGGCCTGAGCTCGATTACAAACTATTCTGGTATGACGTTGCTGTGGCCCGTGAAGGGCGCGTGCATCGCGACTCCGTTATTCACGTCTCGCAGTTACTGGGCTTCCAACCATTTTGGTCGTTGAACAAAGAAAGCTTCAACGTTGCCTGCGACGACATCATGAATCTAACGGAACTGCAAGATCGTCTCATGGCGCTCAGCATGGCGTTCAGAATTTTCACGGAGCATGGTAAATCACTCTCTTGGTTAAACCAGCTCAAACAAGCCACCGATAGCCATAGCGAGCTCCGTTCTCAACTCGAGACATTTTTGAATCCTCCCACGCTTGAAGTACAGGAGTGGGAGATCAAAAAAGCTGAGTGGGAAGAAAAATCTGCTCAGCGTAAAGCCGAAGAGGCAGAGCGTCGCCGCTCTTGGCGCGAGGGCCTCGCTGCTGACGTAGATCGCATTAATAGTCCAGAACCAGGAGTGATGACCCGCAGCCAGGCTTACCTGCTAGAGCATGTGCGCGAAAGCTCCTCGTCATCAACTACTTGGGGAAAAAGCGACTGGCCTTCGCTCATTGCTGAGTTCGGCCTGCCTGTAGCCCAGGCGTTCCGCGATGGCGCGATGAGCTTCTGGCGTGGATATCGCCCAATGCTACTTTCTGAGGGAGCCACTCCCAACTCAACGCCGTATCAGGTGATTTTTGGGCTCACAGGTCTTGCTATCGAAGGCAAAGAAGAACCCTCTCGCTTTGGCCAGATGTCCGCAGAGGATGCTCGAAATGCAGCGCGTTATGGTCTGCTTGAACTGAATGGCTTCCCAGAGTGGCTTCCCGGGCTGCTCGCACATCGTCCGCAGCTGGTTCAAGAAATAGTCGCTCAAGAAATTCAATACGAGCTAGACAGCCCTCAATCCGAACCTGGAGGGAACCGCGTGTTGCAAAAATTGCGCTGGGCAGGGGAGTGGATGTACGAGGAGCTAGCAGCCCCACTCTTGGCCCGGTTGAAGCAACCTGTTGGCAACTTAGAGTCTGTTCAGCTTGCTCTCACGATCGTCCAAGCGTCGTCGATCAGTGATGACTTGCTAGGTTCCCTCGCGAGCAGACGGGTGATTGAAGAGGGGAGTTCGGAGATTGCACCTACTTGGTATGCAGTGTGGATTGGTACCCAACCTTCTCTCGCCATACCGGCCCTGGCGGCTCGTATCGAATCGCTTCCATCCGATGATGAGAAAGCTAAATTCGCAATGCTCTGCCTCATCGCTCTGGTGGGTAGCCGCACGGCCAGTCGCTGCAGGCAGCACTACAAAACTGTTGAACATGCCAAGGCTCTTTATCTGCTGATACACCGATATGTTCGCATCGCAGACGACATTGATCGTACAGGCGGAGGAGTATATTCACCTGGCCTTCGTGATGATGCCCAGCATGCTCGTGACGGGCTTCTCGCCATCATTCGAGAGACACCTGGTAAAGCGTCATTCCTGGCCCTTCAAGAAATTGCAGAGTCTCACCCCGCTGAGAGCCTCCGACCGTGGAGCGCGTTCTATGCGCAGCAGAAAGCCATCGCTGACTCGCAAACACCACCCTGGGAGCCGGAAAAGGTCATCGAATTCCATAAGAATCTGGAAAGCACGCCCTCCACACACCGTGAGCTCTGGAGTCTGGTTGTCGATCGGCTTCTGGACTTGAAGCACGACCTGGAGGACGGCGACTCGAGCTATGCCGAGATACTCCTGAAGACGAACCAAGAGACTTCGATCCGTAAATTCATCGGGAACTGGTTGAGAGATCATGCGGCAGGGCGCTACGTCGTTCCTCAGGAGGAGCAGCTAGCCGATGACAAGCGTCCTGATTATAGGATCCAGAACAGCGACTTCTACGAGCCGGTGCCTGTCGAACTGAAGCTTTCGCAAAACTGGAGTGGCCCTGCGCATTTCGAACGGCTCGAGAACCAGCTATGCGGTGATTACCTGCGAGGCATCAATTCGAGCTGCGGCATCTTTTTGCTGGTGAACCATGGTGGTCAAGCCACCTGGGCGTCGCCAAGCAGTGGCCTGGTAAACTTCGAGGATCTGGTCACAGCTTTACAGGATTACTGGCTGACGATCGCTCCGAAGTTTCCAAACGTTGAGGACATCGAGGTTATTGGCATCGACCTTACCAAGCGTGGAGGGCAGGCTGCGGCCAAAGCAATCGAAGGTAATCTAGCGGTGGCCAACTATCCCGAAGATAAGTGAGCCCATGGTTTACCTGATGCAGATGGAGCGTCAAAGGCGCTGCTTTGCTCGCGCAAAAGCAAGGTTACAACATTCGTGAATGGCCGTTCGAGTTCCCTACGCTAGTCGGCTGCATCAGGAAGACGAAGCAAACGGATCAGATTCACGGCTGCGAAAATCTGTCCGAGCAAGACACTCGGTTGATCGTTGTAAAGCCCGCGATCAACATGACCACGATCATGGGGCGAGAGCTCCAAGGCCATCAATTGAGAACGTGCAGTGTCACAGGAAGCCCCTCTAAGCTCATGGGATCCAAGGTTCCGTTACTCAATTGCGACGCCGCCGCCTTAATTTTAAATAGCTGGAATCGCAAGAAATCCTTGTGCCAAGTCTTTCCCCAAAACTCCACGGTGTTCATGACAGCTAACTCCTCCATCGCTCAGCGGTGGCAAGGTGGAAAATCACCTACGTACGCAGCTCTTTGCGCAATGCGCGCCCAACAAACTTCACGACTGAGTCAGCACCTTCTCCGTCGATGTTGGACGGATCTGCGTACACCCAATAGCGGTCGACCCATGCCATATAGCAATCGGAAGTGGCTCTCGGCCATGTCTATCAAGGGAGTACCTACCAGCCTGGCGTGGAAGTATCAATGGGGCATATGGCACTATCATCTAGGCTTCGACCAACCGGTCAAACAACCTAGGGGTGTCCATGGAAAACGTTCGTTGGTTCGATCCGTCGCTGGAAGGGAGAGAACATAAGATCACAAGGAATTACGCCTTGGTCATGGGTGGCCTTGGCTCAACGGCTTTCTCTGTTTCCGAATGGTTGACGATGACGCCTGTCACCGCTTTTCTCATTGCTGTGCCCTTGATGTTAGCCGGTCGCTGGGCTGGCACCGAGTATCGCTTGATGTACAAGGCGATATGCAGGAGCATGAGTCTGTCCCGGCGCTTGCGGCTGCTTTTGCCATCTGCGCCTTTCGTTCTCGTGGGTACGTTATCTGTGGGCGTAGCTGCCGGGCTGGGGGATTGGGACACGCTGGCAGCTCTCCCCAAAAATCTGGCTCACACGTACATCCCGTTCATTTAAACGGTAGATGAGCGCGGCTTCTCCTGCTGACTCAATGTCGGCAAGTTATCTGGTGAACCGGGGCACGATCGCGACCTTCTTCATCGACGAGGAGTTCTTCGAGACCCAGAAAGCGGACTACGACAAGTACGTGTTCGGGCCTGTAGGCATTGAGGTCTACGATGTAAAAGTGTCCCGCTGGAATCGAACCGGCAGCACGTTCGCGTACGGGCAAGTTCACCACCCCAACGTCGAGGGTGGTGAGAAGGCCCCGGCGATCATCTCGACCTTCGCCCGTCGCAAGACCTAAAAACGCCTCCGCTGTACCCCACCTGCAAAGCCCGGCCTCACCGCTGGGTTTTGTCGTTTTTGCCAGCAGGCTGATCCAGTGGGCAAGACGATAGAGTCATTGGTGGACGCGTACTTGGGTAAGGGGATCGGCCTTTAAAGCTGGTGGCAGCTTGATCGTGCAGAGCTTACCCTCTGTGCAATATATGGAGAAAACTGCTATGGATCTGATTCGTCAAATGGAGCGCTCGCATATCAAGGCGTTCTACCAGCTGCTGGTCGATAGGCTTGGCGAGCAAGCCTGGGCTAAGCGCAAGGCTGCCTATGAGGCGCGCGTACGCGAGAAGGAAGACAACCTGAATCTTGCATTGCCGATCGAGCCTCAGCTCTTCGAGCCAGAAGACGGCGATGTGGACTGGTACATCTTGGCATGCGAGCAGGCCTATGACGTGCAGCAAAGCGATTCCGCCTACAGCAGCAAGCGCGTTTATCCCTATGCCATGGCCATTGGCTCTGTCGCTGAGCAGGTTCGCAACATCCCAAATATCGGTGGTGTTCTGGACAAAATGTTGGCGAACAACAACCAGCCTGACACCCAGCTCTTTGAGCTGCTGACCGCCGCGTTCTACCTGAAAAACGGCTACCAGGTTTCCTTCCTTCCGGAGATGGGCATCACCTGGCCGGACGGAAAGACCAAGAAGACCCCCGATCTGCTCGTCCAAGCAGGTGACGCCAGCTTCTATGTCGAGTGCAAGCGAGCTGCCCACCAAACTAGGCACTCGTTGGAAGAGCGGCAAGCTTGGGCTCGGATCTGGGCTAGACTTAGCCTTCACCTGCTGAAGGTTGCGCCCTGGAGCATTGTTGATGTCACGTTCCATGACCAGGTCGCACAGGCGTCGGTAGAGGACGTGATCAGGGTGGTGGATGTAGTGCTTGAGAAGGGTGCGGGTCAGGCAAAAATCGGATCGATCAGTGTCGAACTGCGTTGGGTTGATCGGGGGCCACTTGAGCGTCATTACCGCCGCTTCTTCGTCCGCCCCAACTGCCCGCAGCATGAGTCACTGGTATTCGGCGACGTCGACAGCAATGAGAAGCGCAGCATTGCGACGATCGCGGGAGGTATCGTTCGCGCTGGCCCTCCTGATAGCATTCTCAACATCTTTGTCGAAAACGTTGCGAATTGCGTCGCGGCTCAGTGGCGCTGTGACTATGAGGTCTCGCTCGGGCTACGCTCGAAGCACTTCAAGAGCCTGATCAACGACGCGGTGACCCAGATCCCACCTGATAAACCTGGTGTCATCCACTTGTTCTATGAAACCAGTGATGGCATTGCGATCGAGGAGATGAGAAGGGCGAAGAACATCGACAACATCGCGAACTACGATGCGTCCGGTACAACGGTGGCAGGCGTTCTCTTGCACGCTGTGAACTACTACCCATTGGAGAGTGGCTACCAGTGGGCTGAAACCACGCAGGATTTCGCCCGTGCTCCTAACCTCATGGATCTCTACCCACGGCAGACCCTGATGCTTTCGTCTGGCACCACGCGTGAAATGGAGGGCGATACCCATTGGGGGCAAGACAAGGCCTCTAAGAAGCCGCGTTAGCTCTGTTGGATATCAAGATCGTTCTAGATGGGGCTATCAGCAGGTCGGGGCTCAGGCGGAAGAAAAATCCGGCATCGGATCGCGGATTTTCCAGAACCATGGAGCCCCTGCGGTGTAAAGGTTTCAGCCCGATACAGACTCTAAATATCCGGATATATCTGCGGATCTGGTACGCCCTCAGAATGTCGGATATCTTTCCGTCCGCTCGCCAGGCCTACCTTGTCTGAGTATCAAGCTGAACAATCCAAGCGCTATTCAACTGCCCGGTCGCTGCGCTTCCCTTGGCGGAGCAGAGTTGAGCGGGATGCCCTGCAAACCAAATTTATATCACCTCCAGTTGTTGGGAAGCCGCCAATGGATGAGTTCATCTGCCAGGCGACGCATCTCCCGAGCGGCATGTGAGCGCGGCGCGAAATCTACGAATGCGCTGAAATACCCGTATTCCTGTCCCGGGAGAGGGGCGTCCTCCAGCATATCGATGGCGATCCGGTAAGCGCCGGTCAGCTCAGTATGCAGAGGAGGAAACTCCAGTGAGTCTACCAGCTCAAGCACGCGCTCGCGGCGCCGGCAGGTCGAGTATTTCGAGTCGATGATGTCCTGATACTGTTCATCACTCAGCTTCACAAAATCGCCGAAAAATTCTTCGAGCTCACTGCTGACGCCTCCGACATCACAGTTTGTCAGCAAGCCGAAGTAGCTTGGTGCTGTCTCGCGGCATTTGATGTTCTTCAGCGCCGAGACGAATCTCCCAGCGCTGCGCACAGCCATCGAACAATTGGTGTCCACAACCACGGCAACCAGATTTGCAAATCGCCGTACCAGTTCGAGCTCAGCGTTCACATCAAGCAACACGTAATCATGACGCGCGATCAGTTCGCAGAGTTTTTCCGTAGCTCGCTGTTTTCGTTCCAGTGCTTCTAATTCATCGGCATGAACGAACTGGTACTTCGCTTGTTCGTTTGGGGGCAAAGCCGCCAGTTGATCGCGAATCCGCTTGCGACGCTGCTTCACCGCCGATGGGAATGTGATGAGGTCGCGCTCATCGAAGAACCCTACTCGACTTGCCCAACTGCCTTGGACCGGTTGTTCGCCATCTTCGCATGCGTAACGGTGGTTATAGTCATTCGTCACGACTGCTACCCGAAATCCCAACTCAGCTAGTGCGACTGCAAGGTTCACAGTGATGGATGTCTTTCCAACACCCCCTTTGTAGCAGGCGATAGCCAGCGCTAGCCCACGTGGTTTTACATCAATCTCAAGATCCAGTTTTCGTAGGTTGATCCCTGAGCGAGCTAGGAAGCTCCACAGCGCAGCAGGGGAGGGTAAGCGTGAGGTTACGTTGCCGCTATCGGTTTCCCAGGATCTCCAGGTTCTCTCAGCAACGTTGGCCCACATCGCGGCAAGATTGACGCTGACACCGGCAGCCTCGCGGAGCTCTTTCGAATGCTTTCGTAGTTGGTTGTCCATGATCGTCCCCCAAACATCGTTGATGTCTGAAGACTAACCAAATCCGAGATGGCAAAAAAACATGAGCAGAGTGCCGGACTTTTTTACTACGAGCATCGTGCCGCGATTGGACTGCTATGAGGTCGGATGAAGAGCTCTTCAGTGGAGTCCATATTGTTGATGCCGATACGATTTTGACCCAGGTGGCTGATTTTGAATGGTCTGTCTGCAGACTATGCGATAACAGACAAGGCAATCGCTAGAGTGCATTAGGGTAGGTCAATCGAGTCCGGTAACTTGGGTCAAAATTTCATCAGACCTAACAATGCTGTATTTCTGATCTGTTAATTATTGAGAGCGTTCACAGGAAATCCGTTGCCACCGTCAGGATTGGATCCTTGTCCGTTTTTTGATTGTGCGACCCTCTAAGGACGGGAAATTGCGACACCGTGTGTATTTGCATACCGAACCAAGTGCGACTGAGTGCCGTATTCATTGGCCTCGGCCTGCATCTAGGGTGATGGAGAGGCTGTAGACGGCCCGAATTCATCAGGTTTCGGTATGGCGTGTTGCCATCAAAGCGACTTAGAATCTTTGGGATCCTATTTACGTTCTGTGGAGCTCCCAAGGGGAGTTGGCCCATTGCCGGCCTCACCACTGGACGTAACTCAGCGCAGTCAATTCATTACACGGACGTTTTCTCAGCCCTGCTTAGGCGCTGCTGCCGGCAGCATTAAGTGGCCAAACGTTCCTCGCACAAAACCCGAAACGGACTTCAATCCATGTGGCATGACAACGAGACGACGGTCGACTATCTGAACTTTGGCGTGGTGGCTGATGCCTGCGCCAGCCTTTTGCGGCAGAGTCGTGGCGAGCCGATTTCGATAGGTGTGTCAGGTGGTTGGGGGGCGGGTAAGTCCTCGCTGGTCAAAATGATCGCTGCCCGCCTCGAAACCCCGGTGGCTTCTGCAGCCCCGTCACCACCTGTTGCCACAGGTGCCCAACCCGAACACCGATACGTTGTCATCACCTTCAACCCGTGGCTGTATCAAGACTTCGAAAGCGCTCGAAGTGCATTGCTGCAGATCGTCGGTGATGAAGTGCTGAAGCTGGCCAAAGACGATGAAACGCTACTGAAGAAAGCCCTCGACCTCCTGAAACGCATCAACCTGCTGCGGTTGGCCCAGTTCGGGGGTGAGGCAGCGATCACGATAACCACGGGCGTGCCCGTCGGGACGATCGGCAAGGCGATCGGAAAGGTTTCAGGTCTCTGGAGCGCCTTCAGCTCAGACGGCGATGCGGCTGAGGGGGGGGAGAAGAAAGAAGAGGAGTCGCTGGATCTCAAGGCCGATGGTCTGTTGAATCCGGCGAAGCCTCTGTCGCTGCCTAACGAAATTCATGCCTTCAGATCCGCACTTGAAAAGCTACTGGAAGAGCTTGGCATCACCTTGGTGGTGTTTGTCGACGACTTGGATCGATGCTTACCGGAGACAGCGATTTCGACCCTCGAATCCATCAGGCTGCTCTTATTCCTAAAGCGAACGGCTTTCGTGATTGCTGCCGACAATGAATTTATCCACGGGGCGGTGAAGAAACATTTCGAAGGCACCGGCATCACGAGCGACATTGCCACTAACTACTTTGACAAGCTGATCCAAGTGCCTCTGCATGTACCCCGTATCGGCGTGAACGAAGCCAAGGCATACCTTGTGCTGCTCCTGCTCGAACGCGAGGCCAGGTCGGGGATGTTTCCACAAGACAAATTTGATCAGGCGAAGCTGGATATACCGCAACGCCTGGCCCGAAGCTGGCTCGGCGAGACGATTACGTCTTCGTTCCTCAACGAGCTTGTGGGAGCCGATACACGTCTTCAGGCATTGATGGAACTGGCGCAAGGGTTGGCAACGCTGATGTTCAAGTCCTCCAGCATCAGCGCGAATCCACGACTCATGAAGCGCTTTCTGAATACTGTCTATCTGAGGGAGTCCTTGGCGCAACCTCAAGGAATCACCCTGGACATTCCGGCATTGGCTAAGTGGCATTTGTTGGAGCGCTACAAAGAGGAGCTGGCCGACACGTTGTCATCTATGGTCAGTTCTGAAAATGACGGGCAAGTGGCGGAGTTGCTGCAGGCCGAGGAGCTCGCCCGCGATGGAGGAGCATTGTCCAAGCCTTTTGACGAGCCATTCATCAAAGAGTGGCTGCAGTTAGCGCCGGCGCTTGGTGCGACGGACTTGCGCCCCCTGCTTCACCTGAGTCGAGATACCGCGACGCGCGATTTCGGCGACGATAACATGACCCCCCCTGCGCGTGTTCTTCGTGATGTTTTGAAGGTGGCCACCAGCGCCAATGAACCGCTGACAAATGCTATTACCGCCGTCGACAGCGACCAAGCAGAGCTTGCGATGGTGAAGGCCTGGCAGGCGACTGCATCGTCGCGGACATGGAAAGCCACCGTCGAGATGATCATCCTGATTGAACCCTGCAAGGTTTATCCAGCGCTCGGAAGGCGTGCAGCAGGGCTGTTGAGTCTTGCTCCTCTGAATGCATTGGGGCCAGGCATCATACCCGCCCTTGCTGGCCAATCCTGGGCGGCGGAAGTATTGAGATCTTGGGGAGATGATCCTGCCGTGAGCGGTCATACCAAAAGGGCAATCAAGGCAGCGCTAAGGAGTGGAGTCTGATGGGAACCTCTACATCAAGTGGTGGCGGAAAGGCGGGTTCTCCGTTTGACCCGGAATGGTTAGATCAGGGCGATGCTGCCGGTGCCCCATCGCCAGATGGCGGAGCGCCGGAAGATGCTCCAAATGGTAATGAGGGTGTTCCCCAGGATGCACCTGAAAATGGTGAGGCCGGTTTAGAACCCGCCCAAGATCAGGATATTGCGCCAGATCGCAGGTTTATGCCGGCCCGCTCACAGATGGGCAAATACTTGTCTGGAGGTGGTCGTGACGCGCTTCGCGGCGCTGCCAGCAGCATGATCAAAAAGGGTATGGGTGGAGCAGGGCGCGCGAGCAACACCATGCGTGGGGTTGCTCAAGGCGCCGGCCGACTGGGATCGTTTCTCGAAGCGGTCAGGGCCGGCACCGATCCTCATGTAGTCGACTGGATTCAGAGGGTTCGCGGCCAGAACCTTTCAGCAAGCGATCTTGCTCTGGAGCTCATCAAGGAAGTCATGCCGGACACCGGCAGTGTCGACGATGAGTCATTGAGAAACGCCGCTGCCGATGCGTTAGCGCAGCTGTACGAGCAGGATCCCAATGTCGATATTTTTCAGCTTGATGATCAGCAGATCACGGCGGTCATTGGGTTCACGATCGCCAACGAAGTCTGCAACCGGATGGATCTACAGCTGGGCCAGACTTATGAAAAGCTTAAGTATTCGCCAGTTGAGATCCAGGCGTTTCGTAATGACATCAAGCAATGGGTTCACGGAGAGGTGCAGCGAATCATGGAAGGTCTTGCGGCGCAGAGAATCAATCCTCAGACCCTTGCGCATCGTGTGCTGCAGACCGCGCTGGAGGTATTTGCAGAATGATCAAGGTCATTTGTACTAGCGTTGCTCGTCTTCCCGCACAACTCGCCGAAGGGGAGCGCGCCTTCACCTATTTCAAAAGCGCCAGGCGTGAGGGTGTCGGTACCATCGCCAAGAGTTGGCACGGTTCCCTGAAGCGCAAAGGGTTCCGCCCAACCCCTGCGGCTTGGGACTTCGTTCAGTTCTGCTTGGCCGTCTGTGCGACCGACCTTTGCGCGATGCGAAGTACAAGTGCTGATGGCTGGACTCGTACAATCGAGCTGAGTGTTGGGCTTCATGAGCCATTGCGATGGGATCCGTGGAAGGTGGAGCTTGAGCAACTGCTGAGGGTGCTGACCGGGGACTATTGGACTCTGATCTTCACGGATGCAGGCCTGCCACCCCCTCAAGGACGCTTCACCGCCAAGAATCAAGATTGCGTTTCCTTGTTATCTGGTGGCCTCGACAGCCTTATCGGCGGCCTGGATCTCGTGGCCCGGGGTCGGCGGCCTCTGTTTGTTTCTCAGCTGGCTCACGAGGACTCTGAACGCCAGCGTCGCTATGCAACCCTGCTAGGTGGTGCTGATGCCCACTATCAGTGGAGTCATGGAATCAGCTTCAAAGGCCCGCGTGAACCGTCGACGCGTGGTCGTTCACTGGCGTTCTATGCCTTCGCCGTGCTGGCCGCGTCCAGGCTCGGTGCCGCGCGCCCGACAATTTACATCCCAGAAAACGGATTCATTTGCGTGAACCCTCCACTGGTTCCTGGACGAGTATCGAGCCTGAGTACTCGCACGACTCACCCTCTGTTCATCAACAAACTGCAGCAGGTTCTCGACGGCATTGGCGTCTCGGTGCAGCTGGACTTGCCCTACCGGTTCAAGACCAAAGGGCAGATGATGAATGAGTGCCTTGATCAGCCGCGCCTACAAGCGCTAGCGTCCGACACGACCAGCTGCGGGCGATTCCGTACGTACAATCGAACTCACTGCGGTCGCTGCGTGCCTTGTATGATTCGCAGGGCTGCTTTCGGTGCCTGGACATCGGGGGCCGATGCAACCCGCTACGTCTTCCCAAGGTTGGTAGGCAGCGATAAATCCAGCGGGCCAGATGATCCAATGGCTGTAGCATTGGCGGTACTTACGGCGCGTGATAGGGGCATCGACAGGTTCCTGGGGGCATCACTAGCGTTTGCCCCTATTCCTGAACGACCTCAGTATCGATCTATGCTTACCCAAGGCATCCATGAGCTGGAGGCACTTTTGACCGGAGACGGATTGCTTTGATGGATTTTCACTGCCATCTCGACCTCTATCCCAATGCACGGGAGGTCTTCGCGCAAGCGGTGGAGAGGAACATGTTCACCTGGCTGGTCACCACCAGCCCCCGTGCATTTTCCGCAACTAGCAAAGTGCTTGGCGGTCATGAAAATGTGCTCATTACGCCGGGACTGCATCCGGAAATCGTCCATGAGCGTTACGCTGAGCTCGACACTCTGATTGAGCAGATCAAGTACATATCTGCTGTCGGTGAGGTGGGATTGGATGGTTCCAAACGGTTCAAGCACAGCTTCGACGCTCAGCGTGAAGTGTTCACTGCTGTGGTCGCGCAATGCGCCAGCGTCGGTGGGCGCGTGCTTAGCATTCACTCGCGCCAGGCCGTGAGAGACGTGCTGGCGATTCTCGATGACCACCCGGGTTTTGGTACAGCAGTTCTTCATTGGTTTACGGGTACGCCTGCTGAGCTTAAATCCGCCTCAGATATGGGATGCTGGTTCAGCGTCGGGCCGGCAGCATTCAACTCGGCATCTGGTAAGGCGATTGCCAAGAAGCTGCCTCGTGATCGCGTGGTTCCTGAAAGCGACGGGCCGTTCGCCCAGGTCAATGGTGCCACAGTCATGCCGTGGAGCTCAGGCCAAACGGCTGAGCTGCTGGCTCAGGCATGGGACGTGCCAGTGGGTGAGGTGGCAATGACTCTCGAATTCAATGCTAGACAACTGATCGGTCTGATACACGGGGCCGGTTGACTCTGATCGAGTCCTCACGTTTCTCGTTGATGACTGAGGCTTTCGACCGATAAACCAGGCCTCGCACTGCACAAATGGCAGCCTCTACGTCCCGTTCGAATGATTGCGAAACTGCAATGCGTTTGATCGCCTTATCCATTAAGTCTGGTGCTCCCAAGGCTCAACGGTCTTTGGGCGCCACTCAGCTCAGTCAGCGACTAAGCACCCGCCGACAATGCGACATAGACTTCCATGCAGATGCAGATCAATCAATCTTGCCGACAAACCTCTACCAGCAATCCCAATACCCGCATGCGCAAACGGATCGCTGTCTTCGAAACGTTAAAATAATTGCTCAGGGAATTGCACACAGCATGAAACTGGATGACGTTGTCCTTCTGACTGTCTAGGTACAGAGGGCCGTGGCCGCGGTTCCGGATGCCAAGATGCTGTAGTAACAAACCAAAAGCGGTCTGGAATTCTTCTGTGGGCATCAAAAGACACGAAGCGAAAGTATTTGCTTGCCACTCCAGCCGCTCGGCTTCCCCCTTAGGAATAGTGATGAGTTGGCTCTGGTCAATGTCCTGCGCTCGGATAGCTTCTCGTGTCATGTAGCGCTTGTGATTTAGAAAGTGATGTCCCAACTCATGGGCGAGTGTGAATCGGGCCAAGTGGGATTGGCTATCTGCCCCGAAGATTTTGATCTCAAGCGGGTTGAACGTGATACTGCCGAGGGCTGAGCTCGAGTCCTCAATGAAGCTCACAGAAAGTCCACTGACATCAGCTTCCCTGGACACTAGCTTAGTAAGATCGACCTCTCCCCGGTTGTATGAAATGGATTTCAAAGCCTGCTGCGCCAAGCTATCTATTCTGTTCCGTGAAATGAATGCGACCCTGGGTGTTGCGATAATCATGGGCTGACGAATCAGGCTCAGATCGCTTTCTTCAAAAGCGCTCTGAATCGCCCCTGGTTGCGAAGTCCAGCATTCTAAAAGGAATTCTAATGGCGCTGGCTGCCGTTCTTGCTGGAGTGGTCATCGGTGTCGCCACCTATGGCATCGGTTTGTTGTTCATTCCAGCAGCGTTTTATTATGCATACAGGGGAGTATTTAAGATCCCAGGGATGCTGCGTCGGAAAACACTTGTCGACGAGCTTGCAGGTCACGGAATTATTGTTCGATAAGCCACAGAGGCCTTCTGTCGAAGAGGGCCGCACCGGCCCCTGTGGCCAGTTTCAGAGCTGGATCATGGGTTAGACAGACATTCTTTGTGTTCTACTGATTGAAGCGAGGATGGGGAGAGTCGGATGAGTGAACTTCATATCATTGGGCCATGTGCACGCTCGTCACTCAGTTGCTGGAGCGCTCAGCATCGTTGCTTCAAGAGCCAATACGACCAAATTTTGGAGATCGCGCACCGCGTGTTCGGAAGCCAAACCACCGCAGAAAATTGGCTGGAGAGGTCTGCAGGTGGATTAGGCCATGGTGCGCTCTGCAGCCTACTTTGCACCCCATCAGGGTATGAGGACATCTACGGATTCCTCATGCGCCTTGACTACGGAGTTATCGGCTGAGCTGAACGAACCCTGCCGATTTCCATCGTCCTACCGGGTGCCCGCGACCCAAGCTTAGGCTGGATTTGCGGCAGCCTGAGTACCCCTATCACTCCGAACCGGCAGGGTTGCCATCATGATGATGCCATCCGCGGGGCTTGGTGGTATCTTCTTGCCTCTCTTACCCACGCTGCCTGATGGCCCCACTTTCCAAGGCCACGGCAGGCATGCCTCCCGGATCCTCAGGCATCGGGAGTGATGGCAACGGTGGGTACCAAAGACAAGGAGCAAGGGATGGCACGAAGAACGTTTTTCTCCTTCCATTATCAGGAAGACGTGTGGCGAGTTTGGAACGTCCGGAAATGCTGGGCTATCGACAAAGATCGAGAAGCAGATGGTTTTTTTGACGGCAGTGTGTTCGAAGCGTCCAAGAGGGAAAGCGACGAAGCGCTCAAGAATTTTCTTCGTGACGGTCTCAAAAATACCTCTGTGACGTGCGTGCTCGCTGGCCAGCACACCTCTACCAGGCGGTGGGTACGTTATGAGATCGTGCGCAGCGTTTTGAAGGGCAATGGGCTGCTCACCATTGATATCCATGGTGTGAAAAACAAGGACGAGCAGCTCTGCGTGAAAGGCGCAGACCCACTGGCTCAAGTGGGTGTGTACCTCTCCAAAAACAAAATTTATTTCGCGGAACTCAACGACGGTAAGTGGGTACCGTACTCCGACTATGTTTCCCCCATCCCGGCCTCTGATCTGCGGTTTGACGCTCCAACCACCGAGAACACGGTTGTCAAACTGTCCGCGCACTACAAAAGATACGACTTCACGGCTGAAAATGGCAGAGACAACATCGCTGACTGGATCGAAACCGCGGCTGGCCTCGCTGGCCGTAAGTAATACGACTCTCGCCGTAATGGCCGGCAGAATTCGACGTTTCAGATCACCAAGGTATTACACATGGCAGTCACGCAGCGCCTGGCTGGCGTTAGGATCCACCTGTCCGGATCAAACAAAGAATCGAGAGCAGAGATCGCTGCTTTCGTTCAGAAACTCGCAGCGAAGGTCTTCAGCGAAGGAGGCTCCATTGTCCATGGAAGTCATCCCTCATTCACTGCGCCACTGCAGAAGGCTGCAGAGGATTTCATTCAGGCGGGTGGTAGCAAAGGTGCACTTACTCTAGTTCGAGCGAAAAGCTTCTCAACCGACGAATACACCACTGAAATTGAAGAGCAGAGAGCTTTCGCTTCTGTAGAGATCGTGCCCGCAGATAACACTGGCACAGCGGCAGACGGTCTGACCCCGATGCGTGATTGGATGGCCGACCGTTCCGACGCCGTCATCTGTGTGGGGGGCGCATGGTGGGACGTCAACAAAGCAAAAGCGGGCGTTCCCAATGAGCTCGATGCAATGCTTGAGCTCGGTAAGCCTGGTTTTGTCGTCGCGGGCTTCGGCGGGGCAATCGCAGGCTATCTCAAGGAAGATCAGTCGCTGCTGTCTCGCCTGCGCAATGGGCTGTCTGAGGATGCCAATAAGGTCATTGCTGAAAGCACGTCTGTAGACCAGCTCGTGGATCTGATTGTCGAACAGTTGAAAAACCTCCCTCTTACTCGCCGCAACATTTCGCGCGGCCGCAACTTCCGCATTTTGGCGCTCGACGGAGGAGGGCTGAGAGGTACCTTCACCGCGGCAGTCTTGGCCAAGTGGGACGAAATGTTGAAGGCCGGTGGTGGTAACGACCTCATTTCGCATTTCGACCTGGTAGCGGGCACCTCCACCGGAGCGATTCTCGCCATTGGTCTCGCCATGGGGCTGAAGCCTAGTGAAATCCTTACTTTTTACAAGGAGAAAGGCCCCCAGATTTTCCCGGCGGATCGTAAGTTAAGACACTGGCTTAAATCCAAGCACGACTCAGCAACGCTCCGGGGCCTGCTACAAGAGGTTTATGGCGACAAAACGCTGGCTGCTGACTCCCTGTGCCGTCTGGTGATTCCCACTGTCAGGGCTAAGCATGGTCAGGCAGAGGCGATCGTTACTCCTCATAGCCCAGATCGTACAGCTTACCGAAATATCTCAGCCGTCGATGCCGCCTTGGCTTCCTCAGCTGCACCTACCTATTTCGATGAAGCCACCTTCGATGGCCCTATTGCGTTGGAGACGTTCCTCGATGGAGGCGTCTGGGCTAATAACCCTATCCTCCCGGCGCTGGCGGAAGCGGTTCGCTACCTGAAAATCCCTCTAGACAGGATCGATGTGCTGAGCATCGGCACGCTCAGTAGCGAAAGTGACTTCACCGACCAGCTCGGCAAGGGCAAGGCTGGCTGGGCCCCCCACAGTGTTGATCTCTTTTTTGCCGCCCAAGAGCATGGTGCGCTGGCGTTAGCCGAGAGCTTCCTGGGCCCAACGCGACACGTACGCGTCAATCAGCAAACCCCTGTCGAAATCAAGATGGATGACGCCGAGGCCATTCAGGACATGGCGGAACGAGGTAATGAGGCTGGGATAACGCACTTTGCTGAGGTGCGCTCCAGATTTTTTGATGGGCAATTGGTTGATAAATGGAAAGGTTTTTAATAAAGCACGGATGTATTGGCGACAGCCCTCCAGACATCCATTTTGCGTAGCATATTAGTCGAGGGGATTTATGTTCATTGACTTAGCTGTTAAAGACGTCTACTCCACATCCCGATGGAGCAAAGACGAAATCCAAGCATACAAGGAGAGGAAAGGCGACGTATTAATTAAGCTCGAACAGTTTCTGCTCGACGGAAGTAACGTGCTAGACGCTAACAAAATTCAGAAGTCAGTCTTCCCGGAGCGCGACATTGATGTTTTTATCTCGCACGCTCATGCGGATGAAGACGAGGCGATCAGGATCGCGCTCAGCATGGAAGACATCGGCCTCACAGCTTTCGTTGACTCCTGTGTCTGGGGGCATGCTGACGAGTTATTGCAGAAAATTGATAATAAATTTTGTATTTCTGAAGGCTGGGGTAACTACAGCTACAACTTGCGCAACAAAACGACGACGAATGTGCATTTGATTCTCAGTGCTGCGTTGCAGCAAATGATAAAGCGATCAGAGTTGTTTATATTCCTGGGCACTGAAAATGCAATTAAAATCGATGATTATATGTCGGGGGATGGGCGCCTTTCGTCGCCATGGATTTTTTCAGAACTCATGTTTGCCAAGAGCGTTGAGCGTTCGGCGCGCAAAACTTTCGAGGAGTCTAATGAGAGTTTTATTGCGATGGACGGTGTAAGAAGTGCTCCTGAAGTCGAATTTAGTTTCAAGCTCCCAAAGCTAACACATCAAGTAAGTTTTGATGAGTTCTCTACTTGGTTAAGCAAAGGTGGTCGCGCTGAAAAAGATCTGCCAGGGCGCATCAGAGGGTTAATGCATCTAGATAACCTTTACAGGGCTCTCGGTATTGAAGAGTCTCAGCTGTCCGCACCCAGATTCAAAACGGGACAGTAGTGGCATCATAAACCCTTAGTCGGCTTGTGTGGGTGTTTCATGTCTTTCATATATCATCTGGCCGTCTTAGGGGCACCAACGGCTGCGCAAATATCTGACCTGGAAACTGCCGTCGCCGAAGCGGTGGGCATGTTTGATTTGCACTTGGGCGCAGAGATTGGCTGGGAGGTTGATCCAGCCGCGTTCGCCCCTAATCAGCAACGGTCAGCTGCTGCGGTGTTTTTTGGCGGGGCAGGAGCAGATCACGCCAGCTTGCAAAGCCTGTTACGAGGCGGTGTTCCAGTCGTCCCCGTCGTGTCCGACCTGGGCCGAGTCGCGACTGAAGTCCCAGAAATTCTGCGCCCGTTGAATTGCTTGTGTTACGCCAATGGCGGGGCAAAACGTGTCGCCACGGCGCTATTGGAATGTGCCGGGTTGCTACCAAAGCAGAGACGGGTTTTTGTCAGCTATCGGAGAGAGGAGGCCAGGCAGGCTGCACTGCAGATGTTCGATGCGCTATCTACCAGGCATTTTGACGTTTTCCTGGATACCCACAGCATTGCGCCGGCCGAAGAGTTTCAGACCATGCTATGGCATCGGCTTTGCGACTCTGACGTGCTATTGATGCTCGATACGCCTGACTACTTCAGCAGTCGATGGACATCGGCCGAGTTCGGGAGGGCGCTTGCCAAGGGAATCAGCGTGCTTCGGGTAGGGTGGCCCGAAGCCCAGCGTTCCGCGCGCTTGGCCACCGCAAGCCTCGCTGAGCTCCATGCGAGCGAGCTAGATGTCGAATCTGGAAAGATTACTGACCAAGCGATTGACCGGATTTGTCTCCAGCTTGAAGAAGTCCGCAGCAAGAGCCATGCGGTGCGAACTGTTAACCTGGTTAGTAATCTGCGAATCGGCATCGAGACCATTGGTGGCGAGGTAATTGGCATGGGCGCCGGCCGCGGAATACAGGTACGACTGCCCGATGACCGAATGGTTGTGGTTTATCCAACGGTGGGCGTGCCGACCTCCACGACTATGCACGAAGCTTCAATGAACTCTCCTGATAAGTCTGTGGCCGTACTCTATGACCATGTAGGCCTACATCCGCAGTGGCTGAGTCATTTGGACTGGCTCGGCCAGCACATCCAACTGACGCGATGGGTTAAGGCCTGCGAAGCGAGCTGGCAATTTGCAGACTGGAGGGTGTAGAAATGGGGGCGATTTTTCTATCGGCAAGTATCCCAGTGGCTGGGCGAGGTCAGTATTTTGAGACTGCTGACCCGTTTCTTATCCAGTGTGCCGTTCGCGAGTTCGCCATCGCTGCCGTTCGCCAGCACAAGATTGTATGGGGCGGCCATCCAGCAATCACCCCAATGATCTGGAGCATTTGTGAAGATCTCGGTGTTGATTACGCAAGCTCTGTGGTTCTGTATCAAAGCCGATTTTTTGAAGGGAGCTTCCCAGAAGAGAACCAGCGATTTGACAACGTGATCTACACAAATGCCGTGCCAAACAATCTCCAAGGCAGCTTGCTATTGATGCGCGAACAGATGCTCTCTCGGCCAGATCTAATCGGTGCTGTGTTCATTGGCGGGATGGACGGTGTTGAGGTCGAATACGATATCTTCAGGCAGCTCAATCCAGACGCTTTCATTCTACCAGTTGCCGCACCAGGAGGTGCAGCGCTCAACCTCGCCAGGGATAAAGACTATTTCACTGGTTCCGAGCTTGAGGACATAGATTTTGCATCGTTATTCAACCGGTTTTTGTCTGCCCATTAATCGTGGGTAAGCTGCCAAGTCATCATGCTTGGCAGGTGCTTAACTAGGGTTGCAGGTGACATCTCCCAGGTAGGTGCATCCGGATGGGCTGGCGTATTCGTGAGCGATCATGCGGAAGCCGTTCCGATCCGTGTGGCGCATCGAGATGCGGCGTAGGACGAAAGATTTTAGTGAAGGAGCATTAATGTATTTAGGGTTTGAGTTAGAGGGCTTCAAGTCACTTGACACTGTGACGCGGCAAGAGATTGATAATTATAAGGCGAATTCTGGCAAGCTAAATATCAACAAGCTCACGAATGCCATTGTCGCACAGCTGGGAGGTAAGGACGTATTAGGTGCTAGAGAGATTTCTCAAATCTTATTCCCCACTGGCCAGGCACACATTTTTCTCTCTCATTCCCATGGCGATGAAGAAAACGCCATAAAATTTGCCGTTGCGATGGAGAGGAGGGGGGTCGAGGTATTCATCGACTCATGTGTTTGGGGGAGCGTTGACGAGCTTTTGGATGCCGTGAATGAGCAGTACTCAGAATCTGAAATCGTCGGCGATCAGAAATATTACTCGCACAGAAAATGTGATGAGGCTGCAGCGGCAGCTTACGTCATTTTGATGACAGAGCTTCACAGGATGATCGACCAGACGGAATGTTTTATCTTCTTGAATACCAGTAGGTCGGTACCCCTGAGAAGTGCTGGTAGGAATCAGACCTTGTCGCCTTGGATTTACTCCGAGCTTTCATTCAGCGCTCAGGTTCGCAGCAAAGTTCCCCGCAGAGATCGACTCCCCAAATCTGAACGTTTTTTTGCAGATGAAATTTCCATGAATGAGTCGTCTTATAGCCCCAAATCTGCCTCGTTCGGATTCGATATTCCAACCGAGCACCTGCCTAAAGTCAGTGGTAAAGAGCTGAAGGATCATTTTGAACGTGTAAACTACAGAGGTGGCTTCTATCTCGACTCACTGTATTACGCATACGACCTCGAAGACGAGTTCTCTGAAAGGTCGGATGAAAGTGCGTAGGCATGGCATCGCCAAGGGGTGTGGAGGAACGGGTGCAGTCAACCGCTCACCCTTGTCGACCGGCCTCAACATTCGCTTAACTTGATGACGGATGATCGGCTAAAGTGTGCCATGAGTCACATTTTTGTGCCGCGATAGACTGGAAAGTGAGCAATGGATTGCGATCAACTGCTGGACGACCTACGTCGCTATGTGGCTGCTGAGCCGGGGTCACTGGAGGCCGCAGTCCAGGAGCTCTTTGAAGGGCTAGCAAGGGACAATGAGTTGGTGGCGATCACTGCTCATCTGCGGTCGTCCGAACACTCAGCCCTGGGATCGGTGATCAGAGAAGTCGCAGCACGCCCAGGTGCTTTTTTGCGAGTCCAGGGGCGACTCAAAAGGCTCCGTGTGGAGCGGCAGACCCAGGGTGGCGAACTCTCGTCGAGAAAACCCAGGAACAAGGATGCACTCCTCAGAGAGCTCAATGCCCTTGTGTCCGCTTCCGATCTGCCAGCAGCAGAGCGTTTGCTGCTCGACACCCTTGAAGATGGCCAAGACCCTGACTATCTGATGTTGCTGGGGCGGGTCTTCACGCTTCAGCATCGGCTCGTTGAAGGTGCCAAGGCGATGCAAACAGCCGATGCCATCCGACGTCAGCAAGGGGCATTCTCCCGTGGCTACTCGTCTAGCCAGGACGATCAGCTGAGCGCAGACGACTTAGAGTTCATCCAAGTAAACGCTCGCCAGTTTGCGCCTCTAGAGTGGGAAGCTGACGAGCCGAAACCCGTGCCTCAAGGTGAAGGCTCGTCGGTGCATACGGCGGTCAACCCAAGAACTGAAGTGCTCACCACTGTAAACAGAGCACAGCCGCATCGGGAGGACGCTCCAAAAGAGCCTAAGCGCAGGCTCAGCCTGAACCTGAACCCATCGAAAGCTATCAAGCCCTACAGCGAAGACGGCGCTCAGCCCCGGGTTGTCAGTAAGACATCGCGATCATTCGCCACTTCACTCAACGCTTCTGACCATACAGCAGCGCACGCCCCCGAGCAGCTGGACTCTCAGGTTGACGTAAGGGTTTCGCTTGGCTCATCTACGGATTTCTTCACCGATCCGCCTGTCTCTGACGTGTTGGTGGCCCCTCGCGACCAGGGTGCTTTCCACCTCGACCAAATCGATGGCATCGATGAGTCCATTATGCTGGATGCCGAATCGTACTCGGAATACTCCAGCTTTGACCCGAACGCCGCGGACGACTTCTCCGATTTGGCGCTCTATGACTCGGTGGGAGAACTGGAAGGCATTCTTCCGGCCAGCGGTGCATACCATCCTGAGTCTGAAGATGAGTTTGCTATCTACGCCTTCGATCCAGACTCGCTGTTGGAAGACGATGACTTTAAGGTTGAACCTAAAGAGGCCGCATCAGAGTATCAGCTAACCCGCGAGGAGCGTGCGCTCCAAAAGGCGGTTGCGCTCATAGTGAGATATGACTGGCCGCACGCTACGCGTTTCCTGATCCAACAGATTTTCGTGATGAGCGGGTGGGGGGCCACCAGGCTTGCTTTGGAGCGAGCGATTGATGAAGGACTGACGCCAGAGGAGCTCGTCCTAGCTGCACACATCAAGGTGATTTGGGCAGACAATGACTTGTATTGGATCGCGTTCGACAGCACTGGCAGTACTCGCTTGTCATACCACGCTCTCTCCTGGCGTACGGCGCTGCTGATTGTCCGGTCATTTGAGTCGATTCCGCAGGTAGAGGAGATCGATGTCCTGTTGGAGCAGCTGTTCGAGTACTGGTATGAAAACCCGACGCTTCGGCGCGTCTTCAAGGCTTTCGCTAGATACCTCTGGTACCGCTTTGGTGATATAGAAGGCGTCCTTCCACCAAGCGTCTTTTGGGACTTCGATTCACCCTATCGTTGGCCAAAAGAAGAGTACAGCGACCTTGGCGTCCCGGATGACCTGGGAATTCAGGAGCTCCAGAAGCTTCGGTCGCATGGCGTACCCAACATCAAAGACCCGCAAGTGCCTGGCTGCTACTTCAGTGATCTTCCCATCAAATCGGAAGCGGAGGAGGTCGCTCGGGTGGAAGGACAGGGCAGTGATGAGCCAGCCGAATCAACCACTGGCAACGTTGAAAGCACTGAGCATGCGGCAGATGTGCCACTCGCGAAGGTCGCATCGCAAACCACCTTTGACTTCTCAGAGCGGCAATGCTCGGTACCCACACTCGGCTCAGCGATCGAAGACTCCGCCCAATCGCTGCGTGTCAGTAACTAGTTGATCGGAATCACAGGGACTATTGAATGAAGCCGCTTAGACTTGCTCACGTACAGGGTTGTTGGGTTAAGCGCTTGACCCCCAGCGGTCAGGAAGAGCTTGGCGTAGTCAAGATGGCGATCGCTGAGACCGGAGAGATTCAGGTGCACTGGATCCGGTCAGACCGAGCAAGCTTCGTTGATGCTGCCACGGTAAGTTCAGGCTTTCAGAATGGCCAAGATGTGTTGGACTGCACTCCTGGGACGGGTGTGCGTTCCCTAGGCCTGGGCGTAATCATGCAGCAGAGGGTGTTGGCTGGCAGCGAGCAGGCGCTTGTGGACTTCCCAGATAAGCGAGAGCGACACTGGTTACCTTACCAATACCTGCGCCAGGTTAAAGGGGTGAGACACCGGTTTTTGAGAGCTCACCTGGGACAGGACACGGACGTCGAACGGTTGCGATTGCGGTTACTCGCCCATGCCATCAAGGTATGGAACGAGAACACAGGATCTCTCTCGCACTTGGAAATTGACCCGCTGCCTCATCAGATTAATTTGGTGCACCACATCCTGGCCTCGGACAACCTGAGCTGGTTGATCGCAGATGACGTGGGTTTGGGCAAAACCATCGAAACGGGGATGCTGCTGCACGCGCTGATCCAGCGGAACCGTGTGAAACGTATCCTCCTGATCACCCCCGCGGGCTTAACCAAGCAATGGCAGGATGAGCTGTACCATAAGTTCAAGCTCGAAGAATTTGAGATTTATCACGAGGATTTCTCCGTCAACGAACCCCGTCAGTGGAAAATGCACGACTGTGTGATTGGCTCGCTGGATCGCCTCAAGCAACCTGATCACTTGGAAAGCTTGCTTCAGGCAGAACCCTGGGATCTGGTCATTTTTGACGAAGGCCACCGACTCAGTCGTCGACAATACGGTCTGAAGTTTGACAGCTCTGAGCGTTACGATCTTGCCAAAGCGCTCCGGGGCCGCACGCAGCACATGCTGCTTCTCAGTGCCACGCCTCACCAGGGCATGCAGGACAAGTTCGTAGCATTGCTTGAGTTGCTCCGCCCAGACCGGCGGCAGGAGCTTTTGATGCTCAGCCTCAAGCCTGAGATTTTGCGTGACATGGTTTACCGTAACCATAAAGCGGACGTCACCGATGCAGACGGCCAGTTCATTTTTCAAGGCAAAATCACCTCCGCGCTTAAGGTGCCAAGCAGTCCGAAGTCGATCGATTTCGACCAGACCTTGCAGGCTTACCTGCGTAAGGGCTATGCCGCAGGCGAAGCCTTGGGCCGGACGGGGAACGCCATTGGTTTTGTGATGACGGTTTATCGCAAACTCGCAGTGTCCAGTGCTGCTGCGATCCATCAAGCCCTCCGTAATCGCCTCCAGCGGTTGCTGGACGATTATGGTGACGACACGCTACCCAGCGAGCCGACTGATCAGCGTTACGTCGGTGAGTGGGAAGAGCAGGTGAGGGGTGAGGCAGAAGAGTTTTTCGCAGGCGAAATTCAACTTCTCAAGCAGCTCATTGACGACGCTTCGTTGCTCATGGCCAATGACTTAAAGCTCACGGTGTTCATTGACAACGTGATCGGGCCGATCAATGCGAGCAACCCTGAAGCGAAGGTGCTGATCTTTACCGAGTACCGTACGACGCAACGCTATCTCAGAGACGCCTTGGCCGCCCGATTCGGTGATGACAAGGTCGCGCTCATCAATGGCTCCATGCAGCACGCTGAGCGTCGTGAGGCGATCTCTCAGTTTGAAACACACGGTCGATTCCTCATCTCCACCGAGGCAGGTGGCGAGGGTATCAACCTGCAGCGGCAGTGCCACATGATGGTCAATTATGATCTGCCTTGGAACCCGATGCGGCTTGTCCAGCGGATCGGCAGGCTGTATCGCTATGGTCAGAAGCTGAAAGTCGTAGTCTTCAACATCCAGCAATCAGACAGTCTCGATCAGGACATCGTTGACTTGATGTACCGGCGAATTGACAGCGTTGTGGATGACCTGGCAAACGTTCAGGAGCATGAATTCAACGAAGGGTTGAAAGATGAGATCCTTGGGGAGTTAGCGGATCTCATCGACGTGGAAGACATTCTCCAGCAAGCCACGAAACTTGGCATCGAGCGAACCAGCGAGCGCATTGGCGCTGCGCTGGAGGAGGCCAAGAAGGCTGCGGAGTTGCAGAGGGAAATTTTTGCCCACGCCGCCACAAACGACGTCAATGAACTGGGGGATCAGGTGGCAATCACCATTGATCATCTTCAGAGCTTTGTCATCGGGATGTTTGGCCAGCTAGGTATTGAGACCTCCGTCCCCAGTAACGAACCTCGCCTTCTACGGATTCGCTTGCCAGACCTCGTGATGCAAGAGCTTGGGCTTAGCAAAAGATCTTCTTCGCGTATGGACGTCACGGTCGACAGGGCGCTCGCTGCTCGTCGCCCTGATACCCGAATGTTGGACTTGACCTCATCACTGATGCAGTACCTTCTCGCCAAAGCATGCTTATATGACTTCGGGGGCTTGGCGGGATCTATTTGCGCGCCGAACTTGGGTGAGGGCAGCGGCGCATTGTTCGGTGCCATGTTGAGGTGGCAGGGGCCGCAGGGGAATCGCGTACGTCAGGAGTTTTTGACCATCCTGACGGGTCAAGAGGGGGCCAAAGTCAATTCTGGGGCAGTCAGTGACTGGCTGATGCAGCCGGCTCATTTCAGTGCCCAGACGGCCTCTATTGAGTCGTCACGTCCGCTTTATGATGCCGCCAATAAGGTTGCCAACCAGAGGCTGGCGGAGCTGAGCAATCAATACCTGATTCCCGAGAGTCTCGATTGGGCTGGAGCGGGCTGGACTTCTCCTAACTGATTACCTGGCAGGCTTCTCATATTGTGAGCGTGAAGTGACGGCCTGCCCGTAAGAGGAGCAGTGAGAAATTGAGCTTTTAAAAAAGGAGGCTTCGCTAAATGCGAAGCTAATTTCAGCAACGAACGAAGACCAGTGTCTACCTGGGCCGTGAGTGCGCTGGCGCTCGCATGCGCTAGCTGTAGATCTGGCTTGAATATGTTGAGGAGGTGAGGGATAACATCCAGCTCGAAGTCAATGGAGGACTGAAATGGCAGCGGTTGATGCCCGGCTTTTTCAAGCCATGTGTGATCTGTGGAGCATGCGCAGCTCTCAGAAAGGAGTATTTGCAGAACCTGAATTCAAGCGGCTTGAGCAGGTTTGCGCTGATCTGTACGAGGGAGGGCATCGTAATCTTGGGCGTACTTTCGCACTCAATCATGCATTGAGATCTCTTGGCGCCCCGTGCTTACAGACTCAAGGGGGCCAGGGAAACATTGGCGATGTAGCGGCATCTGCAAAGGCAATCGATAAAGCCTTCAGGCAGACGCACGCGAGCTACACGCACATCTGTCCGCTTGATTACGCAGAGGATTTGCCATCTCTCAAATTCGGCCCGATCAAGCTTGGGCGATTTAGTGAGACTGAACTCGAAGCCCTTTTCGATCTGCCCAGGCTCGCCAGGCACTATCCTGATCGCTCGCTTGACGCTGCGCGGCTGTCGCAATTTCACTGGCTTGTGGTCAAGGAAAGCCGGCCTGTCGCGGAAAGCGCCGGGAGGCGAGCATTACCGGATTTTTTCGGGCTCATGGATAGGGACAATGGCGCTATTGACCCCCACGAAGGCCGCTTTCCCCAAGCAGTTGAGACAGCTTTGTTTTTCCTACTGCTAGCTCCTTGGGAGCGATGGTCAACTATGAACGAGGTAGATTGGCGTGGCTTCCGAGTGCCTTGGATTTACACCCAAAACGATGACTTGTTCGTCCCGCCGGCGCCGCCTCCTAGCGCAGATACCCTTGCATGGCAGCCGCATATCTACACAAATGAATATGGAGAGTGTGTTGAAACAGAGCGTCCTATCGAATTCCCGCTGACAGCTTCTGCGGAGCGCGAGATGTCTCAGTTTTGTCAGGCGCGATGGAACAGCTTCCAAACCGCCCTCAGATCCGATCTGTTGAAACCACCGATCATGCATTTTTTGGTGAGGGCATTTCTATCCGACGGCATTGATGAGTTCATGGCTCATATGACGACGATTGAGGCTGCTCTTGGTCTTCATGCTGATCACGATCGTAAAGCCCGGAGTCTTCACCATCCAGGATGGTGGGCCACCAGGCGAGTGGGTGCACGAGTGGCATCGATCCTGGATGATGCTTCAGCTGCCGGCCTTTACACCGAGCTGTTCGATTTGCGGAGCGCCTTCATCCATGGACGCGAGAGCATGGAAAAAATCTCAACGTTCAGGCGTGTTGAAGCACGACGCTTGGCGGCTGCAGTAGCGACGGCGGTCGTTCAGTTCGCGAGCCAGGCTAAACAACCCAGAGAAAGCTATCTGCGGGAGCTGTTGGATAACGGGGTAGAACTGATCACTCAGAATCAGCCAAGCTGATCTGTATGAGCGTCAACAGAAGTGGGCTGGCATCTTCAAGGCATCAGCCTAGAAGGGAAGCTCTGTTTGCCCTGCAGTCGGCCTGGAAGGTCGGCGCTGCATCCTGGTTGGCGATTTAGTTACCTCGGGAACGGGTATCAATGCCTTAAGGCCAGGCATGCCTCCATCACGGGCCAGCTCGCGCAGCTCGACCCCTAATTTGTCGAGTAAAGCTGCCGCTGGCTCACCGGTCTCCTCACTAATCGTCAAAGCGAGCAACGCCAGTGGGGAGAGATCAAGCCGTTCGCTCAGTTGCTCAAGCTTGTCCAGGGTGATGCTGGATTTTCCGCTCTCTAGCTTCGACAAGTATGTCCTGCTCGTTGTGTCCGCGAATTCACGTTGGGTGATGTTCCGCTTGCTGCGCAGCGCTCGAAGCACGACAGCAAATGACGACTTCAGTGCCATGAGGCCTTCCTCGCATCGAGATGATCATCACGCATGACTCTGGATCTTCCTTGGTGCCCGGATTCCAGCATTTGATGCCTAAACCCCCTTAACAGCCACTCCAGCGGAGTCGATTTTCACCGTACCAGCACGGTCGATCAAACCGCTCAGTGGTGAGCGAGAACTGTTGAAATATACAGTCCTAGCCTTCATTCTTCTAGGAGAACATTTGTGCTCCTATCACATTTAGGATTCATAGTGTAGTGGTCTAATGAAACCGGACACCCATTTAGGCGAGAATGCTCGCCATAGAGAGGTGTCTGATGACCAAGCAACGTCGTACCTTTACCCCTGAGTTCAAGCGCGAGGCTGCGTGCCTGGTGCTCGACCAAGGCTACAGCCATATCGAAGCCGCCCGTTCGCTCGGATTGGTCGAATCGGCGCTTCGTCGATGGGTGAGCCAGCTTCAGCAAGAACGTAGCGGTGTTACTCCCACCAGCAAGGCTCTGACACCTGAGCAGCAAAAAATCCAGGAACTCGAAGCCCGTATCAATCGGCTAGAACGGGAAAAATCGATCTTAAAAAAGGCCACCGCGCTCTTGATGGCCGAGGAACACGAGCGTTCGCGTTAATCGATCAACTGCGGGCTCAAGAGCCTGTTGATCTGTTGTGCTCGGTATTTGATGTCACCCGATCTTGCTACTACGCGTACTGCCGGAAACGTCGGTATCCGGATGCCGAACGAGTAGTCTTGCGTAGCCGCGTGAACGAGTTGTTTACGCAAAGCCGAAGCGCTGCGGGCAGCCGGAGCATCATGCTGATGATGAAAGAGGACGGCATGCAGATCGGGCGATTCAAGGTACGTAGGTTGATGCGCGAGCTGAACTTGATCAGCAAACAGCCGGGCTCCCATGCCTACAAAAAGGCTACCGTGGAGCGGCCTGATATCCCGAACGTGCTTGATCGCGGGCTCAGCGTGGCATCCCCGAACACAGTCTGGTGCGGTGACATTACGTACGTCTGGGCTGAAGGCCAATGGCACTATCTGGCGGCTGTCATCGACCTTTGTGCCCGGCGTGTTGTAGGTTGGGCGTTCTCAGCCAAGCCTGATGCCGACCTGGTGATCAAGGCATCGGATATGGCCTATGAGCAGCGTGGCCGGCCTCAGAATGTGCTGTTTCACAGCGACCAGGGCAGCCAATACGGCAGCCGGAGTTTCCGCCAGAGACTATGGAGATACCGCTTCACGCAGAGCATGAGTCGGCGCGGCAACTGCCACGACAACGCGCCGATGGAGCGGCTATTTCGCAGCCTGAAGACTGAATGGATACCGACGGTGGGCTACATGAGCGCTGTGCTGGCACAGCAAGATATCAGTCGGTTTTTGATGGAGCGGTACAACTGGCGGCGACCGCATCAATTCAACGAAGGGCTACCGCCTGCGGTCGCAGAGGAAAAACTCAATTCAGTGTCCGGGATCAGTTGACCACTACAGTAGCTGAGCATCTAGGCTTGGCAAACCTTGAAGACAAACGCATTGCGAAGCGTATTTTTTAGCCGATTTGGCTCCGACAGCGATTAGCTGGAGTAAAAAATGCACTTTAAATAAAGGCATATATTTCAGCAGGTTAGGTTCGACAGAGGCGGAGGTCTTAACATTTTTCCGTTTTGGTTCCGACAGGCCAGAACGCATAAAGACGAGTCCCAAGCCGTTTAACAATCCGTCCTGGATTCGACAGTGGCCGGCCGCAGCTCAGGTTTCACATGAGCTGTCGAGAGCAACGCGTTGAGAAGGGATTGTTTCCGGTGATGCGACAGAGTTCCGTTATGGTTTCAACGTTCACACATGTCCAGGTCATGAAGCAGTGTGCCGGCAGTACGAATCATCACGTACATGAACTACCAACGCTACACATTATTTAACATAATATACATTATGCGTACTATCGTATCATCCGCTCAAGACTACGCCAGGCCAGATTTCAACCCTGAGCACCCCGTGCTTTCCAACCACGAATCGCTTTGCGGCATACTCACAAGCTTTGCACCGCTTGCACGCACTTCAAGGGACGACATGGTAAGAACATTTGAACCGCAAGACATGGAACGCGTCCTCGACATCTGGTTACGCGCTTCGATCAAGGCCCATGACTTTATCGACGCGTCGTATTGGCAATCCAATGTCGTGGCAATGCGCGAACTCTATATCCCTGCATCACAGACAATTGTCATCGAAGACAAATCGGCGGTTCAGGGATTTTGCTCGTTGCTGGACAACCAACTGGCGGCACTGTTCGTGGACCCTGACCAGCAAGGCCGTGGGCTGGGTCGTCAATTGCTCGAACACGTCAAATCGTTGCGTACCGAATTGAGCCTGGGGGTTTACAAGGAGAATTCACGCAGCATCGCTTTTTACCAGTCCCAGGGTTTTACAGTGATCAAGGAGCAGATTGATCCGCAGACAGGCCATGCCGAGTACCTGATGAGCTACAAGAGCCACCTTTAAACGTCTGGACGCCACATTCGTCCGTTGGACCCCTCAACCTTCGAGGTTTTTGCATGAAGCAATGTTTCGCCGTTCTAAGCAGCCTGTTACTGATTGCCGGTTGCGATGTTTCATTCAACACAAACGCCAGCGGTACACAGGCGTCCGCAGTCGTAGTCTCCGATCCAGGCTCTGCGCAACAGCAACGCCTGGTGGTCGATACCGCTGTGCAGTTCCTGATGTTGCTCGATGCCGGAAGAACCGACATGACCTGGGTCACAGCGGGCTCCGCGCTCAAGGCAACCACGACCGAGTCGAACTGGGTAAAAGGCATCGGGACGTTGCGCATGGGCCTGGGCGAGCTGAAGCAACGTGATCGAGCACAGATCACCTTCACCAAACAGCTGCCTGATGCGCCGCCTGGGCATTACGCTGCAGTTCAGACCCAATCGGCTTTTTCGAACCTCACCGTCACCGAGGCTGTGCTGCTGGTTGAAGAAAACGAACAGTGGCGCGTTGTCGGCTACAACCTCAGTAAAACCGTCGAAGTTGCTGCAAAAATGCGGCTCTTCTAGTAGCGTTCGTGAGGTTGGATTCGCAGCGGTTCAAGTGTGCCCCTGCTCCCCGCTAAACTAGCCTCTTCTTATAACTCAACTAAAGGACTATTTAGTTGAGTTATATTGAAATGTGGAAAGCAGCTGGTCACGCCTACCTGTACCCTGCCCCCTCCTGGTCAATTTGCTGCCTCATCAGGCAAACAATTTCAGCGCATCATCATTCCACTCATGGCCCTGCTCCGACCAGCCGTTACCCACAGGTAGTGGAAATGCGGTATGGCAATAGCCCTGCTTGCCCGTGAAATCAAACACGGCATGAGGGCGATCGTTGATCAGCAATACCGCCTTGCTATGGTCCATGGACCAGCCGACCTTCACTGTCGAAGGCTTTTGCCGATCAGTTACCTCGTCCACGTTGTAGATGTGCAACGCATCCTGAATCGGGTTATCGGTAGCGGTGGTGTCAAGTGCATAGAAGTAGCCGGTCTCCTCGTCGTCCTCGAACACCACAACAAAGGCCCCCTCCTGTGCGGGCGCCTCGATTACAGTGGCTTGGCCTACGATGAGTTCCTGCTCTGCTGCGAGGTAGATGGGCATGCGAACGGTCCTTGTCACCGAATAAAAAGAAGGCGCGAATGATGCCTAGCCTTGCGCAGTGCTCGCAAGTGCAACGCAAGGCCCGGCACTCACATAAGTTTGCGTATGACCTGCAGCGCGCCAAGATGCACCGGGTAGAACCAGTACGCCCAATGGCGTACCGGCCAGATGCCGGTGGTGAGAGGCATGCGTAACAGCCACAGGCCGAACAGCGGTGCAAGGACCGCGGTGCCGAGTACCGCCAGTGAGTAGGCGTCCACTTCCATCGCCCTCGCCCACAAACTGCTGCGGGTATTGACCGCTACGCTGAGCAAGGCCGGCACCAGCCATATCGGCCCCGGCCGCTTGATGGCCAACAGCAGGGCCGCCGGCAGCAGGCAGCCGAGAAATCCGTACATCAGCCGCTCGTCCAGCCAGGCGGCCGCGACAGCGGCGCCCACGGCCAAGGCAGCACTGAGCGTGTTGCGATGCTGAAAGCCCCAGGCAATCAGCAGCCCTAGGGTCAGGGTGAACATCACATTGAGGGTGCCCAGCGCACTGATGGGGCGGTAAACCCCTTCGGATATCACGCTGAACACCAGCATCCAGCCCAGGTAGCGCGTGTTGCTTTGGCTGAGCAACTGGCCAGGGCGCGAACGCGCGACGTTGGCGGCGATCGCCAGGCAGAACAGCGGGAACGCCAGCCGTCCGGGTATGAACAGGGCGTGGGCGTCGGGCCACAACAGGCGCAGATGATCCAACAGCATGGTCAGCATGGCCAGCCACTTGATCAGGTCCAGCGGGATATCGCGCCGTGTCGCTACAGTCATGGCTCCTCGTTTCGGTCAATGGAAGGCCAGGCCATCATCACACTTGCCGGGCTACCCGCGCCAGCAACACCTCAAGCGGGTGCTGCAACCCCTGCCCCTCCTGGCGCTTGACCTGGCTGCGGCAAGAATAACCATCGGCCAGCAGCCGGCCACCCTGCCCATGCCGGGCCACGATCGGTTGCCAGGACTGCTGGTAGATGATCGCGGAGGTGGCCACGTTACGGGTCTCGTGACCATAGGTGCCAGACATCCCGCAGCAACCGCTCGCAAGCACTTGAAGCTTGAGCCCCATGCGTTCGAACACCTTCTGCCACAGCGCGATCGCCGCCGGCTCGTTGGTCTTTTCGGTGCAGTGCGGCAGGAACTGGTAGACCTCTTCGTCGACCACCGCTGCCGATTCTGGCAGCACCGACACCAGCCACTCCTGCGGCAAGGCCACGGTCGGGGCACCGTCGTTGCCCAGGGTCTTGCGGTATTCCTGGCGATATACCAGGGTCATCGCCGGGTCCAGGCCCACCAGGGGTACGCCCGAGGCCTGCAACAGCAGCAGCGACTTGGCGTTGAACTGCGCAGCCTTGGCGAACGCCCCCAGAAAGCCCTGCACCTGCAACGGCTTGCCATTGGGTACAAACGGTGCCAGGTACACCTGATAGCCGAGGCGGCTGATCAGCTCCAGCCACTGGGCTGCCAGAGGCGTTTCGAAGAAACGGGTGAACGCGTCCTGCACCAGGATCACGCTGCGCTTGCGCTGTTCGTCGGACAACGCGGCCAGGGCGCCCACACTTGCCTGCTTGACGTTCCAGCGCTTGCACTCGGCTTCGAAGTCATGGGTGCTCAGCAGCGGGCTGTCGACCATGCCGGCCATGTGCTGCAGCGCGTAGCGCACCGGTGTGGCGGCCATGATCGCGTTGTACAGTCGCGGCAAGCGCGCCAGGTGCGGGATGCTGAACTCCAGCGAGCCGATCAGGTAGTCCTTCATCGGGCGCAGGTAACGACTGTGGTACAGCTCCAGAAAGCGCGAGCGAAATTCCGGTACGTTGACCTTGATCGGGCATTGCCCTGCGCACGACTTGCACGCCAGGCAACCGGACATCGCCTCGTACACCTCATGTGAGAAGTCCTTGCGCCCAACCAGGCGCGCCAGGGAGTTCCAGGTGCGCTGCGCTACACCGGTTACCCTGCCCGCTCCCGCCAGGTTCAGCACGTCCACCCCCGCCTCGCCCTGGCGGCGCAGCCATTCGCGAATCAGCGAGGCACGGCCCTTGGGCGAGTGGATGCGGTTGCGCGTGGCCTTCCACGACGGGCACATGGCGTCGTTGGGGTCGAAGTTGTAGCACGCGCCGTTGCCGTTGCAGTGCACGGCGCTTTCATAGTGTTGCCACACGCGCTCGTCGATGGTGCGGTCCAGGTCGCCGCGCAGGGTAACCGCGTCCACCTCGGTCAGGCGCGCCGCCGGCACGCTCGACGGGGTGGCGATCTTGCCGGGGTTGAGCTGGTTGAACGGGTCGAACGCGGCCTTGAGGTCCTGCAGCGCCGGGTACAGCTCACCGAAGAAGTCCGGCACGTACTGCGAGCGCAGGCCCTTGCCGTGCTCGCCCCACAGCAGGCCCCCGTACTTGTGCGTAAGCGCCGCGACCGCGTCGGAAATCGGCCGGATCAGCTGGGCCTGGGCCGGGTCCTTCATGTCCAGGATCGGCCGCACGTGCAGCACGCCAGCATCCACATGGCCGAACATGCCGTACTGCAGGCCGTGGCTGTCGAGCAAGGCGCGAAACTCGAAGATGTAGTCGGCAAGGTTCTCCGGCGGCACGGCGGTGTCTTCCACAAAGGGCTGCGGGCGTGCCTCGCCCTGCACGTTGCCCAGCAGACCGACCGAGCGCTTGCGCATGGTGTACACCTGGTTCACCGCCTGGGCACCCACCGCCAGGGTATGGCCCAGGCGCACCACCGAGGTGTCGCGCTGCAGGTGCTGGATGAAGGCGTCGACGGTCTGTTCAAGGGCATCCAGGTCGTCGCCGCTGAACTCGATCAGGTTGATGCCCAGGGTCTGGGTGTCGGGGTGCGGCGGGAAGTACTGGGCCACGCCGTGCCACACGATGTCCTTCATCGCCAGCATCAATACCTTGGAGTCCACCGTCTCGATCGACAGCGGGCTGTGCGCCATCAGCGCCTTGGCGTCGCGCAGTGCATCCATGAACGCGGCGTACTGCACGTTGACCAGGATCGAGTGCTTGGGGATGGGCAGCACATTGAGCCTGGCTTCGACGATGAAGCCCAGCGAGCCTTCCGAACCGCACAGCACGCTGTTGAGGTTGAAGCTGTCCGGGGTTTCGCGCAGGTGCGCCAGGTCGTAGCCGGTCAGGCAGCGGTTGAGCTTGGGGAAGATCGCCTCGATCAGCGCCGCCTTGCCGTCGGCAATGGCCTGGGCGCAGCGATAGACTTCGCCGACCTTGTCGGTACGGGCGGTACAGGCCTGCAACTGCGGGTTGTCGATCGGTGCGGTGTCCAGGCGAGCGCCACCCAGCAGCACGGTGCTCAGTTCGAGCACGTGGTCGCGGGTCTTGCCATAGGTGCAACTGCCCTGCCCGCTGGCATCGGTGTTGATCATGCCGCCCACGGTGGCACGGTTGGAGGTGGACAGTTCCGGCGCGAAGAACAGGCCGTGGGGCTTGAGCGCGGCGTTCAACTGGTCCTTGACCACCCCGCTCTGCACCCGCACCCAGCGCTGCTCGACGTTGATCTCGAGGATGTTGTTCATGTGCCGCGACAGGTCGACGATGATCCCGTCGGTCAACGACTGGCCATTGGTACCGGTACCGCCGCCACGCGGCGTGAGCACCACCGAGCGATGCTGCGGCTGGGCGACCAGGCGTGCCAGCAACTCGACATCCTGCGCGTCACGGGGGAACACGGCCGCCTGGGGCAGGCGCTGGTAGATGGAGTTGTCGGTGGCCAGCACGGTACGCAGGCCCATGTCGCGCGCGACCTCGCCCCTGAAGCCCTCGCTCTGCAGTGCATCGAGAAAACGCTGGTAATGGCTGGCGGGGACACGGTCGGGGGCAAGCAGAGCAATCATGACAAGGGATCCTGAGGCGATATATGACGCAGCGTCACATTCAAAACACGTATGCTTGGCAGCCAGGCAAGGTCTGCCGCATGCTTTATGGGGCTATGTTCCCGTGTGCGGCGCGGGCCTACAACTGAATTTCGTGTGACTTTTGCATGAGCTTTATGAATGAATCCAAGACGACTCACCCCTTCCATGTCGGTGCTTATCGCGTTTGAGGCCTCGGCGCGCCATGGCAGCTTCACCAAGGCGGCCGAAGAACTGGCACTGACCCAGAGTGCGGTCAGTCGCCAGGTGCAGGCGCTGGAGGCGCAACTGGAGGTGGCGTTGTTCAGCCGCGTGGGCCGGCATATCGAGCTCACCGCCGCCGGCGCCCTGTATCACCACGAGCTGGCCGCGGCCCTGGCCCGCATTCGCAACGCGACGCTGCAGACCATCGCCCACAAGGCCGGCGACGGGCCGCTGCACCTGGCGGTGCTGCCCACGTTCGGCTCCAAGTGGCTGCTGCCGCGCATGAATGACTTCTACCGCCGCCACCCCGGCGTGCTGGTGCACATGCATTCGCGCATTGCCCCGGCCGAGCAGGACAAGGATCAGATGCACGCCTTCATCAGTGTCGGCACCGGGCATTGGCCCGGTCATGTGGCGCATCGGCTGCTGTCCGAGACGCTGGTGGTGGTGGCCAGCCCTGGCGCCCTGCCCGGCTACGCCAGCCTGACGCCGGCGGACATCTCGCAGCAGGCTCTGCTAAGCGTGGTGTCACGCCCCCATGCCTGGGCCGACTGGTTCGAACAGAACGGCCTGCAGCACCGGGCCATGCGCATGGGGCCGGGCTTCGAGCTGACTGCCCACCTGATCCAGGCGGCGGTGGCCGGTATCGGCATCGGGCTGGTGCCACGCATCCTGGTGCAGGACGAGATCGCCAGCGGTGAGCTGGTGGCCTTGTTCGAGCCGGTGGACAGCGGGCGTGGCTACTACCTCACCTACGCCACGCGCTATCAGCAGTTGCCAGCGCTGCAGGCGTTCACCCAGTGGCTGCTGTCGGTCGAGTTTCCCGACAGCTGAGCGGCGTTACCGGCGCCCTGTAGGAGCCGGCCTTGCCGGCGAAGGCACCGACGCCGTTGCCGCAAGGTGCGCGCTGCCCTTCGCTGGCATGGCCTGCGCCTACCGGGTTGCAGGGCACAAAGCCCACTGTGTTCGCTAGCGAACAGACGCCTGCGCCATGTGTCGCCACACTGGGGGCCAGACCCCGCGACGCGAGCACCTACAGGCCTTTATGGATAATTACTGGAGCCGTGCACGCGCCAGCCTGCGCAACGCAGGCCTTTGGCGCACCACACCCCGCAAGTTCGAATACGAAGCCATCCTGCGCTCCGAACTGTTCAGCGCCGAGCAGATGGCCGCCCACGGCACCTTTCTGGCCCAGCATCACGCCCTCAGCCCCCGCAGCGGCAAGGACACCCTGCTGGCACGGCTGGCCGACAACGAACGGACCCTGGCCAGCAGCTGCGCGGTGCTGATCGCCGAACAGCCCACCGCACGACGGGTCACGCCGGCGGCCGAATGGCTGCTGGACAACTACTACCTGGTCGAAGAACACATCCGCATCGCCAAGACCCACCTGCCCAAAGGCTACAGCCGGGAGCTGCCACGCCTGGCCAACGGCGTGTCCAGCGGGCTGCCGCGGGTGTATGACATCGCCCTGGAAACCATCGCCCATGGCGATGGACGCGTCGACGTGGACAGCCTGAGCCACTTCGTCGAGGCCTACCAGAGCGTCACCTCCCTGGCGCTGGGCGAGCTGTGGGCCATTCCGATCATGCTGCGCCTGGCGCTGATCGAAAACCTGCGCCGGGTTGCCTCGCGGGTCATGGCCAGCTGGGCCGACCGCAACCTGGCCAACGACTGGGCCGACCGCCTGCGCGAGACCGCCGGGCGCGACGCCAAGAGCGTGGTGCTGGTGCTGGCCGACATGGCGCGCTCGCAGCCGCCGATGACCGCCGCCTTCGTCGCCGAGCTCGCACGCCGCCTGCAAGGCCAGAGCGCCGCGCTGATCCAGCCGCTGACCTGGGTGGAGCAGATGCTCGCCGAATCCGGCCTGAGCATCGAGCGTCAGGTGCAGCTCGATGCCCAGCAGCAGGCAGCCGACCAGGTCTCGGTCAGCAACAGCATTGCCAGCCTGCGGCTGCTCGCCACCAGCGACTGGCGCGAATTCGTCGAGCACATGAGCCACGTCGAACGGGTGCTGCGCAGCGATCCTGCCGGCATCTACCCAGCCATGGACTTCGCCAGCCGCGATCATTACCGGCATGTCATCGAACGCCTGTCCCGGCACAGCGCACAGTCGCAGGCGGCAATCGCCCGCGCCGCCGTCGAACTGGCCGCCGGTGCACCCAGCCCGCTGCCACACGCCAGCGCCACCACCCATGTGGGGTTCTACCTGGTCGGCGCCGGGCGAGCGCAGCTCGAGCGCCGCGTGCACGCCGGCGTGGCGCTGGGCGAGCGTTGGCGGCGCCTGCTGCATCGCGCGCCACTCACGTTCTTCCTCGGCCCGGTGGCGCTGCTCACGCTGGGCCTGAGCGCACCGCTGCTGTACACCACGCTGCGCGATGGCTGGCCACTGGCAGTGTTGCTTGCGCTGGCCCTGCCCACGCTGGTGATGACCAGCCGCCTGGCCATCGACCTGGTCAACTGGCTGGTGACCCTGAGCGTGACGCCCCGCCTGCTGCCGCGCCTGGATTTCAGCGAGGGCCTGCCCGCTGAGGCGCGTACTTTGGTGGTGGTGCCCACGCTGATGGCCAATGCCGCCGATATCGAGGAGTTGGCAGAGGGGCTGGAAGTGCGCTTTCTGGCCAATCGTGACGATTATCTGCACTTTGCCCTGCTGACCGATTTTCTCGATGCGCCCAGCGAAACCCTGCCTGAAGACGCCGCGCTGATGGCCCTGGCCGCCAGCCTGATCGAGGGCCTGAACCACAAGTACCCGAACGATGCGCGCTTCGTGCTGCTGCATCGTCCGCGGCGCTGGAACCCCGCCGAGCAGGTGTGGATGGGCGTGGAACGCAAGCGTGGCAAGCTGGCCGATCTCAATGCACTGCTGCGCGGGCATGGTCAGGGGCGCTTCATGTTGCAGGTGGGGGATGTCCAGGTGCTGGAGGCGGTACGTTACGTCATCACCCTGGACACCGACACCCAGCTGCCGCGAAATGCGGCCCGCCAGTTCGTCGGGGCCATGCAGCACCCGCTCAACCGCGCCCAGGCTGGCCGCGGCTACGCCATCCTGCAACCGCGGGTCGGCATCAGCCTGCCCAGCGCGGCGCGCTCGCTGTATGCGCGACTGTTCGGCAGCGACGCCGGCGTCGACCCGTACACCCGCGCAGTGTCGGACGTGTACCAGGACCTGTTCGAACAAGGCTCGTTCATCGGCAAGGGTATCTACGACGTGGATGCGTTCGAGCAGGCGCTGCAAGGCTGCCTGCCGGACAACCGCATCCTCAGCCACGACCTGATCGAGGGCTGCTACGCCCGCAGCGGGTTGCTCAGCGATGTTCAGGTGTTCGAAGAGTACCCGGCCCGCTACAGCGCCGACGTCAAGCGCCGCCACCGCTGGATTCGCGGGGACTGGCAACTGCTGCCGTGGGTGTTGCCCTGGGCGCCCACCGCTGGCGGCACCTATGCGCGCAACCGGCTGGATGCCCTGGCCCGCTGGAAGCTGTTCGACAACCTGCGCCGCAGCCTGGAGCCCGGTGCATTGCTGTGCCTGTTGCTGTGGGGCTGGCTGGCCTCGGGCCGGCCCGGGCTGTGGACCCTTGCCGCGCTGTTGCTGGTATTGACCCACGCGGTGCTCGCCACCCTGCTGGAGATGCTGCGCAAGCCTGTCGACGTACCCCTAGCGCAGCACCTGTGGGCGGCGCTGCGCGGCTGCGCCCTGCACTTTGCGCGCGCCGGCCTGCACCTGGCCTGGCTGCCGTACGAGGCCTACTACAGCCTTGACGCCATCGTGCGCACGCTGTGGCGCATGCTGGTCAGCAAGCAGCGCCTGTTGCAATGGAGCCCGTCACGGGAAGTCGAACGCACCAGTGTCAATCGCCTGGGGGCCTTGTACCGCAGCATGTGCAGCGCCCCGATACTGGCCCTGGTCGTGGGCCTGTGCCTGCTGCCAAGCCCCATGACCCTGGCCCTGGCGGCGCCCTTGCTGCTGGCATGGCTGGCCAGCCCGGCACTGGCCTGGTGGATCAGCCGCCCCTCCCCGCGCGCGCACTTCGACCCCACTGCCGAAGACCTGCGCTTTCTGCGCAACCTTGCGCGCCAGACATGGGCGTTTTTCGAGCAATACGTCGGCCCCGACGACCACTGGCTGCCCCCCGACAACGTGCAGGAACTGCCGGTTGCCCGCATTGCCCACCGCACCTCGCCCACCAACATGGGCATGGCCTTGCTGGCCCACCTGGCCGCCCACGATTTCGGTTACCTGGGCGGCGGGCGGCTGCTCGAGCGCCTGCAGTCCATGCTCGACAGCATGGACGGGCTGGAGCGTCACCAGCGCCACTTCTACAACTGGTACGACACCCTCACCCTGAAACCCCTGCCACCGCTGTACGTCTCCACGGTGGACAGCGGCAATCTTGCCGGTCTGCTGCTGACCTTGAAGCCCGGCCTGCTGGGCCTGGCCGACACACCGCTGGATGACCCGCGCCAGGCCCAGGGGCTGCTCGATACCCTGGAAGTCTTCGGCCAGGCCTTGACCAGTGCCGGCCTGCCCGCCACCGAGGTACAGGCGTTATGCCGGCGTCTGCTGGCACCTCAGCCGCACGATCTGCTGCAACTGCTGCAGGACGCACTCGACCTGCCGGCGCCCGCCGACGATCCGGATGCGCGCTTCTGGTTCGACAGCCTGCAACGTCAGTGCACCGAGCAGCGCGACGAACTGCTGCGTTTTGCCCTGCCTGCCACCAACGAACCGGGCAAGCGGCCGCCGACCGGTTGCTGGCGCGACCTGGCGCGGCTGGACGCCGAGCAGTGGTGCGCTGCCGATCGCCCGCAGGTGCTGCAGGTACAGGCCCTGGCCCGCCAGCGCATGCAGCAGGCGGCGCAGCTTGCCCAGCGCGTCGAGGCCATGGCCGACATGGACTTCGGCTTTCTCTACGATGCCCGCCGCGAGTTGTTCGTGATCGGCTACAACGTCGATGAGCGACGCCTGGACAGCGCCTTCTACGACCTGCTGGCATCCGAAGTTCGCCTGACCAGTTTCGTGGTCGTCGCCCAGGGCCAGGTGCCTCAGGAAAGCTGGTTTGCCCTGGGGCGCCTGCTGACCAGCAATGCCGGGGTGCCGGTGCTGCTGTCGTGGTCCGGCTCGATGTTCGAGTACCTGATGCCGATGCTGGTGATGCCCAGCTACGAAGGCACACTGCTCGACCAGACCTGCCAGGCGGCCGTCACCCGCCAGATCGAGCATGCCAGCCAGCTGGGCACGCCCTGGCGCGTTTCGGAGTCCGGCTACAACACCGTCGATGCGCACTTGAACTACCAGTACCGCGCCTTCGGCGTGCCGGGGCTGGGCCTCAAGCGTGGCCTGGGCGAGGACAACGTGGTCGCGCCCTACGCCAGTGCCCTGGCACTGATGGTCGCGCCCGCGGCCGCCTGCCACAACCTGCGGCGCCTGGCCAGGCAGGGGGTGGCCGGGCGGTTCGGGCTGTACGAGGCGGTCGACTACACCCCGGCACGCCTGCCCCCTGGCTCCGATGCTGCCGTGGTGCGCTCGTTCATGGCACACCACCAGGGCATGAGCCTGCTGGCCCTGACCTCGCTGCTGCTGGGTCAGCCCATGCAGCGGCGCTTTGCCGCCGAGCCGGCCTTCCAGGCCTGTGCCCTGCTGCTGCAGGAGCGCGTGCCCAAACGCGCCACGCAATACCTGCATGCAGCCCAGGCGCCTACCGTCGACGATGCCAGCCAGGGCAATGAAACCAAGCTGCGCGTGTTCACCGACCCGGACCGTCGTCGGCCGGCCGTGCAACTGCTGTCCAACGGGCGCTACCACGTCATGGTCAGCAATGCCGGTGGCGGCTACAGCCGCTGCAACGACATGGCGGTGACGCGCTGGCGCGAAGACATCGCCAGCGACAGCCTTGGCACCTTCTGTTACCTGCGCGACGTGGCCAGCGGGCATTTCTGGTCCACGACCTACCAGCCCACCCAGCATCGCGCGCACAGCCAGGAAACCGTGTTCACCGATGCCCGCGCCGAGTTTCGCGTGCGCGAGTTCAACTTCGACTGCCACACCGAGATCGTGGTGTCCCCCGAGGACGATATCGAGCTGCGTCGCCTGCACCTGACCAACCGCGCCCGTACCCGGCGCACCCTGGAGCTGACCAGCTACGCCGAAGTGGTGCTGGCCTCGGCCATCAGCGATGCGCTGCACCCGGCGTTCAGCAAGCTGTTCGTGCAAACCGAGCTGGTGCGACCGCTGCAGGCGATCCTGTGCAGCCGGCGTCCGCGTGCCAGTGACGAAGCCGTGCCGTGGATGTGCCACCTGCTGGCAGCCCACGGGGCGGACATCGAGCAGATCTCCTACGAAACCGACCGTGCGCGCTTCATCGGCCGCGGCCGCACCCTGCAGGCGCCGGCCGCGCTGACTGACACCTGCGAGCAGCTGTCCGGCACTGCCGGTGCGGTGCTCGACCCGGTCGTGGCCATCCGCTGCCGTATCAGCCTGGAGCCTGGCCAGAGCGCCACCATCGACCTGGTCACCGGGGTGGCCGACAGCCGCGAGGCCTGCCTGCACCTGATCGACAAATACCGCGACCGGCACCTGGCCGACCGGGTGTTCGACCTGGCCTGGACCCACAGCCAGGTGCTGTTGCGCCAGCTCAACACCTCGATGGCCGATGCCCGGCTGTTCGAGCAGATGGCGGCCTCGGTGCTGTATGCCAACCCTGCATTGCGCGCCGAAAGCGCCGTGCTGGCCAGCAACCGGCGCAGCCAGTCGGGGCTGTGGGGCCAGGCGATCTCCGGGGACCTGCCCATCGTGCTGGTGCAGATCGCCGACCCGGCCAACATCGAGCTGGTGCAGCAGATGGTCCAGGCCCATGCCTACTGGCGCCAGAAAGGCCTGGTGGTGGACCTGGTGATCTGGAACGAAGACCAGGCCGGCTACCGCCAGCAACTGCAGGACCTGATCATGGGCCTGGTGACCTCCGGGGTCGAAGCGGCCCTGCTGGACCGCCCGGGCGGCATCTTCGTGCGTCCTGCGCAGCAGCTGTCCAGCGAAGACCGCACGCTGATGCGCTCGGTGGCACGCCTGATACTCAACGACAGCCATGGCAGCCTGGCCGAGCAGGTCCACCGGCGGCGCATCGAGCCGGCCCTGGCGCCGTTCACCCCCAGCCTGCTGCAAGGGCCGCAGAGTGCCGGCTACACGCTGCAGCCGCTGGCCATGGCGCCCACGCTGGGCAACGCCTACGGCGGCTTCAGCGCCGACGGCAGTGAATACATCATCAATCATCGCCCGGGCCAGCCGACCCCGGCGCCCTGGGTCAACGTGCTGGCCAACCCCGGGTTCGGCAGCATCGTCTCGGAAACCGGCGGTGCCTACAGCTGGTACGAAAACGCCCACGAGTACCGTTTGAGCCCCTGGCACAATGACCCGGTCAGCGACCCCGGCGGCGAAGTGCTGTACCTGCGCGACGAAGATTCCGGGCAGGTCTGGTCGCCGACCCCGGCGCCCTGCCCGGGCAGCGGCGCCTACCGAACCCGCCACGGCTTTGGCTACAGCGTGTTCGAGCATGTGCAGGACGCCATACACAGTGAGCTGTGGGTGTTCGTGGCGCTGGATGCGCCGGTCAAATTCTCGCGCCTGGTGCTGCGCAACACCGGCGATCGTGCGCGACGCCTGTCAGCGACCTGCTACGTGGAATGGGTGCTGGGGGACTTGCGCAGCAAGTCGGCCATGCACGTCGTCACCGAAGCCGACCCGTTCAGTGGCGCACTGTTTGCGCGCAACGCCTACTCCATCGAATTCTCGGGCCGCGTGGGGTTTCTGGACTGCGACTGGCCCCAGGCCGGCCTCAGTGGCGACCGGGTCGAGTTTCTGGGGCGCAACGGTACCCTGGCCGACCCGGCAGCCCTGCGCCGGGCGCGCCTTTCGGGGCGCCTCGGCGGCGGCATGGACCCCTGTGGTGCGTTGCAGGTAAGCGTCGAGCTGGCGCCTGGTGAAAGCCGCGAAGTGGTGTTCCGCCTGGGCGCCGAGCAGGATGCCAAGGCCGCCACTCGGCGGGTGCAGCAGTACCGCGGAGTACGCGCCGCCAACGTCGAACTGGCGCGGGTCACGCAGCACTGGCGCACCACCCTGGGCAGCCTGCGCATCCACACCCCGGAGCCTGCGCTGGACGTGCTGGTCAACGGCTGGCTGATGTACCAGGTGATTGCCTGTCGTTTCCATGCCCGCAGCGGCTATTACCAGTCCGGCGGTGCATTTGGCTTCAGGGACCAGTTGCAGGACAGCATGGCCATGGTGCACGCCGACCCTGCCAGCAGCCGCGCCCACCTGCTGCTGTGTGCCCGCCACCAGTACGTGCAGGGCGACGTGCAGCACTGGTGGCACCCGCCGATGGATCGCGGCGTGCGAACCCGTTGCAGCGACGACATGCTCTGGCTGGCCCTGGCCACCAGCCGCTATGTGCAGATCACTGGCGACACTGCGGTGCTGAACGAGCCCGTCGGCTATCTGGACGGTCGCGCACTCAACAACGGCGAGGAGTCCTACTACGACCTGCCCGGTCATTCGCCCCTGCAAGAGCCCCTCTACCAGCATTGCCAGCGCGCGCTGGAGCACGGCCTTTGCGTCGGGGCCCACGGCTTGCCGTTGATGGGCAGCGGCGACTGGAACGACGGCATGAACAAGGTGGGCGAGCACGGCATCGGCGAAAGCGTATGGCTGGGCTTTTTCGCCCACGAGGTGCTGCGTCGGTTCGCCGAAACGGCGCAGTTGCATGGCGATGCCCGCTTTGCCCAGCGCTGCGGCGAGCAGGCGCGGCGGCTGCGCAGCAACCTGCAGGCCCATGCCTGGGACGGCGCCTGGTACCGGCGTGCGTACTTCGACAATGGCCAGCCCCTGGGGTCGGCCAGCAACCAGGAGTGCCGCATCGATTCCATCGCCCAGAGCTGGTCGGTGCTGTCGGGCGCCGCGCCCCTGGATCACTGCCGCAGTGCCATGGCGTCGCTGGACCGCCACCTGGTGCGGCGTGATATCGGCATCGTGCTGCTGCTGGACCCGCCGTTCGACAAGGGCACGCTCGACCCCGGCTACATCAAGGGCTATGTACCGGGGGTTCGTGAAAACGGTGGCCAGTACACCCACGCCGCCGTGTGGGCGAGCATGGCATTCGCCCGCCTGGGCGACGGCGCCCGCGCCTGGGAACTGATGCGCATGATCAGCCCCCAGAGCCAGGGCCATGCCACCCGCATCGACACCTACAAGGTGGAGCCCTACGTGATGGCGGCGGATGTCTACGGTGTGGCGCCCCATGCCGGGCGCGGCGGCTGGAGCTGGTACACCGGTGCGGCCGGATGGATGTACCGGCTGATCGTCGAATCGCTGCTGGGGGTGGAGCGCCAGGGCAACACCCTGCTGCTGCAACCGCTGCTGCCGCCAGAATGGTCGGGCTTCAGCCTGCAGTACCGGTATGGCGCCAGCGTTTATCACATCGATGTGCACCGGGGCACACAGGCCGTACAGGTGCTGAGCCTGGATGGCGGGGTGATCGACGGCACAAGCCTGTCGCTGGTCGATGATGGCGCCGAGCATCAGGTCACCTTGCTGTGCGCTGCATCGGCAACCGCGACGTTACCCTTGCTAAAGGGAGTACCCTAGGGCCTTACCCTATGGATGCCGGCCCCATGTCCCATGATCCAGCCAGCGGGCAGAACCATCTGCTCGCCGCCCTGCCCGACCCGGTACGCGAGCGGCTGCTGCCGCACCTTGAGCAGGTTGCCTTGCCGCTGGGCAAGGTGATCTACGAGCCGGGCGACAGGCTGACGCATGTGTACTTTCCCACCGATGCCATCGTTTCGCTGCTGTACGTCATGGAAAACGGCGCCTCGGCGGAGATCTGCGTGGTGGGCAATGAGGGGCTGGTGGGCATTGCGGTGTTCATGGGCGGCGAAAGCACCTCCAACCGTGCCGTGGTGCAAAGTGCCGGGCTTGCCTGCCGCTTGCCGGGCCAGCGGCTCAAGGACGAGTTCGACCGCCATGGCGAGCTGTTGCTGCTGATGTTGCGCTACACCCAGTCGCTGATCACCCAGATGGCACAGACCGCCGTGTGCAATCGCCACCACTCGATCGATCAGCAGTTGTGCCGCTGGCTGCTGCTGTCGCTGGACCGCCTGACCGGTAACGAGCTGAACATGACCCAGGAGCTGATCGCCAACATGCTGGGCGTGCGCCGCGAAGGCGTCACCGATGCGGCCGGCAAGTTGCAGCGCCTGGGGGTGATCGAGTACAGCCGCGGGCACATCAAGGTGCTCGATCGGCCGCAGCTGGAACGACTGAGTTGTGAATGCTATGCGGTGGTGCGCAGTGAAACCCAACGCCTGTTGCCCTATTTGCCGTTACGTACCTAGTTTTCCATACCCAGCACCCTACGGTACGTAACTCGTCACCGGTGCCAGGTTCTTGTAGAACCTCAATGCCTGATCATTTATTCCAAAGCAAAAGCCGAGAATCACATGGTTTCTCTATCGATCAAGGTTGATCTGCGGATGCCATTGCTGGCCCAGTTGACGCCATCGGGGAAAGTTACGCGTGCTGAACCCTCTGCCCAGGCCGGCACACTCATTCACTTGCAACAAAAGCCTTGACCGGCTCGCACCATGGCGTTACGTTCTCGCCCGCATTTTTGCAAGCCTGCACAGGAGTCCTGCATTGGACAGTTGCCCTAGTCGATTGCGACAGGTACAGCCGGCGAGCTAGTCCAGCAGACCCTTCTGCCACTGCTCGCCGAACACGGTGGTCAGTGGCGATCCGCATTCCTGGCGGGATGACGCATCTTCATTTCCCCTCCCCGCTTGACGCCCCTCATCGTGACGAGGTGTGTCGGCTGCTCGTACCCGTTGCCATCCCCGAAATCTTTACGCGCACAAGTGCGCTGACGCCGGCTGTCTGCCGGTGCCTTGAGGTGGTTCATGGATTGGAAAGTATTCTTGCTGCGCGTGGCTGTCGCGCTGGTACTGGGGGCGCTGATCGGCGCTGAACGTCAACTGCGTCAGCGCCTCACCGGGCTGCGCACCAATGCGCTGGTGAGCACCGGCGCCTGCCTGTTCGTGCTGGTGACCCAGGCCGTACCGGGCATGCTCCCGGCCGACGCTTCGCGGGTGGCGGCCTATGTGGTGTCGGGCATCGGTTTTCTGGGCGGCGGCGTAATCATGCGCGACGGCATGAACGTGCGCGGCCTGAACACCGCTGCCACGCTGTGGTGTACCGCCGCCGTCGGTGTGCTGTGCAGCCTGGGGTTACTGCTTGAGGCGAGCCTGGGCAGCCTGATGGTGCTATGCGCCAACATCCTGCTGCGTGACATCGCCCAGCGGCTGAACCAGCAGGATGTGTTACCGGCCAGCGAGGCCGAGCAGCGTTACGAGGTGCGCATCGTATGCCGCGCCGAAGACGAGATCCAGGTACGCAGCCTGATGCTGCACAGCTTTGGCAGCAGCGGCCTGCGCCTGCAATCACTGCACAGTGAAGACCTGCCCAACCCGGCCAAGCTGGAGGTGCGGGCCGAGTTGATGGGCGACCCGCAGGCGCCCTCGCAGCTCGAGCACCTGGCCAGCCGGGTGAGCCTTGAGAAAGGCGTCAGTTCGGTACGCTGGCAGGTATTCGAGCTGGCGTCGGACTGACCCGCTTCAGCAACTGGCGCGCCACTCGCGGATCTGTTCGTGGGTGGCCGTCACCCCGCCGCACACCACCACCAGCACCGACTGATATGCCTTGAGTGCCTCACTCGGTGCATAGGCCAGCGCCAGCGCTGCACCACAGGCCGGCTCCACCAGGATACGGTGGTCGAGCAGAAAACGTTCGCAGGCATCCAGCGCCTGAGCGTCAGTCACCACATGGCTGTGAATCGGCCGTTGCTGGCTGAGTTCGAAGGCCTGCTGGCATACCTGCTTGGCCCCCAGCGAGGTCGCCACGCTGGTCACTGCGGGCAGGGCCGTCGGGGCCTTGCTGGCCATCGCGGCAGCCAGCGAGGCGGCGCCGTCGGTCTCCACGGCAAATACCGGCACGTCAGCCCAGTCGTTACGTGCCAACCCCTCGCACACCCCGGCCAACAGGCCGCCCCCGCCCACCGAGAGCACGATCGCATCGGGCTTGAACCCACTGATGACCACCTCGTCGATCAGGCTGGCATGGCCTTGCCATAGCAGCGGATCGTCGAAGGGGTGGATGAAGGCCGCGTCGTCGGTGAGCAGCGATTGCGCATAGGCATTGGCCTCGTGCCAGGCGCTGCCGTGCACGATGACCTCGGCGTCCTCCTGGCGAATCAGCTGCCTGGCGCGCTCGGTGGTGGTTTGCGGCACCACCACGGTCACCGGCAAGCCCAGGCAGCGGCCCGCATAGGCCACCGCAATACCGGCGTTGCCCCCCGACGAGGACACGAAGCGGCGCTTGCCTTGCCTGGCATAGGCCTGGCAAGCCAGGCCCACGCCACGCAGCTTGAACGAGCCACAGGGCTGCAGGGCGTCGAGCTTGAGCCACACGTCCTGGCCGCTGGCCAGGCTGAGCGGGCGCGAAGGCACCAAAGGGGTTTCGAGATGCAGGGACATACCAGGCTCCAGGTCAGGCCAGTTCGACGATCGATTGAATTTCAACGCTTGCTCAGCGGTTGCGGATTTCATCGAGGTAGTTGTAGATGGTGTAGCGTGTCACCCCGAGTGCGGCGGCAGCTTTCTCGACGGCGCCCTTGACGATGAACAGTCCGCCATCGTGCATCTGGCGCACCGCCTCGAGCTTCTGCGCCTTGGCGATACGCCGGCCCTGGCTGCGTGCGTCGTGCAGGGCGGCATCAATGATCTGCGCCATCAACTGCTCGAGGTCGGGTTGATTCTCGGTGGGCTCGCCGGGGGCTGCCCCGGTGCCGGGCAGCAGTTGTTCCAGGCACGCCTGGGCGGCGGCGATGCCACTGAAGTCGGTGTTCACGCACAGGCTGGCATAGGGCTCGCCCAAGGCGTCGCGGAACACCGCAGTGGCACTGCGCAGGGTCTTGCCGTCGCGGCCCAGGCTCGGGTAGTTGCCCACCACCACCGGGGTATGGCTGCCCTTGTCGCGCAGGGCCTGCAGCACCGCATTGAACCCCTGGTCTTCACGAGGCCCGGCCAGTACCGGGCTGCCGATCTGACGCCCACTGACATGCCCGTTGGCAATGGCAATCACCGAATGTTCCGGCCGGGTCAGGTCGTGCAGGACCACCTCGGTGGTGCGTCCCAGCACAGTGCCAAGCATCTGCACCGTTGCGTGCAGTACGCCCAGCACCAGCTGGCGTTCAGGGGTTGTATCGAGGGCCATCGAGCGCACCACAAGAAAAAACGAACCGAGAAAATATCAACATAAAGTTTAATTTTCAACGGTTCGTTAAAATCATCGCAGCACAAAATCGCGTGCTAGCCACCATCGGTATCGATATCGGCATCAGTGCGCGGCTTGCGCTCACGTTGTGGCTTGAAGTCAGGGCTGTAGGGGTTTTCCTTGTGAGGTTCGGGTGTATTGCTCTGCTCCTGCCCTCCTTCGTCCGGGCGTCCGGCATCCTGCAACGGCACCTCCACATCGCGTTCAGGCAGGCTCTTGCCATCGTCCGGGCGTTTCCAGGTTTGCGGCAGCGGTTGTGGCTGGTCTTCAGCAACGGGCTCGCGGTTGCGCGGGTCATGAATCATGCTTGGCGTCCTCCAGTACAGGTTCAGCGTCGTTCATCCGACAGTGGCGTCGGCTCGTCAGGTTCGGGCACTGACGGGTTGGTGTCGGGAATACCCTCGACGTCGTTAGGGTGTTCGCGGCGATCGTCGTCGCCACGCACATTCGGGTCAGTCACCGGGTCGTGTTCGCGTCGCGGGTCGTTGAGCGGGTCCTTCCACAGGGGGTCATCCTGCGGGCGTGGATCGATAGCCATGGCGGTCACCTCAGGTCGTGGTCCGACAAATGCGGGCCCTGCAGTTTTTCGAGGCCCCTGGACGTGGTAGGTGCCAGCCAGCCGATCAATGGTCAGGGGCCGCGTACCCGCCAGCGAAGGAAAAATATGCTCTGTGCCCCGCAAAATCCGCTGCAACCTGCGGGGCACGCAAGGCCAGCACGCGGTAAGGTAGGCAAAAACTACAACCTGAGGTGTTTGCGTGGCGTCCTATACCCTGCGTCAGCTTAGATATTTCGTCACCACGGTCGAATGCGGCAGCGTGGCCGAAGCCTCGCGCAAGCTGTACATCGCACAGCCATCGATATCCACGGCCATCAAGGGGCTCGAAGACGGGTTCGGCGTACAGTTGCTGATTCGGCATCATGCCCAGGGGGTTTCACTGACCCCGGGCGGTGCGCGGTTCTACCGCAAGGCTCAGGAACTGCTGCGCATGGCCCATGAGTTCGAGCAGAACGCCCTGGCGGACAACGACGTGGTGAGTGGGCAGATCGACATCGGCTGTTTCGAAACCGTCGCCCCACTCTATCTGCCGCGGCTGATCGCCGGGTTTCGCCAACGCTTTCCGGGCGTGGAAATTCGCCTGCGCGATGGCGAGCAGCAAGAGCTGGTACAGGGGCTGACGGCCGGCCGCTTCGACCTGGCGATCTTCTACCAGCATGACCTGGACAGCACCATCGAAACCGAGCCGCTGACCGCGCCGCAAAGGCCCTACGCCCTGCTGCCTGCTGGCCATCGCTTCGCCGGTCAAGCCCAGGTCTCGCTGCGCGACCTGGTACTTGAGCCGATGATCCTGCTGGACGTGCAACCCAGCCGTACCTATTTCGTGAGCATTTTCGAGGAACTGGGCCTGAACCCGAACATCGTGTTCGGCTCGCCCTCTATCGAGATGGTGCGCGGCATGGTCGGCCAGGGTTTCGGTTTCGCACTGCTGGTGACGCGGCCACGTTCCACCATCAGCTATGACGGCCAGCCACTGGTGTGCGTGGATATCGCCGAAGACGTGACCGGTTCGGCACTGGTGGCCGCCTGGCTCAAACGTGCGCAGCTGACCAAGCCTGCGCAGTTGTTCGTGGATTACTGCAAGGAGCAGTTCAGGCTGTGGCTGGCGTGAAAGCGGGCCGATCACTGCACGCTGTAACTGCGTCTGCCTGCCAAGTGCTTAGTTTCAGCAGGTATCAATAAAGCGACAACTCACGACCTGTGCTCGGCCGCAATAAAGTGCGGGCCTGCAACAACCTAGGGGTTGCAGTTGGCCTTGACCGCCGCCTCGTGGGACACATAAGGGCGATGCGGCTCGATGAACCAGGATGCTTTGGTTCGGTACGTGGTCAGCAGGCAGACGAACTGGCGACGCATGCTGTTGGTGTTGCTCCACTGCCGGTCACTGCCGGCCTTGTTCAGCAGCTCCTGGAACGCCAGGTCGGTCTGGTCTGCGGCGATAGTGCGGGTACAGGCGGAAGGCTTGATTTCCAGGCTCCACTGGTTGCCATTGATCGCGCCCCATTTCACCGAGTCTATGTAGCGCGGGCAGCGGCCTGGCACCGGTTTCGGAGGCACGACCCCGGTCGACCCTGTTTCGGCTTGATCGGCAACGATAAAGTCGAAGCGAAAGTGATCATTGATGTTGGCAGGTGGCGTCAGCCGCACAATGGGCACGATGATGCCGGTGTCGGCCCGAAACTCTTTCTGGTTGAGCCTGGCAGCGGCCAGCCCGTTCGGTACCCCTGCCGGCCAGTGGGCAGGCACACCCACTGGCATATAGAAGAATGCCTGGATGGGCAGGGTTCTGGCACGACCCGCCGGCCATGTCGTAACAACAAGTTCGTTCTGCTCGCTGAACCCTTCTGCGGCCAGTATGTTTTTCATCTGCAGCATGAGCATGAAGTAACCGGCACTGTTGGCAACGCCCCTGCGCATGTCGAAGCCGCATTGATTCAGCGGGCGGTACTTGGCGGGCTGGTACCAGATCCCGAGCCATTGTTGTGGCGTGGTAACGCCCTGGCTCTGGCATGGCCGACTGTGTGGGTAAACAACTCCCTCGTAGACCATGGTGCCGCAGGGTGTGTTCCTGAACCAGTTCCAGCCATCCATGCTGTAGGCGCACTGCACCATCAGCAGGTCCTTGCCCGCTGGCCTGCGGTCCTGGGGATACATGATCAGACCGTCGTTGAAGCCCCACGCCACTGACCTGAACCTTGCGTCGTAACGTATGTAGGAGAACGACGTTCCGCCACTTCTCGCCGAGGTCGGGCTAGGGTCCCAGATGCGAAATGCCCCGGGGTTCTGCGGCCGCTGGGTGACGCGCATCAGGACACCGCTGCATAGAAACGGCGGTTTGCCTGAATCACCGCAATGCGAGTTGCCTGCGCTGTAGTTGTACCTGAGGTCGGCTACGGTGGCGTTGCCGTCCTCCAGCGAGCTGCGTGGTGAGCCAGGCGCCCACTGTGCCAACCCCGGCGCACTGGCTGCTACGCACCCCAGAAACATCAACATCTTTAACCTGTTCATGGTCCACTCCTTGTGCTGCAGTGCTGAAACTGCCTGTCAACGTGGCGTCGGATTGCAACCGGCAGCCACCGATACGCGATGAGACACATCGGGTCGAAAAGGCTCCAGGTTCCAGGTTTTCTTGTAGCGGGCGGTGGCCAGGTGGCACACCAACTGACGACGCATGCCGCCCCCGTTGTCGAGGCGCCAGCGCCAGTCACTGCCGTAGCGCTTGTACAGTTCCGCGTAGGCGGCGTTGGTTTCGTCCTGGCGGATGCGTCGTCCGCAATAGGTAGGCGTGAGCTCCAGGGTCCAGGCGTTCTTGCGGATGCCTGGGTCGTAGCGGTAGCTCCACTGCCCCGACTCGAAGTAGCGCGTGCAACGTGCGCGCGCAGCGGCTTCGCCAGGCGAAGCGTCGACGGAGGAAAGCTCGCTGCTCGACGCCTGGGTGCCTGGCGCATGAGGCGTCGACTGCTGGCTCGGATGGATGCAGCCAGTCAGCAGTACTGCTGCCAGCAAACAACAAGCTCTGGTGGCAAGATGGATGGGCATCACCGGCTCCTTTGGCAGGATTGCCCATGTCGATCACACTTCAGGGGTTGCCGTTGGCTGCCATTGCGGGCTGGTGACGCGCATACGGGCGGCGCGTCTCGATGTTCCAGGGGGGCTTGTTCGGTACGGACAGGCCGGGCCAGCGTATGTCGCAAGGTGTTCATGTCGCTCTCCCACTGTCTGCCCAACGGCAAGGCAAACAGTAACGGTGAGCAACACCAGCCCGCTACTGACAGAAGTATCAGTAGCGGGGGCTAAGGCCTGGGTGGGATATTGGCTCGAATCAGCGCGCCGCCCAGGCATTGAAGCGTTGTTCCAGCTCCTCGCCATGGTCAACCCAGAACGCCGCATCCACTGCTCGCGCCTGGGCCAGGTTGGCTTCGGCAGTGGGCAACTGCTTCTGTACTTCGGCTGGTAGCAAACCCAGGGTCTGCTTGTTTACCGGGCCATACGGAATGTTTTCCGAGAACACCTTCTGCGCCTGTGGCAGGCTGGCGAACGCAATGAAATCCTCGGCCAGTTTCTTGTTCGGCGTACCCTTCACCACCGCCCAGTATTCAGGGTCGAACAGGCTCTGCGGCCATACGATGCTCAGCTTCATGCCCTCCTTCTGCGCAGCCGCGATGCGCCCGTTGTACGCCGCGCTCATCACCACATCGCCGGCAATCAACCACTGCGCAGGTTGCGCCCCGGCTTCCCACCACTGGATGTTGGACTTGATCTGGTCCAGCTTGGCGAACGCGCGGCTCACCCCTTCAGGGGTGCCGAGCACCTTGTACAACTCATCGGGCTTGACGCCGTCGGCGAGCAAGGCGATCTCCAGGGTGTACTTGGCTCCCTTGCGCAGGCCGCGCTTGCCGGGGAAGTCCTTCACGTTCCAGAAGTCCGCCCATGAGGTCGGCCCCTTGGCCAGCTTGGCATGGTCGTAGGCCATCACCATCGACCATACATAGGTGGCCACGCCGCACTCGGTGAAGGTGCCGGGCACAAAATTGGCCTGGTCACCGAAACGTTGCGGGTCGAGTTTCTCGAACAGGCCTTCATCACAGCCGCGCAACAGCTCGGGGCTTTCGACCTCGACCACATCCCAGCTGGTGTGGCCGACGTCGACCATGGCCTTGATTTTCGACAGCTCGCCGTTGTACTCGCCTGCCACCACGGTGCCCGCACCGCTGGCATTGAATGGCTGGAAGTAGGCCTTTTCCTGTGCCTGCTTGGTGGCGCCGCCAAACGAGATGACGGTCAGGTTCTGCGGGGCGGCAAACACGGCACTGCTCAACAGGGCCAGGGCAAACGGAACGCTGCAACGCAAGGATCGGGTCATGGCTCACTTCCTCGACTAGGCCGGCACGCTCGTGCGCGCCGGCGGGGTTTTGTTAGGCGACCGCGGGTACGGTCGTCCTGCTCTACGGCAGTAAAAGGTGCAACGTTGGCCGGCTCGTATGCCGATCTGTGTGTTATGTCTCGCTCAAAAACGCCGCCAGACGCTCCATCAACCGGTCACAACCAGCCAGCTGTTCGACGCTGACGTATTCGTTCGGCTTGTGTCCCTGGTCCATGCTGCCCGGCCCGCAGACCACCGCCGGTATCCCGGCCTGGTCGAACAGCCCGCCTTCGGTGCCAAAGGCCACCGTGCTGAAGGCATCGCTGCCGCACAGCCGGGCAATCAGCTGCGCCGCCGCGCTGTCCGGTGGCGTGGCAAGCCCCGGGTAGCTCGACAGCGCTTCGAAACGAATGCCGCTGTCGGCATTGACCGCCTGCATCGCCGGCACTACTTCACGCGCGGCAAACGCCTGCAATTCATCGGCCACCGCTTGCGGGGCGAACGCCGGCAGCGCCCGCACCTCGAAATCGAAACGGCAATCGGCCGGCACGATGTTCAGCGCCGTGCCGCCCTGGATCGTGCCCACCTGCACGGTCGAAAATGCCGGGTCAAATCGTTCGTCGTGAAGCTCCGGCGCCGCCAGACGCTTACCGATTGCGCCCAGCTGGCCGATCAGCCGCGCCGCCTGCTCGATGGCGTTGACGCCATAGGGCGCGTAGGCCGAATGACAGGCCGCGCCGTGCACATGGCAGCGCATGGCCAGCTTGCCCTTGTGCCCGAGCACCGGCTTGAGTTCGGTGGGTTCGCCGATCAGGCACAGCGCCGGCATCGGGATACGCCGTGGCAACACCTCGAGCAGGCTGCGTACCCCCAGGCAACCCACCTCTTCGTCATACGAAAACGCCAGGTGTACCGGGCGGCGCAACGGGCTTGCCAGAAACAGCGGCACCGCCGCCAGCACCGAGGCCAGGTAGCCTTTCATGTCGGCAGTGCCCCGGCCGTACAGCTTGCCGTCCTGCTCGCTCAGGTCGAACGGCGGCACCGTCCAGGCCTGGCCGTCCACCGGTACCACATCGGTGTGTCCGGACAGCACCACGCCACCCTCCACACCCGGGCCGATGCTGGCCAGCAGGTTGGCCTTGGTGCGTTCGGCGTTGTAGATCAGCTCGCAGTCCACCCCCAGATCGTCCAGGTAATCGCGCACGAACTCGATCAGCGCCAGGTTCGAATCCCGGCTCACCGTGGCGAAGCCGACCAGCTGCGCCAGCAGGGTGCGGCTGCGCCATTCACTCATCGCCGGGCACTCCGTAGCTGGGCGCCTGCGTCGGGTCCAGGGCGCGGGTCAGGTAGTCTTGCAACTGGGGTTCATAGGCGGTCCACAGTTTGTGCAGTTCGCCGATGGGATTCTCGTCGGCCCAGTCCACCCGTAGGTCGACGATCGGCCAGGTCAGGTCGCCGACCACCGACAGTGCCGCCGAGTGCACCGCCCCGGCCTCGCCGCCTGCGGCCTGCCCCGCCTGCAATGCCGTGAGCAACCGGGCGGCCAGGCAGCCCTCGCTGCGCTCGAAGGCCTCGACCATGCGTTCGATCACCGCGCTGCTGGCCAGCAGGTTGCCGGCGGCCACGCATTGATCGCCTGCCACTGCATTGTGGGTGCCCAGTGCGTGGCTGCCACTGAAGAGTGCGGTGCGCCCCTGGGCATCCACCACCGCTACCTGACGGTACTGGCCATAGCCATTGCTCGACAGCGCCTGGTCCAAGGCCGTGGCAGGTGCCAGCCCGTCGGCCAGGCCATCGAGTATCTGCGGGCCCAGCGCCGGCAAGGTGATGTTCTGGCTCGACACCGCGCCCACGCCGGCGCGCAGCCATGGGCAACGCGCGCCCACGGCGATGCTCGACGAGCTGATGGCGATACCCAGCTGACCGGTTTCGGCGCAGCGTCCGACGATAGAAAAAGTCATGTGCCGCTCCTTATTCGGGGATCACCGCGATCACGTCGATTTCCATCAGCCATTGCGGTTGGCCCAGGGCACTGACCACCAGCCCGGTGGAAATCGGAAACACGCCCTTGAGCCACTTGCCGACCTCCTGGTACACCGGCTCGCGGTAGCGCGGGTCGATCAGGTAGGTGGTGGTCTTGACGATGTGGCTCAGGTCGCTGCCGGCTTCTTCGAGCAGTTGCTTGACGTTGCGCATGGCCTGCTCGGCCTGGGCCCGCGGGTCGCCAAGGCCGACCAGTTGACCGTCGAAATCGGTGCCCACCTGGCCACGCACGTAGACCGTGTTGCCGGCACGCACGGCCTGGCACAGATCGTTGTCCAGGGTCTGGTTGGGGTAGGTATCCTTGGTGTTGAACATGCGGATGCGGGTATGGGTAGGCATCAACGTACTCCCAGTTTCTGGACGTTGGAATCACAGTGGGCGGCAGCCTCGCGTTGCGCGGCGTCGCGGTAGTCGAAATAGGTGCGCTGTTTCACGATGTGCTCGGCGATGTGCCGGGCGTCGTGCCACACGCCCCAGATAAAGGCGGAGCCACGGCGCGACAGCCACGGCAGGCCGACGAAATAGATCCCCGGTTCGCGGGACACACCGCGCTGATGCTGTGGCTTGCCGTCGGGCTTGAAGGCATCGACCTTCAGCCAGCTGTAGTCGGTCGAGTAGCCGGTGGCCCAGATGATCGAGCTGACACCGGCCTTGGCCAGGTCCAGCTCAAGAATCGGTTGGGTCAGGCACTGCGGGTCGGGCAGCATGTGGCGTGCTTCGGGTTCTTCGGGCAGGTCCAGGCCGTTGCGTGCAATGTAGTCGTCGGCGGCATCGAGCAGCGCCAGGTAGTTCTCGTCGCCGCGGGCGATGTTCTCGGCCAGGTTGGCCTCGAAGCTGACCACACCTTGATCGAATGCGCGGGTCAGGCCCACCAGCGTGATGCCCTGGTGGGCCAGCTTGCGAAAGTCCACGGTATGTCCGCCACGGGCACCGCTGACCGCGATGGTCACGTGCTCCTTGCCGGGCTGCACGCCTTCGGCGTCCCACAGGCCGAGCACCCCCAGCCACCAGCAGAAGTCGCGATTGCGGTAGGCACGTGGCGGGCGATCGTGCGCGCCCACCGACAGGTACACCTGCTTGCCGGCGCGCTGCAGTTCATCGGCGATCTGCACACCCGAGGAGCCCGCGCCCACCACCAGCACCGCGCCTTCGGGCAATTGCCGGGGGTTGTGGTAGTCGGCCGAATGCAGCTGGGTAATGCCGGGAAGCTGCGGAGCGATGGGCGGGATCACCGGGCGCTGGAACGGCCCGGTGGCCACCACCACCTGGTTGGCCTCGATCAGGCCCATGGAGGTCTGCACCGTAAAGCCCGAGCGACCTTCGTTGCGTTCGACCTTGAGCACTTCGACACCGGTACGAATGGGCGCGTCGATCTTCTTGGCATAGGTCTCGAAGTAGGCCGCCACCTGATCCTTGCCGGCGAAGGCGTCGGCATCCAGGCCTTCGAATTCCAGGCCCGGGAAGCGGTCGTGCCAGGCCGGGCCGTTGGCCACCAGCGAGTCCCAGCGACCGGTGCGCCAGGCTTCGGCGATGCGGTTGCGTTCCAGCACCAGGTGCTGCACCCCGAGGCGGCCCAGGTGCTCACTCATGGCCACGCCGGCCTGACCGGCGCCTACTACAAGCGTATCAATTCGGGTTTTTTCAACGGTCATGGCTGTGCGCTTCTGCATGAGGGGGTTGCCCGCATTCTGTGCGCCGCCGGGTATTAGCGAAATTATGATTTATGTCGCCACTGGCAAGGAAAAAGCGTGCCCCCGTATTGCCCATGCCGGGGGCGCTTGCACAACCCTGGTGCTTTGCACAGACTGCGTGGGTTCCCATTGCAGAGCGTGCCCGATGTCCTTTTCCATTCGCCTGGCCACCCCTACCGATGCTCCCCTGCTGCCTGACATAGAGCGCTCTGCGGCCCAGGCCTTTGTGCAAGTGCCGGCACTGGCGTGGATTGCCGAGCACACGGTGCTCAGCAGCGTCGAGCACCTGGAGTTCGTGGCTGCCGGGCTCGAGTGGGTGGTGGTGGATGGGCGGGACCGCCCAATTGGGTTCGTGTGTGCCAGCGCGTTCGATGAGTCGCTGCACATCGAAGAGCTGGCGGTGGATCATGCGCAGCAAGGCCAGGGCCTGGGTCGGCGATTGATTGCGGCCGTGCGCGCGCATGCCGAGGCCCAGGGCTTCGCGGCCCTGACCCTCACCACCTTTGTGGCGGTGCCGTGGAATGCACCGTTTTATGCACGGTTGGGTTTCGAGAGGCTGGAAGAGGCGTCGTTAAGCGGTATGTTGCGCCGGCAGATGGCGTACGAGGCTTCGCGAGGGTTGCAGGGGCGGTGTGCGATGCGCTTGTCATTGCGCGACTAACTGGCGCCCCCCAAGACGCCGGCAAGGCCGGCTCCTAGATTCGCTGCAACGCACCCTGCCCTGTCAGGGGTGAGTCGGCAGCCCTGTCTGCTCGGCTTCAGCTCGGTCTGAGGCTTGCTCCTTTGCCTTCAAGGCCTCCAGCTCTGCATCGCGCTGCTCGACCTGCGCCTGCAATTGCTCAATCACCTGCTGTTGCTGGCGTTGTTCACCCGCCCCCTGCTCCACCTGCTGCCCCAGCACCTGGTTCTGCCGCAGCAGCTCCTCCCGCGCACCCAACGACTGCGCCAGGCTGGCCATCAAGGTCTTGATCTCCTGTGCCTGTTGCGCCTGCTGGTCCTGCAGCGCCTGCCGCTCACGCTGCACCTGCCGCGCCTCCACCAGCAAGCGCTCGTTGTCGCGGTTGAGCCGCGTCAGTTCGTCCTGCTTGACGATCAGGCTCTGCTGCAACTGACGCACCTCGACCTGCAACTGCTGTACCTGCGCCTCATGGCGGCGCTGATCCTGCTCGCGCTGCTCACGGGTGGCGGTGCGGTAATGCTCCAGCGCATCGCGGGCATGCTGGTGCTTGTCTTCCAGCGACTGGATCTGCTCGTCCTTGTCGTTCAGGCGCAGGTTCAACTCACCTACCGCCTGATTCAAGGTGGCATTGCGCGTCTGCTCGGTCTGCAGGGTACTGCGGGTCGTGGCCAGCTGCGCCGACTCACCCGCCAGCGCCTCGGCCTGAATCTGGTGTTGCTGCTGCAGGGTCGCCAGCGCCTGCTGGATCGCCTGCAGTTCGCCCTGCAACGCCGCCTTTTCATGGTCGAACACGTTCTGCGCCGCTTCGATACGTGCGTCGCCCTCCTCCACCAGTTGCTGGGCCAGCTGACTGACCAGGTTGGCCAGGGCTTCGCTCATGCCCGGCTTGTCCGCTGCCAGTGTCGGTTGCTGCGCGTCCAGCTCCTTGAGGTAGCGGTGAATCGTGGTCTTGGACCCGGTGTTGCCCAGCTCGATACGTACGGCATCGATACTGGGGTGTTCGCCACGGGCCAATAGCGCCTGACGCGCCTTCTGCACGATTGCCTTGTTGATACCGCCACGGGCCATGGGTGCTCCTACTATTTCGTAATGTGGTACGTACTATGTAGATACATACTAAATGAAATTGAAAAAATGCCTATAGAAATCAGAATAAAAGATGAAATAATCACGGCTTATCACATGTGATAGGCAAAAAACGCCCGGTTGCAGTCGCTCAGCCGTACACCGATGGAGAACCTGCCGATGAACAAGCTCGATCGCTACCTGGACGCAGCCGTAAGGGACAACACGCGGCGCAGCTATCGCGCGGCCGTGGAGCATTTCGAGGTGAGCTGGGGTGGCTTTCTACCGGCCACGGCCGACAGCATCGCGCGCTACCTGGCCGATTACGCCGAGCAGCACTCGATCAACACCTTGCGCCAACGCCTGGCCGCGCTGGGCCAGTGGCACACCAGCCAGGGCTTTCCCGACCCCACCAAGGCGCCATTGGTGCGCCAGATGCTCAAGGGCATACGCGCGGTGCATCCGGCGCAGGAGCGCCAGGCAGCAGCCCTGACCCTGGAACACCTGCAGCGCACGGTCGACGCACTGCACGCCAAAGCCGCACAGGCGCAACAGGCGCACTGCCTGCCCGAGCTGCTGCGCGCACGGCGCGATGTCGCCCTGCTGCTGATCGGGTTCTGGCGAGGGTTCAGGGGCGATGAGCTGGCGCGCCTGCGCGTGGAGCACATTCAGGCCCAGGCGGGCGTGGGCATGCAGCTGTACCTGGCGCAAAGCAAAGGGGACCGGCAGGGCCGCGGGGTCAGTCATCGCACCCCTGCCCTGAAGAGCCTGTGCCCGGTACAGGCCTACATCGACTGGATCAGCGTGGCGGGCATCGCCCGCGGGCCTGTGTTTCGCAAGCTCGATCGCTGGGGCAACCTGGGCGAGCAGGCGCTCAACAGTGGCAGCCTGATCGTACTGCTGAGGCGGATTTTTGCAGATGCCGGGCTACCCGCCAGCCTCTACAGCAGCCACTCGCTGCGTCGTGGCTTTGCCACCTGGGCCAGTGGCAATGGCTGGGACATGAAAGCGCTGATGGCCCACGTGGGCTGGCGCGACGTGAAATCGGCGATGCGCTACGTGGATGCGTCGGTGTCGTTCGGGGAGCTGGAGTGTTGCCGGCCAGAAGGGACGTGCTGACAGCCGACTGAGCATTGCGGTGAGGCCACCCGGCGCTCACCGTCACACCCCTCTCACAGCTTCGCGATCGACACCTCGGTCGATTTCACGAACGCGATCACCTCGCTGCCAATCCTCAGTTCCAGCTCATGCACCGACCGCGTGGTGATCACCGAGGTGACGATGCCGGCCTGGGTCTGCACGTCGATTTCCGAGACCACCGGCCCCTCGATGATCTCCTTGATGGTGCCCTTGAACTGGTTACGTACGTTGATCGCCTTGATGGTCATGGTGTGGCTCCTTAGCAGTTGGGAGCACCGTCGTTGCAGTGCGTGAATGCAGAGTGCACCGCAAAGATAAAAATCAAAAAGAATAAATAACGACAAATATAGATCCGTATGGAATATGAAAAGCTGTATATCAACATTCCTAAACGTTATTTATTTAAGGTTTTTTAGATCATTTAGCATCGACAGGGCCCGGCCTTGAGGCCCGAACCTTTTTGCACAGGTAACCCGCGTGAGCGCCACGTTGCATACCCCTCGATCGACCCCGCTGCAGATTGCCCGCGACCTGGCCCAGACATTCAGCCGCAGCGTGGTAGAGCGCGACCGCAAGGGCGGCACGCCCAAGGCCGAACGCGATGCCCTGCGTGCCAGCGGCCTGCTGGCCCTGAGCATCCCCCGCGAGTTCGGCGGGCTGAACGCCACCTGGAGCCAGACCTTCGATGTGGTGCGCGAATTCGCCCGGGTCGACAGCTCGATTGCCCATGTGTTCGGCTTTCACCACCTGATGCTGGCCACCGTGCGTCTGTTCGGCGCACCTTCGCAATGGCAGCCCTGGTACGAGCTGACGGCGCGCAAGAACTGGTTCTGGGGCAATGCCCTCAACCCCCTCGACACCCGCACCATCGTCAAGCACCACGGCAGCTGGCGTGAATTCTCCGGCAAGAAGAGCTTCTGCTCGGGCGCCAGCGATTCACAAATGCTGATTGCCTCGGCCGTGGACGAGGCGGCCGGGGGCAAGCTGCTGATTGCCGCGATACCCAGCGGTCGCACCGGCATCACCCTGCACGACGACTGGCACAACATGGGCCAGCGCCAGACCGACAGCGGCAGCGCCACCTTCGAACGGGTACGCGTGGAGGAAGGCGACCTGCTGCTCGACCCCGGCCCGCTGAGCACGCCGTTCGCCTGCCTGCGGCCGCTGATCGCCCAGCTGCATTTCGCCAACATCTGCCTGGGCATCGCCGAAGGCGCGTTCGAAGAAGCGCGCCAGTACACCCTCAACGAGACCCGACCCTGGTTCAAGTCCACAGCCCTTGATAGCCGCGACGATCCTTATGTACTGGGCCACTTCGGCGACTTCTGGGTACGCCTGCAAGGCGCCCGGCTTTTGCTCGACAACGCCGCCGGCGAACTCGACCGGGCCTGGGCCAAGGGCGCCGCGCTCGGCGCAGACCAGCGCGGCCGCGTGGCGGTGGCCATCGCCACCGCCAAGGTGGCGGCCAGCCGCGACGGCCTGGAGCTGTGCAGCAAGGTCTTCGAGGTCACCGGCGCCCGCGCCACGCAGGCCTCGGTGGGGCTCGACCGGCACTGGCGCAACCTGCGCACCCAGAGCCTGCACGACCCGCTGGATTACAAACTCCACGAACTGGGCGACTGGGCCTTGAACCAGCGCCTGCCGATTCCGACGTTCTATTCATAGTGTGACTGCCATGCAATTGTTGACCCTACCGCCCTCGCCCGCGTTGGCCACCTCGATCCGCGCCACCGCGCAGGTGTTCGAAGACCCCAAGTCACGTGCGCTGCTGGCGCACCTGCAACAGGTGGCGCCCAGCGAAGCCAGCGTGCTGATCATCGGCGAGACCGGTACCGGCAAAGAGCTGGTGGCGCGCCACATTCACAACCTGAGCGGGCGACGTGACAAGCCGTTCGTGGCCGTCAACTGCGGCGCGTTTTCCGAATCGCTGGTCGAGGCCGAGCTGTTCGGCCACGAGAAAGGCGCCTTCACCGGCGCCCTGGCGGCCAAGGCCGGCTGGTTCGAAGAGGCCAACGGCGGCACCCTGTTCCTCGACGAGATCGGCGACCTGCCGATGCCGATCCAGGTCAAGCTGCTGCGCGTGCTGCAGGAGCGCGAAGTGGTGCGCCTGGGCTCGCGCAAGAGCATTCCCATCGATGTGCGGGTACTGGCCGCCACCAACGTGCAGCTGGAAAAGGCGATCAATGCCGGGCACTTTCGCGAAGACCTCTATTACCGTCTGGACGTGGTCAGCCTGGAGCTGGTGCCGCTGCGCGAACGCCCCGGCGACATCCTGCCGCTGACCCGCCACTTCATCGATGCCTACAGCCAGCGCCTGGGCTACGGCCAGGTGCGCCTGAGCGCCCAGGCCGAGCACAAGCTGCGCACCTACGGCTGGCCGGGCAACATCCGCGAGCTGGAAAACGTCATCCACCACACCCTGCTGATCTGCCGCGACGGCCTGATCGAGCACGACGACCTGCGCCTGTCGAACATGCGCATCGAACGCCAGGACGACAGCCCCAGCCAGGACGACTCGGCCCAGGCGCTGCTCGAGCGGGCCTTCCAGAAACTCTTCGAGGAACAGGCCGGCGCGTTGCACGAACAGGTCGAGGACGCGCTGTTGCGCGCGGCCTACCGCTTCAGCCACTACAACCAGGTGCACACCGCCAACCTGCTGGGCCTGACCCGCAATGTCACGCGTACCCGCCTGATCAAGATCGGCGAACTGGCGGTCAATCGCCGCCGGCCCACTGGCGCCACCCAGGGCGAGCGGGTGCTCAACCTGTCGATCTGATCAGCCACGCGCGGCATACACCGCATTGCCGGCGTCTGCTGCCAGGCGCCGGAACACCAGTGCCGAGGCCATGCACGCCAGCCCGCACAGCAGCATCACCCAGGCCACGTCGCTGGTGACGGGGGTGGCGTGCCCGCGCAGGTTCATCAGCACCCCCAGCAGCGAGGCGGCCAGCCCCACCGACAGGCTCATGCTCAACTGCACCGTCATCGCCGACAGGCTGCTGGCCCGGCTGCTCAGCGCCGCCGGTACATCCGCATAGGTCAGCGCGCCCAGGGTGCTGAACTGCAGCGAACGGATCACTGCGCTGGCGAACAGCATCAGCACGATCACCCAGTACGGCGTATCGCTGGTAAAGCTGGCACAGGCCCCCAGGGTCAGCCCGGTGAGCAGCGCATTGCCGGTGAGCGTGCGACGGATGCCGAAGCGGCGCACCACCCGCACTGCCAGCAGCTTCATCAGAAACGCCCCCGCGCCGCCCGCCAGGGTCAGCAGCCCCGCATGCAGCGGGCTCAGGCCAAAGCACAGCTGAAACATCAGCACCAGCAGGAACGGGCCAGACGAGGTACCCAGGCGCAGCAGGTTGCCGCCCCAGAAGCTGATGCGGTAGCTGGGAATGCGCAGCAGCGACAAGTCCAGCAGCGGTTCGGCGCAGCGCCGTGCATGGCGGATGTACCACGCGCCGCACAGCAGCCCCGCCCCGATCATCACCGCCACCCACGCTCGCGGCAGCAGGCCGTGGCCCAGCGCCTCGAAACCGAACACCAGCGCCCCCAGCGCGGTGCCGCTGAGCAGCAGCCCGCGCACATCCAGTGCCCGCGCACGAACCCCGGGATAATGCGGTACATGGCGCAGCACCAGCACGATGCCCACCAGGCCGATGGGCAGGTTGATCAGGAAGATCCAGTGCCACGACACGAACGTCACCATCAGCCCGCCCAGCGGCGGCCCGATCATGGGCCCGATCAGCGCCGGAATGGTCAGGTACGACAGGTTGCGCATCAGGTCTTCGCGCGGCGACCAGCGCAGCAGGATCACCTGCCCCACCGGCACCATCATCGCCCCCGCCGCGCCCTGCAGCATGCGCGCCAGGCACAGCTGCAGCAGCGAGGTGGATGCCGCGCAGGCCAGCGACGACACGATGAACAGCACGATCGCCACCACGAACAGCCGTCGTGGGCCGAAGCGGTCGGCGGCCCAGCCACTGACCGGCACGCACAGCGCGGCGGCCAGCATGTACAGCGACACCACCAGGTTCATGCGCACGCTCGGCGCGCCGAAGTCGCTGGCCATCTGCGGCAAGGCCGTCATCACCACGGTGGAGTCGATCAGTTCCATGCACAGCGCGCAGCCGATGATCATCGGCACCTTGCGCGAAACCGGCCGCAAGGCCGGCAGGGGTTCGGCCATGGTCACTCAGAACAGCCCCGAGGTCGGCGGCGGCGTGCCCTTGAGGTACCAGGTGCCGACCGCCGAGGCCTTCCAGTGGCGCGGGTTGTGGTTGGCCACCGTACGCGCGTTGCGCCAGTGCCGGTCGAGGTTGTGGCTGCGCCCGGTGGTGGACGCACCGCCCACATCGAACAGCAGCTCGGCGGCCCGCAGCGCCGATTCGGCGGCAATGTACTGGGCCTGCGCCACGTCGATGGCGGCCTGATCCACCGCCTGCGGGTCCAGTTGCAGGGCCCAGGCGCGGTCGATCACCGCTGCGGCCTTGAGCACCACCGCTTCGGCGGTGAAGGCGCGCGCGGCCACTTCGCCCACGCTCAGTTGCACATAGGGGTCGTCCACCGACTGGCTGGCGCTGCTGTGCTTGATCGGTCGCGCATGCTCGCGGGCAAAGCGCACTGCATCCTCCTGGGCATTGCGCGCGATGCCGGCCTCCACGGTGGCGAGGAACAACTGCAGAAACGGGGTGACGATGGTGCGCTTGCCCTCCTCCACGGTGCGCGGACGAATCTCGCTGGCCAGCACCTGCACATCGTTCAGACGCGTGGTGCCACTGGCGGTCAGGCGCTGGCCCATGGCGTCGAAGTCGTCCACCAGCTCCAGGCCCTGGCGATCGCGCGGCAGCACGAACGACACCGGCCTGTCCTGTTCGTCCAGCGCCACGGCGCTGACCCAGTCGGCGTACAGCGCGCCCGTGCTGTAGTACTTGCTGCCGCTGACGCGAAAGTGCTCGCCATCGGGCACGATGCGTGCGCTGATCGCGCCATTGGCGCCGCCCACCTCCCAGCCTGCGTTGCCCAGCACGGCGCCGTCCAGGTAGCGCGCGAACCAGCGCTGGCGTTCCTGCTCTGCACCGCTATGGTCGGCGGCCAGCAGCCCTTCGACGAAGGCAAAGCCCGGGCGCAGGGCCTGGGCCACATTGGAGTCCACCGAGGCCACCCGCAGCAGCAGGCCGATCACGTCGCTCACCGAGCCGCCGGGGCCACCGTAGGCGAGCGGGATGCGCACGGTATAGAGCCCTGCGGCGGCCAGCTGGCGTATGGCGTCATACGGCAGCTGGCGCTCACGTTCACGCTCGGCTGCACCGGCCGCAATCTCGGGAAGCAAGGCATCCAGGCGTTGATGCAGGTGCGCAACGCTGGTCAGTGCGTGTTGGGGGGCGTGTTTGGGGACTTCGGACAAATGCGGCATGGGCGCCTCCTTGGGCGTTTGAAAACTCTCAGGCAGATTCGGTAGCGGGTGTTTCGTCGAACTGGCCAGCGGCCTGGCGACTCCACAACCGGTGGTACTGGCCGCGCTGGCGCAGCAGTTGTGCATGGTTGCCGTCCTCGATCAGGCGGCCCTTGTCGAACACCAGGATGCGGTCCAGGTGCGCCACCGTGGACAAACGGTGCGCGACCACCAGCACGGTCTTGCCGTGCATGATTTCGTCGAGTTTTTCCTGGATGAAACGCTCGGTGAGCGAGTCCAGGCTGGAGGTGGCTTCGTCCATCACCAGAATCGGGGCGTTCTTGAGCAGCACCCGGGCAATCGCGATGCGCTGGCGCTGGCCACCCGACAACTTGACCCCGCGCTCGCCCACCAGCGAGTCGTAGCCGTGTTCCATGCTGTCGATGAAGTCGTCGGCGCCGGCGCGGCGGCTGGCATGCACCACGTCCTCGAAGCTGGCCTCCAGGCGCCCGTAGTGGATGTTCTCGCCGATGCTGCGGTGGAACAGGCCAGGTTCCTGGGGGATCAGGCCGATCTGCTGGTGCAGCGAATGCTGGGTCACTTCGCGCACATCGCGTCCATCCACCAGCACCTGGCCGCTGTTGACGTCGTACAGGCGCAGCAGCAGGTTGAGCAGGCTCGACTTGCCCGAGCCCGAGGTGCCCACCAGGCCCACGGTCTGCCCCGCCGGGATCACCAGGTTCAGGTGCTGGAAGATCGGCTTGTCGGGCGCATAGCCGAAGCTCACGTCGCGAAACTCGATGTCGCCGCGCACCGGCGGCAGCGCCCGTGCGCCGGGAAGGTCCACCACCTCGTGGGGCCGCACCAGGGTGCGCACGCCGTTGGCGATGTTGCCGGTGGCCTCGAAGAACTCCAGAAAGCGCCGCGACAGGTTGCTCACGTCATTGATGATCAGCAGCGACAGGCTGGTGGCCATGACGAAGGTGGCGATGTCGATGCGCCCCACGTACCACTGCTGCAGCGCAAGCCCCAGCATGCCCAGCTTGAGGGCCACGCCGCCGGCCGACTGGAACCAGCGGATCTTCTCCATGTACCAGAACGAGCGGTAGGCCGCGTCCACCTCGCGGTCAAGGTAGTGCCCCAGGTAGCCGTGCTCGAACGGCTGGCGGGCGAACAGGCGGATGTTGGTGAGGTTGCTCACCGCGTCCACCACCTTGCCGTTGCTGGTGCTGCGCGCCGCCGAATACTGCTGCGCCAGCGGGTGGCTGCGCCGCGCCAGGACATAGCAAATGCCAATGAACAGCAGCGACCAGCCGAGCATGAACGCGGCCAGCAGGCCCGAGGCGCTCCACAGCAAGGCGGTGGCCAGGCTCAGGGTCAGCGCCAGGCCGAGCATGTCGAACAGCAGGATGCCCAGGGTCTGGTTGACCCCCAGCGCCACCTCGGCGATGCGGTGCGCCAGCGCCCCGGCGAACTCGCTGCTGACAAAGCGCTGGGAATGGCGTTGCAGGTAGGCGAACAAGGCATGGGTCACGGTTCGCCGCTGCAGCGGCAGCACCTTGATGTGGCAGGCGGCGGCGCTGCGGGCGCTCAGCAGTTCCAGCACCAGCAGCGTGCCGAACAGGCTCAGGGGCGCCACCAGCCCCGGCAGCGCGGCATGCACCGAGGCGGCCTCGGTCACCTGCCGGGTGATCAGGCCCAGCGCCCAGGGGATCAGCACCGCGCTGACCACGGCGATGCACTGCAACAGCAGGATGCTTGAGTACCAGACCTTGTAATTGCCGATGCACAGGCGCACGAAGGCCAGCGGCGTGTCCGGCAGGTGGTCGATCTTCCAGTGGTGCAGCCGTCGTCGCGGCGTGTGGCGGGTCGAGAAATGCAGGCTCATGGTTCAGATCGCCAACTTGAGGAATTCGAACGAGGTACGACGGCCGCTTTCCAGGTGCGGAATGGCCTCCAGCAAGGCCAGGGTGTAGGGATGCTGCGGGTGGTCGAACACGTCGCGCACCGCCCCGCTCTCCACCGCCACGCCGTCCTTCATCACCAGCACCTCGTCGCTGACCTGGTTGATCACCCCCAGGTCGTGGGAGATGAACAGGCACGCCAGGCCCAGGCGCTGCTTGAGGTCGTCGAGCAGTTCGAGGATCTGCGCCTGCACCGACACGTCCAGCGCCGACACCGGCTCGTCGCACACCAGAATCTGCGGCCCGGCGGCCAGCGCGCGGGCAATCGCGATGCGCTGGCGCTGCCCGCCCGACAGCTCGATGGGGCGCCGGTCGAGCAGCGCCGCGTCCAGGCGTACCAGGCCCAGCAGTTCTTCGGCCCGCCTGCGCCAGTCGGCGCGCTTGTGCCCGGCCACCTCCAGCGCCTCGAACAGCACACGCTGCACGTTGTAGCGTGGGTCGAAGGAGCTCAGCGGGTCCTGGAACACCACCTGGATACTGCGCCGCAACTGACGCTTGTGCGCCTCGGAAAGCTTCAGCCAGGGCTGGCCCTTGATCTGGATATCGCCGCTGTCGGGGGTTTCCAGGCCCAGGATCATGCGCGTCAGGGTGGTCTTGCCCGAGCCCGACTCGCCGACGATGCCCAGGGTCTTGCCGCGGCGCAGTTGCAGCGACACCTGGTTGACCACGGTGCGCATCTGCCCGTCCGGGCCCTTGAACGCCTTGCTCAGCTGGCGCACCTGCAACAGCGGTGGCTCCTGGGTCGGCGCCACGATAGCCAACGGCGTTCGTGCTGCCCCCGGCGTGCGCCGAAAGTGCACCGCCCGGCCGGCACGCAGCAGAAACTGCGTGTAGGGGTGCTGCGGGTCGTGCAGCACCGCCTCGACGCTGCCCTGCTCGACGATCACGCCGTTGTGCATCACCGCCACGCGGTTGGCCAGGCGCGACACCACCGCCAGGTCGTGGCTCACGATCAGCATCGCGGTGTTCTCGCCACGCAGCGATTCGAGCAGGCTCAGCACCTGCGCCTGTACCGTGGCGTCCAGCGCGGTGGTCGGCTCGTCGGCAATCAACAGGCGCGGGTTGCAGGCGATGGCCGAGGCGATCAGCGCCCGCTGGCGCAGCCCGCCCGACAGTTGATACGGGTACTGGCGGGCGCGCAGTTCCGGCTGCGGCACGCCGACGGCGCGCAGCAGCTCGATCACCCTGGCCTGGCGCTGCGCGCGGTCGAGCCCGGTATGCAACTGCAGCGGCTCGGCGATCTCCTTGCCCACCGGGCGCAAGGGGTCCAGCGCGCCCAGGGCATCCTGCATCACGAAGCCGATCTGCGCGCCGCGCACCTGGCGCCAGGTGCGCTCGTCGAACTCGCGCAGGTCGTGCCCGGCAAAGTCCAGGCGGCTGGCCTGCACCTGGGCATGGGCGCCGGTCAGCCCGGCCAGCGTGCGTGAGGTGACACTCTTGCCCGAGCCCGACTCGCCCACCAGCGCCAGGCACTCGCCCTGGTGCAGCTGGAAGCTGATGCCCTTGAGGGTGGGCACGGCCTGGGCGCCAAAGCGCACGTGCAGGTCCTGTACATCGATAAGCGGTGCGCGACTCATGGGCGTTTACCTTCGCTGCGGCGCAGCAGTTCGCGGCCGATCGTACTGATCGAGACCACGGTCAATGTGATTGCCAGGGCGGGCCAGGCCACCAGCCACCAGGCGTTGGCCAGGTAGTTGCGGCCCACGGCGAGCATGCCGCCCCACTCCGGCTCCGGCGGCGGCGCGCCAAAGCCCAGAAAGCTCAGGGCCGCGCCCGAGACGATGTTGCCGCCGATGCCGATGGTGGCCAGGATCAGGATCGGCTTGATGGCATTGGGCAGTACATGGCGCAGGATCACCGCGTGCCGGCCCAGGCCCAGGGTGGTGGCGGCCTCGACGTAGCCGGCACCGCGCACCACCAGGGCCTGTGCGCGCACCAGGCGTGCATAGCGCGGCACGCTGGCGATGCCCACGGCAATGATGGTGTTCAACTGGCCCTGGCCGAAGAAGGTGATGATCACCAGGGCCAGCAGCAGGTCGGGGAATGCCAGCAGCACATCCACCCCGCGCATCACCGCACCGTCCAGCCAGCGCGGGCCGAGCCCCGCCGCCAGGCCGAACAGGGTGCCCAGCAGCAGGCCGATGGCGGTGGCCGACAGGCCCAGCACCAGCGACGGGCGCACCGCGTACACCAGCCGGGTGAGGATGTCGCGGCCGTTTTCGTCGGTACCCAGCCAGTACAGGCTGTCGGGGCCACGAAACGCCTGGCGCGCACTGGCCTCCAGCGGGTCGCCCGCCACCAGCCAGTGCGGCTGGATGGCCGCAATCACCAGCAGCAGCACGAACAGCCCGGCCAGCACCAGGCCCGGGCGGATGGCCCAGCGCCGCACCTTGCGCCGCCGGGCCACGAACAGCGGCTCGGCGGCAATCAGGCCGACGCTCGCGCTTTGATTGATGGGCGCCATGGGCACCTCCACAGGCTAGGGGTTGCGGCTCAGGGCGCCGGGTTCGGGGTGTGCGCGTGGATCTGCTCGATGCGCGCCAGGGTCTCGCTGCTCAGTTGCAGCTCAAGCGCGCCGATGTTCTCGCGCAGTTGCGCCAGGCTCGTCTGCCCGGTCAGGGTGCTGCTGACGAACGGCTTGCCGATCACCGCAGCCAGGGCCAGTTGCGCGGGGCTCACGTCCAGCTCGCGGGCCAGTGCCACGTAGGCGGCAATGGCCTGCTGCGCCGACGCGCTGTCGTAGCGGTTGAAGGTGCGGTACACCGACGACAGGCGCGAACCTTCAGGCCGTGCGCCGCCCAGGTACTTGCCGGTGAGCGCGCCGAAGGCCAGCGGCGAATAGGCCAGCAGGCCCACCCCTTCGCGGTGGCTGAATTCCGACAGGCCGCCTTCGTACAGGCGGTTGAGCAGGCTGTAGGGGTTCTGGATGCTGACGATGCGCGGCAGCCCCAGCACCTCGGCCTGGCGCAGGAACTGCCCTACCCCCCACGGGGTTTCGTTGGACACGCCGATATGGCGGACCTTGCCTGCCTGCACCTGCTCGGCCAGCACCTGCAGGGTTTCGCCGATGGCAATGGCCTGCGGGTCGTCGACATACGGGTACTCGCGCTGGCCGAAGAAGTTGGTGCTGCGGTCGGGCCAGTGCAGCTGGTACAGGTCCAGGTGGTCGGTCTGCAGGCGCTTGAGGCTGCCGTCCAGCGCGGCGACGATGTTGGCGCGGTCGTGGCGGCTGAGGCCATCGCGGATATGCCTGCCGCTGCCGGGGTTGCGCGTGGGGCCGACGATCTTGCTGGCCAGCACGATATCGCTGCGCCGGCCGGTCCGGGCCAGCCAGGTGCCGATGAAGCGCTCGGTGCTGCCCCAGGTGTCGGCATGGGTCGGGGTCGGGTACATCTCGGCGGTGTCGACCAGGTTGACACCGTGGTCCAGCGCCAGGTCCAGCTGCTGGTGGGCGTCCTGCTCGCTGTTCTGGTGGCCCCAGGTCATGGTGCCCAGGCCGATGACGCTGACCTTGATGTCGCTGTTGCCCAGTGTGCGGTAGTTCATGGGGTGTGCCTCGCTAATCGGTTCAGACGGCCTCTGCCGCACGTTGGTACTGGCTGGCCGGGTACGGCAGGCCCAGGTGGTCGCGCAGGGTGCTGCCGGTGTATTCACGGCGGAACACCCCGCGCTGCTGCAGCAGCGGCACCACCTGGTCGACGAACACCTCGACCCCCGAGGGGAACATGTCGGGCATGATGTTGAAGCCATCGGCGGCGCCGGCGCGGAACCAGTGCTCCAGGGTGTCGGCGACCTGTTCCGGGGTGCCCACCAGCAGGCGGTGGCCCACCAGGATGCGCCGCGACAGTTCGCGGATGGTCAGGTTCTCGCGCCGTGCCAGGTTCAACTGGGCTTCGAGAAAACCGTGCGAGCCGCGCTCGAATTCGCTGACCGGGCCAATACGCTCCCACGGCAGCGGCGCGTCCAGGTCCAGTTCGTCGGGGGGCAGGCCGATGCGAAACGCCAGTTGCTGCACCAGCCCCGCCTCGCCGCTGTAGGCGTTCAGTTCATCGAAGCGCGCACGGGCTTCGGCCTCGGTGCTGGCGATCACGGTGGACAGCCCCGGCATGATCTTCAGGTGATCGGGGTTGCGGCCCCACTGGCGTGCGCGCTGTTTCATCTCCTGATAGAACGCCTGGCCGTCGGGCAAGGTGGTCTGGGTGGTGAAGATCGCGTCGGCATAGCGCGAGCCCAGGGCCTTGCCGCCCTCGGACGAGCCGGCCTGTACCAGCACCGGCCGGCCTTGCGGCGAGCGCGGCAGGTTGAGCGGCCCCTTGACCGAAAAATGCTCGCCCACGAAATCGATGCTGTGCACCTTGTGCGGGTCGGCGAACTGGCCGCTGGCGGCGTTGCCGATGATCGCGTCGTCCTCCCAGCTGTCCCACAGCTTGAGGGTCACGTCGATGAACTCGTCGGCCCGCGCATAGCGGTCCACATGGCGCGGCGCACCGGCCAGGCCGAAGTTCTGCGCGGCGGCGTCGCCGGCGTTGGTCACCACGTTCCAGGCCGCCCGGCCGCCACTGATGTGGTCCAGCGAGCTGAAGCGCCGCGCCAGGTTGAACGGGTCGTTGTAGCTGCTGGACGCGGTGGCGATCACCCCGATGTGCCGGGTGGCCAGGGCCACGGCCGTCAGCAGCACGGTCGGTTCCAGGCGCCCGGCCGGGTGCTGGGCGATGTCGCCCGCCAGCGCCGGGCCGTCGGCGAGGAAGATCGCGTCCAGGCACCCCCGCTCGGAAATGCGCGCGATGTTGCGGTAGTACTCGACGTCGAGGTAGGCGTTGGCCGGTACTTCGGCCTTGCGCCAGGCGCTGGCATGCGCGCCGAAGCCGAGGATGTTCATGCCGATGCTCATCTGTCTTGCGGTCTGGCTCATGGCTGCTGCTCCTGAATGAAGGCGGTTACACCGCGCTGGCTTCGTCGCGCACGGTGGTGCCGTCCTGGGCATGCAGCGCACGCCAGGCAGCACCGGGGCTGACGCCGTTGAGGTAGTAGTTGCCCAGCGCGCGCTCGCGGTAGATCGCCGGGTTGTGTGAGGCCAGGGTGCGCGCATTGCGCCAGTGCCGGTCCAGGCGCCGGGCCTGGCTGGTGGCCGACGCGCCGCCCACCTCGAACAGCAGGGTGGTGACTTCCAGCACCTGCTCCAGCACGATCTGCTGGGCCTGGAAGGTGCGGATATCGGCCTCGACGTAGTCGGCTTCCTGGGCGCTGTCGTTCAGCTCGGCCTGGTGTACCCGCTCGAGTACCTCGGCGGCAGCCAGCACCAGGGTTTCGCTGGCATAGGCCAGGCTCGACAGGCGTCCGATCACCCGCTGCACCAGCGGGTCGTCCTTGGGGCTGGACTGGCCCGGCACGCCGAAGGCGCGGGTGCGGCCCTGGACGAAGGCGGTGGCATCACGCAGCGCGGCGCGGGCGATGCCGGCCAGGGTGGCGAGGTGGAACAGCTGGTAGAACGCCGAGATGTACGACTCGGCGCGCAGCTCACCGGGCTTGAAGCGGCGCAGCACATGCTGCTCGGGCACCGCCACCTGCTCGAAGCGTGTGGTGCCGCTGCCGCTCAGGCGCTGGCCGAAACCGTCCCAGTCGTCTTCACGGGTCACGCCGGGGGCGTCCACTGCCACCACCACGCTGACGAAGTCCTTGTCGTGCATGGCCACGGCCGCCACCCAGTCGGCGTAGATAGTGCCGGTGCAGTAGTACTTCTCGCCGTTCAGGCGCCAGCCCTCCTCGGCGGCCTCCAGGCTGACCGAGTTGGTGCTGCTGTCGCTGCGCTCGGCCATTGCCGCGCCCCACAGCTGCCCGGCCACCACCTTGGCGAACCAGTAGTCCTGGGACGCCGGTTCGCGGGCCGACAGCCGCCCTTCGACGAAACCGAAGTGCGCGCGTACGATCTGCGGCAGGTTGGAGTCGGCCTCGGCCAGGTCGATCAGCAGGCCAAACAGCACCGGCAGGCTGATGCCGGCACCCCCATGCGCCTGGGGCACGCGCAGCGCCGTGAAGCCGGCATCGCGCAGCAACGCCACGGCCTCGAAGGCCAGTTCGCGCTGCTGTTCACGCGCCACCGCGCCCTCGCCGATCTGTGCGAACAGCGGCTTGAAGCGCGCCTGCAGCGCAGCGTAGGAATTGGATTGGGTCATGACAGGTCCTTGCTTGGGGGTGGCATCACACGGCCTTGGCACGCGGGTCCACCCAGTGATTGATCAGGTCGACGAGAAAGTTCACGACCACGTAGATCGCCGCCGCCAGCAGGGTGATGCCCAGCAGCAGCGGCACGTCCTTGGATGTTGCGGCGTCGAGCATCAGCCGGCCGATGCCCTGGCGCGAGAACAGCAGCTCGATCACCACCGCACCGCCGAGCAGGCTGGCGAACACGAAGCCGGACAGGGTCACCAGCGACACCAGTGCATGGCGCAGCGCGTGTTTGAGGCGCACGCCGGTTTCGGACATGCCGCGGGCGCGCGCCATGGCGATGAAGGGTTGTTCGAGAATGTCTTCCAGTTCCTGGCGCAGTACCTGGCTGAGCACCGCCGCCACCGGCAAGGCCAGCGCCACGCTCGGCAGTATCAGCGCCTGCCAGCCGCTGGAGCCGGACGGCGGCAGCAGGTGCCAGCCGAACGCGAACACCAGCAGCAGGCCCAGGCCGATCACGAACGAGGGCGCCGACGACAGCACCAGCTCCGTGCCCGACACCAGCGAGCGCAGCCATGGCGCGCGATTGGCGGTGAGCACCGCGACCAGCACGGCCAGCAGCACCGCCAGTACCGCCGCAGCCAGCGACAGTTGCACGGTGGCGCCCAGTTGCCCGGCGATGATCTGCCCCACCGGGATGCGCAGGCGGTACGACTCGCCCAGGTCGCCCTGGGCCAGGCGCCCCAGGTAATGGCCGTACTGCACGATCAACGGCTGGTCCAGGCCGTATTCGGCGCGCACCTGGGCGATCAGCTCGGCACTGGGCATCGCCTCCGGCCCGCCGAGGATGGCCAGTGCCGGGTCGCCGGCGCTCAGGTTCAAGGCCAGGAAGGTCAGGGTCGCCGCGCCCCAGAGCACGCCGATGCCGGCCAGCAGCCGACGGAGTATCAGGCGCAGGGTGTTCATCGGGCCTCCTGGTCGAGCCATATGCTGGTGAAGAACGGGGTGTTGTGCGAGGTATCGAAGATCACGCCCTTGACCGCCTTGCGGTAGGCCACCAGCACATGGCTCTCGTACACCGGTACGGCCGGCACGGTTTCCACCAGGCGTTGCTGCGCGGTGCGGTACAGCGCGGCCAGCTCCACCGGGTCGGTGGAACGGCGCGCCGCCGACAGCGCCGCATCGAGGGCGTCATCGCGAAAACGCCCGGCGTTCTGGCCGATGAGCTTGGGCGTGCTGATCGCATTGCTGTGGTAGAGGATGTACAGCCCGTCGGGGGTGTTGGTGTGCCAGTAGCCGCCGGCGATTGCCTGAAAGTTGCTGGCATAGCGGCGCTCGGTGACCTGGGCCAGGGGCAGCAGATCGATGGCCAGCTCGAAACCGACCTTCTTGAGGTCGGCCTGGATGGCCACTGCCACGCTACCGGGGAAGGCGCCGGTCTCGTACATCAGCAGGCGCGCCGACAGGCGCTGGCCGTCCTTGACCCGGTAGCCCCTGGCGTCACGTTCACCCCAGCCGGCCTGGTCGAGAATGCGGTTGGCCTCGGCCACGTCATAAGCCAGCACATCCTTGAACGCGGGGTCGTAGTAGCGGGTGTTGGCGGCCAGGAAATCGCCCTTGGGCTGGTACTCGCCAAAGCCGGTGATCCAGGCCAGGCCGTCGCGATCGATGGCCTTGGCCACGGCGCGGCGCACCTGCACGTCCTGGAACGGGAACTGCTCGACGTTGAAGGTCAGGCTGCGAAACGGGTTGGCCTTGCGGATGCGGCTGCTCATCTGCAGGTCGGGGTTGCTGCGAATGGCCCTGGCGTTCTGCGCCGGCGCGTCCACGGTGAAGTCCGACTGGCCGGACTCGAGCGCGCTGAAGCGGATCATCGGCTCGGGCACGATGCTCAGCTCCAGGCGGTCCAGGTAGGCCTCGCCGTTGTGCCGGGTCACCGGGGGCGCCCAGTTGTAGCCCTTGCGCCTGACGAAGGTGGCGCCCTGGTCGCGGGTGTAGCTTTCCAGCACGAAGGGCCCCGAACCGATGGCGTGCTCGGCGATGGACTTGGGCGCCTCGAGGATCTGGCGCGGCGAGATCATGCTCAGCCAGGACTGCGCCAGCACGTCCAGGAACGGCGAATAGGGTTCGCGCAGGTGCGCCTCGAAGGTGTACTCGTCGACGATGCGCCCGTCCACGTAGGGCGCGATGTACGCGGCGGCCAGCGGCGACTTGGTGGCCGGGTCGCGCATGTGCTCCAGGTTGATCTGCACGGCGCGGGCGTTGAATTTCTCGCCGTCGCTGAAGGTCACGTCATCGCGCAGGTGGAAGGTGTAGGTCTTGCCGTCCGGCGAGATGTCCCACGACTTGGCCAGCCACGGCGAGATGTTGCCCTGCTCGTCCTGGTACAGCAGGCAGTCGAACAGGATGCGCCCCAGCCACTGCACGTTGCCGTGGGAAATCGAATGCACGTCCAGGGTGGTGGTGTCGGACGCCGTGGAAATGCGCAGCGTGCCGCCCGGCTTGCCTGGCGCGGCTTCGCGGTAGTCCTCGGCGGCGTAGCTCAGGCTGCCGTCGCGCAGCACGCCGTCGGCGCTCGATACGCTGTTGCGCGGCGCTTCGCTGGCCGGCTTGCAGGCGCCCAGCGCCACCACGCTGGCGAGTACGGCCAGGCGTGCGAGCCTTGTGATCAGGGTCATGTGCTTCCTCCGCCAGCACCGCGTGCAGGTGCACGTCGGTGCTGGCCGCGCTGGCTTAGAAGTTGTAGGTCACGCCGGTGAAGGCGCCGAAGCCGTCGCCCGGGTACAGCGACGCGACGTCCCTGCCCTGGGAGTTGTAGGTCGGCAGCACGGCGGTCACGTAGTCCTGGTCGGTGATGTTCTTCAGGTCCAGGTACACCTGCCAGGTCTTGCCCGGGTCGTCGTAACCCAGGCGCGCGCCCCACAGCGTGTAGGACGGCGCGTAGAAGCTGTTGGCGTAGTCCACCGAAGTCTTGGACGCGGTGCGCACGTTGACCCCGGCGTAGAAACCGCTGGCCCACTGGTACTGCAGCTCGCCCTGATACACGTGCTTGGGCAGGCCCGGCAGTTCGTTCTTCTTGAACAGCGGGTCGTTCTCGTAGTGGAAGTCGTTGAGGGTGTAGGCCTGGCGCCAGGTCAGGCTGTCACCGTTGGCGCCTTCCCACAGGCGGGTGCTCAGGCCGGCCTCGATGCCCTGGTGGATGGTGGGCGTGGCATTGGAGGTGGACACCACCGCAGCAGAGGTGGCGGTGGCCGGCAGCACTTCGACGTTGAGCAGCTCGTTCTTGACCCAGGATTTGTAGAACGCCAGGCTGCCGTCGAAGATCCCCGACTTGCCCTTGATACCGAACTCCACGGTGTTGGCCGCTTGCGGCACCAGTGGCTTGGCGTAGTTGCTGGTGACCCCGGAGCCGGAGCTGGACCAGGAGCTTGGCGGGTCGATGGTGCGGCTGGCGTTGGCGAACAGCTGCACGTCCGGGGCGATGTAGTAGCGCAGGCCGATACGCGGGGCCAGCTTCCACTCGTCGTACTTGTAGTGGCTGGGCAGGCCGCTGGTGTTGGGGCGGTCGCTGTAGGTGACGTTGATGTCACGCTTGATCTCGATCGCCGACACGCCGGTGGCCAGGTACAGGTTGTCGGTCAGGCCCAGGTCGTTGCCCAGGGTGAACACATGGTCGAACGAGCCGTCGTACTCGACCTGCTTCTGCAGAATGCCCAGGTCCTTGTCGCCCTTGTAGGTGCGTGCGCCGGAACGGATGTGCTGGGTGCTGCTCCAGCCCGCGGTGGTGGTGCTGGGCAGGCCGAACAGCTGGTCGGTGCGGCTGTACTTGAGCGAGTAGTTGATGTCGCGCCAGTCCCAGTAGTTGGGGTTGACGGTGCTCTTGCGGCTGAGGATCTGCGGGTAGTTGTGGTACACCAGCCCGGCTTCGAGGGTGGCATCGTCATCGAAGGTGTAGGTGGTCTTGCTGCCGACCCAGGTCGAGCCGCGCTTGGTGGAGTCGCCACGGGTGGCGTAGGTGGCGGCGTTGGTCTGTTTGGAGTTCTTTTTGAGCTGCGCCAGGGTCAGGGTGCCCGAGTTCTCGTGGTATTCCTCGCGGTAGCGGATGTACAGACGGGTTTCGAGCTTGGGGTTGAAGCGGTAGCCGAAGTTGCTGACCACCCCCTTGGCCTTGGTGAAGGTGAAGTCCTGGTAGCCATCGCGGCGAGCGTTGTCGACGCTGACGTAGTAGTCGGCATTGCCGGCCACGCCGCCGGTGCTCAGGGTCTGCTTCTGCCAGCCGAAACTGCCGCCTTCGAGCTTGATGCGGTTGCCCGGTGCGGTCAGCCCGGAGTTGGTCACGAAGTTGATCGCGCCCCCCAGTGAAAGTGCGCCGTATTCGAAGGCGTTGGCACCGCGCAGTACTTCGGTGTAGTTCAGGCCCTGGGTATCCAGAAGTTCATAGGGCGTGCCACCGGCGCCGGTCAGTGCAAGGCCGTCGAAGAGAAACTTGGTGCCTTCGCGGAAATAGCCGGGCGAGGTATTGGCGCCGGAGCCGCGAATGGAAATCTTGATGGCATCGTTGCCACCGGCAGCTTGGGCGTAGACGCCGGGCTGGTACGCCAGGGTGTCTTCCAGGGTGGCCGAGCGGCCCTTTTCGACTTCAGCCTGGGTGACCAGGCTGGTACCGCCGGCGACCTCGTCGAGTTTGCTCTGCGCCGCCTGCACAGGGCTCTGTTTGGCGGCCTGCACGGTGACCGTACCCAGGCGCTTGTCGCCGCTGGTGTCGGTGTCGGCGGCCGAGGCCAACGGGATGAATGTTAATAGTGCGCTGCTTACAGCGAACAGGGATGAATGTCGCAATACTGCCGAAGTTGCCCAATGCACGCGTTTCAAGGTCTTGCTCCCCACCTGATTAAAATTAGGCGAGTTTCTATTGGTATAGTCAATCTCACAGGGACTATTGCAGCGAGCGTGCCAACTGGCGAAGTGCCTTGTTTAAAGGGGTTTAGTTATAAAGCGGCAAGTAATCGAGTGTTGTATTCGAGGGCTAGTGTCGGGAGGGTGTTGCCAGGCGAACAGTTGCCAGTTGCTGATCTATGTATATAACCGGCAAGGCCGGCGCCTACAGGTTGGCCGCTGTCTGTAGGCGCCGGCCTTGCCGGCGAAGCAGTAGTGGGCTTGTTACAGACCCTGGTGCAAGGCCCACAGCCGCGCGATGTCCCGCGCCCTGTCGCGCAGCAGCGGCGCTGCCTGCTCGCACGCCTGCTGAAGGCTCATCGGCCCGCTGGTCAACGCAAATGCCGCATCGATGCCATGCTCATACAGCGCCTGGTAGCCCTCGCCCAGGGTGCCGGCAATCACCACCACCGGCACGCCGTGACGCCTGGCTATGCGCGCCACACCGAACGGGGTCTTGCCGCGCAGGGTCTGCGCATCGAAGCGCCCCTCCCCGGTGATCACCAGGTCGGCACCGCGTACCGCCGCCTCCAGCCCGGCCAGCTCGGCCACCACTTCGACCCCAGCACGAAACTGCGCGCCCATGAAGGCCTTGGCCGCAAAGCCCATGCCGCCCGCTGCGCCACAGCCCGGAAACGCCCGAACGTCTTCCTCCAGCAGGCCGGCGCAATGGTCGGCAAAGTGCCCCAGTGCATGGTCGAGCAAGGCGACCTGGGCGGGGCTCGCCCCCTTTTGCGGGCCGAAGATCGCCGAGGCACCATTGGCCCCGCACAGCGGGTTGTCGACGTCTGCGGCCACCTCCACCTGCACGTCGAGCAGGCGCGGGTCCAGCCCGCTGCTGTCCAGCCGGGCCAGGTGCGCCAGGGCCAGGCCGCCCGGTGCCAGTTCAGCGCCCTGGGCATCGAACAGCCGCAGCCCCAGCGCTCGCAGCATGCCACTGCCGGCGTCGTTGGTGGCACTGCCGCCGATGGCCAGGATGATGCGCTGTGCCCCGGCATCCAGCGCCGCGCCGATCAGCTGCCCGGTGCCATAGGTGCTGCTGCGGCAAGCATCGCGCTGCGCGAGGCCGAGCAGTTGCAGGCCGCTGGCCTGGGCCATTTCGATGATGGCGGTGTGGCTGTCGGCCAGCCAGCCCCAGTGGGCCAGTACCGGTGTGCCGAGCGGGCCCTGCACCTGCAGGCTGCGCTGTTCGCCGCTGCAGGTCGCCACCAGGGCCTGCAGGGTGCCCTCGCCGCCATCGGCCATCGGGCAACTGACCAGCTCGGCCTGTGGCAAGGCATCGGCCAGCCCCCGGGCGATGGCAGCGGCCACGTCTTCGGCGCTCAGGCTGTCCTTGAACGAGTCGGGGGCGATGACGATTTTCATGTGGTGTGCTCCTTATCCAGATGAGCTGCATGCTGACAGTTGCGCCGGCGGCGGGCGTCGGTCGGATGCACAGGCGGGCGCAGGGTTATTTGTTCAGTTGGACAATGAACCGACCAAGCGGCCCGCACAGGCAATCAACTGTTCACGGGCAACAACTGCAACCCCAGGTACAGGCTCAGCATCCCTTCCAGCCGCATCGGGTCCACCCCGCTCAACTCGGCCACCCGTTCCAGTCGGTAACGCAAGCTGTTGCGGTGAATGCCAAGCGCCTCGGCGCACGCCTGGCTCTGCCCGTCGTGGGCGCACCAGGCCCGCAGGGTGGCCAGCAGCTGCCCGTTGCTGTCCTTGGCACGCAGTCGTTGCAGCGGTTGCAGCAGTTCGTCCAGTGCATCGTCGTTGCGATGACGCCACAACAGCGCCGGCAGCCGATAGCGCGCCAGGGTCAGCAGGCGCTGACGGGGCAGTACCTCGCGCCCGTAGGCAAGCAGGTCGCGCACCCGACGATAACCGCGGCGCAGGTTGTCCAGCCCTTCGGCCGGGCCAGCCACTGCCAGGCGCTGCACGGTCCAGCCCTGGGCCTGCATCTTGTCCAGCAGGCGCTGTTCGTCCAGCGCCACCGTCGCCGGGCGGCACCACAGCAACGACTGACGTGCCGGGCTCACGCACCAGCTGTCGGGGTAGCGCAGCATCAGCCAGGCCGCCAGCGGCTCGGCCGCCGGGCCCTCCTCCAGCTCGAACAGGCACGGGATACGCGTGAGCTGGGGTTTGAGCCCCAGTTGCCGAGCCTCGTCCACCAGCCGGGTGGCGTCGCCGTTGCCGCCCAGCAGCAAGGCCAGCAGGTCGTCGCAGCGCTGCTTGCGCCACTGCTGCTGCACTTGCAGGTGCCGTTGGGTCAGCAGCATCTCGGCGGTCATGCGCACCAGTTCGGCGTAGGTGCGCACCTGCTGCGGGTCGCCGGTGATGCCGAGCACGCCGATCAGGCGCCCGTCCAGCAGCAGCGGCAGGTTCACACCCGGCTGCACGCCCTTGAGGCATCTGGCGGCCTCTTCGTCGAGCTCGACGATGCGCGCGTTGGCCAGCACCAGTTGCGCGCCTTCGTGACGAGTGTTGATACGCTGCGCCTCGCCACTGCCCAGGATCAACCCCTGGCTGTCCATGACATTGACGTTGTAGGGCAGAATGGCCATCGCACGGTCGACGATATCCTGTGCCAGGTCGTGGTCGAGCTCGAACATGGGCGGATCCTTGTGGTCGCAATGGTTGGTCGAGGGCACAGCGGTGCAGCGCAAAGGCTGTGCAAAAGCACAAAGACAGCGTCCTCTGGCTCAAACAGACTCGTCATGACAACTGCCTCGACGCAGTTGCGGCGATAAACATAAAAACAGAGAGAGAATCATGTCATACCGCCCTGCCCCTGACCAAGGCCACGACATCGACCGCAACGCGCTGTACCGGCGCATCACCCTGCGGCTGATCCCGTTCATCTTCATCTGCTACCTGTTCAACTACCTGGACCGCGTCAACGTCGGCTTCGCCAAGTTGCAGATGCTCGACGCGCTGAAGTTCAGCGAAACCATCTACGGCCTGGGTGCCGGCATCTTCTTCATCGGCTACGTGCTGTGCGGCCTGCCCAGCAACCTGGCGCTCAACCGCTTCGGGCCACGGCGCTGGATCGCGCTGATGATGATCGCCTGGGGCACGCTGTCGACCTGCCTGCTGTTCGTCACCACCCCCATGGAGTTCTACGTGCTGCGCCTGTTCACCGGCGCCGCCGAAGCGGGGTTCTTCCCGGGTATCGTGCTGTACCTCTCGCGTTGGTTCCCAGCGCAGCGGCGCGGGCGCATCATGGCGCTGTTCATGTCGGCGATCCCGGTGTCGGGGCTGCTGGGCGGGCCGTTCTCGGGGTGGATTCTCAACCACTTCGCCGCCGGCCAGGGCGGCCTGGCCGGCTGGCAATGGATGTTCCTGATCCAGGGCGTGCCTACCGTGGTGCTCGGCTGTCTGGCGATCGTGCTGCTCAGCGATGGCTACGCCAAGGCCGGCTGGCTGACCCCGGCGCAGCGCCAGGCGGTTGAGGCCGACCTGAATGCGGATGCGGCAGCCAAGCCGAAAACCGCCAGCGACAGCCTGCTGTCGGTGCTGGCCAACCCGTTGATCTGGACCTTCGGCTTCATCTACTTCTGCATCCAGAGCGGCGTGTATGCGATCAACTTCTGGCTGCCATCGATCATCAAGAACATGGGTTTCGACGATGCCCTGCTGATCGGCTGGCTGAGCGCCATCCCGTACCTGCTGGCCGGGCTGTTCATGCTGCTGGTGGGGCGTTCGGCAGACCTGCGCAACGAGCGGCGCTGGCACCTTGTGGTGCCGATGCTGATGGGCGCGGTGGGGCTGCTGATGGCGGTCAACTTCGCCCACAGCCCGGTGATCGCGATACTGGGCCTGAGCATCGCGACCATGGGCGCGCTCACCGGCCTGCCAATGTTCTGGCCGATGCCCACTGCCCTGCTCACCGCGGGCACTGCGGTGGCGGGCCTGGCGATCATCAACTCGGTGGGCCAGATGGCCGGGTTCCTCAGCCCGTACCTGGTGGGCTGGATCAAGGACCAGACCGGCTCGACCGACGTGGCGTTGTATTCGCTGGCGGGGTTGATCGTGGTGGGCAGCCTGGTGGCGCTGCGGGTGTCGCGCTCCAGCTGACGACCGCTTCGCCGGCAAGGCCGGCTCCTACGGGCCTGAGGGCCGTTCACACGATTGTGCGGGAGCCGGCCTTGCCGACGAAGCTTTCAACCCTGTAAAACAGCTCGACCCCCTCCCGCAAAAGGATGCTCGAACATGATCTACCGTCCCCTGGGCCGCAGTGGCCTGCAGGTTTCCGCCCTCACCCTGGGCAGCATGATGTTCGGCGAGCAGACCAGCACCGAAGACTCGCTGCGTATCATCGACAAGGCCTGGGACCAGGGCATCAATTTCATCGATACCGCCGACGTGTACAACGCCGGCCGCTCCGAAGAAATCGTCGGCGAAGCCATCGCCCGCCACCGTCACGACTGGGTGCTGGCCTCCAAGGTCGGCTTCGGCCCGGTCGACGGCCTGCCCAACCGCAGCGGCCTGAGCCGCAAGCATATCTTCAATGCCATCGACACCAGCCTCACGCGCCTGGGCACCGATTACCTGGACATCTACTACCTGCACCGCGAAGACCACGCCACCCCGCTGGAGGTCAGCGTGGCAGCCATCGGCGACCTGCTGCGCCAGGGCAAGATCCGTCACTGGGGCGTGTCGAACTTTAGCGGCTGGCGCATCGCCGAGGTGTGCAACCTGGCCGAACGCCTGGGTATCCCCAAGCCTGTGATCAGCCAGCCGCTGTACAACATCGTCAACCGCCAGGCCGAAACCGAGCAGTTCACCGCTGCAGCCTTTCACGGCCTGGGCGTGGTGCCCTACAGCCCGCTGGCGCGTGGGGTGCTCAGCGGCAAGTACGCCCCCGACGCCACCCCGGACGCCAACAGCCGCGCCGGGCGCCAGGACAAGCGCATCCTCGAGACCGAATGGCGCAGCGAGTCACTGGCCATCGCGCAGAAGATCCACGCCTATACCCAGGCCAAGGGCGTGGGCATGGTCGAGTTCGCCATTGCCTGGGTGCTCAACAACCAGCACGTCAGCTCCGCCATCGTCGGCCCGCGCACCGAAGCGCAGTGGGACACCTATGGCGGTGCGCTGCAGGTGAAGATCACCGCCGAAGACGAAGCTTTCATCGATTCGCTGGTTACCCCCGGGCATGCCTCCACCCACGGCTACAACGACGCGGCGCACTTCGTCAGCGGGCGCCAGCCACGCTGAGTTCGCAACCGATCAGGTGGCTGATGGCGGCCTTGAGCTTCATCGGCCGCACCGGTTTGTGCAGCAGGCTGTGGCCCAGGTCGCGCACCTGCTGCTTGAGCTCCACGCTGTAGTTGGCAGTGATCATCAGGGCCGGCAACGGCGTGTGCCGCTGCGTATTGATCGACCCGACCGCCTCCAGGCCATTGCGGTCGTTGTCCAGGTGATAGTCGACGATCAGCAGGTCGGCCCACTCGCTGTCCAGTGCCACCTGGCGGGCCAGGTCCTGCTCGCTCAGGGCGGTGACCACCGAGCAGCCCCACTGCTCCAGCAGGCTGCGCATGCCCGCGCAGATCGCCGCATCGTTGTCCACCACCCAGATACGTGCGCCGTCCAGGCGTTCGGTCAGCGGCTCGACCTGTGACGGTTGCGGCTCGCGCCGGGGCGCACGCTTGCTGCGCGGCACCTCGATGGAGAACACCGAGCCCTTGCCCGGCGTGGAGCGCAGGTGCACGCGGTGGCCGAGAATGCCGGCGATCTTGTCGACGATGGCCAGGCCCAGGCCCAGGCCGCGATCCTGGTCGGGACGCTGCAGGTCGCCGCGCTTGAACTCCTGGAACACCTCGGCGCACTTGTCGGGGGCGATGCCGATGCCGGTGTCCCATACCTCGATGAACACCCGCTGCCCACGCCGCCGGCACCCGAGCATCAGGCGCCCCTGCGGGGTGTAGCGGATGGCATTGCTGAGCAGGTTGCGCAGGATGCGTGCCAGCAGCTGGATGTCGCTGCGCACCCGCAGGCTGCTGCGCACGTAGCTCATGCGCAAGCCTTCGCTGGCGGCGGCATGGGCGTACTCGGCGGCCAGGTTGTCGAGCAGGTCGCTGACCGCGAAGGTCGCGACATCGGCCTTGATCACCCCGGCATCGAGCTTGGAGATGTCGACCAGGGTGCCCAGCAGGCTTTCGACGTCATCCAGCGAATTGCTGACGTTGCGCACCAGCGCCGGGCTTGCACAGTTCTGCTCCTGCAGCGCGCTGGTGAACAGGCGCGCGGCGTTGAGCGGTTGCAGCAGGTCGTGGCTGACCGCGGCAAGGAACTTGGTCTTGGACAGGTTGGCCTGGTCGGCCTCCTGCTTGGCCTCGCGCAGGCGCGCTTCGGCGCGGCGCCGCTCTTCGATTTCGCGCAGCAGTTGCTGGTTGAGCTGGGTGAGTTCGGCGGTGCGCTCGCGCACCCGCAACTCCAGGTTCTGGTAGGCCTGGTGCAGGGCTTCGGCGGTACGCCGGCGTTCGGTGATGTCGCGGATCAGCACGAAGATCCCCACCACCTCGCCGCTGGCCAGCTGGTTGGGCACATAGGAACGCAGCATGTAGCGCTCCTGGCCGTGGGCGTTGGTTTCGGCGAACTCGAACGTCACGCTCTCGCCCGACAGTGCCCGCTCCACGTAACTCTCCAGGCGCTGGTAATGCTCGGCGCTGTGCACCTCGCGCAGGCTCTGGCCGAGCATTACCCCGCGCGGCCAGCAGTACCACTGCTCGTACACCTTGTTGGTGAACTCGTAGACCAGGTCGGCGTTGAGGTAGGCGATCAGCGCCGGCACGTGGTCGGTGATCAGGCGGATCCAGCGCTCGCTCTCGCTCAGCGCCTCGGCATGCTGATAGCGCTCGGTGATGTCGGTGAAGGTGTTGACGAAACCGCCGGCCGGCAGCGGATGGGTACGGATTTCGAGCATGCGCCCGTCGAACAGGCGCTGCTCCAGTTCATGGATGCTGCGCCCGTTGGCATCGGTGCTGGCCGGGGTGAGCAAGGCCAGCTCGCTGTCGGCGATCACCTCGGCAAAGTCGCGATGGGCGGCAATCGGGGCCAGCCCGCTGAGTTCCAGAAAGCGCCGGTTCCACAACTCCAGCACGCCGTCGGCATTGACCATGGCCACGCCCTGGGACAGGTTGTCGACCGCACGCTGCAGCAGGTGCGACTTCTGCGCCACGGCCTGTTCGCGGCGCTGGGTTTCGCTGAGCTTGATCTGGGTGATGTCGGTGAACAGCATCACGCAGCCGCCGCCCTGGGTCGGCCGCTCGCTGACCTGCAGCCAGCGCCCGCCCTGCAGGCGGTACACCATGTGCTCGGCGCTGGGGCCGCGTTGTTCTTCGCAGAACAGCCCGGTGCTCTGCATCAGCCGCTTGATCTCGGCCAGACGCATGCCGCCGATGATGCGGATGCGGCTGTTGGCCCAGAACGCCTTGAAGCGCTGGTTGAACAGCACGATGCGCTGCTGCGGGTCGAACAGCACGAAGGCGTCGGAAATGCTTTCGATGGCGTCCACCAGGTACTGGTGCGCGGTTTCGGCGCGCAGCCGCGCATCGCTGAGCAGGTGGTTGCTGGCCTTGAGTTCGGCCATGGCCTGGTTCAGCGCATCGGTGCGCTCGCGCACCTGCTCGGCCAGCACCACCGAGTGCTGGAACGCCGCATACGAGTCGTCCGGGCGCGCGGCGCCCGATTCCTGGCGTTCGATCAGGGCGGCGTTGATACGGCTGAGCTTGCGGTTTTCATGCTGCAAGCGGGCGATCAGCGCGGCCTGGTCAATGTCCACGGCGTGCACGGGGCTGGCCAATGGCGACGCCGGTGAACGTCTGGTTGATGTGCATGCCATTGAACTGTTCTCCATAGGAGTTGAACCCCACCACAGGCTGCTGCTGCAAAAAGGCGCCGACGGCTTCGAACTCGGCGCTGCCTTCCAGCTCCAGGCGGCGCAGGAAGCAGTCGCAGCCGATGGTCAGCAGCAACGGCCCGAGGCGTTCGCGCAAGCCGTCGAACAACGCGCTCAGGTTGGGCAGCAGGGGCCCGGGGCGCATGGCGGTGAGCACGATGCCGTTCTCCACCGCGCAGTAGAAACTCAGGCTGCCGTCGTCGTGCACCTGCTGGATGGCCCGCACGTAGTAGCGCTCGTTGATGCGCACCGCCAGCGGGTGGGCGGCGAAGGTGCGGTGGTCGAGCTGTTCGGGGGGCACGCCGATCAGCGCGGCGTATTCCTGAGCGGCGGGTTCGGCATTGAGCTCGTAGACCCGGCGCAGGGTACTGTCGGCGCGGGTGACCACGAGCTTTTCCTGACGCGGCTGGATGTGGTGGGTGGTGAACACCTCGAAATCCAGGCAGGTATTGACCAGCAGCACCACGGCAGCGCTGCTGTGGAAGGCGCCGTCGAAGTACACATGGGTGTGGTGCAGGTAGTTGTCGTCGCCGGCCGAGCCGCCGAAATGCGGGATGTCGCCCAGGGCGGCACTGAGGGCGGCAAGCACGGTTTCCTCACGGCTGGACAGCCCGTCGAGCAGGGTCAGGGCGAAGCTGTGGCCCTTGATCGGGGCCAGGGTGTTGCTGCGACAGTCGCCGACCAGGCGCTCGACCATCTGCTGCGCGTCGATCAGGCTGAAGTACTGCATGGGGGCGATGAGTTCGGCGGCAATCGAGAACATCCGGTAATCGAAGCCCAGCGCGGTGATGCAGCCGCGGCCGTAGCCTTCGGGGGTGATTTCGCCGGCGCTGGTGCAGCCTGCAAGGCGGATGCCGCCCAGGCTCTGTTGCAGCGAGTGGGCCAAGGCTGGCAGGTCGTATTCGGCGGAGCAGAAGAACAGCACGAAGCCCAGGTGCGGGTGCAGCAGCTGACGGGCCAGGTCCTGTGCGGCCTCTTCGGCGACACTGGCGCGCGAGACGGCACTGACAATGCCCTCGGCGGGGGGGTGGTGCATGACGGCCTCCGGCGGGGGCTTTAACGGATGGGCCCAGTGTACGAAGGGGCTGGAGAGGGTCGAATGCTACTTGGGTAGTGGGTGGGGGTGGCATTGGTTGTAGGTTTGCAAGGGGGGTGCCCTTTCGCTGGAACGCCGGCGCCCACAGGTTTGCCACTGACGTGAAGAACAGTGGCATCGCTGTGGGCGCCGGCTTGCCAGCGAAGAGGGCGACGCGGTTTACCAGGTCAGCACGGCACCCAGGGCCAGCGTATCGGTGTCTTCGTTCTGGCTGCTGCCCTCATGCCCGCGGATTTCGAACTGGTTGTATTCGGCTACCAGGGTGAGGTTGGCATTGATGTCGCGGAACAGCGCGATGCCGCGGGTCTCGTAGTCGGCGCCGGTGTTGACCGCGCCGTTGCCGTCGTCCTTGGTCTTGCCGTACGACAACGCCAGGCGGTTCTTGCCGAACTTGTACGAGCCCTGCATCAGGTAGCCCTTGCTGTCGACCTCGCGCAAGGTGGCTTCCCCGGCGTTGTTGGTGAAGAACGGGTTGATGCCCTTGGCGGTGAAGCCGGAACCGGTCAGCGAGAAGGCGCCCATCTTGGCCTGTACGCCATAGCCCAGGCCCTTGGAGGTCACCGAGTCGACGTTGTGATCGGTGTTGTCCGAGGTCTGGTAGCCACCGTTGATCCAGCTGTAGATCTTGGCTCCCCCCAGGTCGAACTGGTAGGTGATCTCGCTCTCGGTGCGCGGATTCTTCTGGTAGGCCTTGCCCACCGCGCTGTCATCGTTGGTATCGACCGGGTCCATGATGCCCACGGCGATGCGCAGGCCATCCATCACCGGGGTGCGGTAGGTGATCTGCGCAGTGGGGAACGGGTACGGGTAGCCGGTGCCGATGTTGCCGAACGATACACCGCCACCGTCCACCAGGCCGAGGGTGTCACTGACCTGGCCATAGCCGGCCAGCAGCTCGTCGAGCAGGATGTTGGAACGGGCGAACAGGCCGAAGTCCTTGCCGATCAGTACTTCGCCCCACTCCGAATTGGTCACGGTGCCGTAGAACTGACGCACGTCGATGGCCGTGTCGGTGCCGTTGGTTTCACTGTCGTTGATGGTGACCCAGAACGAAGCGCGCCCGCCCAGCTTGAGGTCGTCGATCTGACGGGTCATGTTGAAACCCAGGTAGTTGGGCAGAAAGCCCATCTTGACCCGGGACTGGCGACGGTCGAACTGCTCGCCGTCACGGTCGACCTTGCTGTTGACGTAGAAGGCGTTGATGTAGCCGTCGGTGGAAAAGGTCGTGTCGTCCTTGTCGTACAGCATGATCTCGGCCTGGGCCAGCGGGGTCAGGCCCAGCGCGGCAAGGCTCGCCACCAAGGGCAGGAAACGTGTATGGGCATTCTTATTGTTGTGCATGACGCTCTCCGCAAACGGGTGGACGGTTGTCGGAGGCGATTATCGAAAAGCGGCGCCGCGCGCCCTACGCTGCCTTGGGGGCAAGGCGCTGCTGCTTTGGCGAGGCGCGAGGTGCCAGGCACCGGGGAACTAATCCTGTGTCCGCCAGTGTCACAAGGCTAAAGTGCCAGCACCCGCTCCGGATGGCCGAGAGCACCATGCAAAAATGCAGACAGGCACTGCAGTTTTGTCGATTGTAATGGGCAAAATTGCACTGTTACGATCCGACGATCCTTGAATTCATCTCCACGGCGCGACAAATCATGTGGAAAATCAATAACAAAGCAGGGAGACAGCGATGACCGCGCAAGCGCATTCCCCGGTCGATACCAACGTACTGGCTACCGTACGCAACCATGTAGGCCATCTGACCCTCAACCGCCCCGCCGGCCTCAACGCCCTGACCTTGCCGATGGTGCGTCAGCTGCAGCAGCAGCTCGACGCCTGGGCCGTCGACCCGCAGGTTCACGCAGTGGTACTGCGTGGCGAAGGCCCCAAGGGTTTCTGCGCCGGCGGCGACATCCGTTCGCTGCATGACAGCTTCAAGGCAGGCGACAGCCTGCACCGCGACTTCTTCGTGGAGGAGTACGCGCTGGACCTGTGCATTCATCACTACCGCAAGCCCATCGTTGCCCTGATGGACGGCTTTACCCTGGGCGGCGGCATGGGCCTGGCCCAGGGCGCGGAGCTGCGTGTGGTCACCGAGCGCAGCCGCCTGGCCATGCCCGAAACCGGCATCGGCTACTTTCCGGACGTGGGCGGCAGCTATTTCCTGTCGCGCATCCCCGGCGAACTGGGCACCTACCTGGGGGTGAGCGGCGTGCAGATCCAGGCGGCCGACGCGCTGTACTGCGGGCTGGCCGACTGGCATGTCGACAGCGCCAGGCTGAGCACCCTGGATGAACGCCTGAACACGCTCAAGTGGAGCGAACACCCGCTCAAGGACCTGCAGGGCGTGCTGGCCAGGCTGGGCACCCAGGCCCTGGACAACCCTCCCCTGGCTGCGCTGCGCCCGGCCATCGACCACTTCTTCGCGTTGCCCGATGTGGCCAGCATCATCGAGCAACTGCGTGCCGTGACCGTCGGCGACAGCCACGAATGGGCACTCAAGACCGCCGACCTGCTGGCCACGCGCTCGCCCCTGGCGATGGCGGTGACCCTGGAGATGCTGCGTCGCGGGCGCCACCTGAACCTGGAGGACTGCTTTGCGATGGAGCTGCACCTGGACCGGCAATGGTTCGAGCACGGCGACCTGATCGAAGGTGTACGCGCGCTGATCATCGACAAGGACAAGCAGCCCCGCTGGAACCCCGCCACCGTCGCCGAGCTTTCACGCTCGCGGGTGGATCAATTCTTCGAAGGCCTGTGAGGGCCGGAGTACGCACATGCAAGACCTGGAACTGACTGAAGAACAGATCATGATCCGCGACATGGCGCGCGACTTCGCCCGTAACGAGATCGCCCCGCATGCCCAGGCCTGGGAAAAGGCCGGCTGGATCGACGATGGCGTGGTGGCCAGGATGGGTGAGCTGGGCTTGCTGGGCATGGTGGTGCCCGAGCAATGGGGCGGCAGCTACACCGACTACGTGGCCTATGCACTGGCGGTGGAAGAGATTGCCGCCGGCGATGGCGCCACCGGGGCGTTGATGAGCATCCACAACTCGGTTGGCTGCGGCCCCCTGCTCGCCTATGGCAGCGACCTGCAGCAGCAGACCTGGCTGGAGCGTCTGGCCACCGGCCAGGTGATCGGCTGCTTCTGCCTTACCGAACCCCAGGCCGGCTCCGAGGCGCACAACCTGCGCACCCGTGCCGAGCGTGTGGGTGACGAGTGGGTGATCAACGGGTCCAAGCAGTTCGTCAGCAATGCGCGGCGCGCGGGCCTGGCGATCGTGTTTGCGGTGACCGACCCGGAGCTGGGCAAGAAAGGGCTATCGGCGTTTCTGGTGCCGACCGACAACGAAGGTTTCGTGGTCGATCGCAGCGAACACAAGATGGGCATTCGCGCCTCGGACACCTGTGCGGTGACCTTGAACAACTGCCGTGTGCCGGCAGCCAACCTGCTGGGCGAGCGTGGCAAGGGCCTGGCGATCGCGCTGTCCAACCTTGAGGGTGGGCGTATCGGCATTGCGGCTCAGGCGCTGGGCATTGCGCGTGCGGCGTTCGAGGCGGCGCTGGTGTATTCGCGTGACCGCATCCAGTTCGGCAAGCCGATCAACGAGCACCAGAGTGTGGCCAACCTGCTGGCCGACATGCAGGTACAGCTCAATGCGGCGCGGTTGTTGATACTGCATGCGGCGCGTTTGCGCAGTGCGGGCAAGCCGTGTTTGAGCGAGGCTTCGCAGGCCAAGCTGTTTGCTTCGGAGATGGCCGAACGGGTGTGTTCCAAGGCCATCCAGGTGCATGGTGGGTATGGTTACCTGGAAGACTACCCCGTGGAGCGATACTACCGCGATGCGCGGATCACGCAGATCTATGAGGGCTCGAGCGAGATTCAGCGCATGCTGATTGCGCGGGAGTTGAAGCACTATCCGTTGTAAAGGCGCGGTTTGATGTGATGCCGGGCCACCATGGCCTGTCAGCCTTGTTGGCCCGGCCCCAGACCTTCTAGCGGTCCACCCGTTTGAGCACCTGCCGCTCATACTGCGGGTACAGATGGCTCACGCTGCGAATCAGCTCGTACTGGCTCAATGCTATGCCCGCAAACCGCTGGGGTATCGGCGTGGCAATCACCTCGGTCATGTCCAGCCCCTGCGCCGCACTCTCACGCATCACCTTGTCCAGCCACCCCAGGTAATCAACCATCTGTGCAAACGGCGCACGGTCCGTGGCCAGCGGGCCGTGCCCCGGCACCAGCACCTTCCACGGCAACGCCTCTAGCCGCTGCAGATCCTGTAGCCACACCGCCAGGCCAGGGGTGTTGGGCGTGGTCAGCGCACGCTGGTAGAACAACAGATCGCCGGCAAACAACACTCCGGTCTTTTCATCGAACACCGCCAGGTCGGCGCCGCTGTGACCGGTCAAGGCCAGCAGCCGCAACCGGTGCGAACCAAACGCACGCTCACCCGCCGCCACCGGCTGGTCGGGCAGGCGCACCTGGGTGCCACGCATCCAGTCACCCACCATGCGGTACATGTTCTCGGCCAGGCCATCCCCCTGCTCCTCCAGCAACTGCGTGGTACCAGGCAGTGCACCGACAGGCACACCGGCAAAGGCCTGGCTGCCCAGCGCGTGATCGGGGTGGTGATGGGTCAGCAGCACCTGCACCACCGGCTGGTCGGTGACGCTTTCGATGGCTTTGCGCAAGGCCTGCCCATAGCGCAGCGACGGACCGCTGTCGATCACCACCACGCCAGCCTCGGTGACGATGAAACCGGTATTGACGATGTTGCCGCCGTTGGTACGGGAGAAGTGCTCGGTGCTGCCCTCCAGCACATAGGTGTCGGCCGCGATCTGGCGCGGCGCCAGGCGGTAGTCCAGGTCGGCCAGGCTCGGCAGGCTGACACACGCCAGCAACAGCAACAGTGCTCGCATCACGGTCCTCACTCGATGGCAGCGTCGAACTGGTTGCCGTTGTTGTCACGCAGCACCAGGCGGGTAGCCCCCTGGTTGAGCAGGTCGAAGCCCAGGCTGGGGTTCTCGCTCACGGCAGGAAACAGTTCGAGGGTGGCCAGCGACTGGCCCTTGGCATCGAACAGCTCGGCGTGTTCGATGAAGAATTCGGGGATGCCGCCGGTCAGGCCGTTATCCATCGGGTGCGACACGTCCAGGCGCACGCGGCTGAAGGCATCGCGCGGGTAGCGTGCACCCAGTACCTGGCCCAGACGCTCTTCCCAGCCGGGCTGGCTGCGCACCACGCTGGGCGCCGTGCAGCCACCGCCGGCGGCATCGATCAGGCTCGAACCGATGTGCCAGGTACCGTCATCGGTCAGCACGGCCGCACGCAGCGGGGTGGCCTGCTCGATGCGTATGCGCACAGCCAGCCACGGCAGAACCTGCGGGCCGGGATGGAAATCGACGACCCGCGGTATCGGGTTGAGTTCGGCCCACACGAGTATACGCTGCACCTTGCCCGGCAACGCCCGGGCATCGACCTGCAACGGCACCTGTCGGGCGTCCTCGGCGAATGGCGGGGCAATCACCCGCACGCGCTCATCAAAGACGTAGGGCTCATCCTGGAGCCACTGTTTGCGATAGAACTCCCACATCACCGACGGCACCGGATCGGCACCCGGCTGTATTGCACAGGCCGGGCCGGCCAGCAGCAACGCGGCCAACAGCAACGGTACCCGGCGCATGGCCTATTCCTCGATGTGCACGCTGTCAAGGTAGGTACGCACCGCCCACAACGCTTCCTGGCTCAGGTAGTCGGCCATCTTGGGCATGTACACGCGCCCGTCACGCACCGCGCCGTTGCGTACCCGCTCCACGAACCATTCATCGCCCGCCTCGCCCTCGTCCAGCAGGCGCAGGTCAGGGGCGATGCCGCCGGACTTGGCTTCCAGGCCGTGGCAGGCCGCGCAGTTCTGGTTGTAAGCCGAGGCGCCGATGGACACTGCCTCGTCATGGTTGGGGCCGTTGCGGTAGGGGTTGGTTTCACGCCACTCGTCACCGAGTTTTTCCAGGGTGCCGGTGTTGACCGCCGACGGGGTCACGTTGCCATGGGCGAACACCGCCCCGGTACTCATCAGGCCGGCCATCAGCACGGCGCTCATCCAGGCGTTTTTCACTGTTGTCATTGTTCTGCCCTCGACTGCTTTGTCTGTACGGTTTGCACGCAGGCACCTCGCGATACCGGGGTGCTGCCGGGCATCTTAGAAAGCGCACTCCAGCGCCCCCATGCTGCTTTGGTGGTCGCGTGCTACTCCCTTGGTAGTAGGGCTTGTGGGGCAGTGCCAAATCATGCGCCGACTGGGACATTTTCCCGCTCAGGGCGGGAGTTTTTCCGTATCTGCGCAGGCGGCGACGATCCAGTCTAGGCAGGCACAAAACCTCCATTGGGAACACCCACTATGACAATAAGATCGTTACCCGCCGCGCTTTCCCCACTGTCCATGGCTGTGCAGGCCGTCCTGCTGGTCTCGAGCCTGGCCCTGGCACCGGCGGCCAACGCCAAGCCGGTGACCTGGGAAGACATCGCCAACGACCACCTCAACACCCAGAACGTGCTGCAGTACGGCATGGGCACCAATGCCCAGCGCTGGAGCCCGCTGGCCATGGTCAACGACAAGAACGTGTTCAAGCTGACCCCGGCCTGGTCGTACTCCTTCGGTGACGAAAAGCAACGCGGCCAGGAATCCCAGGCGATCATCAACGACGGCGTGATCTACGTCACCGGCTCCTATTCGCGGGTGTTCGCCCTGGACGCCAAGACCGGCAAGCGTCTGTGGACCTACAACCATCGCCTGCCGGACAACATTCGTCCGTGCTGTGACGTGGTCAACCGTGGCGCTGCCATCTTCGGCGACAAGATCTACTTCGGCACCCTCGATGCCCGCGTGATCGCGCTGAACAAAGACACCGGCAAAGTGGTATGGAACAAGAAATTCGGCGATCACAGCGCCGGCTACACCATGACCGGCGCCCCGACCCTGATCAAGGATCAGAAGAGCGGCAAGGTGCTGCTGATTCACGGCAGCTCCGGTGACGAATTCGGCGTGGTCGGCCAGCTGTATGCCCGCGACCCGGAAACCGGTGAAGAAGTGTGGATGCGTCCGTTCGTCGAAGGCCACATGGGCCGCCTGAACGGCAAGGACAGCACCCCTACCGGCGACGTCAAGGCCCCGTCCTGGCCGGACGACCCGACCACCGAGACCGGCAAGGTCGAATCCTGGAGCCACGGTGGCGGCGCCCCATGGCAAAGCGCTAGCTTCGACCCCGAAACCAACACCATCATCGTCGGCGCCGGCAACCCTGGCCCGTGGAACACCTGGGCACGTACCTCCAAGGACGGCAACCCGCACGACTTCGACAGCCTGTACACCTCGGGCCAGGTCGGCGTCGACCCGACCACCGGTGAGGTCAAGTGGTTCTACCAGCACACCCCGAACGATGCCTGGGACTTCTCGGGCAACAACGAACTGGTGCTGTTCGACTACAAGGACAAGGACGGCAAGCAGTACAAGGCCACCGCGCACGCTGACCGCAACGGCTTCTTCTATGTGGTGGACCGCACCAACGGCAAGCTGAAAAACGCCTTCCCGTTCGTGGACAACATCACCTGGGCCAGCCACATCGATCTCAAGACCGGTCGCCCGGTCGAAAACGAAGGCCAGCGCCCTGCCAAGCCATTGCCAGGCGAAACCAAGGGCAAGCCGGTGGAAGTCTCGCCACCGTTCCTGGGCGGCAAGAACTGGAACCCGATGGCCTACAGCCAGGACACCGGCCTGTTCTACGTACCGGCCAACCACTGGAAAGAGGAATACTGGACCGAAGAGGTCAACTACAAGAAAGGGTCGGCCTACCTGGGCATGGGCTTCCGCATCAAGCGCATGTACGAGGACCACGTAGGTTCGCTGCGTGCGATGGACCCGACCACCGGCAAGGTGGTGTGGGAGCACAACGAGCGCCTGCCGCTGTGGGCCGGCGTGCTGGCCACCAAGGGCAACCTGGTGTTCACCGGTACCGGCGACGGCTACTTCAAGGCCTTCAACGCCAAGACCGGCGAAGAGCTGTGGAAATTCCAGACCGGCAGCGGCATCGTTTCGCCACCGATCACCTGGGAACAGGATGGCGAGCAGTACATCGGCGTGACCGTCGGCTACGGCGGTGCAGTACCGCTGTGGGGTGGCGACATGGCCGAGCTGACCAAGCCGGTGGCACAGGGTGGATCGTTCTGGGTGTTCAAGATCCCGGCCTGGGATACCAAGACCGCCAAGCGTTGATCTGAGCGTTTTCGCGGGTCAAGTTCGCCACCACAAGGGATCACCAAACCTGTGGGAGCGGGCTTGACCCGCGTCTGCTTTCAAACTGCCAAGGAGATTCCCATGAAGTATCTGCCCCTAGTGCTCGCCGTCGCCCTGTCCCCGGCTTTTGCTGCCGACGACGAACTGGAACCACAGCCGCTGAAGATCAACGGCTGCATCATCCAGCCTGAAAGCCAGTGCCCCGGCGCCAACCTGCAGAATGCCGACCTGAACAACCAGGACATGCGCAAGATGAACCTGGCCGGTGCCGACCTGCGTGGCGCGAACCTGCGTCACGCCAAGCTCGACCTGGCCAACCTGGAGAAAGCCAACCTGCAAGGCGCCAACCTCACCCGTGCCAGCCTGCAGCAAACCAACCTGCGCGTGGCCAACTTCACCGATGCCACGCTGATCGCGGTCCAGGCCTGGGGCATGTACGCCCAGGGCGCCAACTTCAATGGTGCCAACCTCAGCGCCGCCTACCTGGAGTTTGCCCGCCTGTCCGGCGCCAAGCTGCACAATACCAACCTGCAAGCCGCCGACCTGGAAATGACCTGGCTGAGCAGGGCCGACCTTGTGGGGGCGAACCTGGCCGATGCCAACCTGCAGGAAGCCAAGTTCGGTGAAAGCAACCTGGAGAAAGCCGACCTGCGCGGCACTCGCCAGCACTACGCCAACTTCCAGGACAGCAACATGGAAGGCTGCCAGGGTTGCCCGAGCACCTGGGACTAGGTGCCTGCGTACACAGCCTACGCCGCTATACGCAGCAGGCCGGCTTCGATTGCCAGGTGCACCAGTTCGGCATGGGAGCTGACCTGCAGCTTGCTCTTGAGCAAGGTCAGGTAGTTGGAGACGGTCTTGGCGCTGATGCACAGCTGCTGGGCTATCAACCGGGTTGGGGTGCCCTTGGCCAGCATCAGGAAGATTTCGATCTCGCGCTGGGTCAGCCCCTGCAGCCGAGCATTGCCGCCACCCTGCCCCGGGTGCGGCTGGCAGGCCAGCTGGGTGGCCAGCGGTTGCTCGATGTAGGCATGCCCCGCCAGTACCCGGCGCACGGCTTCAAGCACCACCGCCGGCGCTGCCGCCTTGGACAGAAACCCGCAGGCCCCCGCGTCCAGTGCCTGGCGAACCAGGCCCAGCTCGGTGTGTTCGCTGAAAAACAGCACGCGCAGTTGCGGCAGGCGCTGACGCAGGCGCCGGGTGGTTTCCAGGCCGCTGATGCCGGGCAGGTCGAAGTCCATGATCACCAGGCCGGGCAGTTCCTCCTGCACCTGCTGCAGGGCCTCCTCGCCGCTGCCGGCCTCGCGAACTGGCAGGCCATTGAGCCCTTCGCCCAGAAAGTGGGCCAGGCCCAGGCGAATCATCGGGTGGTCGTCGACCAGCAAGATGCCCATCGCGCAGTACTCCTGTAGTGGCTATACCCCATGCTAGAGCCGCTGGCGAGCACGGCCGCTACTACTTTGGTACTGCCCGCGCTGTCGATGGTCGCATTCACAAAGCGCCAGTACTGGCCTGTAATACCAGGCATAACAAAAACGAGACTGCCGACCATGCTGCTGCGTGCCTTGTTCGCTTCTGCCTGCCTGACCCTGGCGGTGCCCGCCAGCGCCGACACGGCGCTGTTCACTGCCGACGGCTACCGCGCCACCCTGTACCGCAGCCCTACCCCCGATCAGGCGCCGCCGGCGCAGACCCTCGATACCGCGCAGCTGCAGGCTCTGCTGCAACAGCAGCCACCGCCGTTGCTGATCGACGTGTACAAGCGCCCCTGGCTGCATGGACGGTTCATCGACAGCGAGCCGCATGCCAACCTCCCCCACAGCCACTGGCTGGCCAACACCGGCGATGGCCAGCTGGACGACGCCTGGGCCCGCTATTTCAGCCGCCACCTGCAACGCCTGAGCCATGGCGACAAGCAGCGCGCCGTCGTCTTCTACTGTCGCTCCGATTGCTGGCTGAGCTGGAATGCGGTCAAGCGCGCCGATGCACTGGGCTACACGCGGCTGTACTGGTACCGTGATGGCCTGGATGCCTGGGAGAATGCCGGGCTGCCGGTACACCCCGCGACACCCGAAGCGTTCCCCTGACTACTGTCTGCCTAGCGGTCAACCACAACAATAAGGTGCAAAGCCATGTACAAGATTCTGATCGCCGACGACCACCCGCTGTTTCGCGAAGCGATCCACAACGTCATCACTGACGGCTTCCCTGGCAGCGAGGTCATGGAAACCGCCGACCTGGACAGCGCCCTGAGCCTGACCGGCCAGCATGACGACCTGGACCTGATCCTGCTGGACCTGAACATGCCCGGCATGCATGGCCTTGGCGGGCTGATCAACCTGCGCAACGAGGCGCCGACGATCCCGGTGGTGATCGTCTCGGCCGAGCAGGACAAGCAGGTGGTGCTGCAGGCAATCACCTATGGCGCGGTGGGGTTCATCACCAAGTCGTCGCCGCGCTCGCAGATGACCGATGCCATCGAGCAGATCCTCAACGGCAACGTGTACCTGCCGCCCGACATCATCCGCACGCAAAAAAGCACCGGCCGGCGCAACCAGAGCGAGCATGCAGGCTTTGCCCCGGAGCTGCTGCAGGCGCTCACCCGCAAGCAGTTGCTGGTGCTCGAGCGCATGACCAAGGGGGAGTCGAACAAGCAGATCGCCTACAACCTGGATATCGCCGAGACCACGGTCAAGGCCCATGTCTCGGCGATTCTGCGCAAGCTCAACGTGCACAACCGGGTGCAGGCGATTCTCAGTGCCGGCGATATCGACTTTACCGCCTACCTGCGGCGCTGATCAGCCGGCGCCGGGCAGCGCGAGGGTCTTGCCGCTGCCCACCGGCCCCATCGTCAACAGGGTTTCGGCCAGGGTCATGGGAACGATCATGTCCTTGGCGTTCTGCGCCTTGTAGTTGATGTCGGCATCGATGTGCTGTTGCACCTGCGCCGCATAGTCGGCCGGATACTGAGCCTTCTCGATTGCCGGCAGGCTGTTGTAGTGAGCCTGCACTTGCTTGAAGAAGTCCGTCATGCGGCCGGTGGTGTTGTATTCCTGCTGCGCCTTGTCGCTGACCTCGCGACGCCACGCCTGCTCCTGGCGGGTGGACTCCTCGAACGCGGCGCGCCGTTCGTTGACCGTGAAGGTGCCGCTGTCATCGTAGGTGATCAGCGCCAGCTGCTCGCGCGACAGGCCGGCGAACGGGTTTTCAACGGTCTTGCTGCCCACGGTCAGCGTCGCGTTCACGAACGCAGTGGCCTGTTCGGCCCGGGCCAGCAGCTCGGGGTCATCGGTGGCCGGTACTTCCTTGTCGTGGGCGGCCTTGTTGGCCGAATACGCAGCGCCGGTAATCTTGTCGAGCAGCGACCTGGCCAACGCACCGAGTGCCGAATGGCTCAGGCCGGTATCGCGCTCGCTGGCACGGGTGGCACTTGCGGCCAGTTGACGGGCCAGGTTGGAGACACTGCTGGTGTCCTGGCCGGCGTAGGCATTCAGGGCCCTGGCGCTGCTGCTGTTGCCATGGTTGATGCCAAGGCTGGTAGGGAGGGGGCTTGCACCGGTGGTGCGGGTGGTAATGGCCGATGTGTAGTCGTTCACATGCATCGGGAGACTCCATGTGGTGGTATGCACGTCTGTGCGGCGTGCGCTGACAACGCTCCGGTGCCAGCAATCGGGCGCAAGCCTAACGCCATTTGCCAGTTGCATCCAGTTGCGCGCCTGAAGTAAGCTCGGGCAATCAACTGGAGCACAGCATGTCGTCTATTTCCCTCACTCAAGCACTGCACACAGGTCGCGTATCGCACCTGGCGGCTGTGCGTGCGTGCGCGGCACTGTCTGCCAGCGGCTTTTATTTTGGGTATTGGTTTAGCCACAGGCGCCGCTGATACCCACACCGGCGCCCACTCCCAGGGCCGCCGAACACGAGAATACTCAACCCCCGGTCGGCCCTGCCCACCGGGGGTTTTGTTTTGGGCGCCGTACACCACCGACATCGATGAGGATTGCACCATGAACCACAGCACCTATTACCGTTACCAAAGCCTTGCCTGGCGATTTAGCCACTGCCGTTCGGGCCAGCCAGCCGCCTCCGACCGGTCCAGTACAGGTGGCACGCAAACACCGACACGAAATCGAACATCTCGCTAGGGCCGAAGGCGCGGGACCGAACCCGCCTTCCGCCCAAGGAAACCCGACCATGCAAGCGTCCACCCAAGCCCTGAACCTGTCCCAACCCCAGGCTATCGCAGCCAACAGTAGCCTCAACCTGCGCCTGCCCAGCCCGTTTCAGCTCAAGCAGCAACTGCCCTTGTCCAGCGCCCTTGGCGGCCAGGTCGAGCGCCACCGCCAGGCGGTGAAGGCGATTCTCGACGGCGAGGATGATCGCCTGCTGGTGATTGTCGGCCCCTGCTCGCTGCACGACCCCCACGCTGCCCTTGAATACGCCGAACGCCTGGCTGCCCTCTCCCGCCAGGTTGATGACCAGTTGTTGCTGGTGATGCGTGCCTATGTCGAAAAGCCCCGCACCACGGTGGGCTGGAAAGGCCTGGCATACGACCCGCACCTGGATGGCAGCGATGACATGCAGGGTGGCCTTGCGCTGTCTCGCCAGCTGATGCTGGGCATGCTCGAACGGGGCCTGCCGGTGGCCACCGAACTGCTGCAGCCGATGGCAGCAGGCTACTTCGATGACCTGCTGAGCTGGGCGGCCATCGGTGCACGCACCACCGAATCGCAGATTCACCGCGAGATGGTCAGCGGCCTGGGGCTGCCGGTCGGATTCAAGAATGGCACCGACGGCGGCGTGGGTATCGCTTGCGACGCCATCCGCAGTGCCGCGCATGCCCACCGCCACTTCGGGCTGGATGCCCAGGGGCATCCGGCGATCGTCGAGACCCTTGGCAATCCTGATACCCACCTGGTGCTGCGCGGCGGCCACCAGGGCCCCAACTACGATGCCGCCAGCCTGGAGCAGGCACGCCAGGGCCTGCACAAGGCCGGCATCCGCCCACGCCTGATGGTGGACTGCAGCCATGCCAACAGCGGCAAGGACCCACTGCGCCAACCTCAAGTGTTCAATCAGGTGCTGCAGCAACGCTTGCAGGGTGACCGCTCGATCATCGGCATGATGCTCGAAAGCCATTTGTTCGAGGGTTGCCAGGCACTGGGCAAGGCCCCCCTGCGCTACGGTGTATCGATCACCGATGGCTGCCTGGGCTGGGGGGCCACAGAAGCCTTGTTGAGCGAAGCGGCCACTAGCCAACGCGGGTAGACACCTGTCGCCCCTCACATAGGCAGAATGTTAAGGGGCAGGCAGGTCAGACGTACTGGTCCTGCCGTTCCAGCTTGCCCAGGGGCAGTGGGTTGGCCGCTGTCGCGTCGATTACCGAAGGGCCTGATCGTTCGGGTCGTAGATGAATAGGCGTCCATCTGTGGGCATCGGGCGCAACTGAAGCAACGGCAAGGTACGGCCCGTATCGGCGAAGTAGTCGGTCTGGAACCGCTTGCCACCTGCCAGGCCATCGCCCGCAAAGTAACTGGCCCTGCTGTAGAGCAGCGCCTCAAGCGGCAATCCAAGCGGCGCACCGGCGGGCCAGGCCGCTACAACCATTTCATTCCAGCCAAGGCCATCGTTGAGCTGTTGGCGGATCTCGTTGGCCACCCGAAATTGTTGCGCCGCCGGGGAGAACCAACAACCTGAGTATGGGCTGCCACGGAAGCGCGCCAACCATGCCGCTGCCGAATCGATCCCCGCTGAGGCGCAAGAAAGCCGGAAGTCGCACATATCGGCCCGCCCGCCAGTGCTACCATCGAAGGGGTACACGCACCGTAGAGACAAGGGTCTGGTCGCCGGTGCCGCTTCTTCACGTATCACCAGCCCCTGCGCCTTGTAGGTACGCAGCACCTTGCTGTCGGCGCGAAAATAACTGAAGGACACGCCATTGCCGCGTACCGAATTGGAGCTCGGGTTCCACGCACGGAAGTTGCCGACATCGGTCGTGCGCAGCAGTACACCACGGCAGTAGAAGGCGCCCCGATTGCCCCGGCAGGTGTCGTCGCCATTGCCGGTGTCGAGGTAGCGTGTGTTGAGCCGTGCCGCCACCCGGTAGCCATTGTCCAGTTGGTCTTGCTGACTGAAACCGAAGACCTGCCCCTGCGGTTCGCCAAGCTGCAAGCGCAGTAGCGGCAGCCATGTACCGGTGGCCTGGAAGTAATCGCGTTGGCTGCTCTGGGCGCGCAACAGACTGCCGGCTTGCCCGGGGTCATAGAACACGCCCTGGATCGCGAGTTGCCCCGGCGCCTGCGCATTCCAGCCGTTCACCACCACCTCGCCCAGGTTGGCCGCTGGCTGGGTGGCCTGGTACGGCTTGCCGTGGGCCAGCGCCGTAAAGCGATCAAACAGCAAGAACCCCGCGCCCGAGCCCAATGTCGTCGGCACATGGTCTTTGCGCACAAAGATGAAGCGCATGTCAGTGCCTTCGGCGGCGTCAGGCACCCAGAACTTCTCGGCCTGGTTGGGCATCAGCGTGCGCAGCACGATGCCGCTGCAGGCAAAGGCAGGTGCGCGCCCCACGCACTGGGACGCGGTACTGGCGTAGCGCGCATTCAGCAGCGCGGCGGTTTGTGCACCCCCAAGGGCATACGCTGCACTCTGTACAAGGCACAAGGTGCAGCCCAGGCACAGTGAACGCATCAGGTTCCTCATCGTCGACTCCTTGGCAGCGTGGCTGCGATCAGTGGATACCGGCTTGGATAGCCTGGTTCGTACTCGCCCGCCCGCCCCGAGAAGGCAGTGCCAGCAGAGGGTTTCAGGTACGATTGCTCACCTCACTCCGTAGCTCGCCGTGCTGCCACGCTTGTCGGTCGCAGTGAAGCCCCCTGGTTACCTCCATGCCCTATGCCTTGCGTTGTCACAGGTTCTGGTCCAGGGGGTCGAAGGTGAACACCTGGCCGTTGGCCGCCGTCAGATCGACCCGTAGCACAGGAATGACCTTGCCGGCCTGTTGGTAGTAATCGCGCTGGATGTACCGGGCACCGTTCAGCCCGCCACTGCCACGGATAAGGAATGCAGCTTCGAGTGTGAGCTGCGGGCCGATGTTCTGCGGCCAGGGCGCGATGATGATTTCGTTCCAGGCGCCGCCATGGGCACGCACTTCGATGTTCAACTCGAAGGCCGCAGCACTGGGGTCGAAGGCGCAACTGCTGACGGGGCTGGCACCATAGCGGCTGCGCCAGGCGCTGACACTGTTGATGTTCTGCGAGGCGCAGCTGGCCCGGCAGCTGTTGGGGATGGCGCTGCTACTGGCATTGGCCGGGTAGGCACAGCGCATTACCAGTGTCTGGCGTGCGGGTGCTGCAAGCTCGCGGTAGATGAGCCCTTCGGTACCGGCCAGGCGCTGCGTGCCGACATCGGCACGTATGTAGGAGAACGACACGCCGTTGCGTGTCACGGAGTTGCTGCTGGGGTTCCATGCGTGAAAACCGGAGGCGCCATTCACTGCGCGGATCAGCACCCCGCGACAGTAGGCGGCTGCCTGCCCGTCGCGGCATTCGCTCAAGGCATCCCGATAGCGGTGCTCAAGGCGCTCGGCCACGCGCCTGCCATTGTAGAGCTGCTCTTGCTGCGCGAAGCCGAACACCTGTGCCTGCGGATCGCCAGGCGCAATCCGCAGGATCGGCAGCCAGAGGCCGGTGGCCTGGTAATAAGCCAACTGATTGCGCTGAGCGCAGCGCAGGCCCCCGGCCTGCGCGCTGTCATGGAACAGTGCCTGGATGGCAAGCTGCGCCGGCGCCTGTGCCTGCCAGCCAGACACCAGGACCGCCCCGGGCGATACCGGGTCTTGCACAGCCTGAAAAGCCTTGCCAAGCGCTGCTGCGCTCAGACCATCGAACAACAGGTAGCCGCACCCGAGCGCCAGGCCCGCCATGCTACGGTCGTTGCGCAGGAAGACAAAGCGCAGGTCGCTGCCGGCAACGTCCTTGAGCGTCCAGAAATCTGCGTTCGCACTCTGCGGTACGCTGCGCACCAGTACGCCGCTGCAGGCGAAGGCAGGACTTCTGCCCACGCACTGTTCCGGCGTGTTGGTGAAGCGTGCATTGAGCCACTGCGCCGTGCGGGTGCCTTCCTGCGCGTGCACCGGCGCAAGGCAGGCGCACAGCGCCAGCACACCGCACAGTCTCAAGATGCCCATGTGTGTGCACCTCACTTGAGCTGCTGCACAGCGGGGTCATAGGTGAAGGGCTGCCGATTGGCGGCCTGCACGTCCAGTTTGACCAGCGGTAGCCAGCGGCTGGTCTCCTTGAAGTAGTCCTGCTGGAACGACTGCCCCCCGGCCAGGCCGTTGGTACCCCCCACCTGCCCCAGGTAATGCGCAGTGGCGCTGAAGAAGAACGCTTCGATCGGCAATTGCGCTGCAATGTCCTGCGGCCAGGTAGGGACCATGATTTCATTCCAACCGGTTAGCCCCGGGACTTTCTGGCGAATCTCGACCATCAGTTGCAAGGCCGTGGCGTCGGCGCGGAACGCGCAGCTTCTGTACCGATTGCCAGCAGTGGAGGCGGACCAGGTGGCGACGCTGTTCACGGGCGGTTGTTTTTCGTCGCACCAGCCACGAAAGGTGCAGGTGTTGGTTGACACCGCATCGTGCGTGGCGCCGTCGGCGACGTACAGGCATGCGGCAGGCAGGGTGTGTATTACAGGGGCGGCGGTTTCGCGAATCAGATAGCCTTGCGGCCACACCACCACCTTGATGGCCATGTCACTGCGCAGGTAGCTGAAGGACACGCCGCCGTTCTTCAGCGCACGGGGGGCCGGATTCCAGGCCTTGAAGTTGCCCGTGCCTGTCGAGCGCAACAGCACCCCGTTGCAATCGAACCCGGAGCGGCCGCTGATACAGGCAGGCCGGGTGTCGGCGTAACGCTGGTTGAGGCGCCGGGTGACCCTGTAGCCATTGTCCAGCTGATCCTGCTGGCTGAAACCGAACACCAGACCATTGCCATCGCCCAGGTGCAGGCGCACCACCGGCAACCACTGGGCCGTGGCGTCGAAGTAGGCGCGCTGGCTGCGTTGGGCTGCCGCCAGGGCACCGGCCCGGGTGACGTCGTAGAAGATGGCCTGGATGGGCAATTGCGCGGGCACCTGGGCATTCCAGGTACTGACCACCACGCCACCGGCACTGCTGCCGGCCTGATACGGCTTGCCCAGGCCCACGGCCGTCAGCCGGTCGAACAGCACGAACCCCGAAGGTGCTGCCAGCCCGTCGAGGGCACGGTCCTTGCGCAGAAAACTCATTTGCGCGGCATCGTCTTTCTTCCAGAACGTTTCGACGTCGCTGGCTGGCACTGCGCGTAGCAACACGCCGCTGCAGGCAAAGGCCGGTGCGCGTCCTAAGCACTGTGCCGGTGTGCTGCTGTAGCGCGCATTCAACTGCATCGCTACCTGCGGGCTCCCGACGGCATGGGCGCTGCCCAGCAAAACGCACAATGCGATGCCACAAATCAGTTTGCTCGCAACGTTCATACAGGTCGCCTCCCATGGCGCGCCGCTGTTCAACGAATGCCGGCCGGGTAGCCCAGCTCATACTCTGTCGTGACTTCGGAACTGACCAGGTTGTCGTAGAGGTCCAAGTACACGGCCGTCTGTGCGCCCAACCCTATGCCCCACACCCGGTACGGAGCCAGGTTCAGTGCCTGGGCGAGGCTGTTGGCCGGCGATGGGTAGAGCCGTGCCAGCGCCTCGAAATCCTCGTTGCTCGGCAGGGTGTAGCCCTCGTCGCGGGCCTTGGCCTGCGCCTGTGCCCAGGTGGATCGATACGCCGAGCTGAGCAGGCGCAGCTCACGCACGCCGCGCACACTGAGCACGTAGCTGGAACTGGCCCCTGCCGCGTTCTGCGCAGTGACGGTGATGTCGCCATTGCCCCATACCGAGACCTGTCCATCGGGATCGACCCTGGCAATGCCCGTGTTGTCCACGCTATAGCCGGTGGCCCCTGGCTGTGCACGGGTGTAGCGGGCATAGTCGGGGATGGTCGGTGGCGTCCTGGCCAGGTTGTGCTCGTCGAAGAACACGACATAGCGTCGGCTGGCCAGGTTGAGTGCCTGTGCAGCAGTGAAGCCTTCCTTGATCAGCAGGGTGACCACGCCCGATCTGCGCGGCGCCGAGCGCGGCGCCTGCGCGGTGTAGTAGACCTGCAGGGTCTTGCCGACATTGGCCTCGACATAGCGCTTTTCGATCGGCAAGGTGACGGGTTTGCCGGCATTGCGCGCCGAGATCGGCCAACTGATCGTGGTGATCGCCTGGCCTTGCGCATCGGCAAGGTAGATCGTCAAGGTGGTCTGGAACGCCAGTACTACCGCGTTATCGTTATCAACCCCCTGGACGGTGATGTTCAGCCCCGTGGCCGGTACCTTTTCAGGGTCCAGCTCGGCGCCCTGCAAGGCTGCCACTTCGGGCAGGCGAAGGGTTGGGTCCGAAGGTTGGGTAGTGTCTGCATGCGCATTGAACATGCTCGCGCAAACGCATAACACCAGTGCCGCATAGGTACGTCTGATTGCGTCCATCAACGGTTGCTCCTGCCATGGAGTCAGTGGGGCTGGCTGATGCCTATCGCGTAGCCTTTCTGGCTTGGGCTGGCGCTGCTTACCTGCAGCGTTGCCAGGTCCAGGTAGGTGGGCGAGCCGCTCGTATCAGTAACAACACCCAGAAAGCCTTTTTCCGTCATGTCCGGCAGGCCCAGGTTCTGCGCGTTCAGATAGCCCGCGAGGTCGTCTTTTGCCGCCGCGTACACAGCGCTGAAGCGACTGAAGTCGTCGGCTGTCGGCACGTCCAGGCCATAGCTGGTGGCGGCTAGTGCGGCGCCTGGGGCCTGCAGCTCGTGGTCGTAGCTCAACAGGTACAACCCCCTGACCCCTCGGACCGTCAGTGTGTAGCTGCCGACCGAGGCACCGGCAGCGTCCAGTGCGGTAATGGTGACCGGCGGATCCTCTGCATTGCCCAGCAGGCTGACCTTGCCGCTGCTGTCGACACGGGCAACCTTGGTGTCGCTGCTTTCGTAGTTGACGGCCTGTGCGGTGGTGCGGGTGAACTGTGCGTAGTCGGGCACTTCTGGCGGCGGGCTGGGCTCCTCGGCGGCGGTGCGGAACACGATGTAGTTGTGGCCGCTGAGGTCGACTGTCAGGGGCGCAGCGAAGTTCGCCTTGATGGTGAATGTCAGTACCTGCGACTTCACCCCGTCGACCTCGTAATACACGCGCAGTTGTTGGCCCTCACGGCCAAGCAATGTGCTTTTCGCAATATTTTCCCAAACCGCCAGTCGGTCGTTGTTCGGGGTGGGCCTTACCTCGTCGTAGAGCACCTTGTTCTGCTCGTCGAGCACAAACAGCTTCAGCACTTTGTTGTGCCAGCTGGCACTTCTTTGTACCTCTGCACGGGTGAATTCACCCACTGTACCGAGGTCGAGTGCCCCTTCGCTGACGTCGTTCATCTTTGGCACGGTGTAGTCGGTCATGTCGTCAAACTCCCGCAGGTAGGCAACCGGCGCCAGGCAGCGCCGATTGCAGGGTCATATCGCTCAAAGGCCTCAGGCGCCTGGCGCGCCAGCCCATTCGCCGTCGGCCTCGGCATTGACATCTACCCGGTGGCCGGTGGTCACCTTGTTGCGCAGCGCCGCCTGCACCGCCGCACTGTCGCCACCGCCCTGCGGTTGGCCCCACGTCACCACGCGCCCGTCTGACGTCAATGCGGCGAAGCCGTTGGAGTTGGCGTACACCGCACGCACATGCTTCAGTTGGTCGGACACCCGGCTGATATCGCCGCCGGCTTCAGAACGCCCCCAGACCGCCACGGTACCGTCGCTGCACAGGGCGGCGAACGCCCATGCGCTGCCGGTGACCTGAATGACATTGCGCAGGTCGGCCACAGCCTTTGGCATGTTGCCGCCGTTGTTCGCGTTGCCCCAGGCCACCACCGCACCGTTCCTGCGCCGGGCACAGAAGGCATGCCAGGTGCTGGTGACCTCCACGATGTCAGTCAGAGCTGCAATTTCTTCCGGCACCGAGCCGCCATGGCTGCCAGCCCCCCAGGCCACCACCTGGCCGGTGGCACGCAAGGCGCTGAATGCCTGGGCCGTGGCCCCCTCCAGGGTGACGATATCGGTGAAATCGGCGATTGCAGCCGGTAACGTGCCGCCATATCCGGCATTTCCCCAGGCAACGACACTATTGTTGGTGCGCCGTGCGGCAAAGGCGGCAAAGTTGCCCTTGACGTAGTAGATGTCCTTGAGGTCGGCGATATTCTTGGGCAAGTTGCCGCCGTTGGCGGCACTGCCCCAGGCTACCAGCGAACCGTCGGCACGCTGCGCTGCAAAAGCGCTGCCGGCACCGTAGACAGCGGTGAAATCCGTCAGGTTGAGGATCCCCGGCGGAATGGTCGCACCCTCGGGCCCCACACCCCAGCCAATGAGGCGACCGTCGGCTTTGCGTCCGACAAACGCCCTGGCATTGCTGCGCACTTCGACGAAATTTCCGGTTTCACCTTTAGGCATGGTACCGCCCTCGCCCGCCTGGCCCCAGCACACCACAGTGCCATCGGTCGTGCGTGCGGCATACGCGCTGCGCGTGCAACTGACTTCAGCGATGTCGTCGCGGCCCACCAATGTCTGCGGAATAACTGCCCCATAGGCAATACTGCCCCACCCGACGATATCGCGATCCCCCCCTGAGCGTTCGTTGCGCAGGGCGACAAACGCTGCACTGCCATTGACCGCGGCGTCGATTCCGTTGCCGATGATGTTGGCCGGGTTGAGCTGCACCTCATCGGTTTGCGTGCGCACGCGCAGCGCCTTCCAGGGCTGCTTGTCCATCCAGGTAGTGCCTGCGGTCCAGGTGGGCTCGTCCAGGTAACGCCATTCGGCGAGGATCGGCTGCAGGCTTTGCGCATTGAATGCGCTCAGAATTCGCGAGGTACTGGAGGCGCGGTAGGTGCTCGCGCCGTAGCGGGCGCCGAAAATACGCAGGTTGCCGCTGCCTATCACACGGTTTACGAAATAGCTGTTGGACGGCGAGCGTTCCTCCGGGCCGCCGCTGCTACGCTGCAGCGTGTATTCGAGCTTGATCGTGGTGCGATTGCTGGCGTTGATCGTGGCATAGGGTACCGACACGTCGAGGGCCTTGCCCTCGTCGCCCGCCGTTACCACGATCGTGCGGTTGAAGTTGCCTGCCGGCAGCTCGCTGTACACCCGTACGGTCACCCTGTCACCGCGCAGCAATCTGGCCACGGTGTCGATCCGATACGTTGCACCATTGCGTACATCGTCCGGGTTCAGCTGGTTGTTGGCGGTCGCCTGCACGAATATCGGCAGCGGCAGCGCCGCACGCTGTACCCGCAGCGTGACGGTGCCGGACGTCTGCTCGCGGCCATCGAAGCGGTACACCACATACTTGACCCGTACATTGGCATCGATGTTGGCCAGTACGAACCGTGCATCGATAGACTGCTTAAGCTCACGTGTCTGATCTTCCAGTATGTACAGGGTGACGCTCGTCGAGCCTTGGGGGGCATCGCCATCCCAGAGCAGTTCCACTTCATCGCCAAGTTTGAGCTGGGCCTCGGCTGGGATCGTGACCACTGCATCGCCCACAGGGCGCAGCGTGCCATTGACCGCGCCCTCCACCACCGGGTCGGGTAGCAGTAACTGGCGCTCTTTGCGACGCAACGAAAGCATGGCAGACACGCGAGTCGGCTGGCGGTCTTCGATGACCTGGTAGTACACATCGGCTGCCACTGTCAGGTAGTTGCTCCACTCGGCGTGCTCGAAGGTGAACGTCACTTGCTTGTCGAGATTGTTCTTGGTCACCTTCATCAGATCGTCGAAGAAGGTACCGCCCGCGTCGGACCACACCACCCTGATGGTCTGGTCGAGTTTCATTCCGGTGTACGGCTCGATGATCACATCGACGCTGGCGAGGACATCAGGATCCAGTTCACCGTCTTGTGCCTGCGGGCAACGGGGTGCCGGCAGTTCCAACTGCGCCACGCCCACTTGCAGCGTGAGAGCCTGTGATTCCAGAGGGCGCCCCAGGCCCTGCCGGCTTACGGTGTAGCTGACTTCGAGCGAACCGCCGCTGAGCGGCTGAATGTTCTGCGGCCCGTTCACGGCAAACGAGATGTCTTTTCCTGCGCTGGCGCTGGTGACCGTTTTGGCGTCCTTGTAGAGCAACGTGCTGCCATCGGAACCGGTGCCTCGCCAGGTGATCTCGATGAAGTCGTCCTTCTCCAGCTGGGCCGCTGCCGGTACCACCACGGTCGCCGTTGCCAGTGTGGCCTCCAGCACGCCGTCGACCGCTTCGGTCACTTGCGGGCTTGGCAGCTTGACGGCGGCGCCGATAAAGTTTGCGCCCACACGCCGGGAGGTCTGTACTACGTTGCTTTTATCAGGCTTTCTGGTGAACCAGGTTCTGCCAGAACCCCGCGCCAGCATCTGCACGTGGGCATAGGGAATCTTGAATACCAATATCCGGGGGCTGCTCAACTTTTGCGAGTAATTCAGGGCAATGATCTGGCCTTGCGCCGTGGTGCCTACCCAGTACAGGGTAATCTCATCCCTTGCCTTGAAGCCGAACACCGACAGCGCCGCCACTTGTACTTCCAGGCCATCTTGCGCCACCAGCGCCACATCGATCGGGTCGCCCTCCACGGCTTGCGAGTCTGGGTTGACGATGATGGGCGGCAACAGTTTGTTGGGGTCGATCGATACCTCGATGTAACCGCGCAATGACCAGTCGCTTGCGGGATTGAACACTTCGTCCCAGATCCAGTACACAAGCACCAGCTTTTCGCTGTCGCCGGCCTCGTAGATGAGCTCGGCATCCACCTCGATGACGAGGTCGTTGCCCACCTCGTCAGGTTGCACGATGTACTCGACGATCGAGCCGCCCCAACTCAGGCGAATTGTGTCGTACTCGCGCATGTTCGGGTACGCCGGTACGGTGACTTCCACGCCATACAGCTCGCCATCAAGGAAGTCCTTGATGTCTTCTTCACCCACCACGCCACCGATTGGAGGGCTGGTCAGAAACGGTGGCAGCAGCTTGTAGTGCCCGGCGCGATCGGGTTCAGGGTCGTTTCCGCCGGGGTACTTGAGGCGTGCCAGTACCTTGAGCACCAGCGAAGACTCCTTGTTGGTGGAGCCTGCACGCGTGATCACGTAGTAGAGGTCGTGCACGCCCTCCAGCACCTTTTTGGCCGGGATGTAGGTTTCGATGTTCTGGCCGAGCTGCTCCTCGCGGACACTGACCTTCACCGCCGCGATGTTGCTGGTGCCATAGAACACCTCGATCAGATCCCCCGCCAGCATGTTCGGATACGGCTGCACGAATACCTGCATTCCGCGCACCGAATTGACCATCCCCTTGTTCACGCCAACCTGGGCGCCTTCGGTGTATACCGGGGTGATGTAACCTGGAATGTAGATGCGTCGCAGGGCCAGGGTGCCGGCTGCAAATCCTCCGAATGCCGGCGGCCCTCCCACTATGGCATTGAACAGGTCGATCATCGTTTGCAAGCCCGATTGGGTCCCGGGGACAATCAAGTTGTTCGTCATGAAGTTTTCTCCAATCCAGGAAGCCCGAAAGGTTTGAACGGGGGAATGGGCTGGAAATGATTCAAAGGCAAAATGTACGAGGCGCACAACTGACACAAATACCAGGTGCCCGGCCAAGGCACGTGCACACCGGGGGAGGAAATCGCGCGCCGATTGCGCTAGGCTGCACCTTTACTCACCAGGAGCATTCTCCATGGCAAAAGCCACCGCCCGTCACATCCTTGTCGCCAGCGAAGACAAGTGCAACGAACTCAAGGCACAGATCGAAGCCGGCGCCGACTTCGCCGAAATCGCCAAGGCCAACTCCACCTGCCCCTCCAGCCGCCAGGGCGGTGACCTGGGCTCGTTCGGCCCCGGCCAGATGGTCAAGGAGTTCGACACCGTGGTGTTCAGCGCACCGGTGAACACTGTTCAAGGCCCGGTGAAGACCCAGTTCGGCTACCACCTGCTGGAAGTGACCAGCCGCCAGGACTGATCGGCCTTGGCCGCATCTGCCGGCCGTGTCGAGGGTCGGCCCGCTCCTGTGAGAGCGGGCTTGACCCGCATTGTGCTGTTCGTCCTTGCCCCGCTGCTGTTTCTGCTGCCTCCCTGGCAAACCCTGATCGCCGCCCCCAGCCACGCCCTCACCGTCTATGGTGAAGCCCCCCGCTACCGCGCCTCGTTCAGCCATTTCGACTACGTCAACCCGCAAGCCCCGAAAGGTGGAAGCCTGCGTCGCTCGGCGCTGGAAATCGGCGGTTTCGACCATGTGCTGCCCTACATCGACAAGGGCACCGGGGTCAGCGAGGTGGACGGCTGGCTGTATGCACCGCTGGCCATTCGGTCACTGGACGAGCCCTATACCGTGTACGGCCTGATCGCGCAAAAGCTCGAGCGCAGCGCCGATGGGCTGTGGCTGCGCTTCTACATCGACCCGCGTGCGCGTTTTGCCGATGGCCGCCCAGTGCGTGCCGAGGATGTGCGCTTCACCTACCAACTGCTGCTGCGTGAAGGCAACCTCAAGTACCGCACGCAGTTTGCCGACGTGGCTGCTGTGGTGGTCGAGACGCCCCTGCAGGTACGCTTCGACTTCAAGAACAATCAGAACCGTACCCTGGCCCTGGACCTGGCGTCGCTGCCGGTATTGCCCGAGCACGCGCTCGACCAGGATACATTCACCAACGGCGGTGGCTTCCAGGCGCTGGTGGGTAGCGGCCCGTACCGCATCGCACGGGTCGACAACGGGCGCAGCATCACCTTCGAGCGCAACCGCGACTGGTGGGCACGGGACCTGCCGGTCAATCGTGGGCGCTACAACTTCGACCAGCTGAAGATCGAGTATTTCGGCGACACCGACGTGGCACGCCAGGTGCTGCGCGGTGGCGGTTACGATTACAACCGCGAGTTCTCCGCCACCGGCTATTCGATCGGCTACAACGGCCCGGCCCTGGACGACGGGCGCCTGCAACGTGCGCACCTGGCCCGAGGGGCGCCGCAGAATGCCCAGGGCTATGTGTTCAACCTGCAGCGCCCGGTGTTCCAGGACCGGCGCGTGCGCCAGGCACTGGGCCTGCTGTGGGATTTCGAATGGAGCAACCGGCAGATGATGCGCAACCTGTACATCCGCCAGCAGAGCTTTTTCGCCAACAGTGCGCTGGCCGCCCGCGCCCTGCCCGACCGCGCAGAGCTCGCCCTGCTCGAACCCCTGCGTGCACAGGTGCCGGCCGAGGTATTCGACCGGGTGTTCGAGGCGCCGCGCACCGACGGCTCGGGGCTGATCCGTGACAAGCAGCTGCAAGCCCTCGCTCTGCTGCAGCAGGCCGGCTGGCGCCCGCAGGGCGATCAACTGGTCAATGCCCGGGGCGAGCCGCTGAGCTTTACCTTCCTCAATGGCCAGTCGGGCCTGGAGCGCCTGCTGCTGCCGTGGAAACGCAACCTGGCGCAGATCGGCATCACCCTGGACATACGCCGCATCGACGCGGCCCAGTACGTCAACCGGCTGATGGCCCGTGACTACGACATGATCGTCACTGGCTACCCGGTGTCGCCCTCGCCCGGGCTGGAGCTTTACAGCTACTTCGGCTCGGCGGCGGCTACCGACCCTGGCTCGAACAACTACATGGCCCTGCAGGACCCGGCGGTGGACAGCCTGATCGACGGCCTGGTCAAGGCCGCGAGCCCGGCCGATATGCTGCGCCATGCCCATGCGCTGGACCGGGTGCTGCAATGGAACTACTACTGGATCCCCAATTACTACCCGCCCGGCGCCTCCACGGTGTGGTGGAACCGCTTCGGCATCCCCAGGGTGCAAGCCAGCAATGACCCGGCGCTGGACACCTGGTGGGAGGTCAGCCCCACCCCGCTGACCACGGCGCAGATGGCCGAGCGGCTGGAGGCTGCGCCATGACCGCGTACATCCTGCGCCGGCTGCTGCTGATACTGCCCACCCTGCTGATCATTCTGCTGGTGAACTTCGTGATCATCCAGGCGGCACCGGGCGGCCCGGTAGAACAGGCCGTGGCGCGCCTGCAGGGTATCGGCGGCGGTGCGCCGGGGGCCGGCAGCGACACGCTGCACAGCGACTCGCGGGCCAGCCGCGGGCTGGACCCCAAACTGCTGGAGACCATCAGACGCCAGTACGGCTTCGACAAGCCGGCCCACGAGCGGCTGTGGCTGATGCTCACTCGCTACGCCCAGCTGGATTTCGGCAGCAGCTTCTTTCGCGGTGCCAAGGTCACCGACCTGATCCTGGACAAGTTGCCGGTCACCCTCTCACTGGGCCTATGGGCCACCCTGATCACCTACCTGGTGTCGATCCCGCTGGGCATTCGCAAGGCCATACGCCACGGCAGCGCTTTCGATGCCTGGAGCAGTGCGCTGATCGTGATCGGCTACGCGCTGCCAGCGTTTCTGTTCGCACTGTTGCTGATCGTGCTGTTTGCCGGTGGGACCTCGCTCAACTGGTTTCCGGTGCGCGGGCTGGTGTCGGAAAACTTTGCCGAGCTGAGCCTGGCCGGCAAGCTGGCCGACTATTTCTGGCACCTGGTGCTGCCGGTGGGCTCGCTGGTGATCGGCGGTTTCGCCACCCTCACCCTGCTGACCAAGAACGCCTTCCTCAACGAGATCACCCGCCAGTACGTGGTCACCGCGCGGGCCAAGGGCCTGAGCGAGCGTCGGGTGCTGTACGGGCATGTGTTTCGCAACGCGATGCTGCTGGTGGTGGCGGGCATTCCCCAGGCGCTGATCACGGTGTTCTTCGCAGGCTCGCTGCTGATCGAAGTGATCTTCTCGCTCGACGGCCTGGGCCGCATGAGCTACGAGGCGGCGGTGTCGCGGGATTACCCGGTGGTGTTCGGTTCGCTGTTCATCTTCACCCTGTTCGGCCTGTTGATCCGCCTGCTGGGCGACCTGTGCTACACCCTGGTCGACCCGCGTATCGACTTTGCCACGAGGCAACACTGATGCGGCGCCTGTCGCCGTTGTCCAGGCGCCGGCTGGCGAATTTTCGGCGCAATCGCCGCGGCTGGTTCTCGCTGTGGGCGTTCGGGCTGCTGTTGCTGCTCAGCCTGGGGGCGGAGCTGGTGGCCAACGACAAGCCGCTGCTGCTGGGCTACCAGGGCAGCCTGTACTTCCCCGTCTTCAAGCGTTACACCGAACAGCAGTTCGGCGGCCAGTTGCCGTTCCAGCCCGACTACCGCAACCAGTACGTGCGCCAGCTGATCGAGGGCCAGGGTGGCTGGATGCTGTTTGCCCCGATCCCCTTCAGCGCCGACACCCCCAACTACGACCTGCAGGTACCCACCCCCAGCCCACCCACCGCCACCAACTGGCTGGGCACCGACGACCAGGCGCGCGACGTGCTGGCGCGGGTGCTGTACGGCACCCGTGTGTCGATACTGTTCGCCCTGCTGCTGACCGCCATCAGCACCGTGATCGGCGTGGCCGCCGGCGCCCTGCAGGGCTACCACGGCGGCTGGGTGGACCTGATCGGCCAGCGCCTGCTGGAAGTGTGGTCGGGGCTGCCGGTGCTGTACCTGCTGATCATTCTCAGTGGTTTTGTGGAACCCGGCTTCTGGTGGCTGCTGGGAATCATGGTGCTGTTTTCATGGCTGGCACTGGTGGACGTGGTGCGCGCGGAGTTCCTGCGCGGGCGCAACCTGGAATACGTGCAGGCCGCCAGGGCGCTGGGCCTGCCCGACCGGCTGGTGATCGTGCGGCACATTCTGCCCAATGCGATGAACGCCACGCTCACCTACCTTCCGTTCATTCTCACCGGGGCCATCTCGACCCTCACTGCACTGGATTTTCTCGGTTTCGGCATGCCCGCCGGCAGCGCCTCCCTGGGCGAGCTGGTGAACCAGGGCAAACAGAACCTGCAGGCGCCATGGCTGGGGTTTACCGCATTCTTCACCCTGGCGTTGATCCTTTCGCTGCTGGTGTTCATCGGCGACGCATTGCGCGAGGCGTTCGATCCACGGGCATAATCGCAGCCTCATTACGGCGGAGCGGCCCATGCAAGACAGTGACAGCCTCAAGGACTACCAGCGCGTGCGCCAACTGGCGATCCGCTCGCTGTTCGAGATCATCGAGCAATCCAGCGAGGGCACGATCATCGTCGATCGCGATGCACGAATCGTGTGGATGAACCAGCGCTACGCACGGCGCTTTGGCCTGGAGGACGCCAGTGCTGCGATTGGTCAGCCGTGTGAAAGCGTGATCCCCGGCAGCCAGATGCGCGACGTGATCACCCAGGGCCGGCCGATTCTGCTGGACATGCTCGACACGCCCAAGGAGCCGCTGGTGGTGATGCGCCTGCCGATCCACGATGCCGAGGGCGCGGTGATGGGCGCCATCGGCTTTGCCCTGTTCGATGAGTTGCACAGCCTTTCGCCGCTGCTCAAGCGCTATGCCAGCATGCAGCAGGAACTGGCCTCGACCCGTTCGCTGCTGCGTGCGCGCCAGGCCAAGTACAGCTTTGCGCAGTTCATCGGTACCAGCGCCGCAAGCCTTGAGGTCAAACGCCGCGCGCGGCGTGGGGCCAGCAGCGATTCGCCGGTGCTGCTACTGGGTGAGACCGGCACGGGCAAGGAGTTGCTCGCCCATGCCATCCACGCCGCCTCGCCCCGCGCCCACAAGCCGTTTGTCAGCATCAACAGCGCCGCCATCCCGCACGATCTGCTGGAGGCCGAATTCTTCGGCACCGCGCCGGGTGCGTTCACCGGCGCCGACCGCAAGGGCCGGCCGGGCAAGCTGCAGGTGGCCGAAGGCGGCACGCTGTTTCTCGATGAGATCGGCGACATGCCGCTGGCGCTGCAGAGCAAACTGCTGCGCGTGCTGCAGGAAAAGGAATACGAGCCGGTGGGTTCCAACCAGATGCTGCAGAGCGATGTGCGGGTGATTGCTGCCACTTCGCGCGACCTTTCGGCAGCGATGGCCCGCGGGGAGTTTCGCGCCGACCTGTATTACCGCCTGAACGTGCTGCCGATCGAGGTGCCGCCATTGCGTGCCCGGCTCGATGACCTCCCGGCGTTGAGCGAGGCGATTCTGGAGGAGCTGGGCAGCCGCCATGAGCTGCAGGCACCGGCACAGGCGCTGCTGGCCCGACATGCCTGGCCGGGCAACATTCGCGAGCTGCGCAACGTGTTGGAGCGGGCCACGCTGATGGCTGACCAGCAGCAACTGACTGCCGCCCAGGTGCAATCGGCATTGGGCCCGTTGACGCCCCTTACAGTCGACACCGACCCCATAACCGACTACAGGCAGGCGTGCGAAGCATTCGAGCGCCAGTTGCTGGAAAACGCCCTTGCCCGCTGCGCCGGGAATGTGCCGCAAGCCGCACGTGAGCTGGGGTTGGGGCGTTCGACGCTGTACAAGAAGCTGGCGGCTCTGGGGATCAAGTCTCAATAGAGAGACTTGCATCTCAACCTGGAGACGGCCTTGCTGATGAATCGGCACAACGCGGTCATAGACCTGTTTGCGCGGTGTGTCAGGCAGTCCGCATGTGCAGGTTTTGCTGGCGCTGCGCACCAGATCGCGGGGCAAGGCCCGCTCCTACGGCCTGGCGGCCAGAAGCGTAGGAGCCGGCGTTGCCGGCGAACGAGCGCGAAGCGGTCGCAAGGCCCGAACGCGCGATGTATCAGGCAGACCGCATATGCAGGTTTTACTGGCGCTGCGCACCAGATCGCGGGGCAAGGCCCTCTCCTACGGCCTGCCGGCCAGAGGCGTAGGAGCCGGCCTTGCCGGCGAACGGGCGCGAAGCGGTCGTAAAACTAGGGTGCACGGTGTGTCAGGCAGACCCCGTGTGCAGATCCTCCTGCGCTGCAAGCGCACGCACGGCACAGCCAGTCTCAAACCAGAGACAATCATTCGATAAATTCTACTGGAATTAATATTTATTTTTATAAATCAATAGCTTATTAACATGGCACGGTCTTCGCTAAGGGCTGCATCCCAACAAAAACAAGATGCACCCAAGGAGACACTCGATGAGTGTGATCATTGCCCTGGCAGCCCTGGCGCTGCTGATGCTGGCGGCCTACCGTGGCTACAGCGTGATTCTTTTTGCCCCCATCGCCGCCCTCGGCGCGGTGCTGCTTACCGACCCTTCCGCCGTCGCGCCCGCCTTCACCGGGGTGTTCATGGAAAAGATGGTCGGGTTCATCAAGCTCTATTTCCCGGTGTTCCTGCTCGGCGCCGTGTTCGGCAAGCTGATCGAGCTCTCGGGTTTCTCGCGCTCGATCGTGGCTGCCGCCATTCGCCTGCTAGGCACACGCCAGGCCATGCTGGTGATCGTGCTGGTGTGCGCGCTGCTCACCTATGGCGGCGTGTCGCTGTTCGTGGTGGTGTTCGCGGTGTACCCGTTCGCCGCCGAGATGTTTCGCCAGAGCGATATCCCCAAACGTCTGATACCAGCCACCATTGCCCTGGGTGCGTTCTCGTTCACCATGGACGCCCTGCCGGGCACCCCGCAGATCCAGAACATCATCCCCAGCACCTTCTTCAACACCACCGCCTGGGCCGCGCCATGGCTTGGCGTGATCGGTACGCTGTTCGTGTTCAGCACCGGCATGCTGTACCTGCAGCGCCAGCGCAACAAGGCGCAGCGCGCCGGTGAAGGCTACGGCAGCGACTTGCGCAACGAGCCCGAAACCGCCGCCGACCTGACCCTGCCGCACCCGCTGCTGGCGTTGTCGCCACTGCTGCTGGTGGGGGTGATGAACCTGCTGTTCACCCACTGGATCCCGGCGTGGTACGGCAAGACCCACAGCCTGAGCCTGCCCGGCATGAGCGCCCCGGTACAGACCGAAATCGCCAAGCTGACGGCCATCTGGGCAGTCGAGGCCGCCCTGCTGCTGGGCATCCTGCTGGTGCTGGTCAGCGCCTTCGGCGCCATCCGCACGCGCCTGGCAGAGGGCAGCAAGAGCGCGGTCAATGGTGCCCTGCTGGCGGCGATGAACACGGCGTCGGAATACGGTTTCGGCGCGGTGATCGCGTCGCTGCCAGGCTTTCTGGTATTGGCCGATGCGCTGCGCAACATTCCCAACCCGCTGGTCAACGAAGCCATCACCGTGACCCTGCTGGCCGGCATCACCGGCTCGGCATCCGGCGGCATGAGCATTGCGCTGGCGGCCATGGCCGACAGTTTCATCAGTGCGGCGCACGCGGCGAACATTCCGCTGGAGGTGCTGCACCGAGTGGCCGCGATGGCCAGCGGCGGCATGGACACCCTGCCGCACAACGGCGCGGTGATCACCCTGCTGGCGGTGACCGGCCTGACCCACCGCGAAGCCTACAAGGACATCTTCGGCATCACCCTGATCAAGACCCTGGCAGTCTTCGTGGTGATCGCTACCTTCTACGCTACAGGCATTGTCTAAGGAGACTTCCATGAGCCTTGCAGGAAAAGTCGCACTGGTTACCGGTTCCACCAGTGGCATCGGCCTGGGTATCGCCCAGGCATTGGCCGGCGCTGGCGCCGATGTGATTCTCAACGGCTTCGGCGACGCCAGTGCAGCGCTTGCCGAGGTGGGCCGGCATGGCACCCGGGTGGGGCACCACGCGGCAGACCTTGGCAGCGTGGAACAGCTGAGCGACCTGTTTGCCTATGCCGAACGCGAGTTCGGCGGGGTCGATATCCTGGTCAACAACGCCGGCATCCAGCATGTCGCCCCGGTGGAGGCGTTCCCGGTGGAACGCTGGGACGCGATCATCGCGCTCAACCTTTCGGCGGTGTTTCACAGCACCCGCCTGGCACTGCCCGGCATGCGCCAGCGCAACTGGGGGCGGGTGATCAACATCGCCTCGGTGCACGGGCAGGTCGGCTCGGTAGGCAAGGCCGCCTATGTGGCGGCCAAGCACGGGGTGGTCGGGCTGACCAAGGTGGTGGGCCTGGAGACCGCCACCAGCAACGTGACCTGCAACGCCATCTGCCCCGGCTGGGTGCTCACCCCGCTGGTACAGAAGCAGATCGACGATCGCATCGCCAGCGGGGTCGATCCGCAGCAGGCCCAGCAGGACCTGCTGGCCGAAAAGCAGCCCTCGCACGCCTTCGTCACACCGCAACACCTGGGCGAGCTGGTATTGTTTCTGTGTAGCGAAGCCGGCAGCCAGGTACGCGGCGCCGCCTGGAACATCGATGGCGGCTGGCTGGCCCAGTAGCCATCGGCCTGGGGCGCAGGTACCGCTGGCCGGCTACGACTGTCATTTTCAAACCGCAAGGAGCTTTTATGCGACCGCTTTCCCTGACCGCCCTGTTCATGCTGCCCCTGGCTTTCAGCGCCCCTGTTCTCGCAGCCAGCCTCAAGGATGTGGCCCCTTATCCCGAAGCCGAAAACGGCTTTGTGCGCCAGGTGATCCACCTGCCCGAGCAGAAGGACGAGTCGGCATTCAAGGTCGAGGTACTGGCCGGCAAGACCCTCAAGGTGGACTGCAACCTGCAGCGCCTGGGTGGCAACCTCGAAGAGAAGACCCTCGAAGGCTGGGGCTATAGCTACTACCGGCTGGACAAGGTGATGGGCCCTGTCTCTACCCTGATGGGCTGCCCCGACAACAAGAAGATCGACGCCTTCGTGCCGGTGGTCGGCGATGGTTTCCTGCTGCGCTACAACAGCAAGTTGCCGGTGGTGGTCTACACCCCCAAGGACGTGGAAGTGCGCTATCGCATCTGGTCGGCTTCCAGCGACGTGAAACGCGCCACGGTGGAGTAACCCGCCAAGGCGTGGGTTCGGGGCACGGCGCGCCAAGCCGCCCTGCCCCGAATCAGGCATAATCGCCGGTTTTACCCGTAACAGAGGCAACATGAAAGCACAGGCCCGTCACATCCTGGTCAAGACCGCCGAAGAAGCCGAACAGCTCAAGCAGCGCATCGCCAAGGGCGAAGCCTTCGATGTGCTGGCGAAAAAGTACTCCACCTGCCCGTCGGGCAAACGCGGCGGCGACCTGGGCGAAGTACGCCCGGGACAGATGGTGGGCGCCATCGACCAGGTGATTTTCAAGAAGCCGTTGCGGGTGGTACACGGCCCGATCAAGAGCAAATTCGGTTACCACCTGGTGCAGGTGTTCTACCGCGATTGAGCCCTCTGCCCTGATCGACAGGCGTGCCATCGGTCAGGCGTTTTTGCGCCAATGTGCACATTTCCGATGACCACCTATCATTTCTGCCAGTTGCGACCGCCGTCGCAGCCCTGTATCGCTTGGGCCGATCGCTAGCCCAAGGAGGACGAAATGAGCCCGCCCAGCCGCGTTGCCCTGGCGTGCCTGCCGTTGCTGAGCCCGTGGGCCCTGACAAGTCAGGCGGACTGCACCTTCGCCCCTACCGGCGGCAACGATCGTTATGTCTGCGACAGCGGCATTGGCACCTCCCTTGTCGACCCTGGCGGTGACAACACGCTGATACTGCCGGCCGGGGGCAGCGGCACCCTCACCGGCAGCGTGACCTTCGGCCCCGGCGCCGACCGCGTCGAGATGGCGTCGGGCATCATCACCGGCGTGCTCGATCAGGGCGCGGGCATCGACACCTTCATCATGACCGGCGGGCAGTTGCAGGCCTTGCAGCAGGGCAACGGCCGCGACCTGTTCCAGATGAGCGGCGGACGCATCATCGGCGCCTTCGAAGATGGTGATGTGGCCTACATGAGCGGCGGGCGCATCGGGCGCGTCGACATGAAGCTGGACCGCAACCTGTTCGACATGTCCGGCGGCATCATCGACGCCAACCTGGTCACAGGCTTTGACCGCGACACGGTCATCGTCAGTGGCGGACGCATCGGCGGCAACATCAGCGTCAGCGGCGGCGACGACAGCGTGACCATCAGCGGTGGCGAGGTGGTGGGCAATGTGCTGCTCAGCTTCGGCGACGACAGCTTCACCTGGCGCGACGACGGCATCGTGCGCGGTGCGGTGCTGATGGGCGACGGCAGCGACCAGGCGCTGCTGGCCAACCTCGACGAAAGCCGCCTGGGGCTGGTGCGTCAGGTGGACGGCGGCCTGGGCAGCGACAGCCTGGTACTGGACCATACCCGCAGCAGCCTGGGCGCGCGCTATACCGGTTGGGAGCGCATGGCCCTGACCAACGCCTCGGTCTTCAACCTGGATGACCACCTGGTTCTTGGAGACCAGGGCACAGGTACCGGCACCTTGCTGATCGATGCCACCAGCCAGCTGGTGGCGCGCACCGGCCGGGTGACGGCGTTTGCCGGCGGCACACCGGTGAGCGTGAACAACGCCGGGCTCATCGACCTCAGCACCGGCGCCAATGCGCTGGGCCGCCTGACCCTCGACGGGAATTACGCAGGCAGCAACGGCGTGCTCAAGGTCGACAGCGTGCTCGAAGGCGACGGCGCCGCCTCCGACCGGCTGGTGGTCAACCAGGGCTCGCTGGCCGGCAGCACCGCCCTGCAGGTGAACAACCTGGGCGGCAGCGGCGCGCTGACAGCGGCCGATGGCATCCAGGTGGTCGAGGCCGGCCCTGGCACCACCAGCACCAGCACGGCGTTCAGCCTTGGCCAGCCCTTGTCGGCCGGGGCCTACCAGTACTACCTGTTCAAGGGCGGGGTCAGCGCTGGCAGCGAGAACAGCTGGTACCTGCGCTCGAGCGTGGTCGCGCCCCCGGTATCGGCGCCGCCCCTGCCCGGCCAGCCACCGCCACCGGTGGTGCCGGCGCCCGTGGCCGCCCCGGGTACCCCGCCACTGCCCACCCCGGTCGCCGGGCAGGCCATCGTGCTGTACCGCGCCGAAGTGCCGGTGTACGCGGTGGCCAGCCGCGCCGCGGCCATCATCAGCCTGTCGACCCTGGGCACCTTCCACCAGCGCCAGGGCGAGCAACGCCTGCTCGACGAACAAGGCCCGGTGGCCGCCGGGTGGGCCCGCACCTTTGGCGAGCACCTGCGCCAGCAGTGGTCCGGCACGGTGTCGCCAAGCCTGGACGGCAACCTGAGCGGTTTCGAGGTGGGCCATGACCTGTATGCGACGCACACCGACGGCGGTTATCGCCAGCACGCCGGGGTGTATGTCAGCCATAGCCGGCTCGATGGCGATGTCAAAGGCTTCGCGCTGGGTTTCGAAGACAATGCGGTGGGCGATGTCCGCCTCGATGGCGACAGTGTCGGCGCCTACTGGACGCTGATCGGTCCCGGGCAGTGGTACGTGGACACAGTGCTGCAGTACACCGATCTGGACGGCCGCGCCCGCTCCGATCGCGGCGTGAAGCTCGATCTGGATGGGCATGCCCTGGCGGCCTCGGTGGAGGCCGGCTATCCGCTGGCATTGAGCGCGCGCTGGGTGGTCGAGCCCCAGGTGCAGGTGATCGCCCGCAAGGTCGACTTCGATACGCGCAGCGATGGCATTTCAACGGTCACCCAGGACAGCCAGACCAACTGGACCGGTCGCGTTGGCGCACGAATCAAGGGCAGCTACCTGGCCGGCAGCGTGCCGCTGGAGCCCTACCTGCGCAGCAATGTATGGCGCAGCAGTGGCGGGCGCGACACCCTGCGGTTCGACGGGGGCGAGCCGATCAGGACTGATCAGGCCGCCACCTGGATGGACGTGGGCGCCGGCCTGGACGCCCGGCTGAGCCCCGCCGTGGCGGTGTACGGCGCAATGACCTACAGCGCCAACCTTGATAGCCGCCAGCAGGAATCGATTGGCGGCACCCTGGGGCTGCGCATCAGCTGGTAGGGCTCAGGCCCGGCGTGCGGCGAGCAGGCCGAACCCCGCCAGGCCCAGCAACGATGCGCTGACCCGGTTGAACAGCCGACGCGGTGCAGGCTGGTTGAACCAGCGCTGCATGTACGCCCCCAGCCAGCCGTAGATGGCGATGGCCAGCCACTCCAGTACCAGGAACATCGCCCCCAGCACGGCGAACTGCTCGGCCACCGGCGTGGCGCTTGTCACACTGACGAACTGGGGCAGGAACGCGGTGAAGATCAGGATGGCCTTGGGGTTGCCGGCTGCCACCAGGAACTCCTGACGCGCCAGGCGCAGGGTACCCACGCCGCGTGCACCGACCTGCGCGGCCTCGCCGACCGGTGCGCGCCACAACTGCCAGGCGATGTAGAACAGGTAGCCGGCGCCCAGCACCTTGACCAGCAGGAACAGGTATTCACTGGTATGCAGCACCACCGCCAGGCCCATGGCGGCCAGTACGATCATGCCGGCAAACGCCAGCAGGCGGCCGGCGCCAGCCAGGCAGGCCGTGCGCAGGCCGTAGCGGCTGGCGTTGTTCAGCGACAGCAGGTTGTTGGGGCCAGGGGCCATGTTCAGGGCGAAACAGGCCGGGATGAATAACGCGAGGGTGGTCAGGTCCATGAGGGGCTCCGGTGGCTGGGGCAACGAGTTTCAAATGCCCTGCCGGCCAGCGTCAAGTCATGTATGATCGCGCGCTTCTCGAAATCTGCCAGGAGGCGACCATGCGCCAGAACAGCGTGGGCAGCGGCCATATGATGGTCTTGCTGATGGCTGGCTTCCTGTTGATTCTGGGTGCACTGGCGATGGCCCTGCTGAACCTGCAAGACCTGCAGGCGGGCAGCGTGACCAGTATGGTCAGCAACCGTATCCGGCCAGTCCACCACGTGACCCATACGCTGCGTGACAACCCCGACGCGTTTCATGCCGCGATCCTGTTCAAGATGGTGTTCAGTGGCCTGATGCTGCTGGTTGGCATCGCGTTGGCATGGGTATCGATACGCCAGCTCAGGCGAACCCCCACCAAGCCCAACGGTGACCCGTGGTGGTTCATCTAGGCGTCTGCAGTAACTCAAGGCTGGCAAGATCAAGCAGGCTGAAGTGTCCGCTTGCCCAGCCGCCGGTATCGAGGTGCCAGACATTGCCCAGCACCATCACCTCGCGCAGCGTGGTGTGCCCGACGATCAGCGCACGCAAGCCCTGAACCTCGCCAGTGTCGCCCTGCTGCAAGCGTCGCCGCGACCATTGGCACACTTCCTGAACATCGGCTGAAGGTTCGCCTGCCAGGTGCTCGCACAGTGTCTGCCAATGCGCGAACGGGCAGTCGGCGTGCAGCAGGCCGACCAGGCCTTCAGGGGTTTGCAGCTCCAGCGCCAGGGGCATCTGTTCGAAGGCGGCCACAAAGCGGGCCTGGGCCTGCGCATCCAGGTCGAGAAACCAGCCGCCACCACTGGCGCGGTACATCGCCTGGTCCAGCCAGTGGCCCCGCACGTGGGCAATGGCCAACGCTTCATGATTGCCTTGCACCGCGTGAAACCAGGGTTGATCGAGCCATGCCAGCGCCTGTTCGCTGTCGGGCCCACGGTCGACCAGGTCGCCCACGCTGAAAAGCCGATCGATGGCCGGATCGAACCCGACGGCATCCAGTGCCTGCTGCAGGCGCTGGAAGTGCCCATGGACATCGCCCACCGCGATATCGCGGCCACGACGGTTGGCCCGTACCTGCACCCTGGCGCTCATGCTGTGCCTCCCCTCTTCTGTTGCCGATGGTGTCGCCTGCTAGAATGCACCCATTTGAACGCAATCAGCCCATCCGAGGTATCCATGGGTATCAAGAAGTCCTCCGCAGAACTCAAACGTGACCTGAAGCTGGTCGCCACCGACCTTGAGCGTACCGCCGGTGAAATCAGCAAGCTGGCCGAGCGCATCAAGGACGTCGACGTGGTGGCGGTGCTGCACCTGATGAACCGCCTGTACCGGGACTCGGACAAGCTCAAGGCCTATGCCGACGAGGTCAAGGACGGGCGCATCGTGCGCGGCAAACCCGATTGAGGCTGGGGGGGCCAACTGCCGGCGCACTGCTACACTTAATTCGCCGAAGGGAGGAATGCGCCATGTCCGACAAAGAGATCACCACCCTGCTGACCCTGATCAACCACCGTCAGGACCGCCTGGCCGTGGCCTGCAAGGAGATCGCCGACTGGATCGACCGCCAGGGCGATGTACCGGTGGCGGGCAAGATCCGCGACACCCTCAAGGCCGTCGAAGCCGACGAGGTGCTGGTGAAGAAGACCCTGACCTCCCTCACCCTGGACCGACCGCTGCCGCGTTTTCGCTAGCCGCTGACAGGCAGGCGCATCGCCCGTTCCGATGGAATTGTTGTCGCAATATCAATATGATAGCGGCCTGTCGCACGCCGTTCGTGCGACAGTGGACAATGACTCGGGAAGGATTACTCGTGAAAGATTTTGTTATCAGCGTCAACAACGTGGTGCTGTACGTGGCACTGGCCGTCATCTGGATTTCCGGCCTGTTCATGTTCAGCCAGAGCTTCCTGGCTGGCCTGGGCACATTGATTGTCGGTACGCTGACCTGGTGCATCGTTTCCGGCTTCTGGTTCGTCCAGTCGGCCACCTACGAAGAACTGCGCAAGCTCAACAACAAGCCCTGACGCCCCGGCGTAGCGCTTGACCCACTGCCCCGCGGCGTTGCCCGGGGCAGTTCTGTTTCAGGGCCCTGCTGCCCGCCCCCACCCCGCAACCTGCTGTAACGCAACCGGTCGCCCCCTCGCGACATCCGGTGGAATCCCTGCCGCCCTGGCCTGTCGGAAGCTGTGCAACGCCCTTCATACCCATGAACACTGCGAGGCAGGCAATGACCAATCAAACACTGCAAAACGAAGTACTCACCCGGCTGTACCACGCCCACCCGAACGGGTTGGGCAAGGAAGTGCTGGACAACTTCGAAGGCGAAAAGGCGGTGGCCGAGACGCTCAAGCAACTGCAGGACAAGGGGTTGATCCAGGACGGTGCGGTCACCGTTGGGGCCGACGATGAACCGTCAGTGCGTTACCCGATCAAGCTCAGTGCGGCGGGTGTGACCGCGGCCAAGGCAGCCGGCGGCTGATTGCACGGCTGATTGCAAAAAGGCCCGGCATTGCGCCGGGCCTTTGTTTGCGGCTACTCGCCAAGAAGCGGTGGCTTGCGTGGTTCTGGCCCGCCCTTGGGCGCCTTGGCCGGGCCTACCGGATCCACCTGCGGGTCATCCAGGTCTGGCGAATCGGGATCAAAGTCCAGCGTGTCCCGTTCAGAGGCGTGCTCGGATGAATGCGGTCCTTCTGGTTTGTGCTGATTACCGGTCATCAATACCTCCACGTCGTCGAATGGGGCCAGGCATCCGGGTGTCTGCCAGCGATCCCCCCAGCCCCCTGGCAGACGCCCCTGCGCTCAATCATTGGGCAGCGGCATGTCTTCGTCATCGGGCACGCCATCACCGCTGGCCGGGTCTTTCCAGTCCTCGGGACGATCTGGCGTGAACACCGGTGGGCGTGCCAGCGGATCGACGTCTTCGGGAGCCGTCGTCGGTTGGGTGGGGTCTTGGGCTTGGGCAGTCACTTGGTCAGTCATGGAACACCTCGCCAGCAAAGGCCCGGAACATCCGGGCCCTGTCAGTTGGAGGTCAGGCCGGGGCCAGGGTGCAGCACACGCGACGAATGGTGAAGCCGGCAGGGCTATGGGTCTTCGGGCTGGTCATCGTCATCGTCGAGCAGACCCCAGGCATCATCGTCCTCGTCATCCTCATCCATACCGCCCGCCTCTGGCTCGGGGGCAATGTATTGATCGTGAAATTCGTGGTCGAGCAGGTGGTCGTGCTCGGGTTCGTGGATATCGTCGTCATCGTGCATGGAACGGGCTCGCCGGCGGTTCTGGTAAGCGCGTATTTAACCAGACTTTGAAGGGGCGCCGCGCGCCCCTTCACAGCTGAGCCCGCTCCTGCAGAACGGTGCAGGAGACGGGCTGCAACGGCTACTTGGTAGCCCAGGCGTTGAACCGCTCCTCCAGTTCGTCACCATGATCGACCCAGAACTCGACGTTCATCGACAGCGCCCCTTGAAGGTTCTGCGGCGAGGTCGGCACCCAGCTGGCCAGCGACGGGTCCAGCTTTGCCGCGGCCTGGGTGTTGGTCGGGCCGTAGGGAATCTGCTGTACATAGCGCACCTGCGCTGCCGGGTCGTTGGTGTAGGCGATCAGCCGCTTGGCCTGGTCGACATGTTTGGAGCCCTTGATGATGGCCCAGTAGTCCATGCCGTACAGGCTGCCGGGCCATACCACCGCCAACGGCGCACCGGCCTGCGCGGCACTGGCGATGCGCCCGCTGTAGGTGGAGGTCATCACCACGTCACCCGCCGTCAGCCACTGCGCCGGCTGGGCGCCTGCCTCCCACCACTGGATGTTGGGCTTGAGCTCGCTCAGCTTGGCAAAGGCGCGGTCCACGCCCTCGGGGGTGGCCAGTACCTTGTAGACGTCCTCGACCTTGACGCCGTCGGCCAGCAGTGCGAACTCCAGGTTGTACACCGCACGCTTCCTCAGGCCGCGCTTGCCCGGGTATTTGTTCACGTCCCAGAAGTCGGCCCAGGAGGTGGGCGCCTGGGCCAGTTTGTCGCGGTCATAGGCGATCGCCACGCTCCACACCAGCGCCGCCGAGCCGCACGCCTGGGCAGCGTCCGGGATCAGCTCGTCGGCATGCCCCAGCTGCTTCCAGTCGAGGGGTTCGTACATGCCTTCGTCGCACCCGCGCATCAAGTCAGGCCCTTCGATCTGCACCACATCCCAGTCCACATTGCCAGTGTCGACCATGACCTTGATGCGGGCCATTTCACCGTTGTACTCGCTCTGTATCAGCTTGCTCTTGTCCTGGGCACTGAACGGCTGGAAGAACGCCACGTCCTGGGCCTTCTGCCCGGCACCGCCATAACCCACCACGACCATCTGCGGAGCTGCCTGGGCACTGCCCAGGCCCAGGGCAAGCAGCACTGCATACAGGCCTGGTTTACGCGGGAACGCTTTCATCGATGGATCCTCCTGCGGGTACCACTCGGCCTGGCGCCGGTGTGGTCCACTTTCTTGTTTTTGTGAGGTAAGCCCCTGCACTGGGGTGACTCGACGCTAATCAAACCCAAGTAAAAAAACAAGTTGATTTTTTACTGTCGGTACACTTTCATAGAAAAATAATAACAACACCCCCGCTGGAGCCTGACCACCATGTCGACCGCCTTCGCGCACCTGTTCACCCCGTTGCAGATCCGTGGCAAGCGCCTCAAGAACCGCATCATGTCCAGCGGCCACGACACCTCGATGCCCACCGACAACCTGGTCAACGAACAGCTGATCGCCTATCACCAGGCCCGGGCCGAAGGTGGTGTGGGGCTGATCGTGCTGCAGGTGGCCGGCGTACACGACAGCGCCCGCTACACCTCCCACGTGCTGATGGCCACCGATGACGCCTGCATCGAGGGGTATCGCCGGCTGGTCGAGACCTGCCATGCCCACGGCACCGTGGTGCTGTCGCAGATCTTTCACCCGGGGCGCGAGATCATGGAGTCCAGCGACGGCTTGCTGGCGGTGGCCTACTCGGCCTCGGCGGTGCCCAACGAACGATTCCGGGTGATGCCGCGCGAGCTTGACCAAGGCATGATCGACGAGATAGTGGCCGGCTATGCCGCGGCGGCGCGGCGCCTGCATCAGGCGGGCGTGGACGGCGTGGAGGTGGTGGCCAGCCACGGGTACCTGCCCGCCCAGTTCATCAACCCACGGGTCAACCGGCGTAGCGACGGCTACAACGGCGACCTTGAACATCGTTTGCGCTTTGTGCGCGAGGTCATCGCCGCGGTGCGTGCCAGCACCGACGAACACTTCATCATTGGCCTGCGCATCAGCGCCGATGAACGCGACGCCGAGGGCCTGAGCGAAGATGAATCGCTCGGCGCGGTGAAGGCCCTGCAGGGGCAACTGGACTATGTGCATATTGTGGCCGGCACCTCGGCGTCCCTGGGCGGCGCGGTGCATATCGTGCCGCCGATGGCCATCGAGGCCGCCTATCTGGCCCGCGAGGCGGGCACCTTCAAGGCCAGCCTGGACATTCCGCTGTTCGTTACCGGGCGCATCAACCAGCCCCAGGAGGCCGAGCTGATACTTGCCCGCGGCCAGGCCGACGTGTGTGGCATGACCCGCGCGCTGATCTGCGACCCGCAGATGCCGAACAAGACCGACAGCGGCCGGGCCGAAGACGTGCGTGCCTGCATCGCCTGCAACCAGGCCTGTATCGGGCACTTCCACAAGGGCCTGCCGATTTCGTGCATCCAGCATCCGGAGACCGGGCGCGAGCGGCAGTTCGGCCAACTGCAGCCTGCCACGCTGCGCAAGAAGGTGATGGTGGTGGGCGGCGGCCCGGCCGGCATGAAGGCTGCCGCAGTAGCGGCGGCCCGTGGTCATCAGGTCACCCTGTATGAGGCTGCCGCCCAACTGGGTGGCCAGGTGCTGCTGGCGCAACTGCTGCCACGGCGCAGCGAATTCGGCGGTGCCAGCACCAACTTGCAACGCGAGATGCAGTTGGCCGGCGTGGAGGTGGTGCGCAATACCCGGGTCGACCGCGCGCTGGTCGCGCGCGAGCAGCCGGATGCCGTGATCGTCGCCACCGGTGCCGCGCCCTACTGGCCGGCGTTCGAGCGCGGCGGCGAGTTGCAGGTGGTCGACGCCTGGCAGGTGCTGCGCGAGCAGGTACAGGTCGGTCGCTCGGTGATGGTGATGGACTGGCGCTGCGACTGGATCGGGCCGGGCATCGCCGAACGCCTGACCCGCGCCGGGCATCAGGTGCAACTGGCGGTCAACGGTACCCACTGTGGCGAGAGCCTGCCGTTGTATGTGCGTGACCAGATGGCCGGCGAGCTGCACAAGCTGGGCATCCCGATCACGCCCTATGCGCGGCTGTATGGCTGCGACGACAGCAGCGTCTACCTGCAGCACACCGCCAGCGGCGAGGCGATGATCTTCGAAGGCATCGACACCCTGGTGCTGTGCCACGGCCATCACCCGGTCGACACCCTGGCCGGCGAGATCCAGGACCTGGCCGCAGTACACCGCATTGGCGATTGCCTGGCGGCACGTACCGCCGAGGAAGCCATCTATGAAGGCCTTAAAGTCGCCGCGAGCCTGTGAGGCTGTTTATACTCCGGGCCTTTGCAGGGCTGATCGGATAACGCCATGAGCAACAACAGCAAGCTGCCGCCCACCGCCGAGGACGGCAGCGCCGCGCCGCACTTTCTGGGCACGCGCATTCGCGGGCTTCGCAAGCGTCGCGGCATGACCCTGACCGAGCTTGCGCAACAGAGCGAGCTGACCGCCGGCTATATCAGCCAGCTGGAACGCAACCTGTCGTACCCCTCGATACCGGCACTGTTCAATATCGCCCGCAGCCTGGGCGTGACCATCCAGTGGTTCTTCGCCAGCGAGGCGGTCACCGCCCCCGAGGACAGCGGCTACGTGGTGCGCCGGCAGAGCCGACTGAGCGTGCATTACGAAGACGGCATCGTCGACCAGTTGCTCACCCCGCAACCCAACCGCGAACTGGAGATGCTCCATTCGCGCTTTCCGCCAGGCACCTACAGCCAGCAGAGCTACAGCCATGAGGGCGAAGAAGCCGGGTACGTGCTGTCCGGCCGCTTCGAACTGTGGGTGGGGGATCGCCATTTCGAACTCGGTGAAGGCGACAGCTTCAGCTTCTCCAGCCAGGAGCCGCACAAGTACGGCAACCCGGGTGAAGTGGATGCGGTGGTGATCTGGGTGATCACCCCGCCCACCTTCTGAGCTCTGCGCCCCAAGCCTCGGCTGACTGGGGCGCACGCTCGCTCAAGCTAGTTGTTGGGGGGTTGCCGAGGCGCCGGCTCCGCAGGGGGCGTGTCGGGCTTTTGCATCTGCAGGGAAGACTTGCTGCGATCGGTATCCTTGTCGACATGCTCGGGCTCGTTGAAGCACCCTTGCAGCATCGACAGGCTGGCGACCAGCAACGCCAACGCGGTCAGTTTCATGACGCTAACCTCCAGGCACTGCCGGCATTGGCAACGCCCCTCAGTGGAAGATAAAGGCATTGGCTTCCTTCACCAGCTCGCGCCACTCGCGACTGCTGATGATGCCCGCCACCTCGAGTGCATCGGCGGCCATCAACGCCTTGTCGTAACGCTGCTCGGCGTCCAGTGACGCATGCTCGTGGACCAACGCCTGTCGCCAGTTCTGCAACGCCTGCCTTTTGTCCGTGTCGTTCATCGTCACCTCTCCTCTACGACTGGAACGGTGCGTACTGCATTGCCAATGGCCAGCGCCTGCGCACTGGCCAGCGGGCATTCACTCAGGGTTGGGCTGCATCACCGCCATGTGCGCTGGCAAGTGCCCTGGCCTTGGTCAGATGCTCTTTCAGCGTGGGCAGGGTTTTCTCGGCGAACGCCTTGAGCTCGGCATCGGTGCCGTCCTTCACATAGTTCTCGAACAGCTCGATGGTGGCCTCGTGCGCCTTGACCTGGTTGTTGGCATAGGCCTGGTCGAACGACTTGGCGCTACGCAGCTCCAGAATCATCGCCTTGGCCTTGTCCACCAGCATGGCATCATCCGAGACTTCCAGCTTTTTGCTGGCAGCGATGGCCTTGAGCTTCTCGTTGGCTGCGGTATGGTCCTTGACCATCATGTCGGCAAAGGCCTTCACGTCGCTGGCGCTGCCCTTCTCCTGGGCCAGCTTGCCGGCTTCCACTTCGGCGATGCCTTTGGCCGAGGCGTCTTCCACGAAATCGTCGGCGTCCTGGGCCGCGTGTACCGCGCCTGCCAGGGTAAACGCCAGCGCAAAAGCGCTGCTTCGCAACAGGGTATTCATCATGAAATCCTCGTTCTGTTTTTCGGGAACTGCGTTTGAGGTACCGCTGTTCATGTGAGCGCGTGGCGGCGTGGGTGGTTCATCTTTTTTGCCTGGCCTGTTTGCGGTCGTCGATACACGGGCAAAAAAATTGAATTAGCCCGACACCCGCCCGGTCCAGACCTATGAACGCAGTAAATCTGACGAGGTAACAGCAATGACTATCGAAGCAGAGACACTCGTACAACTGACCGACGCCCTGCGCAAACGCGGCCTGACCCGCGTCTCGGACATCACCTTCATGCGCGCGCCCTACCGGCACAATCACCGCTGGACCTGCACGGTGAAATAGCAATCATTCAGACCAATCCCGTAATTTTCACAAGCCTTTCACATTCGAAGGCTTATGGTTGACCCAGCTCCTAGTAGAAACCTTTAAGCCCGCTCCCCCCCATCGCGGGCTTTTCTTTGTCTGGGATTTGGGTTGTCACAGGCAGGCTGATGACCGAGCCGCCTTTTGTTCAACGCACACAAAAGCGCTCGACCTCATGATTGCCGAGGCGAGCGCTGTTGCGTCCTGAGTGTAAATGTCAGGGATCAAGTCGCTGGTGCAATTCAAATCCCCTCGAATTTGAACGGTGTTGACTCTTCGAAGCGGGCGGACACTTCGCCGGCATACACGTTTGCCTGGTTCGGCCCCAGGTCCAGCTTCTTCACCTTGCCGGTTTTCTGGCTGAGGTCCAGCTTCTTCAAGTCAACCCAGAACGTATTGGGCGTGACTGCGGACTCGAAAAAATACTGCTTGTGTTTATGGTCCGCCACGGTGCGCCAGCGCGTGGATGAGATATTGGGCTGATCTGGCGTTGTAATGCCGTACGGCACCGAGACGTTGCGAATCACACTGAACACACTGGCCAGTGACAGCCGCGCATCCTCATGCTTGGGCACGGCATTTACGTAGAAGGACGCACGCGCAAAGCGATCAGGCGAGCGGTTGGTGCCAGGCAACATCTGTGTTCCGTCAATGCCTTGCCAATAAGCATACATTTCCAACTGCTCGTCGAACTTCGGCGAGTTCGTCATCACTTGATATTTTCTGTCGTGGTGAATGACTTGCTTGCCATCGATATATTCAACGATTGCGCTATCACCCGAGGCATCGGACATTGAAAGGTGGAGCGTTGCCAGGCGGGTTTCCTTCGGAACCTTGGATGTCACCACATGAAACGGTTCGGCCTTGAGCGCCTCGACCGCTTCAGCCACGGTCTTGAAGTTATCCAATACGTACTGAGCCCATGCCGAGATACTGAGCCCTGGCTTGCCCTGTTCGAGTGCTGGATATTCTGATTCCACCAGCCACAGCAGGTTTGCAGACAACCCGGCTTCGTTGATGCCGTCGGTGGTGGAAGTATCGTAGCCGGACGCAATGACACTGCCGTACTTCGACGTCCAGGTAACCGAATTGGGGCCTGCCTCACCGTGGCGCTTCATGCCCTGGGGGAACACCCACAGGTTGGTTTCCACATCCTTCGCCCAGTCCATTGAGCGTGCCGTTATGATCTGTTGGTTATCTCCAAGAAAAACCAGCCGCGTGCAGGCGTGCACCACGGGTATCGATGAACAGAAACCGACCAGGGCCAGTGCAATTCCTTTTGCTGCGGGTGAAAGTTTCATTCCTTTGATTTCCTTGACCAAACTGATTATCAACACGCGCGAGCCCAGGCCTTCAAGCGAACGTGCAAGCACCTGGCTCGGTAATGACAAATAGTGTTTGATCGTCAATGACGACAAACATCAGCCAATAAAGCACGGACATATCAGAAATCAAGATTTGAGGGGACAAACAGCGTTCGCTTACAAGTACCGCAGCCTTGGCTTACCCCACTTGGGTCGATTCGGTCTTTTTCCATTTTGTGGTTGCACGGGCTATCGCAGCGATTGCACATGTGTTCGCCAGCGTCGACACTGCTGCCCGGGGCCGCACGCCAAAGATGGAAGCCGACGCTTGCCTCGCAACCGGATTGAAAGGAATCAAGAGCATGAATGATCGAAAGCCAGTCACCCTGGCTCAGCTTGAAGCTGAAACCGAAACGTTCTTTGGCATGCACTGGAACACCGACGTGCTCGGCATTCAACCGCCTGCCTGGCATGTCTGGCGGGAGTTCAAGGGGTCTGTACCGAACTATCAGTTGGGGGGCTGTTATGCGCTGTTTGCCGGGGACGATCTTGAGTACATCGGCCTGGGCGCCAGCCGAGGGGGTGGATTGTATTGTGATCATGGGATATCACGCCGGCTGAGCTCACATGTGTACCGCCTGGACAAGGAGCGCGGCCCGGGCTGGTTGAAGCTGCGCCCAGGTTGGGAGTCCATAACCTCGATACACACCATAGGCTTCGAGGCGCGGCACAGCCACTTGGCTTCAGCGCTTGAGGCCTATCTGATTCGTGCATTTGAAGGTCGGTCGCGCAATGCTCGTCGCTAATGGTTCATGCGAACGCCAGAGCAAGTGGGTCGAGATATGGCCTCTACCTGCCCGGATGGATCGGCTCCTCCTTGGATTTGGGGCGCTGCACAAGCTGTCGACTGTCATTGGCCGGCATCTACACTCACCTCTTGATACTCCGCAGGATAAGCGTTTGATCTCCACCGCTAACATCAACATGCGCTAAGGCATGGGGGTTGGCGGGGGTTGAAGCGTAGTGTTTGCTGGGCCAAATCCCCCGCGGTCTCCCTCAGAAACGCACCTCTTGGACCGAAAACTGGTCCGTGAGCCTTGCCCATTCCTAATGCCGGTTCGGCCCCACTGGCCGCATCGCTCATATGCTATCCCGGGCATCGCTCGTCATTACCACGGCCAATGATGGATTGGGCACAGTTTTATCTCAGGCCCCATCAATCAAGGGCTACAAGCCAGCAATCTAAGCTCCGTACCATTTTTGCATCAACTGCTTGGATCAGCCTACGAACGCTAACCCGTGCTACGTAAGCCTGAGCTACAAAATCGTGCCTCGCACCCCAACCTAGATTCACTGTTACCTGTGACTAGGCTATGCTCGCTCGCAACATCTAGCTTGCAGAGGACGCGCTATGACTCCAGACGAACTTCAGTACCCCAATCTTCAAAAAATACTCGGCACATACGAGGCAAAAGAAAGGGGCGAATCAATAGCGTTCCTGAACTGGTTCTTGGAGAACATCTTTAGGCTTGACCCCGTTGACGCAGACGACGCTATCTGTGACCGGCCTAACGACAGAGGTATTGATGGGATCTATGTGGATCACACAAAGCAAGAAATCATTATCCTACAAGGCAAACTAAAACAAAAAGAATCATCGATCGGCGACGCCCCCCTACGCGAGCTGGCCGGAACTATTAGCCAGCTCGACACCCCTGAATCGGTACAAGCTCTGCTTGATGGGGGGGCCAACCAAGAGCTTAAAACCGCTCTCCTCCGAAATGACATTAAAAGTCTTATCACCAACGGATATGTTGTGGTGGGAGCCTTTATCTGCAATCAGCCTCTTGACGTTAACGGCGAAGAATTTTTAAAGCAGCACCAAGCAATGAGAGTTTACGACCGAAACGTCATTGCTAGCGAATACATTGACATTAACAAGGAGGGGGGCGTTCAGGGCTCATTCTCCTTCGATACCTCCTACGTTTCACCGATGACCATAAACACTGGCGCGGAAGTAGTTACTTATATCCTTCCGGTTCAGGCAATTGAGCTCGTTCGACTAGAAGGTATTGACGACGGTTCGTTATTTTCTCAGAACGTGCGTCACTCCCTTGGAAACACTAAAGTCAACAAGGCACTGCGCGAGAGCGTTCTAGATAAATCCGAACACGAAAACTTTACTCTTTATCATAACGGCGTGACCATCCTGTGCAATGACGCTCATTCTGATGGTGAAAAATTAGTTATCACAAACTATGTAGTCGTTAACGGCGCCCAGAGCATCTCAACGTTCAGAAAATCCATGAACCATCTGAGCCAAGATTTGCGAGTTCTCGCGAAGATTATAAAAATCGAAGACTCAAGCCTTGCGAAAAAAATCACGATCAATAGCAACAATCAAAACGCCATCAAACCCCGTGATCTTAAGTCAAACAACGAGGTCCAAGTTCGTCTCCTCGAAGAGTTCCAAAAAGTAGAAGGCGGGATATACGCCTATGAAATCAAACGCGGACAAGAAATAAAGCCTGATAAAGAGGTAATCACTAACGAGGAAGCTGGCCGCCTACTCTTGGCGTTCGACCTTTTAGAACCTGAATCATGCCATCAGGTGTATAAGCTCTTTGATGATAAATATAACGATATCTTTGCAAGACCAGCAGTAACGGCACACCGAATAATCTTCCTACAGAAAATCATGGAAGTGATTATTCGCGCCAGTGAAAAAATCAAGTACAAGCCCCTATCAAAATACGGACTGACACGATTCTTTTTGCTATCAACGCTTGCAGACCTTATGCGTTCCGACCAACAGTCAGCGGAAATAGTCAAAAACCCAAGACTGCTGTTCGACTCTAAGAATCTGAAAAAATTCTTGGAGTCCATTGAAGAAGTCTTAGACTCCTTAATCATCGACCTTAACTTCGAGGTTGAGAGTGCGGGTGACCAATTCGACTACAAAGGCGACTTGAAGAGTCCTGCCAAAATTCGAGAGCTGCGTGGAAAGCTTCGTCGTAGCTACGAAAAAGATGTGGCGCGAAGCAAAGCAAAGGCATTGTCCGAGCTGATATAAGCACACCCCGATTGTGCTGGAGTATTAAGCTAAAAAGGCGCCAAAGCCCAGTACACGGGCTTTGGCGCCTATTTCGAACAAGTGCAGATGATGACTGAGGGGGCATTGGAAGGCATGTGCCGCTAAAGGCTTAGGCTTTGGCTGCAAGTCACATAGAATTCAAAGCTGGCTGGTGACATCACCTACCTCGACCCGCGCGCACCTGATAACACCACCTATTCCGAATATGGAGGCTACAGTGACTTCGATTAACTGGTTCTCCAATAGATTGAACGCGATAGCGTCAACCACATTCTGATGGTTGAAATCCTCAAAGCAAAGATAATGCAAATCGTAGAACAGGAAATCAATCAAGAGGTTTTTCGAGCACACCATCTCGTAGGTTGCGGTTCCTGCGCCAATTTCTTTGTACTCGCAAATACTGACGCGTAGCCTTGCAGACGTGGCAGCCGGCTCCCCTGCCATAGCCCTGATGGCAGATATCTCTATGATTTCTGCATCATGAAAACTGGGCCAGTAGCCCAGTGCTTCGATTAACTTCTCTGTGTTTTCAACACCGACGGGGCTTTGCATAAGAGTCTTTCCCTGAGAACTTGTTGCATTCCACCCGATATACAACGTGGGCCCCAAACAGATGAAAAGCCCCTGTTAGGTCACAAGGCCGGCAAGCGCGAAAAGTCGCTGGGGATCACCATGAATGGCCTGCAGCTTGACCCCACCGCACACGTCAAGCCCGCTGGCGATATCCGGTAACGAGCAGCACTACACCAGGCACCAGAAAGCCGACCGCGGTGTAGCCAAAAGCAGCTTGCCCAGAGGCGCCGACTGCGGCGAACGCGGCGCCGATCGCAATCAGTGGCGCCGCAGCGTAGTAGAACGGTTTGGCTTTATTGGCCATATCTAACCTCCTGTTTGACATACTTTTTTATAACACATCAGTCCGCCGAAAGGCGCGGGCCTAGGGAACTGTTGCCGTGGCCAACGAAGAACTGGCCGGGCCGCTGTGGCGGCGTGCAAGCACGACGGCAGTAGCGGCCCGCAGACAAGCATGCGGGCAAAAAGGAAGAAACCCGGGGATGAGCACGCTGAGGAGCAACAGGCCGTGGTACCGGGTTTGCGCAAAATGGCATCGAAATCAGCCACTCCCACCAGTCCTTTTGTGTTCCAGCCGGGTAAAGGCGGGATGTGGATCAGGCAGGCAGGTGTTACAATCAGGCACTTAAAGCTCGCGCTCAAGGCGCTGGGCATCCGTGAACGTCGGCAGTACGACACGCGCCACACCTACGCAACTATGTGCCTAATGGCTGGGATGAACCCTGCGTTCATCGCGAGCCAACTCGGCCACAGCGTCGAGATGTTGCTCTCTACCTACGCAAAATGGATCAGCTCCTCCTCGGATTGGAAGGAGCTGGAGAAGCTGCCGTCCCGTATCTGACGGGCCCAAAATCGGCCCCCAAAGGTCGGCGGCACCTAAACACACCTCTGGACACCCCGCAGGATAAGCACTTGATTTCTACCGCTAACATCACCATGCCGTCCTGCATGGGGCTCAAAGGGTGCTTATAGGTCGGTTTTATTGGGCCAAATCCCCCCCTACACCCCATCAAAACTCGGTGATTGGTATCAGAATTGGTATCACTTCAACGTGCCACTGGCGTCCTGCCGACAATTCCATCCCAACTCTCATTAACTTTTGTTGCTGCAGCTTCACAAGCTTTGGCGTGCGGCATTCTGAGCGTCCGCCCAACGCACCTTTCATAATTGAATGGGTGTCCAGCAGGTACTGAGCTTGCTCACTCGTCAAATGGGCTGATTGAATACTCGAGTTGTGCTTGAATGATATTTGTCAATCCCGCTATATCAGTCACCGTTGGGAGCATGAGTATTGTCACCAGAAAGTCACATCAAGATGGCTACGTCTGATTCCGCGTGGTCAGTTTTTCTGGTGTTTTTGCGCTTGGGACTAACGTCTTTCGGCGGCCCGGTTGCCCATCTGGGGTACTTTCGTGAAGAGTTCGTAGCCCGGCGCCAATGGCTTAGCGACCGCAGTTATGCCGATTTGGTCGCTTTGTGCCAATTCCTTCCGGGGCCTGCGAGTAGCCAAGTTGGCATAGGATTGGGACTGTCTCATGCCGGATTTTCTGGAGCTATTGCTGCATGGGCAGGTTTCACATTGCCATCGGCTCTAATGCTGGTTCTGTTCGCTAAGGGTATGTCCACTTGGGGAAGTGCTTTCCCAAGCGGTCTATTGCACGGCCTTAAAATCGTCGCGGTCGCTGTCGTCGCTCAAGCAGTCTGGGGAATGGCCCGCAATCTTTGTACCGATGTGCTTCGCGTGACTATCGCCGCATTCTCTGCCTGCGCTGCACTCCTGTGGCCCAATGCATTGGGACAGATTGGTGTGATCGTCTGCGCCGCCCTCGTCGGCTTGATGCTGCTTAAAACCACACAGCGCCAAGCCGCGGAATCTTTGGCGATCTCGATCACCAAGAAGGTGGGTGCGATCTCCTTGGTGGTGTTTTTCAGCTTGTTGTTTGGCCTTCCATTATTGATGCAGGTTTGGCCCTCTCAAACGCTAGCTATGCTGCACGACTTTTACCAGGCCGGTTCATTAGTCTTCGGAGGGGGGCATGTTGTGCTGCCGTTACTTCAGGCGGCAACGGTACCCAACGGCTGGGTAGCCAACGACACTTTCCTGGCTGGGTATGGCGTAGCGCAGGCAGTACCGGGCCCACTCTTTAGCTTTGCAGCATTTCTCGGTGCCTCCATGAACGTCCAGCCTTCTGGCTGGGTGGGCGCATCGGTGTGCCTCATCGCTATCTTTGCACCTTCATTCCTCCTCGTGATTGGCGCGTTGCCTTTCTGGGAGCAACTGCGGCATAGCTCTCGCACTCAGGCGGCGCTTGCAGGGGTCAACGCGGGAGTGGTCGGGCTTCTCCTGGCGGCCTTGTACAACCCGGTCTGGACGAGTGCCATACTAGCTCCCCAAGACTTCGGGTTGGCGCTGATAGCCCTTGTTGCCTTAATGTTCTGGAAGGCTCCTCCTTGGTTAATTGTATTGGGCAGTGGCTTGATCGGATGGTTGCTAAGTATTGTTTTTTAAAGAAAGCCAGCTAATTCAGCATAGCTAAGCCGCGCTCGTTCTATAGGCGTCAGCTGAACCAAGCTTGCGTGATAAAACAGGGGTTCATCTAAGCGGCAGAAGCTCGGCGATCTCGCTTGGCCGCTGCAAAGCGAGCCGACGATTTACTCTGCTGCACCTTCTCCAACCGAGTATCCTTCGACGTATATTTCGCACACTACTGTCCCATGGACACGCCGTCTCAATGACGAGTTGCGGGCCGCCCGCCCAAGGCGCTCAGCTGGTACTCGCTCACAGCCTGCATAAGTGACTCTGCCTCAAGGCGCAGGCACTCGACATCCTCAGCAGGAGCAAGTAATTCCAGCGCTTCGTGATAGCGCCGCACCGCATCCATCGCCTGCTGCATCAGCGGCTCACCCGCCGCCATCTTCTCCTGCAAGTCGTCCATGCTGTCCTCCGGTTTCGGTGAGAGCACTATAGGTCAACGCCTATTGGGCTCTGCAAAAGGGCAAAAGCATCAATGTCCGCTTACGGCCAGAACCGGACGGTCACAACATGTTCCAACTGATATCGATAAGAGGCAATCCCCTAAACGCTCTTGAGAAACCTATGCCATGCGTACTGGTTCGTATGTATCAATCGCCGTGTTGACGGTTTAGGGGACTGCATCAGGCGTTTGACGTGTGTCAGCGTCTATACTAATTTCGCTCTTTTGATCAGATTCACCCTTAATCACCGCACAGCCCACCAGGCAGAACACGTGAAACATTCGACACTTACTGCCGCGCTGCTCTGCCTATTACTTGGCACTCCCGTCAGGGCCGAGCAGTATCAGGTCGTTACTGAAGAGTGGGCGCCGTACAACTACCAGCAGAAAAATCAGCTCACCGGCATGGCCACGGAGATCGTTCGAGCCATAATGGCGCGGACCGGGGATGACTTTGAGATGGTGCTGCTGCCCAGTATGCGAAGCGCCCGTGCATTGAAGACCCGGCCCAAGACCATCATGTATTCACTATTCCGCACGGCAGAGCGCGAACCGCTATACAAGTGGGTCGGACCGATCGTGGAAGAGTCCATTCACCCCTATCAGTTAGCCAATGCGCAGCAGCCGGTGAATTCCTTGGAGCAGCTACTTCGCGCCCCAAAAATTACGACGAGACATGCCGGCCTGATACCCGAGACTCTTCAGTCGCGGGGCTTCAACAACCTCGAAAAAAGTGCAACCCAGAGCCTGCAGCTCTATCGCATGCTGCTAGCCGGGCGCACCGATATCATCATAGGCGACACCGATGCGGGAGTGGTTTACTACAGCCGCCAGTTGAACATCGCCCCCGGCACGCTGCGGCAGATTCCTATCGAGCTCTATCGCTCATCGCTGTACATCGCCTTCAGCCGCGACTGTGACGACGAACTGGTAGCCTCCTGGGCCCACGCCCTAGAGCAACTGCGCCACTCGGGCGAATTGGAGCGCATACAGGATCGATACGATTACCCCATCGGGCAATGACAGCGCGGAACCAGCGCAAGCCCGCTTCGCACTTATCCAGCTTCGCTCTCACTCAACGCGGAGGATAAGTCATGAACATTTTTGCAACACGCAGCCATCAGCCTTGGAAGTGAATGGCCGCATGGCGACGGTCGGTGTCAGGCCGTCGCTAACCGGCCAGTAGCAGCCGCTCGCAATCGGTAGTTTCCATACCGCAGCCGTCAGCCGTCGATCAATCTCGTGGAATCTGACCGCTCAAATAGCCAATGCTCGAAAGAAACACGTTGGTATCTCGATTAGAGCGCAGCCGAACGACGCGGCATGTTGATGGCGCCGTCGCCACCAGCTGCTGCATATTCACTCGCGCTGTTTTTTTCGTCCGCCACATAAATCTCAAAAACTCTGGCAGATTCGCCAGCAGTTCGGGGCAGTTGTCCGGCAAATCGGGCCGAGAGCTGCCGCGCTGAATCAGCGTTCTTAGCAGCACGCGCCAAAATCGAAGCGTCGCCGAACGATCAATCCATATCAAAAGATCTGCGCGCGCTACCCGATTCTCCCAAGTAACGGAATGGCCGCCTTCGAATATCCAGCGCGCACGAGCCTCGATCTCGGAACAAAGGCGTGTTTTCTCGTCCCGGCTTCGTTCAACCCACCCTGGCTGCCAGTGGATAGTGTCTATATGAACGACAGGTAAGCCCGTGCGCAGACCAAGCTCACGCGCCAAAGTGCTTTTGCCCGACCCAGGTTGACCAATAATCATCACCCGCTGCATCTAAGCTCCTTCTCGCCATACGCGCTATTTTTTGGGGGCGGCGATTTTACGCCAACCTCCAACCCCGTCAACAGGCAGCAAGCCAAGACTTGATTGTCGTGACGGTCCGCTTTGGGTCGTAAGCGGCCGCCTGGACTTGCCTCTCCCAGTTCACCGTCCGATATCTCTGACATACGCTTGGCACGCTCGTAGGGCTATTAGTCCGTCGTCACCATCCCCGGTGATGGCGACAATTCGTTGAGCATGCGCTGGGTCAAGTTCGGCTCGCGCGGTTCCATGAACCACGTCGCAGGTGCCGGTGGCGGCTGACACCCCACCGCCACTACCCTGGGCGGTGGCGGCGAGTAGGACTGACAGCCGCAAATCAGCAGTAGCCAGCCGATCACGCAGGCGATCCCGGGCTTTTTGTGCATCGCGTAATTCCTTGTGCTTGGTTTTTTCATCCGCCTGCAGGCGGTCCTCCAGGGCCCGACGGCGCTCCTGATCCTGCTGCAACTGATCGAGCACAGCGACCGCCGCTGCCTCGCGCTCAGTCACGTAAGTCTCGGCCTGCTTGGCCAGCAGTGTTTCGTAAGCGTTGGCCTGCCATAGCCATGCGCCAATGCCACCCATCGCGAGCCCCAGTAGCAAGGCCCGCGCGCGCGCGCCCCAGGCGATCACACCAGCCTCCCGCCGGCCGCGATGTAGTGCGCCAGCAGGTCATCCAGCTTGCGCTCATGCTGCCCGTACCCGGCGCCCGGCAGGCTGGCCCAGATGTTCCGGCACTTCGTGATCGCGGATTGGATGCGGCCGGCGTGCACGTCCGCCAGGGCGCCGCGCTCCTTGACCAGGTGCAGTGCCAGCTTGTCCTGGCTGATTGGGCCGAAGTCGGGCAGCTTGAGCAGGTCGCGGTAGTGCGGCCAGTAGCGCTGGAGTTGCTGGTACCGGCCTGCGGCCGTGGACTTCAGGCCCTTGTTGTTCACGGTCACCAGCACGCCAGGATGGGTGCTGTAGCTCTTGAAGGTGTTCGGACTGTCGATGCCGCCAACCACAATGTCATAGCCGTCGTCGCGGGTGTGCTTGCTGATCGAGGTGCCTTCGGACCAAGCGAGCATGTCGAGGAAGGCGAGCGCGTTCTTGCTGCCCGCCAGAGAATCGGAAATCTTGGCCATGGTTTTCTCCAGGCAAAAAAATACCGCCAGGTGGCGGTCGGTGGGTTGAGTGCGCGCGGGTCAGTCGGGCTCTGCAATGGCCTCTTCAAGCGCAGCCAGGCGTGCCTCGATGCCGGCGGCAATGAACAGGCTCAGTTCGTCGTAGCGGAAAGAGTAGAGATCGCCAGCTGGAACCGCTTCAGCAATGACGCAGGAGCGTTCGTGAGTGAACTCCCACAAAAGCCCATCAGCCTCGTTTGCCTCCCAATCGAAGGCGTCATCGCGAATCTGCGCCCTTGCGCCACTTTCTTCGTCGACGCTGTACAGTTTTCCCACACGCTCAACCTGGACGTTCTCTTCAGCGGCATCCCACTGGTCGTAACAGATGAAGCCATAAGCCATCGGATCAAGATTGTGATCCTGCATGATCTCGATGGCGCGCTGAACCGTCATGCCTACATGTAAACGAGCATCAGATCCTTTCTGCTCCACCATTTCCAACCATCGGTAGGTGCCAATCTCTTTACTCAGAGCCTTGGCGGCACTGATCTCGTCTGGGGTGAGCCCCTCAACAGGCGTCTTCTTCCGTGCGTCAGAAGTATTGATGGTGCCGCTGACAGCGTACACCTGAGACCATCTATAAGTTGCACTGCCCAACCCCACACCGTTGTTCGCCGAGGGGACAGGGTTGAATGCGAACCTCGCCAGCGAGTCAGCGATGGTAAAGGACATCATCGTACTGACAACGCTGCCAAAACCGGTGAGACGCTGCTGGAACTGAAAGGCGTTGCCGTTGAGTACTTGGTAGACACCGTTGTTGGTTTCGGTGGTGTCCTCCATCCAAAGGCCCGGCGCGCCGGTCTTGCTTCGAATGGCGTTGGTGAACGTTTTAAGGCCGCCTACGTCCTGGGTCGTGCTCACCCCTACTACGCCAAGGTTGGCTCTTGCTGCCGCATCAGTGGTGCCGCCAGTGCCGCCCTGGGCCACGCTGAGCGCCGTCGTCAAGCCAGACAGCGAGGTGATGTCGTTGTTGGCCCCGCGCGCCGCGGCGCCGATGTTTTCCCGAAGCTTCGGTGCAGTCGTGGCGACGCCGAGCACCGCCAGAGTCGAGCCGAACTGCTCGACGATCTGCCGAAGGCGGTCGGCTGCTTCTTTGACATACCCCTGCATGGGCGCGAGGCCGTAGGTGCCGGCCGCGATGGTGGCACCTTGATAGGCAGGATAAATTGAAAGCACTGTACCGCTTGCGATGTTCGTTACTTCATACCAACGGCCATCAGGCCCCTGCAAAGCATCGCCGACGCGAGAGTTCGCTGCGAAGTTTGTACCGGCACCGGTTACGGTGGTTTGTCCTGCCGCGATTGCGACCTTGCCTTCTCTGTACCAAGGCATAAATTCTCCAGGCAATAAAAAACCCGCTGCGGCGGGTAATGTTGATTTTCGAATGCGACTGTTATGTCCCTGGCAAGCGGGCAAAAACAGCTCCGGGCTGACCCAGATCACTCCAGCCCGTGGTCCCGACTGAATAGATTTGCAGCCGGTTGATTGAGTAATTGAATCTTGCACCACACCAATTTGTGAGGATCTGGTTGGGCGCCATGAGCCCACGAGAAAACGGGTTGATCATGAAGTACTCGTCCGAAGCCAGAGCCCCCACAGCGGCGCACAGGTAGTAGTAGGCATTCCCCAGTGCCAGCTGGACCATGCCCTGATAGCTCCATGAGTTTGTGGCCTTGGTGAATATGATCGGAGTTGACCCGGAGTCGTAGATGATGACTCCGGCCTCGTCCCACATCCTCAACCCCCAACTCGCTGCTGAGCGGCTGGCAAATACAGCTGCAAACCACTTCCCGGTGGGCCGCCAGGTCACATTGCCGCTCTCGAGCCTGAAGCCTGTCCAGTTGCCTGGAGAGCCGGTAATTGTCATTTCCCGATAGAGAATGTCTGGCTGGCTCGGCGAGTTACGAATGAAGATGCAGGGCGGCTCGGTCGTTCTTATCGGGGCCGGGAATGAGACGACTACAGTGCTTGAGCTTGTCGCGGAGTAAGTCCCGCTGTACAGCGCGCACAGCCTGGGGTTGTCGGAGTCGATCTGCACGTAGTCATCGTCATTTCTAACGTAAAGTCCAAAGCTCAATTCTTGAACCTCATTACAAGAAGACGAAATTGAATGTGCGAGCCGGAATCCTCAGTGCCGGGCTGGTTCGGGTGCTTTGATCGCACGGTCACATTGCCTACAGCCACCCTCATATAGGGCATTGCGTTTTCGTTGAACTCGTTTTTGCGTGCAGTTGTTGGAAGGATCACGGCCGTGCATGTTGCCGGGTTGAACCCTGAAATGGGGACAGAAACGACTGCCCCATTTCCCGTCAGCGTGTAGGTTTGGCTGTGAAGCACTTGATAGGTGAAGCTGTCGGTATCAAGCTCTACAACACCATCTTCACTGAATGTCCTTAGACCGTAGCTCATGCCGTCAGATCTCCAAGTTGCACGCGCAGCCGGTCATTGCTGTCGAAAACCTTCACGGCACGGTGCGTGATCGTGAGCCGTCCCTGCCCCGCGATAGCGCCGTTGATCTCGAGCGTTCCGTCCTTGTTCAGTCGCCAGCCTTGGACGCCCGGCACGTAGTTCGTCGAACTGATGAAGCTCCCGATCTTGGCGTTCGTGATCGTGCCGTCAGCGATGAAGGCTGCCTGGATAAACGTCTGCCCATCCTGGATCGCGAAAAACGATGCGGGAGTGCCGTTGATGTCGTTGACCACGGCAAACCTGTCGGCATTGATGATGAACTGGCTCTGCAGGCCCGCTGGTCCGTTCTCGATGCCTAGGCCGATACCGGCGACAACGTACTTGCCTTGCGAGTTGAGCTGCATCTTCACAGCCCACATCGTCGAGGCCTTTTCATCGGCATTGGCCTGGGCCTGGCTGATCGTCTGCACGGCCGCCGTCGTATCATTCATCGTTGCTTCGAGCGTCTCGGTCTTGCGCACGATGACTTCATCGCGAGAGGCGCTGACCTTCACTTCCTCTGCAAATGCCGCAGTCGCGTCCCACTGGTGCAGCGCGCCGGCCAGATCGCCTTCGGCATCGTCGTCGCGAGCCGACGCGCGCAGGGCTTGCAGGCTCTCGGCTGTCGCCGTGGTCTTTCCGTCAACCTCAGCGATCTTCGTCGTGTTGGCGGTGACCTGCTGTGCAAGGCCGTTGGCCGCTTGCACAGACTGACCAACATCGATCCAGAGGTTCGCGTTCGGCGGAGAATTTGCACCCGAGGCATCGGCAGGAACAGGGCCTTTTGCCTGGTAGATCCGACCATCGACCACGACCATCTGGTCTTTCACGTATGGCTCACATGGGTCGTATGCCTTGAGCCCGTCCAGCGCATCGATCTGGTCTTGCAGGCCATCGATCTTGTCGATGAGCTCCTTGCCCAGCTCAGTCTCGCCAATTTGCCCTGCAATGAGGTCGAGGATCGGCGAAGCATCCATGCCGCTCTGCCCCAGTACGCCGTTGTCCACGGGATACCATGGACCGATGTTGCCGGTGCGGTCGACGAGGCGTGCCCAGAAGAAGAACGACACGCCCGCAGCCAGCCCCTGCAGCATGAAGTCACGCTGCGGGTAGGCCAGGTCGGTGAGTTTCGTGGCCACCGACAGGTCATTGCTTGGGCTGTACCAGATCTCTGTGCGTTGGGTGTCTTCTGCGCCTTCTGGGAAGCCCCAGCGCAGGCCGATGGCGAAAAGCTCGCTCGATGCGTTCAGGTACGACACCGCCGGCGGTAGCCCCTCCTTGCCCTTGAGGTCAGTGAGTATCGAGTCTCGCCAGATCGACGAGATATCGAACGCGCTGACTGCGCGAACCCGGGCGAGGTACTGACCGGCGTAGATGCCAACCACATCGACTGACGCGGGGCCGGTGCGTTGAAGCCTGATCCAGTTGCCATTGTCCTTGCGCCACTCGACGTCGTATCCCACGGCCCCTTCCACCGCAGGCCAGGCAATGGTCATCGTGCTGACGGCCAGGCCCTGGCTGATCGCGTAGTCCGAGGTCAGGGTGACGCTCGCCGGCGGCGGAACAGTGGTCACCGGGATGACGCTGATTGGGCGCTCCTCAAGCTTGGCGCCGGTGTCGATCGCTGGAAACTTGCTCGGGTTGAATTCCAGCCCGGTGATCTCGTACTCGCCCTCGGCGGTGCGCGCAGTCTTCAGTACGCGAAACAGCTGGATGGCCAGGTCGTCGGCATCGATTGCCCACTGCAACTGAGGCTCCGGCTGCACGCTGTAGGCCGTGGTCACGGTCACGGCGCGTCCGGCAACCGACTGCACGGTACGGCCTTGGGCACTGCCGTTTGGCAGGTTGATAATCAGGCGGTCGCCGGCCTTGATTTGGGTGTCGCGGTCCAAGGTCACGACCTTGCCGACAGCCGCGGCGATGCGCCCGCCGTTCGGGCGGCCAGAAAGAAGCTCATCCGCAACCGGAATGACGTGCCCAGGCAGCGGAATGCGTCCCTCCATGCCAGTTTTGAAGGTGACAGTCCGATCCTGGTTGTTGCTCAGCAGCGCCCACTTGCCGCGGCGCTGGGCCTCGCTGGCCCTGGTGCAACCAATAGCCGAGATCTCGATCGGACGATCCTGGAAGCGGCGCTGCAACGTCAGGTCGGTGACCGGGATCACGTCCGTGTCGTAGTTGTTGCCGGGGTTGTCGTAGCTGACCAGGGCCCGGCTGTAGTGCGTGCTGCGCTCGGCGCCGCCATAGGTGAACTCGCCATCGATGACGTTCGCTCGAGTGAACACATAGTCGAAGTCCTGTGCGCGTGGCATGTCGGCCTGCATGAACAGCGCGCCCTGCGCCCAGTACACCATGCCTCGGTAGATGGCAGAGAGATCACGCAGCAGCGTCCAGGCCTCGGCCTTGCCCTGCAGGTTCAGGTCGCACAGGAAGCGAGGTTCCTGCCCTCCGACGCCGTTTGGCACCCGCTGGTCGCAGTACTGGGCGATGCGGTACATTTCCCACTTGTCGACCATCCACGACTTGATGCGCTTGCCCAGGCCGAACCGGTCTTCCACGCACAGGCCATAGGTGACGAATGCAGGGTTGTTGGTCCACGCCTGCTTGAAGGTGCCGTCCCATGTACCGGTATAGGTGCGGGCAATCGGGTCGTAGTTGGTAGGCACTGGCCAGCGGCGCGCCTTGCACTTCACCGTCACAGACGGGATGTTCTGGAACTGCTCAGCGTCGAACTCGATGTAGAGCAACGCAGTGTTCGGATAGCGCAGCTTCTGGTCGATGATCTCGGTGTAAGCCGCAATCATCATGGTGTCGGCGATGTTGCCAGCGTTCCGATTGGGTGTGAGGCGGCGAACGCGAACAACCCATCCTGTGGTCGCGGCCGGCAAATCCACGCGCACTGACCGTTGGTAGCCATTGCTGGTCTTGCCGCTTACCGAGTTGCGGTGTGCTTGAACGAATGCGCCACCATCGGTGGCGATGTCGATCGCATACTCGATGGTGTAGCCGTTGGTGTCGCCAGAGCTGGTGTCTTGGCTGAGCAGGCGTGGCCAATTGAAACGCAGGCGTATTGCCGACAACTGAGTGTTGCTCAGCGCACGCGTCCATGGCTGTTCGCTGCGCAGTTCAACGCCAACCGAGGTCTCGCTCTCGATCGCAGGAATACCCTTGATGTAGCTTTGCTCCACAGTGCCGCGACGGAACTCCCATTTCACGCCCGGGAAGTTCATATTGCCGCTGGCATCTTGGATTGGTGTGTTGTCGAGGTAGATATCGCGCGCTGTCGGCGTTCCGTCGAATTCGCCCTCGCCCACCGCCAGAAGTATCTTGGCGATGTTGGTTGACCGCAGGCTGTCGGGGGCCTCGTAGGGAGCCTTGGGCTTCTTGCTGCCGCCTTTGGCGCCAGTGACGTCAGGTGGGAGTGCTGCGCCCATGCTTTCCTCCGGGCAATAAAAAACCGCCCGAAGGCGGCTTGTCGTCTGTTCTAAGGCTACGCCTTGTCTTCGGCGTAGATGGACGCGGAAATGATCGCCCCACCCCACCGGCGCTCGCCGATGCAGATTGGCACGGGGTTTCCGCTGGCGGTGGTGTTGTTCGCACTGCCGAAGGCGTATGAAGGTCTGTTCTCGGGCGCTGCGCTCTGAGACAGCCCCTTCGCCTGCGGACTCAGCATTTGGATTACACCGCCGAGCGCCATGGCCGCGCCGATTTGCATAGCCCATGCCTGCCCTGTAACAGCGCCAGCTACCACCATGGCCACGCCGACGATAGTCTGGAGAAGACCGCCGCGCTTGCTGCCGCCGATCACCGGAACGATGCGCACCTCGCGCGTGCCGCCACGGCCGAAGTCTTCGGCGCCCACGTTCTTGCGGTTGCGGAACACGGCGAACCGCAAACCCATTCCATCCAGGCGCTGGATCTCGGCCTCAAACCCCTCCAGCGTTGCCTTCAGGGCCTTGAATACCTCCCACACCTCGCCGCTATCGATCTGTCGGCGGTGGGTGCGCCCGAACTTCTGGGCCAGCGATCCGGATAGCTTGATGATGGTCATGGGTGCATAGACGATGGTGCTCATCGGGCCTCCTTGTGCCGCAGAATCAGGCGGGCGCGGTCATGCCAGGGGCCGCCGTAGATGATGATCTCGGATGGACGGCCGTACAGGTGGTGCAGCAGAAATGGCCCGGGGCCGTACAGTTCGGCCTGCTCACCCGGCAATTTCGGGTCGCCAGCGAGGTAGATACCGGCATGGTTCGGGTGCACGGTGCGCCCTACGGCCATGACGATCATGTCGCCGCGCTCTGGCCTGTCCACCTGGTAGAACCCGGCAGACTCGTAGGTCTGCTCGTAAAGGCTCGGGCCCGCGGCCTGCTCCCACCATCCATCCTCTCGGGCGTAGGCTGGGAACTCCACGCCCCATTCCCGCTGGTACCAGTCGGCGCACACTTGCCAGCAATCCCAGGCGCCGTGCACAAATGGCCGGCCCAGCAACGGGGTTTCGCCGGTGGGTGTGATCGTCCGCAGGTCACCTTCCGGCCAGGACAGGATGTGCCAAGGCAGCCCGGTGGCCTCGCACATGGCCAGGTCACGCGGCGAAGGCCTGCTGGTGGCGTCCGGGTGAGAGTGAACGACGCCGATCACCTGCCCCTGGTCTTCCGCGCCGGCGTACTGCTCCGGCGCAATGCGGAACTCCTCGGTCGGCTCGGTTGCCACGTTCGCGCAGGGGAAGTACACCTGCCTCCGGCCCACGGCCAAGATTAGCCCGCAACACTCGCGCGGGTACTCCGCCGCAGCGTGCTTCTGCACGGCAGCAAGGATGTGTTTCAGCATGATCAGCTCCTGGCGATCAGGGAGACGGCAGGGAAGCCGCCGAAGGGCAGTTGGTTGCCTTGGCCGAAGCGCACCACGCAGCCAGTGTCGAGACAACCGTTGCACTGGTCCTTGGCCGGGTCATCCGTGCGGTTGCCGTCGAAGTCGAAGTACGGCCCGGTGTACCCGCAGTTCGGCCCCCGGTAGCCGTTCGTCATGGCCCAGTGGCACAGCTGAGTCATCTGGCGGCCGATGCTCTCGCCGCCGACATCACCGGGGCTGGCCAGCTCCCACGACACGGTGGTGCCGTTTTCCGACACTTTCTGGTCGATGTACCAGACCTCAATCGCTTCCTCGGTCGGGTCTGCCTCTGGGTTGCCTCCCGGGAAGTTGATCGGGTCCAGGTACCGCCTCATCGTCTGCCGAATCGTCAGCTTGAACTCCAGCAGGTTGTCGAAGGCCAGGCACAACGCTGTGATCCGACCGTTGACGTTGCCGACCGAGATCGTTGGGCGTACCGCAGTCCCGTCCGAGTTTGCCTCGATACCGTCGACCTGGATGGGCCAGGCACCGTACTCATTGCCTTGCCACCAGATCGACTTGGCCGGCAGTTGGTCGGCGTTGACGCCGGCCGCCGCCAGCTCTTCAGGTGTATGGGGAATGGCGTGGCCGTGGAAGCGCAGAATATCAGCCCCCCAATCCGAGCCGTCCAGCTCAAACAGCAGCACTTCGCTGCCCGGCTGGAGCAACTGGATGTCTTTGATCAGTGACATGAGGATTCCTTACGGGTGGAAGGCCCGCTGGAAGGTGGCGGTGACCTTGAACTGCTCGCCGCCCATCGGGGTCGGCTTGGGATCGACACAGGTGAACAGGCCCAGCTCGCCGAGCGGGGTACTCCATAGGAACGCCTTCGCGCCGGCATGCCGATCGAAGAAGGCCATGACCTCCAGCACCCGGCTCTTCCTGCCGGTGATGGTCACCGGGTAGCTGTCTTCCTTGTTGTTCGGGCCATCGCCGACGACCTGTCGGTATCCACCGCCGAAGCGAGAATCCCGCACCCTGTACTGGATATCAGGGGTCTCGCCGCGCTCAGTAGCCCAGCGGAAGATTTCAATGGCCATCAGGTTCTCCGCGTTGCGTTTCGGTGGCTGATTCCGCCCGGTCGCCAAGATTCTGCTACGGCCTTCTGGGCAGCGATTTCCATCTGCTTCTGCATGTTCTGCTGCAGTAGGCCATGGTCCAGCTCCATTCCCTCGCCGCTCCTATCCGGAACACTGATGTTCACGGGCGCATTGACTGAGATGGACGTGGAGGCACCACCGCCAGCCGCAGCAGCTGAAGTAGGCCCAGCCCCCAGCGGCGTGATCGTGCCGCCCTCGGCCCCCATCATCAGGTAGGTCTTCCCTCCCTGATTAAGCAGCTCCGGGCCCAGCTCGTTGACCTCGTACAGTGAATTCGCCGCTACCGGGCCACCAGCAGCGCGCTGGCCGGAGACGAAGTTGTCCATGATCTCCGGGCTGTAGCCGGCCTGGGTTGAGCCTGCAGAGGTAGGTGCGCTGCCGCCACTGAACCAGGCGCCCAGCGCACTGCCGGCAATGCTCGACAGCAGCCCTGAGGTAGCCTGCCGGGTGGCAATCCGCGCCATGTCCGCCAGGATCGACTTGGTGAAGTCGGCGAACGAGAACTTGCCGGATATGGCGAAGTTCGCGACGGAGTCTTCCATCGAGCTGAAGGTGTTGGTGAACAGGCTCTTGGTCTGGCCGGCGACATCACGGGCCGACTCCAGGTAGTTTTGGAATGCCGACGAAGCGCCGGCGCTCCAGCTGCCTTGGGCAGTGGTCATGTCGTTGTAGTTGGCGATCGCAGTTTCCTGCAGATCACGCTGGGTTTTGTCGAGCGCTGCGAGCTTCTGGTTGTACTCGTCGAGACTCATGCCGCGGGAGCCGTCACCGTACTGGTTGGCCAGGTCCAGCTTCTGCTGGTTGATCCGGTCGGCGATGCCGTTCTGCTGGTCCTGCAGGCCGCGCTGCCGGTCGCCCAGGCCGAGTCCTTCGGCAGATCGCTGGCCCTGCAAGCGCAGAGCCTTCACCTGCTGATCCAGCGCGCTGGTGTAGGTCTGCACCGCCTGGGCCTGCTTGCGCAGCCGCCCCTCTTCGTTAGTGGCCAGCACGGCCAGTTCCGAATCGGCATCCTTCTGCGCCTTGACCATGTTCGCGCGGGCATCGGCGACCTTCTGGTCCAGCTGGATGCGCTGGGCGGCCGAAGTGCCGGCCTTGCCCTTGGCAGCTTCGAGCGCCGCGGTCTCCGCCTGGTAGGCGTTGGTCACCTCGTCCTTTCGCTGCTCGATGATAGCCGCGCGCTGGGCCGCGTATGACTCTTGGGAGATGATGCCGGCCTTCTGGGATGCATCCAGCTCCTTCTCGGCGTTCTTGTACTCAGCGAGTATCGCCGCGAGCGAGTTCTTGGAGTCATTGAAGCTCGACAGGTTTACCGCTGCGGCCCGAACCACCGGGTCTTTGTTCTTGTCCTTAATGTTCTGAATGGTCTTGGCGACCACATCAGCCTGCACCAACGGGTCATTCGGGTTGGCCCTTCGCAGCGCCTCGACATCCCGCCGATACTCTTTGATCAGCTTGTTGCGCTTCTCTTCATTGGTGAGGTTGGTATCGCTGATTTGTTTGAGGCGTGCAGCTGCATCGATACCGTCTCGCTCTACCCGCACCCGATCTGCTACAAACCTGGTACGACTCCGCTCTGCCTCAATTTGCATCTCGAGGTAGGCAAGTTCCTTCTTGTCGTTCTCGGTGTCCCGGGTCTCAATCCCCATGGCAGCAGCACGCCCGCCACGGCCCTGATTTGTCTGTAGCCGCTGGCGAATCACCTCCGCTTGTTGTTCTAGGGTCTGTGTCCGGCCGACACTCAGCGTGGCGTCGAGAGCTTCAGAAGCGGCGCTCTTGATTCCTTTCCAGGCGCTCTCGATCAGGCCGAGGTTTTCGGTGACCTCGCCGGTTCTGATCCTGATGGTGTCGGCGTAGGTATCAGTTAGCAGCTTGGCCGCGCCGATGGTGTCACCCTGGTCCTTCAAGGCTACGATCTGCGAGTAGACCGACGCGGTCAGGAAGTTGTACTGGTCGTTCAGCTCTTTGGCGGCTGCGACCGGGTCCTTGGCGATCTTGGCGAACTCGGCAACCGTTTCATCGATTGAGCGGCCAGTGGCCTTTTCCATGCTGAGCGCTGCTTCAGTGATCTCTTCGAAGCTCCCGCTGGCGATCTTGCTGTTACCGGTGAGCTTGGCCAGCACTTCAGCTGCTGCGCCAGTTGTGCCGACAGTGGCACTCACCTGCTGAGCCATAGCTGCCAACTGCCCGGCGCTGGTGCCCGCGGAGTTTCCGGTGAAGATGATTGCCTTGTTGTACTCGTCAGCCTCCTGGCTGCCCTTGTAATAGGCTAGGGCCAGCGCGCCAGCGGCAGCTGCTGCGACGGTGAACGGGTTGACCAGGCCAAGCACATAGCCACCCAGCGCCTTCGCCGCCGGCGCGATGCCGCCGAACATATCCTTGAGCTGTCCGCCCTGCTGCAGCAACACAGTCAGCGGTGCCTGGCCGCCCTGTAGAGATACAAAAATGTCCGTAAACTGTGCAGGAACTCCACGCAGCGCCGCAGCCGTAGCTTTGGCAGTCATGCCGGTTTTCCCTAGCGCAGCATCGGCGTTACCAAGAGCTATTCGAGCCTGATCTATCTTTGCTCGATACTCCCCGAATGTCTCAGCATCAAGCGCACCAGTATTCTTGTATTGCTGAAGAGCGGCTTGCTGCTGATCGAGCTTATCTAAAGCAGCCAAAGTCGGATTGATCTTGCCCAGTAGAGCCTGAAGGCCCTCTCCTTGCACCCCGGTAGCTACTGCGGCCTGGCGGACTGAGTCGGCGAGACGCTCCTCGGTCTCCATCAAGGTTCGAGCGCGAGCGTTGATCTCGGCTTGGTACGCGGACCAGTCCGTCGCTGCAGAGCTTGCAGAGCCCATTGCCGAGGAGGTGTTGGTAAGGCTCGCCGCCAAGCTTTTGTGGTAATCGCTGGCTTCCAGGGATGCCTTGGCCATTGCCGTGAGGCGAGTCATCGCCTCATCAGTAGACTCGGCAACCCGCCCTTCTGCCGACGCCAAAGCTCCTGCGGAGGAAGATGCCTTGTCGAAGCTGGCAGACAGACCTTCAGCAGCTTTTTCCGCTTTCTGGCCAGCCTGAGCCAGCTGTTCGAGATTATCCTTGGCCTCTACGGCATCGCCGGATTCGACCTGGATGCCGAGAGAGGCGATGTTGGTCATGTTTTTCTCCAGGCAACAAAAAACCGCCCCTTGGGCGGTTTAATGAGTCCTACGACAGTTATTTGGAGGCTGGCACCAGCAGATCCCATGAGTCATCGGTAATCAAGAATGGTGCTTTATAGTCGCCTTTTTTGATCGCCATATATGCTGCAGATCTGATGTTTCTATTGATTCGAAGATCTTTATCATCTGGCCAGCGGGGGTAGACGCCATCTGGGTCTGGCTTACCAAATGCTTTCACTACGAGGCTGTAGCCGGCCTGGTAAGCGGCTTGGTTCCCGGGGGTAATGATCGCTTGATAAAAGACCCCCTTGTAGAAGCACATCGAGACCTTTTCGACCTTCGTTCCCTTGAACACGTCCTGGGCATTCTCTCCCCAGAAGCACTCTTTATCACCATCGACCTTGCTTGCTTCAAGGGTTGGTCTTTCTGCTTGATACTTGGACCCGAGCTTAAATCCTAAGATTTCAACCTCGGGATGCTGGACGTACTTTGTCGGCAGGCTATCTAGAGTGTATCTGTACTGATACGGGTAACCATCAACATGCATTTCTACGAATAGCTTGTCCCCATGGTATACCGCGCCGAAAAATGCCCCCATTTCCGTGGGTATGAACTGCTTACCATCTTCCGTTGAGAACAGGACTTTCTTCACCGCCCCATCGCCAAACCTAACTTGAAGCTCGCAAGTAGTTTCACCCCGCTCTGGACATCCATCGACCCGAGACCCGGAAAGGTCAAGCATTGCAGAGGGAGCGCCATCCCCCTTATCAAAAACTCTAACCGTTAGCTTAGGCCCAGAACCATTTAGAGGGCTGGCCTCTTGTGTGTATATCTGGATGCTAGACGAGCGCATCTCATCCTTAATTTCGCTGCTTACCCATCCTGCTTGGCAAACAGTTGGCAGTATCGTCAACACCAAAATCGAAGCACGCACCAGCATTCCTTACCCTCCTTGTCGATGCGGGCAATCTACCACCGTCAGCAGGAAGCGCCAAAGCCCAGCTCTAGTAAGGCGCTTGGCTCAGACGCAGAAAACCAGCGCGGGGCTGGTCTATGGAGTCAGCTGAAAACCCACCAAAGAACGCCTGCAATCATCAGCCAAGTGACGACGTGCGCCCACATTGGTGTCGGTGCGGCCGGGGCGGCGCCCTTCTTGCCAGAGCTATAGAGCTTGGATGCCGATAATCCCGAGCCAGGAATTCCGGCAGTCAACCGCGTACCACGCTTGCCGAGATTGGCGGTAAAACCCTTGCCGCCAACCGAAGTACTGACTCCGCTTTTGCTGAGGTTTATCCGCACACCCGGGGCGACCTTAAAGCTCTTTCGAAAACGCAACGCCATGACTCGACTCCTTGAAAAAGGCAATGCGCCATCATCCTCCGAAGTCATTACGACGACCATCCTGTTCGCCCATCCACCCTGGACGGAAAGCCAGTGGATCAAAGTCTAAGCTCTAGGCTCAGGACGAACGGCATCCTGCATTCGGAGTACTATCTCCTCGTACCTCTTTGTCGAAACGCCCTGATTGCGCGCCAGCATCTCGAGACTGGGCTCGATATCCCGAAGATAGAGGCGGCATTTCTTCTCATTGAATGTATCTACAGTGGCATGGACATCCTCCGCTAGGGCAGCCGAATCTCGAAGGCAAAGCACAAAATGCTCGCGTTGACCTATCAGGAATTCCAACAGAGCAGCCACCTCAGGCAATACGGCAGTGAATCGATGTCTCACATCCCTGATCAGGGATTCGTTCTCCCTATTAAGCTTGTGCCATTCCGATCGTGCTTGCTCAGCCTTGATCACTACGCTCTGCCGAAGGGTAAAGAGCTCCGTCATCCTTGTCCTTCTGAGTGCCCACCACGCTACGAACAGGCTTAAAAGTGCTATCCCCAAAGTGATCGCGTCGACCAGTGAAACCTTCCCTATTTCCATCCGCTTGATCCAAAAGAGAAAGACCTAGGATAGCCGAACGCCCCTAGGTCATCCGAGCTGGATGGAAAGCCAGTACCAAGGCTTGCCTAGACCGTAGTAGCGTTGTGCCTCCTGAATATCCTCGAGAGGGGTTGGCAATGGCTGAAGTTACTGCGAATACAGCTCTGCACGTCAAACAGGTCAACACCACGCTCATAGGTGGCGATCCAGAGTGGAGCAATGCTTATGGTATCGGGGCTCCAGTTCCCGCCTCCGGCATCTACCGCTGCACGGGATGTGGCCACGAGATCACCTCCAACAAGGGTGATAATTTCCCACCCCAAAATAAGCATCAGCACCCCAACTCAACCGCTGAGGTGCTGTGGCAGCTGATTGTCAGAACTCAAACGAAATAACCAGCGAACCGCCCCGGTCCGTTGCCGGAAAGCCCATGGGCCGGGGCTGCGCCAATGTCGGCGCTTATGACCTGGAGGTCAATGTGTCAAACGATGCGCTTAGAGAGATGGTAATAGCACATGACGACATCATTGCGTCATTGATCGCAGCAGTTCGAAAAAAGGACGCACTCGACTTAACGTTGTTCAACGAACTGCTGGAAAAGTTACGCGAAGGCCGTCAGGAGGACGAAAGCGGAAAAAACAAAACCTACAACCAAGTCATCGAAACGGCAAAGTCGTCATGCCTGATTCTCACTGAGCAACCGAAAGTTCGCCGATGAGCTTTTGCAGCTTGTCTGCCTGAGCCGCGATCTCTTCGTCGGCGCGATGAAATCCTTCAACTGCGGACTCAAGATTAAACAGCCGGCGCTCAAACAGGTCGGCTTTCTCTTGTAGATCAACATTCTCACCCATGCGTATCTCCTGCGGCATGGCCGCTTCAGTCGTTGCCCTACTCCGCCGCCTCAGCCATAACGGCCAGAGCTTCGTGCTCCATGATGCGGAGGTCAGGAAAAATATTGGTGAGCTCTTGGCGTTTGATGCCGAGCATTGATGCGGCGGCCGGAATCGCTGTGTAGTCCAGCCCGGAAGGCCCGCCCGGCCCAAGGCGCCACTGCGTTCCAATTGCCTCGAACAGGCAGAAGCCGAGCCAGGCATCGGGCCAGACCTCCACCCCGACCGCTTCGATGTCGTCAGGCGTCAGCCCCAGTGCGCCCAACTGTTCGGCGGACGGGCCCCGCTCGTACAGCGCCCGTGCCGCCGCCCTCAGTTTCCCAGGCGAGCCGGGCTATAGGCTGCCTGGTAGGCATCAATGACGGCCTTCGGAGCGCCAGTGCAGGTACGCACCAAGTCAAGGATGGCGTCGTTGCTGAACTCGTCGTCGAGATCCCAGCCGACCACGATATCCTTCAGTTGATCAGCCTGAAGCTTGATCTCGGCGTCAGTGGCGTCCTTCCAGCTGACGCCCTCCTCCTTCGCCTTTTCCGCCCAGGCATCGCGCGCCTTGTTCCAGCGGTCGAACATCTCGGCCAGGGTGACACGATCCATGTAGCGGAAAGTGAACTCCACCGGCACCGCCTCACCGCCAATACGCGGCACCTGAACCAGGGCAGTGAACTTCGGGTTCTGCGCAATCTTGATCTTCGCCATGGGGGTCTCCTTAGGCCGCTTTCAGGTAGCGCAATGGGCGGCCGGACAGGCCTACGCTGATGGTGCGGGTCATCAGGTTATTCCGCTCCATGGTTGGGGTGGTGGTGATACTCACATAGCCCGGATAGAGAATCTGGTCACCGTTGCGCAGCTTCAGGCGCACCACAGTCAGCTCCTTGGTTTCGTCGAAGCCCTCTACAGCGCCAACATAGGCGGCGGTGGGCTGGTCCTCGACCACAATTGCCAGGCTGATCGGGTTGCGGTTGGTTGGCATCTGACGGTCATCGTCGTCCTCCAGGTAGCCGACGGTCAGGAACTGCTGTTCACCGCCAGATGGGGTAAAGCCGGTGACCTTGGAGATTTGAACCCAGTCGGTTACGGGGATGACGGAGCCCAGGCCGGCGCCGGGGGTGAAGGTATCGACGTCAGCGGTGCTCACACCGCCCAGCGCGAAACTGTCAGTCAGCGCGTTGGCCACCCGGGCGGCGCGGTCGGTGAGCTTGGCCCAGCCGGAGTCGATCAGCACCACGTCCTGCGTGTCGAGACCATGGTCCTCGGCGGTCAGAACTGGCGGCGCAGCGTTGGAAATTGCAGTGAAGGGGATGGCAGTCCCCAGGGTCATGGCGATCTCAACGATAGCGCCGTTAGGCAGCGGGAAGCGTGCGGCCATGGTGTTTTCCTCTTGGGTAGAAACGAAAAAGCCCGCTCAAGGCGGGCAATATGAAACAGTCAGTTGCGGTGCAACATTCCGCCAGGTTGAAGCTCTTCGCGCAGGATCTGCCGGACCCATTCATTTGGTGAGGGCTCGTCTTGATTTGCGCCTACCCCAATACCAGCAACAACATAGTGGCCCTGGGCGTTGACCTGCATTTTCACTGCGAACCCGTGAGCTGACACCACGCACTGCGACCCCGGCATAGCGACGGGACCGATGCCGATCGAGCCTTCATCAATAAACGCCTCGCTGATATAGACCTGACCGCCTTCAACCTTGAAAGTCTTTGGCTGTTCAGGCTCTGGCAGCGGCGCGTCTAAGTTGCCAATACGATACCGAACCACTCCGTCGACAATCACAGTAGTGCAACCACCGGCGTGCACTGTCCGAGTGCCGGCCACCTTCGCCTTCTCCAGGCGATCAGCCAGCTCCTCCTCGGTTTCAAGGCGGGAGTAGCTAAGGAACAAGCGAGCATTGAACGACTCATCGCCGTAGCCCGCATCGAACTCTTCGAACTCTGCGGCGTGGCGATACTCTTCCGGAACTCGTTGCAGCTCGACCTGCAAGAACTGGAGCAGGTTGGCAGCGTTCTTGGGCAAGTCGTGCTTGCTCCAGCTGGCCACCTCGACCGACACCATCTGGCGTTCGGGCGCGGCAGAGGCGCTGCCGAAGGCACAAGAATTGATCTCGAAGTCACCTGAAGCCAGATCGAGCTTCCAGCCGGAACCCTTCTTGCCGCATGGCGTTTTGGGCGTGTAGTTGACGGATTGGATCGAGCCGCGCATTTGTGGATCTCCAGAAACAAAAAAGCCTCCGCAAATGCAGAGGCTTGAGATGGACCAGATGGTTGGCGCCGCTCTCCCGGCAATCTACATCTGGCTATTGGTCCGCGACGCCGCGGTAGGTGAAGCTGGCCGGGACCGTGTAGGTCGCAAGCTCGGTGATGGTGGGCCCCTGCTCCAGCGGCTCGACGATCAAGCCTTCGAAGCCGTTGCGGCTGAGCTCGGTGTCGACGCGGAACAAGATGCTCAGTTCGTCGATCAGGGCCTCAGCAGTAGCCATGGCCTGGCCTGCCGGGCAGACGATGCTGATCTGGTAGATACCCCGGTACTCATAGGCCTCAGCAGCCAAGTATTGGGTCGTGGTGCTGGCCGGCAGTAGGAAGGCCCGGAGGTAGGTTTCGCCCGGATCGGCCTCGAAGTCCTCCTCCATGTGCGCAACCCGGATCGGGCGCGCCGCGGCCCACGCGGCCAGCTTGATTTCGATGGCCTGGCGGGCTCTTGCATGGCTCATACGCGATTTTTCCTGATAGCTTCGTCAACGATTCCCTGAAAGCGATCCAGCGTCACCCGAACCATTCCGCTTGGTGCCTGAGTTGAGTGGCCGTATTCGAGGGGGATGGCGTAAGGCAGGTTGTTCACGATGTAGGCCGTCTGGCCAATGGTCAGGGCCTGCACCTGGGCCTGCAGGTCAGCGATCGCCTGGCTGCCAGACGGGTCGATGCGGTCGAGCTCGCCAGTTGCCGGAGCATCGATGGAGAATTGCCAGTTGCCCCCGAACCGTCCGCCGACGTAGCCCTGGCCCGCCACCAGGCCGTTCACGGCGAAGTTCTGCTCGCGCTCAGTCTTGGTCAGGGGCTTGGCGTACTTGACGCCATTGCGCAGATTGCCGGCCTTGGTGAAGTTGTCCTGGTTCAGGTTGATCATGGTGTTGCGGACCGCGACCTTGAAGTCGTAGTCATCGGCGGCCCTGGTTGCCTTGGCCCGATGGGCCACGTTGGCCGCCCATATCTCAGGGTTGCCTACCGGCGACATGCGGATAACGCTGCTGCCGATCTCGATCACGATTTCGCGGAAGGTAGCGTCGAGTGCTTGCTCGGCCTGCTCGGCGAACGCCCGGATAGCCTCGGCAAAGCCGCCCTGCAAGCCGCCGTAGCGCTGGGTCATGTGTGATCCGCGGGGCATGTCACTTCCTCAGTTGGACGGTCCAGGTGGCTTGGGCTGGGTCTTCGGATACGTTGAGCGTCCGGAACCCGCTGATCAGGTCGCCGATCTTCGGCACGGCCGGGGTGGCGGCCACCGCATCGGCCCGCCCTTCGAACAGTTCGTTCTGCAGCACCAACAGCTTCACGTCCTCGGTTTGGATGCGCGAGCCGTCGATTTCCTTGGCCAGGTAGCTACCGAACACACCGCGCCCGGCGTAATTGATGGTCGAGGCCGGGACAGTGCCGCCGATCTCGGGGTCATATCCGCCCTTCACGGTGCGAGATCCGGCTACAGGCTTCACCGCGTCAGCAAGGCCGTCTGGATCATCGAACGCTTCCGCCAGCTCCGCTTGGAGTTCTTCGCGCATGCCCATGGGTCAGATCCTCTTGAGCATTACGGTGCCGGCGCGGCGGGTCCAGGGTGCGATGAGGTCGAGAGCGAAGTTCTCGCCGGTCGAGCGATCGACAGACCCCGCGACGTAGGTCTTACTGGTCGAGGTGCCAGCCTGGGCCGACACAGTCTTGCTCTGGATCTCGCGCTGGGTGTCCTTGTAGAGCTGGCCGGCGGCGGCCAACTTGGCCACCTGCGCGCCAGCACTCACGATGGCGTCCGGCACCGGGTCTGGCACCATTCGCTTTATCTTGGCCGTCAGCCAGGCGTTGGCCATGGCCACGGCAAGGACCGCATCACCGGCGCCAGCCCAGCCCTGCCCGAGCTTTTCGTCAACGTCAGCGACAGTGATGAAGTCAGTCATGGATCACTCCTGGGGGATCAGGGCTTGCAGGTCGGGCTTTTTCGCGCCGGCGTCGAAGTCGATGCCCTTGGCAGTGAGCCATTCCTTCAGTTCGGGAACGTTCATCTTGCGCGGGTCAGTCTCGGCCTCTTCTTGGCCGTCTTGCTCGCCAACCTTGATACCCGCAGCCTCGTAGGCCTCGACGATCTCAGGCGCCTCGCCTTCGACCACAACATGCGTTGCGCCGTCTATGACCCCGAAGAACTGACTCAGGAGCCGGTAACAAACGCCGCGCTCGCGGCCTGGCTTGTCGGTGTAGATAACTTTCATGGTGATCTCCTGCGCAGGGCGCCAAGTCGGCGCCCCGCATCATGGGTCAAGGGGTGGCGGTGCCGCTGATGACGGCGGCGAACGGCACCTGCTTGCGGTCGAACACACGTTCCCAGTTCGCAGCGCTGGCGTACTGGGTGGCGTTCGGGCTCAGGTTAAGGTTGTTGCTGCCTTTCCAGCTGAAACCTGCGGGCTGCAGGATGAAGGTCTTGCGTTCCCACAGGACTTCGGCACCGCCGCCATTGCCACCGTCCGGCTTGCGCTGCAGCTCGACCGGCACATGCGGAGCACCCTCGCCATAACCGAAAGCGCCTTGGCCGAAGAATACCGACAGGAATTGACCGGGCGCATAGGTCAGGCTGTCATCCATGAACACCGGCTTGCCGAGGTAGGTGGCCAGGATGATTTTGCCGGTCGAATCGCGCAGGTACTCAATCAGGTCCTGCTTGACCATCTGGTTCATGACCACCGAGTGCACGCCAATGGCTCCGAACATGTCAGCCGCATCACCGGCAGTGAAGGCAGCGTCCTGAAACGCGGTGGCGCTGATGGTGGCACCTGCGTCCTTGACCATGTCACCGGCATTGTTGGCAATGTTCGAAGCGATGATGCCTCGTGCAGCGCCCAGCAGATAACGCTGCCACTGGCGGGTCCAGTACGTGCCGAAGCGGTTGCGGATGTGCTGCATGGGCTCGCTATTGGCCAGCTCAGCAGTGAGGTCGGCAACACCGTAGCCTTTGTTGAGGTAAAGCGTACGGGCCCGCATGCTGCCCTGCTCGGCCTTGCCGACCTCACCCAAGTCATCCGGGTTGTCGTTGGAGATATTCGGCGCCTCGTCGGCGTCGAGATCTTGCCAGTAGCTGATCTCGGAGGTGCCCTGGCCGTTGTTGGCGATATTGTCGAGCGTCGGCGAGCGGGTCACGATTCCCGATTCGAAGACGGAAGTTTTTTCAGGGGTGTTCACCGGCGCCAGCGCGCCGTAGTAGTCGCGGACGAAGATGTCCGACAGCTGGGTCGTGGCCATGGATTAGGTTCCTTGGGTGGCTTGCAGTTTTTTGAATGCTTCGGGGTTGTCGCGAGCGATCGCAGCGCGCTCGGTCTCGGTGTACTCACCCCACTTCTTCGTGGCCTTGCCACCGTTGTCGCCGGTCTGCCCGGCACCCTGAGCCCTTGGCCACAGGTGGGTAGCGGTTTCGCGCAGCGATTCCGCCCATTCGAGGGGAGACAGCGGGGTCTTGCCGTCCTTCCCATACACGACTTCGCCGGCACGGTCAGTGGCGATTGGTTCGCCGTCTTCGCTCAATTTGAAGGTGCCGCGGGCGCGGAGAATTATGTCCTCGGCAGCCTCGGGCAGCGCGCCAGCCTTGATGGCGGCAGCGCGGATGGAGTCGGCCAGTACCTTGTCGCTGTACTTGGCAGCGAAGGCCTCGGCCTTATCCGCGCGTTCGTTGGCGGCCTTGACCTGCTTGTCCAGGTCGGTGCGCAAACGCTCAGTGCGGCGGGTGATAACCTCGTCCAGCTTGCCCTCGGCTATCAGCTTGGTCTCCTCGTCCTGGCCAACCTTGGCCAGCAGGCCCTTCACTGCCTCGATATCCAGGCCTTCGAACTGACCCTTCAGTTTGTCCAGCTCGGTCTTGATGGTCTTGTTGGAGCCGATCAGCTCCTGGTTCTTGGTCTTGAGGCCCGAGACCTCACCGTCCAGGAATTTCTGCACCTCGCCGCCCAGCGCTGCCTTCAGCGCGGCGGTTTGGGTTTCGTCGAGGGTGAGGCCGTGGGCGGCCGGGTCGAAGACAAAAGGCATGTGGCGATCCCCTGGGGATTGGTTGGCCCGCCTGGCGGGCGTAAAAAAGCCCCGGCGTTGCCGAGGCTGTGAAATTTGCTAATGTCGATGCCTCCAGACTGCACCGCCATCTACATTTCGGAGAGAACATGAGCGACGAACGCTTCACCCTATCTCAGGATGGTTTCACCCGATGCTTCGTAAACGGATGGATCGTTGACGCGCGCGATGGAGGGCTAATCGTGGGCCGCTCGCACCAGAACGGGCACATCTTGATGTTTCAGGGAACCCCCTCCCTTGGAGAATTTGAGCACATCGGATATGTGGAGGGTGGCGAGTACATAATGAGTACCGGGGCCACCGAGAGTCACATGGCGAGGCTTGAGGAGATCAATCGAGACAATGCTCCCTGTGATACTGAGGTACCAATTTCCTTAGACAGCCAGATCATCAATACGCGTGCCGAACCGCATGACAAGTTTCTGGTCATCGAAAAGCAATTCATCATCAACCGAAATGCTACAAAGCGCCATTTCGTAGAGCTTGAGAAGCTTAATAGCGCCCATCGTTTTCATAACGGCAGAGTGCTATCCGATGAAATCATAGAGGCCATTTCCCAGCCCGGTTTCGTCAAGTACTAAGGCCATTCGGCTCCTCACTCGCATACGACGTTGCCAGGCTTATAAACCGGCTCTTGCGAACGCCAAGGGTTCCAACTCCTTGAGCTGGTCCAGCGTCAGCGGCTTGAAGTTCTTGTCCAGTTGCAGCGCGGCGAAGCGCTCAGCTGGCAGGCCGCCATCTCGGAACAGCTTTGCGCGGACGGGGCCCAGCGCGGCGTCTTGAAAAGCCGCTGGCTGCGTTTTCAGCCATTGGTAGTAGCCGAGCCCTGCCGATACCTGCGCACCGCCGCCAGCCCCCACAGACGCCCGCGTTGCGCCTTCGGCAAACAGCGCCGACAGCCTGGTTACCGGCACAGTAGTCGAGCGGCAGTTGACGTGCGCCGGCGGCAACGGGCCCTTCCCTACCTCGAACACCTGACCGTCCAGGCTCTTGCAAAGGGTGCTGGTCTTGCGGTCAAGCGTTGACACCCAGCGATAGCCAGGGATGACATCGGAGTTCGCCTTGAGCGTCTCCATGCGCGCCGTGGTGGACACATGCTGAACTGCGGTCTGAACGATTGAGCGGGCGTTGCGGTTGCTTACCGCCAATACGCCGTCAGTGAAGTTCTGTGCCGCAGTACCGCGAATGGCCTGGGTGATCTCGGCGTTGGTCTGACCCTGCACGACGCCGAGCCGTATGGCGTTCGTTACCCGAGTCGACTCGGTGCGCGTCCAGCCGTTGAGGAAGGATTTCAGCAGCGTGCCGCCGTCAATCCCCGAAACCTGCAACGGCTGCGTGTTGATCGCCGTTCGGATCAGGGCATCGGTCGGCATGATAGCGTCGATCAGCAGCGACTCGGCCAGGCTCCTGCGCTCGAATGCTGCCTCATAGAGCGCAATGTCGACCAGATCGGACTGCATGCGGTCGCCGAACGCCTGGTAGAGCCCCAGCAGCTTGCCGCCCACCCGGCCCAGGAACTCCTCAAGCCTGGATCGGCTGTACGTCGTCAGTTCCTTGCGGGTCAGCTGGTCCCGCACCTGCGTATCCACCTGGCGCAGGACCGTCTCGAACTTCTTGACCTCACCCGCCTTCAGTCGCTCCAGCAGAACCGCGTGCCGACTGACCTGCTCCAGCAGCATCTCGTCCGCCGTTTGTGTCGGTGTCGTCGCCATCGTCTTGGTCCAGGTTGATGCCGGCTGACTCGCGCTCGTCGCTGATCAGCTCGGCCTCTTCGTCGTACGCCCGCTCGGGCAGCTTGCCAGTGGTGAGGTACTGCCAATACGTCTCGGCGCTGATGGTGCCGGCCATGACGCTCTTTTGCAGCTCGGCCAGCACCTGGGCGCTGACCTCAGGGATCACGAACTCAGGCTTGACCGTGAATACCACCTCGTCCGGGTTGAAGCCGGTCCACTCTGCGGCGTACCGCAGGGCCTGCTCGATGGCCTCTGCAGCGGTGATCACGATGCTATGCAGCGTTGCATGCTGGTCGTTCTGCCGGGTCTTGCGGGCCTCGCCCGACTCAGTGCCGGAGACGTCCATGACCTTGGCGCCAGCTTCGAGCGCGGCGTTCTTCTGGTCTTCCATCGCGGTGCGAACTGCCTGGATGCCGGCGCCCTGAAACTCCAGATAGCCACACTGGCCTCTGGGGCCGAGATCCCATGCCGCTGACGGCCCCGTCACACTGAGATCCACACTCTCGTCCAACCCAGAGATCCACGGCTGCGGGTGGCTGGTCTGGTGCAGTGCGGTGAAGTAGTCGGCACTGAGCTGATACGACTTCAGCGCAGCCCGGGCCATGGTCAGCAACGGGACCTCGTCCACGTCCGGCGAGTTGTCGGTCGAGCCGCAGTAGATGACCGGGATGTAGCCCAGGCCCCGTACCAGTTTGGCGTTGCCGTCTACGACACCCAATGGCCGATCAGCCTCTACCAGCTCTCCGGCCTCGTTGCGTACGCCAGTGCGGCAGACCGTGCCGTCCATGTAGAACTCGCGATAGACCGTCTCGCATTCATGGCTGTAGCGGTCCTGCTCCTTGCGTCTGAACTCGCGGAACACTGACAGTACCAGGTCCTGCCGGCCGCCTTGATCGGCGGTGTCCCAGTTGATCGCATTGCGCACCGCGTAGGTGGCGAAGTACGGCTGGCCCGCATCATCGATGTTGACCACCAGTGGTACCCGGCCATGGGATATGGCCTGGCGTACGATCCGCAGGAACAGCTGGGTCAGGCCAAAGCCATCGGCCGTGGCGTTATCCTCCAGGCCCTTCAGCCCCGAGGGCAGCTTCACTTCAGGGATCAACCGCGATACCAGGCCCATCATCGAGCGGAGCGAGTCACGCACCCAGTGCTCGTACTGGGCGCGGTCGGTGTAGTTACGATAGAGGTAGGCGTTGCCCGCACCGTCCAGCTTCTCTGCCTCGACCATACCGCTTGGCTTCGGCAAATTGCGCGGGCTGCGCTTGATGGCGCATTCGCCCTCCAGGGCGTCGTCCATCATCCGCCACTCTTCGATGTGAGCGTCGTAGTCTGGGTTGGTTGATTGAACAGGCATTACGCCAAACCTCCGATGCGGCGGGTGCCGCCTGTGCGTTTACGTCGAGCCATGGCAACGGCGAAATAGCGGAACCCGTCGGCTGGGTGGGATGACCAGTCGTGAAGCGGCTTGTCTTTCCAGCACCCGCGCTTGTCGTCCCACTCCTTGCGGTAGCTTTCTAGGGCGGTGATGCCCTCCTCGCACTTGGCCTCGTCGAAGGCGCAGTTCGGGAGGATTTCCCGAGCTTGCTCGATGCCTTCGTCTACACCGAGCTTTGGCACTACCTTGAAGGTCATTCGATATACCTGGCCGTCGATCTCGTAGCCCTCCCGCGCGAGTTCGCGCCGAGTCTTGCCGTCGCTACCAAACTCCCGGTTGTCGATGTCGTGGGGGCCCCAGTGCTCGCCGTACTCGTAGCCGCGATCCTTCAGCACCTTCATGTAGTGCCGCAGGCCCTCGCCGCTGTTCTGGTAGAAGTCGATGACGTGGTACTCATCGCCGACGATCCGGACGAACCAGATGGCCGTAGAGTCGCCCACGCCGATATCCCAGAACGTGTGCACCGGTTGGTGGCTGTTGTCGGGCAGCTTGCCGATGCGCTGGCTGGCGTAGAGTTTGGTGAACTGCTTGGCGTAGTAGGCACCTTCGATCGTCTGCTGGAATGCTTCGGCAGGGATCGACGGGTACTCGCGCTTCATGTCGTCGCCAAGGGTCTTTTCCTTGGCGCTGTACCAGGCACGCTGGCCTGGGTTGGTGACGATGCCGTGCTTAGCGCTCAGCTCGTCGAAGTACTTGGTCAGGCGATCCGGGATCGTGACGTCGGTCGGGTCCAGCCAGTAGAGCGGATTGCGCCACCAGCTGAAGAAGAAGAACTTCCAGTCCAGCAAGCCCAGGGGCACGCCGGCCAGCTGCTGCTTCTCTGCGCTCTGCGAGTAATCGAAGAAGTAGCCCGCCCGCCCCTCCGCCGTCGACTCAATCGTAACGAAGCATTCTGCGGCGACAGCCTCAAAGGCGCCGGTGACGATCTCTCGGGCTTTGTGCGGAAACTTGGCACAGATCTTCCCGAACTCGGATACGTGCAGATACCGTAGAGTCCCGCCCCGAAAGGATGTGGACACGTAGAGCGATCCACCTTTGCTGAACACAAGCTCACCAGCAGCATCGTTGCGAGCAGGGTTAGCGGCGCGTATCTCCTTGGGAAGGTGGTCATACGCATACTTGATCTTCTCGCGGAACAGGCGCTTGGCGTCGTTCAGGGTGTGTGCGATCAGGGCGCACTTGGCGGCCTCGAACAACGCGGCATCCAGCTGGACGATACACACCAGCGTGGTGAAGCCCAGCTGCCTGGCTTTGAGGATGATGTTGCGGGTGTGCATCCCCTGGAAGTAATCGACCTGCTCCTGCGTCATCCGGAAGCGGACCTTCTTGCCCTGCTTGTCCGTGATGAAGTACAGGTTGTTCAGCCGCCAGAACCGGTCCCGGAGCAGTTTCATGTGCTCGGGCTTCATGGTCAGGCATCCTTCGATAGTTCATCCATTAGCTTGGATAGGGTCTCTTCCTCGCTACCACCCTGCTTCACATCGAGGTCGTAGGCCTGGCGCTCCAGAGCAACGAGAGTCTTCAGCGTCTCGGCCAGCTCCTTCATGGTCTTGGTCCGAGCAGGCAGCGCGCTCATCTTCTTGGCCAGAGCCAGCACGTCAGCCATCGCCTCGCCGTCTTCATGACCGCCATCCTTGAGCTGGTCGATCAGCTCCTTGATGGTCCCCTGCTCGTCCGTCAGCGACTCCAGCTCATCCAGCAGCTTGTTGGTCAGGCGGCGACTGCGTGAAATGTCGCCCCGGTGCGCCATCCGGATGTTGGCGATGACCTCGGCATTGAGCTCGATGATCTCCCTTTCGGTTTCCGCCTGTTTGCTGGAAACCTCTGTGGAAACCTCACGCTTGGAAACCAGCGCATCGGCCTTGGCTTTGATCTTCGCCTTGAGGTCTCGGTCCCAACCATCACGCTTGGCGCGCTTGTTGATCGCGGTATGGGAAACCTCATGGGCTGCTGCGATCTCTCGCACGGAAAGCACGCCGGCCCGGTAGGCTCGTTCGATCGCCTCCCAGTCGGGTTGCTTGGTTGTCATGGCTGTTCCTACTTGCCATCCCAACCCAACTGCTGAAGCTGGGCGTTGATGGAGTTGATTTTCTTGCGGAGAAGATCCAGCACCGGCCCCCTGGCCGCGGCGACAGCATCATCGTCCTGGTAGGTGCCGCAAACTTGAAGGGTAATTCCGCCCTTTGCAGACGCCTTGTCGAATAGGCTTTCCAGGCGGTCACGCTCGCCGAAAAGTCTTTCAGCTGTTGCGATCTGTTGTCGATTCACTTGGTCAGCTCCAGCCACTCTTCAATGATTCGCCGGATGACCGGCTCGGTGAGGATCGCTGATGGCTTGGCCCCCTTGGCGACATCCTCCAGCAGAGACACGGGCAGGACATGCGCAGCATCGGCGGCGTGCACTACCACATGGGGCCGCATGTCTTCCATCTGAACGACATCACCCATGGCTGGCTCCTATTCACTGACCATCTTGTGTGTTTCAGCGTGAGCGTGACCGTGCAGCAGGCCAACTAGCAACCCCTGCGGCAGCCCGGCCTCCTTGGCAGCGTCGATCGCTTTCACGAGAGCCGCATCGAACTCTGCCACAGCATTGACGATATCCATGCTCACCGGCAGATCTTGGCGAATGCGGGTGACGTTGCTCATAGCTACTCCCGCGCCACGAGATGGCGCATGTCGATTTCGTGGCGCGGTGGACTTATCCTATCCGCGAAGGAATTACTCCACAGGGATCGGGATGACGAGACTTACCAAGATTCGTATTGCCCTCACGCTTGGTGCGATCGTCGGAATCGTTCCGGTGACGTTTATCTTCCTCTGGGGACTACTCTATTTGGTGATAGCCATCGTCTATATGGATAAGCTTGCCTTGCCAGTGACGATAATCGCCATCTCTGTACCGAGCCTATGGGGGTGCTGGAAAGCCTATGCTGCAGCGATGGCGAGCGTACCCAAACACCCACGTGACTGGCGTGTTATCACCTCGGTCATCGTGGCTACTGCCTGGGCTTTCCCATGCAGCGCGGCAATTAGTTGGGATCTCACGATCCTATTCACATTCCTCATGCCCGGGTTGACTGCAGCGATCATGCTCGGCGTGGCCGAGTACCGCGCTCGCAGGAGTGGTCAGAACGGCGAGGTTACGGCGATACCCGATTGAGGGCCTCATCAGCCTTATCGGCTGCCTTGGTGGCCTTCTCGGCTGCCGTGCTAGTCTTGCGAGTCAGCTCATCCAGACGGTGATCACGCTGGCGGGTTGCCTCGTCGTAGGCGGCTCGGATCTCTGCGACCTGCTGACGGTAGGAATCAGCCAGCGCCCACTGTCCGAGCTGGAGGCCGAAGAACACCCCGCCGGTCACCAGCAGCATGGCGATGAACCATACCTCGACGCGGCGCCACCAGTGGCGGGCCATGAACTGGATTGCGCACTTGTCCATCAGGTAGTACCTCCCAGCTTGATGCGCAGGCGGGCGATCTCGTCGCTTTGCAGCGTCACCCGCTCTGTGAGGTTGGCGACCTGACTGGTCAGGGCTTCGATCTTCCCTTCCATGCGGCCAACGGTTGCGGCCAGGTCATTGCGCTCCTTGGCAAATTGGTCGGCGCGGGCCTCGGCAAGCTTGCGAGCCTCACGCTCGGAGTCGAGCAGCTCGTTCAGGCGGCGCACGGTGCCGATGTCAGCGTTATCCATCGCGCGGTCAGCAGCATCCTTGGAGAGGAACTTGCGCAGCCACAGAAAGCCACCCAGCAATACGGTGCCCGTTCCGCCCAGCCAGGTGGCTGTGCCTGGGCCGAGGTCGGTAGGGTCCATTCTTAACTCCGGAAACGAAAAAGCCCCGGCAAATGCCGAGGCTTCAATAAAAAACCCGGCCTTTCGACCGGGTATCCCGAACCGCCTTGCCGACCCGTGTTGCCACGAGCATGTGCAGTTCGGATATACATACTGCCAGGTAATCGCTGCATCCGCCACGTCAGCTGGAGACGCACGTCACCGGTGAACCGCAAAAGCTCAACGCAGATAGAGCTTCACGCTTGCGGGGCGGGAACTTCATCAACGCTGATGCAGTGCTCAATCTCGGTGATCTTCACGAGGGCCTGCTCTGCGAGCGGATAAGCGCCAAACACCCGACCTTGGTAGAACACAACCCATACGAACTCTACCGGTTCAGAGCCACCGAAAGTGCGAACCAGATCTTGGAACCTCTCAGCCAAGTCATCGAAATGCATCTGCGCCATGCCACGCAACACCATGCTGAACGCTCCTTCACTCAAAGCTGCATTCTGCGCTCAGTGAAATGTGTGGGCAACTCGCTGGTTGACTTCAAGGGATGCAGAGGGCCGGTGCTTACCCGGCTTGATGGGCTGGATCGCTGGGTCACGTACCCCAGCCCCTCATCGCGTAACCGATCAGGGCGCGCAAGGCTTTGATCGATGCCACTACCGACTTAGCCCAGCTGCTTGGGCGTGTCATCTGCATAAAACGGGACGGCCGACACAGCCAAGATCCTCGGCATTGCCTAGACTGCAGCCCAGACCGACATGATAGGAATCGTGATGAGATTTAGAATTGACTATTTCCTGAGGGGAAAGGAGCGATGGTGGTGCTGCGAGGCATCAACTGACACCCTATCGCTCGATGATGCTTTGCTCGCACTCATCACGCTCCACATGTCCTATGAGGACCAGGTGTTGCGCGTCGATCTGCCTCGCACCTCAGCTCTGGATCACATTCAGCTGGCGAAGGAGCTCGGTATCTCAGACGTGAGAGTGAGCCCCTCAATGACAAAAAACCCTGACTTGTAGGCCTGAGCTCGCCTGTGTCGTTCCGCTTGCAAGCCGCACGAAAAGCCCAGCACGACGGCTGGGCTTTGTTGGATCTTAAGAGTAATTTGCCATAGGCAAAACTCTAACAGTGGCGATACGGTATCACCAGCCGCACGGGAACGCAATAGGCCCTCAAGCGGCACTCTTCATTTCGTAAATTACGGCCGCAACTGGTCCGAGCGCCATCCGATCCACATCCTCACAGCAGTCGAACGCCAGCCTCACGAACCCACCCCAGTCGCGCTCCCAGTTGGCTGATTCCAGTCTTACCCCGTAGTGAGCATCCAGCCAGGCCCTGAAACCTTCCGGCGACGCCAGGGGGTCATCGTTGGCCGACTGGCCGCCCTGGTGCATGTAGCGGTACCGGGTCATGACTCCCTTCACTACGTACTCGAGCTTTTCGCGCTTGGCGGCGGTCATGCGCGGCGACTTGCTCTGCACCAGGCTGAAGATCACTTCCTCTGCTGTCTCTCGGGTGTCGTCATCCAGGCGCGGGTTGTACATGAAGTTGCCAAAGGAGCGGACCTGGCTGTGCAGCTTGCCGATCGCCGACTGCACTCGCCCGGCCAGCGCCTGGTGCACCGCGTGGCTCGCACTGCGCTGCTTGTCGGTGGTCTGCACCATGGCGCCCAGCAGGCCCAGTTGCTCGATGAATGCACCCTGGCTATCCCAAGGCGTGTAGAGGCAATCGTGCCAAGCCTGACGCGCGCTGTTCAGTTGCATGGGCCGCCCTCCTCGCGCTTGCGCTTCATCGCGATCAACTGACCGCGACCGAGGCACCAGGTGGAACCGATTGCCATGGCCAGCAGGAACATGCAGGCCGTATCGGTGATGGTCCAAGTCATGCTGCAGCCCTCCGGCTCAATTGGTTTTCGCATCGCTTGCAGCGGGTCCAGTTTCCGGCCTCAAACATCGGCGCCCGTCCGCTGGTGAATGCATCAACGCCACGGAGAGACCTCCAGGCGTAGCATTGGCCGCCATCAACGTCTTTGGCGGACCGCTCCCGCATGAAGTAGTGCGCCCGTACAGAGAATGGAAAGGCAGGCTTTAGCCAACCGCGCTCGGCTGTGCTCGCAGGCCCAGTGATCATCGCTATCTGGCTCATGCAGCCTCCTTCAGCTGTTTGATCTTTGCCCGGTACTCGGCCTTGATGGCCTTGAGGTCGTCGACGGTGTAGCGCTTGGCCTCATGAGGTCCTTCCAACCACTCGACCCTTTCGGCCCCTATGCGGCGCACCAACTCGGCCCGGTAATTCACTAGGTCGCCCGACTTGTGGGTATTGCATGGGGCGCACTGGCGCCAGATATTGAGCGGCTCGAAACGCAATTCCGGGTGGCCGCCGGCCGATCTGAAATGCCCTGCGTGCCATTGGCCGTCATGGAAACGGCCGCAACTCACGCACGGCAGGTCAGCGTCACGCAGGCGGATGTACTGATTGACCACCACCTGCGCCTCCTTGAGGTGATCCGTCCTGCTCTTCAGCTTCTCCTTGCGCACTTTGATCTCGCGGCGCTCGCGCTGGTCGATGGCCTTGCGGGCCTTGTCAAGGTTCGCCGGCGCGATGGCCAGGCCGCAGGCTGGGCTACAGACGGCCTGGCCCAGGCGGCGCGGCGAGAAGCTGATGCCGCACGCGGGGTTCTTGCACTTCTTCGGGCGTGGTTGTTTGGCCGGGAGACTCATGCGGCCCTCCCCCGGCGCTCGCCGTAGATCGCCATCATCAGGTCATCCGGGTGCGGCAGTAGGAGCTGCAGATGCTCGGCGCTGTAGGCGTCCAGTAGCTCCAGGTAGGTGGTCATCTGCTGGGTGTTGAACTTGCGGGTCTTGGCCCGGCCTACGCGGTACCGGGTGCCGTCAGGTAGTTCCACCGGATGCACTTCGGCAGGCCAGAGCTTGGCCACGAGGATCTCGTGCCACTCTTCGGCGCTGGCCAGCTGGCCGTGCGAGTCGCGCAGGTGCGCCTGGATCAGCCCGTTCCACATCCACAGCAGGCGGTTCTGGGCGTCGCTGCGCTTGTTGCGCACTTCAACGATGGTCAAGCGGCGCGGCTTGGTCAGGTCCAGGCCGGTGAGGTAGCCAATCAGGCGAGCGCGATCTTGCTCGGTGCGAAGCATCAGGTCAGCCATGGCTCGCCTCCTTGGCCATGGCTGCGTCCACAGCTGAGTCGTATTCGTCTGCCGTCTGCACATCGAGGATTGCCCGTCCGAGATCGACGTGGGGAATCTCGTCACGGATCGCACGATACCGCTCGGCATCCTTGCGCAGCGCCTCGTTCTCGGCCTTGAGCTCGTCCACTTGGATCATCAGTTCTCCCCGTGCACGCAGATCCTGACTGCTCGCTGATTTCCATGCCTCCATTTGCTGCCGGTAGGAGACTTGGCCAGCCGGCGGCGAAAGCCGATCGATCTCCGCGAGCAGGGCCAGGATGGTGTGGCAGTGAATGTTCAGCCAGAGAGCATCGACGGCTTCGGCGTGCTCGTCTTCGCGCTCGGGAATGTCTTCAAGGTCGGCAACAGCCTGAGCCAGGGCTTTCAGCTTTGCTTTGTCGATGGTCATGGCTTCACCCGCAGGCCTTGGGCCTCGATGGCCTCTCGGCAGTCGTCGACGGCTTCGTCGTAGTGCTCCGCCTCTGGCCGAATAAAACCGCCTTCGGTGGTGTTGTGCGCGCTGATCTTGGGCGGCAGCTCCACCACCACGGCCTCGCGGGAGGCCTGCCAACCGAGCCAATACCGCTGCACGTGCTGGTTGCGGTAGTCGCCGTTGCTGTACTTCTCGTGCGGTGGCTCGCCATCTACCACGCTGCGGTGCCAAGCCTCGAATTGCTCGCGGCTGATGTCGCGCATCTTGTTGGTGTCCATCAGTGCTTCTCCCCGCGCTTGCACAGCAGCTTCCAGGCAACGATCACTGGCCAGCCGAACGACAGCACCAGCAGGAACGCGTAGTGCTTCCAGTTTTTTGCTTCCTCGGCCGCCAGGCCAACCAGAAGCCCGAAGAAGGTGGTTTGCACCCATCCATAGAGCAGGATTGAAGTCGTCATGGCCTAGCCCTCCCGATGGTGCAGTTGTAGGTGGTGTTGCCGATGTAGAAGCCACCAATGCGGTCGCAGTCGTTCTTGATTCTCGTGAGCGCCAACCCAGCCGCCAAGCCCGCACAGCGCAAAGACGAAGGCCAGCCATAGGGAATTCATCACACCCCCTCCCCTGCCGGCTGCCCGGCGCGCTTGATGTTCAACTTGGCCAGCAGGTGTGCACGGCACGCGGCGGCACCAGTGGGAATCTGCTGGACTTCGAGCAGGCGGGCCTGCTTCTGCCTTGCATGCTCTTCGGCAAGCTCGGCGGCGCTCTTCTGGCTGTCGTGGCCGATGCCGGTGGCGATCTTGCCGTCCAGTGGCTGGCCGTCCTGGGCGCGGCGCAGCACGATCTGGTAGGCGCGGTCGAAGCGCGCTTGCAGACCCTTGTCGCTTTGCTGGGCGGCGCGCAGGTCGAACAGGCCGGTGGCCACGGCGGCGATCTTCACGCCCTCGTGGCTGTACATGCCCATCAGCGCCTCAATCCAGGCGTCGGCCGGCGCCGGCATACCGAAGTCCTCGGGCGTCGGCTGGCACATGGCGATGAACTCGCCCACGCTCGGCGCGAAAGGCTTCTTGAGCTTGCGGCACTTCTCGATGCCGAACTCGATCTGCTCGATGGTGCGGATGCCTTGAGCGGCGAACTCCTTGATCCATTCTTCCTTGGCGGCCGCCAGAGCCTCTGTGGAGGGCCAGGCTTGGCGCCAAGCAGGGAAGATGCCCCGTAGGCGCCTGAACAGGCCGTTAACCACCTCAGCGGTCTCCAGGGAGACCACAACGGGGCCGCCATGCAGCTCTGGTGGCCGGTTGTTCATTGACGTCATCAGTTGGTTGGCTGATCTCATGTGCGCACCATCAGCCCTTCGGCCCAGGTCGAGTCGTTGAAGTCGGGTTCGTTGGAGCGGGTACCGCGTTGCTGTGCACCCGGCAGCACCTTCTCCGGGAACAGGCCGGTCCAGCCGTTGCTGATCGACTGGTTGATCACGGCGTCAGGCGCGTGGTGGCCGGCCAGGGTCTTGGCCTGCTTCGCGCAGGTGGTGGCGGTCAGCGGTTTGCGGATCTCTTTGCGGTGCTGGCACCAGTCGGCCCAGGTATCAGGACTGACATTGGCCGGGCATACCTGAATCGGATCGAAACCCGCGACCTTCGCGGGCGAAGGTTTTTCAGTCCTTGCTCGCTTTTTCAGTCCTTGCTCACCATCAATACTTACTAGTGTCGGATTTGCCGGATACGGCTGAGCCGGAAGCGGTTCAACCGGATACGGCAAAGCCGGAAGCGGTGTTTCCGACACGACGTAGTGGGTTTCGCCCAGCAAACCGGACTCGCCGCGTTCCTGCCGGCGCTCGACGTAACCGGCAGCGATCAGCTCTTGCAGAAGGCCGTACACGCCGTCACGACCGGTAGGCTTCGACGACTTGGCGGTCTCGTTGCGCAGGTGGGTTACGGACACGGCCCAGTGGTCAGGTTTGCCCAGCAGGAAGACCAGCAGGCCACGGGCAGCCCAGCTCAGGCGGCCGTCCTCGCTGATCGACTTGTTGAGCATGTAGAAATTGGCCTCGGGGCGAGGCGCGCGGATGATGCTCATGACGAAATACCCCACTGAAGGGCCAGGCCAATCACGATGAACCACCCTGTCAGCGCGAGCGTGCGGAAGATTCGCGCATCGCCCTCAGCCTTGTGAGCGCGAATCAAGTTGGCAATCGTCTGGGCACGCTGATCGTCAAAAAGCTGCTGGATGCGATCGCGGTCTTCTGGGTTCATGCTGCACCCCGCACGGCCTTGTCGTGGGTGTGCAGGCCGTCCCAGTTCTTCTTCATGGGAAGCTCGCCGGCCAGGTACAGGTCGTACAGGCGCACGGCGCCCTTGCGCAGCAGGATCGGCGTGAAGCTGATGAAGGGCTCCCGGCCGTGCGGGGTGATCTCCTGCTGATGCTCGGTCATGTACTTGTCGCGGGCGTACGAGCCGACGCGCCAGCGGGTGCTGGTCTTGCTCTCGTTGTAGAGCCAGCTGCGGTCTTCCAGGTAGTGGCCGATCTGCATGACGTTGACCCCATTGAGGCCCTTGCAGAACTGGACGTGGCTCATACCCTCCTTGAACAGGTTCTCGAGGTGGTCGATCTTCTTGGCCTGGGCCTCGACCTGGACTGTGAGTAGCACGCGGGCTTTCTCCGACTCCAGGGCCATCTGGAGGATTTCCAGCTTGCTGAGGTCGGCGGGCTGGGCGGGGGCGGTATAGCCACCCGTTTTGCGAATGCTGGGCAGCACTTCGCTCACCACCCACTCCTCAAAGCGTTCGGCTTGAGGCATCTTCGAGCGCATTACCAGCCGGTATACGTCACGCTCGGGGATGATGTTTGCCGAAGGGCCAAGGGTGAACGAATCGTTCACCCCCACCGGGCGCGGGCTTTTGCAGTGGTCGCGCACGGCTTTTTGTGGATTGGAATAGCCGAGACCTTCAGCAACATCGCGGGGAGAGAACCAGGGCTCACCATCAACGAGCACGACACGAACGCCGAACCCCTCGAAATTGAACAGGTTTACTGTGTGCGCCACGAAATCGTGGCTCGCATTTTGTGGCGCGAGGGCCACGGTATTGCTTTGGATGGTCTGGTGCATATATGATGACCTCACACAAGCGTTACGAATGCAGTACAAGAAGCCGGTCTAGCCACCGGCTTTTTTGCGTCTGCGGTTTGGGTGTTGGTGTTTTCAACGGCAGTTCCTCATGAGTCCCTCAGGGGCTTATCAGCCCTTTCGAAACGACCGAACATTGCTTCGGCCGGGCTCTGTTCTCGTCATCCGGTCGAGAGCCTCGTTGATGATTCGTGCCGCCAGTTGCTCAGGGGTTAAGCCCTTCTGCCTGGCAAGAAACTCCAGATCTGAATTGCCCTTCCCGTCGAGCTGGATTCCCAGCTCTTTGCTTTCTGGCACAGGGCCTCCTCGGCCACTTCAGGCCGCGTCAGTGTTCGCGTTAAGCTCTTGCATCATCTGGTCGAGACCGCGCTCCAGAATTTCCCTGGCGAGAACTGCCTTCTGCGTGCGCTTGAAGCGAGCCATCGCCGACAGCAGATCGTCGGCAGCCTCATCCAAGCGAACCTTGGTGGGCTTGTTGTGCAGGTGGTCGGGGTCGAAGTACGACACGGTGGGTTCCTTTGTGGTTGAAAGTGGTTAAGCGGCGGAAAGCGCGTGGGTCGGGTTGCTGTCGATCTGGCCCCATGGGAACGAAGGGCACAGATCGGCACGATTCACGACGCCATTCGTAAGCGCCTCAATCTGTAATGCGCGCTTGGCTGGGACCGTGCGCTCTCCTGAACACCATTGATTGACGGTGGGTGCCGCAACATTCAGCCGGCGCGCCAATTCCGCCTGGCTGCCCAGCACGCGGGATGCTTCTTTGGCTGCTTCTGCTGATTTCATGAGTTCTCTCCTGGAGATTTACCGATGAATATAAGGCATTACCTTATCTCGCACAAGCCATTGCCTAACCGTGCTAGCGATAGGCCTAATTAGGCAATGCTTACCGGACCAGAACTAGGCGCAGCCATTGATGCTGCGCGGATCGCCAAGGGCGTATCCAAGAAACAGCTCGCAGACGACTTCCAGGTGAAGCCTCCGTCGGTGCAGGGCTGGGTGAAAAACGGCCGGATCGACAAGTCCAAGCTGATGGACGTGATCGCTTACTTTTCTGACGTGGTTGGCCCTGAACACTGGGGGCTTCGCCCTGGCTTCTCCTACGAGAGCATCCAGGACGTCACTTCTGAGCCTGCTGCAGAGCCGGCGCCAACCTCAGCTGCCGATATGGTTCGCGCCATGCTCGCCAAACAAGGCAAGAACTTGTCGGATTCGGCGCGCGCGCAGTTGATCGCAGCCGCCGAAGCGACCGATGAGGGAAATGTGATTACAGCGGACTTCTCCCGGCCCGGACTGGTCGGCGACGAGGTCCGGATCGCCCACTACGATATTCGTGCAGCAATGGGTGGCGGCCAGATCCCGCACGATTATCCGGAAATGCTCAAGGACATTCGCGTCAGCCCCAGCCACCTGCGGGAAATAGGCGTCGAGTTCGAGGAGCACTACCACCTGAAGGTGGTCACCGGCTGGGGCCAGTCGATGGAGCCCACCATCAAGCATCGCGACCCGCTGATCGTGAATATCAACGTCCGCGACTTCGTGGGTGATGGGGTTTATCTATTCGTCTGGGATGACCTGCTCTACATCAAGCGCCTGCAGGTGGCAGATGAGGAGCACTTCGAGATGATTTCTGACAACCCGCGGCACAAGGATCGGCTGATCCGCCGGGACATGACCTACATCCAAGCCCGGGTGTTGCTGGTCTGGAATGCGCACCTAGTTTGAGCCGACCAATTGGGTACAGACATTTCTGTGACATCACCTCCGTCGGCGACAGAGTATCAAGAGCGGTGATGGCAATAAAATATGCAGCACGATCAAAATATTAGCGGAGAAGGGAATGTCAACAAACAAGCACGGACAGCGGAATTCCGGTGCTCCACAGATCGAAGCGAAGCCCACGCCAAAGGAGCGATCGGTCACGCCAGCGATGCTGCTGGATTACCTTAACTCCAAAAACGAAGATGCCACCTGCTCCTTCTGTAAACATGGTGACTACGGGATAGCATCCGATCCGAGTGGCGAGTGCGCCCCCCTTGTCTCGACGCCGGTTCCGCACGTCAAAGGCTTAGGAATGTGGCTTTATTCGGCGTCCTGCCTAAACTGCGGGCATACTATTTTCTTCCATGCACCCTTCGTGGCATCGAAAATTTTGGAAAAGTGACATGGCAGTTGCTCTTACGATGTGCGTTGACGTTTTTTCGACGGTAACCACTCATCGATCCAGCGCAGTGAAATCTGAAAACGCTATGAGATTTCGCTCAATAGCCGGAGATTCCACAGGGGACGTTCCTGTTTTTGGTAGAATCATAAATGTGGACGTGGTGGATCCCGTCATCGTGGTCACACGTCCAGCATGCATTCAAGCCAATCGGAGGGCTGATTACATGACTAGGTTCTTGGATCTGAGTATTCATGACTTGGCGATCATGGTAGGACTTGGCTGCTTCACTGGCTCAGCGATGAGCGTAGCGTGGAGCCTTTTCTCCGCTTCTTCTACCCCGAAAGAGCTTGCAATACCGGCGGCTCTACTCGGGTTTGTGCTGGGAAAAATCATTTCAGATCGCTCGGGAGCACGCCGACATGCCTGAGTTCTCGGTGTGGTACTTCGCCAAGCTACCAGCAATCACTATGATTACTGGCGTCATTGCGTTCTTTGTGTCGTGCTGGGTAAAGCGCAGCCTCGATAGCTCTCTCATCGATGGTGTGGCACGAGCAGCTACTTGGAGCGCCCTTCCCAATGGTATTGCATTCCTACTTTGCACGGTCGACAGCACTTATGTGCCCAAGCTTGCTGATTCCAGCATTGCATTTTTCATGGCTGGCATCGCTTTACTTGCAGTAGGGGTGTGGGATCTGAAAACACTGTTCAAGCGCGACTCTCAGCGAGCCAGAGGGACTGAAGCAGCTTAACAACAGCCCGCCTTGGCGGGCTTTTTCATGCCCATCAGAAAGGCACCTCCACCTCCCAGCCCTTCTCCACGATCAGGTCGTCACGATCTTCAGCATTTTGCTGCTCCCACCTGACCGTCACGCTTTCGTCGTCGTTGAAGGTAAGGTCAAGCTCGGGCGTCTCGGATAGCAGCCCCATCACCTCCTCCCATTCCATATCCCCGTCCGTATCCATGCGATGGATCGTCACCCAGCGCTGCGATTGCGCGATCGGGTGATTGATCATCGACGAGACCCGCAGGCCCAGCCGCTCGAGGGCTGTCATTTCTTGGCGCGCTTGTGGAGTCGACTTCTTCTGCTTGGCCATACCTTCCTCCGCTAACTGTACATCCATCCAGTATTAGGCAGAGCTTACCCGAGCTATCGAACGATGCAAGCCCGGAAAGCGGATTAGGCACTTACGAAAAAAGTTAGGCATTACCTATTTACAAGGATTAGGCATTGGCTTATCGTTCATTCCACCGAGGCGCTACACAGCCCCTCGGGAGGCCCTCAAGCCTCACCGCTCTTTAACAACCAGCGCAACAACCAACAGACCGCATTGCCTCTACCGGCGACCGGCGATCAGACAGCCCCGAAAGGCTGCCCACGACAGGGAGAACCCTGTACGGCTGACGAAGGTGAAACGCCTAAACCGAGAGAACGACCCGGGCATGCAATGCGCCCCGCGAATCCCAGCGGAAGAAGGGAGAGACGCCGATTTGAATTAGCGCCCCGAGCTTCGGCATTGAGGGGCGCCGGACCTCATGCACCCTGCCCAGTCAACCGGGCAAACGAGCTGCAGCGTGCATGTTGTAGGGACCTGCGATCCAAGGCGAACAGATGCTGATTGACGCCATGGGGAGGAAGCTCACCGCCAAACCAACGAAGACGACCGGCCAGCCCTGCAATCAACAGCGGAAAGCTGGCCAACACCGCTGACGCAGTACCCCGGCCTGTCGCCAGTAGCGAGGCCGGGATTTCACCAGGTGCCATTCAGCGAGTGGCATCCGGGAAATCACCCCAACAGAAAGGAGCTCTCATGAGCGGATTCACGAAAGGCCAGGCCGTCATCTTCACTAACCCTCGCGGTACCGAAAGCCCGGGCAAGTACGTGGGCACCAAGAACCTGGGCCATGGCCGGGGCGGCGGTGAGTATCTGGTGGTGGACGTGGACGGCGTGGAGAAAAAGGCGCGAGCCAGCAAGGTGCGCGCCGTCTGATTTCACTGGCTGGCCTTGGCGACAGGGCCAGACGGGAAATCAACCGAATGCACGGAGCAAGCACAAGATGAACCAGCAAACCCTGCAAGAGCTACTCGCAGAACGCGTCGCCGTATATGCCCAGTCCGATCGCCCTCGTGAGCTGATCGACGAGGGCATCGAAAAGCTGTTCAAAGAGGTCGTCAACGACACGTTCCGCTCCTACGGTGACTTCGGCGGCGCCATCAAGGAGGCAGTGAAAGCCGCTCTTCCGGCCAACGTCTCAGATGTCTTCGAGCTCCAGCGTTACAACGCCCTGGTCGCCAATGCCCTTCGCCAGCGCTGGGAAGCAGCTGCCGTACACTCGACCATCATCGAGCAAGCCGAAAAATCTATCGCCGAAGTACTGGACGGCAAAGGCCTCATCACTGGCGAAGTCTCGCTGTACAAGCTTCTTACAGCCTTCATCGATGACCACAAAGACAGTGCCGCCGAAGAGCAGTGGGAGCGTCCAGAGATTCGCATCGAGGAGGGCGACGGCTACGGTACTGGCTCCACGTTGATGCATATCTACTTCGATCCGGCACCAGAAGACCGAAGCAGCACTTACTACCGTCGTCGCGAAAACCACCAGTTGAAACACAGCATGCATGTGCACATCACCGGCCAGCGCGATGCGGCAAACCATTGGCGCAAGTGCGACGAGTTCGGCGAGGTCTATTCAGCCAAGCTCGACGAAAAGAAAGTGGCCATCAACATGCGGGTCCGCTCGGACTGGGAGCGAATGCTGGCTTCCCTGTACTTCGGCAACGCCATCCTGGTGATCGACTGCGACCCGGACGACCTGAGCTACGGCCTGTACGACTGAACAACCAGCGCCACGTCAGCCTGACGTTAACTGCCCGATGCCCTGCTCCCCATCGCAGGCTGCATCGGGGTGTGATCTGCAGCAGAGCAAGGCACCCGACTCGTAATCGGGCCAGCCACTGAGCACCGTCGACGTAGTGCGGCGGCAGGCAATGCCAGAGGTGACGACCTCGTGCAGATCACACCCCGATGCAGAGAAGCGCCCAGCTCAGGGCGCGGTTACCGAAGCACCTGTGGACGTCCCTTCCCTCGCTCTGAGGGTAAACGAATTGCGCCGCTGGATGGGTCCACGCCAAGCCAGCTGCCGGGGTAGTGCCCGGCCTCTGCATCCCCTTCCCTTCACATCGACCGCATTGGCAGGCGCCAGGCCACCGTTCACGGTGGGTTTGGTCACCTTCGCCTGGCTCCTGACCAATGCGGTTGCTCACGCCCTGGAGGCGATAATGTCAGCACTACGAAAAGCCCAGTGGCTCTACGACAACGCCGAGCCTGAAGACGATTCTGTGCATCAAGAAGCGATCCAGGCTTGGATCGAAGACAAGGCCGAGCAATTGGTCGGTGGTGCTGATGTGCTGGTGCGTCAACGCTTTGGCCCGCCGGTGGGTATCCGCCAAGACCAGTTCGTGTCCAAGGTCGCCGAGCATCTCAGGGCGCTGCAGGAGGCTGAGCAAGACGATCTGAATGCCTTGGCCTTACTTCTGCTTCAAGCGGTAACAGGTGGTCCCGTGAAGAACTTGGTCGAGGAAGTCGTCGGCCAGAGCGATCACAGCCGCGGGACGCTCTTCGAAATCGCAGAGTCGATGCTCGAGCCGTATGCCCAAGCAGGCATCGAGGCTGATGCAGAGGATGCCGTGCTATGAGCCCGCACATCCTGATCGACCAGGAACTGGATGCAATGGCACATCCCGGAACCCCGCTCAGCTGGAGTGTCATGCTCCAGCGCCAGCCCACCGAAATGATGGCGGATCAGCGCATCACCATCGAAGAGTTCAACCACTACTGCGGGCGCCTCAACAAGGTCGTTGATGGGCGCAAGGAGGCTGCATGACCACGCCAATCGTGAAGACGCTCATCGACGAGCAGGTCGAAGAAGTGAACGCCACCCAGGTGCGCGGCACACTGCGGTTCCCGGTGGGCATGCGTGTCGCGGACCTGCCCTACCCGATCAAGGCCGACTGGCTTAAGCGTCGGCCAATCGCGCGGCCGAGGCCATGCCCATGACTGATCTTCTCAACATAGAAAAGATCAATGCGCTACCTCAGCCGATTTTTGCATGGTTGCACGGCGGCTGGTGGCCTGTGCACGACATTGAAGTTCAGACCGGCATGATGCGAATCGACGCATGCGGAATGCTCGACGTGATGTGCTTTAGCGATGCACTGATGATCCGCGATGACGCTGGCCAAACCCACGATACCGACGATTTCTATCTGGAAGCTGGAGTCGGGCCATGACCAGCTACCAGCGCGCCCGCCGCTTCGCCTTCTGGCGCGGCAGCTTCACCACCCTCTTCATCTGCACTGCCTGGATGCTCGCAAGCGCCCTGGCCGGCACCCTCACTTCCTGAATTCACACCCGGCGCACGGCGGGCTCCATCGGGGATAACCGTACCCCTCCGGGAGCGTAAGCGGCGAGAGCGCGCAACCATCCACCGCAGCCAGGGCCTGGAGCGTACCTCCAATCTGGGTGACCTGGCATTTCCCTATTCAAACTGACGGCGCCGGCCTGGCGCGAGGTGCACCTATGTCCGAATCCAACATGCGCATATGGGACCAAGTCGACACAACCGACCCGAGCGCCACCAAGAACTTCACAGGCATGGGCGGCTTCAAGGGAACCGCGATCAAGCCTACCTACTTGATGCGTAAAGCGACCGAAGTATTTGGCCCTTGTGGTGAGGGCTGGGGCTGGACGGTTCTTGAGGACCGCTTCGATGACGGAGCGCCGATCCAGGCACCGACCAAGGAGTGGCCAGAGGCGCCGCTGATCACCGCCAAGCTGCACACAGTCAAGATTCAGCTCTGGTATCTGGGCAAAGACGGACAGAAATGCACCGTTGAGCACTACGGTCACACTCCTTTTGTCCTCCTTCAGCAGGGGAAAATCATCACCGACTGGGAGGCAGCAAAGAAATCGCTGACCGATGCAATCGGGAAATGCCTCCAGCCCCTGGGCTTTGCAGCTGACATCCATATGGGTCTGTTCGACGACGCCTCATATGTCGAGACGGTACGCAGCGAGGTGGCTATCGAAAAGGCAGAGGATCGGGCGGCCGAGGAAGAGCGTCAAAAGCTGGAGCGCCTGGACTGGCTCAAGTCTTCAGTGGAAACAATGGCCGGCGCTGTGACTATGCACGAACTCAAGACACTCAACACGCGCTTCATCAAGATCGCCACAGCTAGGAATGAAGCAGCATTCATTCGCAGGATCACCGAAGCCTTCGAAGAGCGCAAGGCGCAAATTGAAGGAGCTGCAGCATGAGCCACCTCTACGAATTGACCGGACAGTACAGAGAGCTTGCCGTGCTGATGCAGGATGCTGACGAAGACATGGCGGTAGCGGTACGGGACACCATGGGCGCCATCGAAGCTGAGTTCAACGATAAAGCCCTGGCTGTAAGCCGGGTGATCCTGAACATGGATGGCAACATCGAGGCCGTGGATGCCGAGATCGTTCGCCTCCAGGAGCGCAAGCGGATCATGTCCAATCGCAAGGGCCAGATCATCGACTACCTGCGCGAGAACATGGAGGCATCGAAGATCACCAAGATCAGCTGCCCCCTCTTCACCATCACTCTAACCAAAGGTCGCGAGTCAGTAATCATCGACGACGAAAAGGCTCTCCCTGACGACCTGGTCGATTCGCGCGTGACCTATGTCCCTGACAAGAAGGCTATCTCCGAACGGATAAAGTCCGGCCAAGAGGTAAATGGCGCCCATCTGGAACGCGGGAAGTCTTCGATCCGCATCAAGTGAGGATGCACTCACTTGCTGCCGGCGGTGGTGACCCGATACGCCGCGACCGCGGGGCCCCTGAACCGCGCATTGCCCAGGTTCGCGGCTGCGGTGCCGAGGCCTACGAACTGCACTCATAGGTGGCCACTGCCTTCCCAGTGGCGAACAACAGAGGATGCCGCCATGTAACCGCCAGCCCTTGCCGGACCGCCACATGCGGCC
>NZ_QLAD01000006.1:229468-230781 GCF_024355235.1 Pseudomonas sp. S12(2018)
CCGGGTGTTTTGCTTCAACTACAAGGTCGCGGTCAACACCGCCCAAGCGCTGGAAGCTGCCGCCGACCGTAAGTTGGTGGGCAGGCCGGCAACGTGACTACTGTCACCCTTTGCTGTGCTCTGGCGAAGTTGGTCCGGTCCCTGGCTTGATTCCCCTTGGCCCAAACAGCGCCCAGATGATCAATCCCACAACCGGGAAGATCACGATGCCGAGAAACCACATGACCTTAACGCCATCAGTTTTGTCACTGCGAAACACACTGACGATGGCCCATAGGTCGACAAGGATGACGATCACCGCAACGGCGATCCAGAAATAGATAGCGAGGTTGGACATGACTGCTGCTCCCTGTGGGTTGATACAGGGTTAGGCGAGCGGGCCAGCAGGTGGGTTCAATATTTCGATGGGTTGGACTGAAGAGGGCCTCGACGCCACCTGGCTCCCCAAGCGGCGCCGCATAATTTTCAGCTCTGTTGAATGGCTTCGTCAATACTGCGCTTCGAAGCAGCTTTCGCCCTTTCAATTTCGTCGATAACACTCTGAACGTGCGCTTCAGGAATATTGGCGAACTCCACACCGCCAATAATGCCGCCAATGGCGCGATTGCACAGAAAATCAATGTTACAGCCAAGTAATTCTGATGATGCGATCACTGCTATAAGCGCCTGTTCGAGCTGCAGCTCGCGATCAGTTGGCATGCTCATGAGTCTCCGAAAAGTTGATGGAACTCTAAATTTAGTCTGCTTCAAATTAAGTTTCAACTTGCACAAATGTCTCATGCGCTAACTACATGAGACCCAGCAGAAGGAATTGAAGATGGCCGAGAAGAAGACGGGCGCGGCGAAACACTCGGCGGATTACCGCGACAGGAAGAGGGCCGAGGCCGAGCGCCTGGGCATCGAGACGCTGCCTGTAGAGTCGGCGGCCGGGACGCGCGCGGAGCTGACCAAGGCGATGAAGGTTCACGGCTACACCCAGTTGCAGGAGCTGCTGCAGGACCTGCACCGGTCGTTCATTGCTGCTGACCGCCCAGAACAGACGCGACGCTTGAAACGACCTGACGCGCCAGCTTTCAAGGTGTCACCAAAACTAGCGCGACGGTTCGCTGCGGCCACTCGGGCGGAGCTCAGGCGAAACCCTGGCGACGAAATCGAAGCGCCAAAGACCCTCCCGCACGGCGAGCAACAATGCCGCGAAGTGCAAGTGGACATCCTGAACTGAACAACCCAAGCGACCGCATCCGGCCACGGAGGACGGCGCATGCATGGAGATAACTTTCAGCTAGTGCGCGAGATTCATCTGGCCAGAGGCC
>NZ_QLAD01000006.1:231705-427364 GCF_024355235.1 Pseudomonas sp. S12(2018)
CGGCGCCTGCATGGAAGGACCACGACATGACCGAACAACATCACGACGAAAGCAAACTCGAACGGGTCATCCGCAAAATCAAGCGCTGCCTGGCCCTCTCGAAAAGCTCGAACGAGAATGAGGCTGCAACCGCGATGCGTCAGGCGCAGGCGCTAATGCGTGAATACCGCCTCACTGAAATAGATGTGCACCTGAGTGATGTGGGCGAAGTCGAGTCGGAGAAGGCCAAGGCCAAGCGCAGGCCAACTTGGGACCAGCATCTGGGCTCGATCGTTGGAGAGGCATTCGGGGTTCGGTCGTTCTCCATGCGCCGTTGGTGCAAATCGACCAGCCGCATTATGGACCGCGAATTGTTCGTGGGAGTGAATCCGGCCCCGCAGATCGCTATGTACGCCTATGAAGCACTGCTGACCAAGCTAACTCAGGCCCGACGTGAGTATGTGTCGCAAGTGCGAGCTGGCAAACAGCGCAGTTCCTATTCACCTGAAACTGCTGGAGATCATTTCGCGCTGGCCTGGGTGTCGGCAGTGCGCGACAAAATTCACGAACTGGTACCCCGGGGCGAAGAAGATCTCGCCATCGGCCAGCACTCCAATGGCCGCGAGCTGGTGGCGGTCGAAGCGAAAGACAAAGCCCTGATCGAGCAGTACCTGTCAGGCCGAGAGATTGGCAAGGCGAGGAAAGCCCGCGATATCGAGCTTGACCTCGATGCCCAGATTGCTGGGCTGCTCGCCGGTCGGCGAGTGGATCTCAATCCAGGACTGGCCACTGGCGGGCAAGAGGCACCGCAGATCGGCATCGCCTGACAAGGAGACCACCATGAGCACATTCGCAGTCTTCGGCATGACCGCCGACGTAGCGCTGGCTGAGGCCAGGAAGATCACCAAGACGACCAGACCGAGCGGGAAAGCCGGCGCCCCCCCTTGGAGCTGACCCTTGCTGAGTGGAATGAGGCAGTTGAACAGCAGGCAGCCAAGATCATGGCCGGCGAGAAGGTGAAGCAGTTGAGCCAAATGTTCGACGCACCGCAGTACGCCCAGCAGTTCATAGAGCTGGCCAGGAAGTCAGGCAAGTGTCGCGATCTGCGCATCAGGGCTAAGTGTGAGATCACCGACGCCCAAGGCAAGCCGGTAATCAACCCCAAGACCAAGCTGCCTAGGATCGGCTGGACCGAGTACAGCCACGCAACCTCCACCGCCGCTTAACCCAGGACAAAAACTCATGACCACAGCAATCGACCTGTTCGCTGGCCTCGGCGGATGGAGCACCGGCGCGCGCGCCGCAGGCGTCCAGGTACTCTGGGCGGCAAACCACTGGCCGGTGGCCGTTGAATGGCACAGCGCCAACCACCCCGACACGCAGCACGTTTGCCAGGACCTGCACCAAGCGCGCTGGGAACAGGTGCCGGCGCATGACATCCTGCTGGCTTCGCCATGCTGCCAGGGCCACGCCAAGGCCCGTGGCAAGAAGTCGGGCAATCCTGAGCACGACGCATCGCGCTCGACAGCCTGGGCGCCGGTATCGGCTCTGGAATTCCACCGGCCGCAGGCGGCAGTGATCGAGAACGTTCCGGAGTTCACCGACTGGGTGCTCTACCCGGCCTGGTTGCAGGCTGTTCAGGCGCTGGGGTATCAGGCGGCACCGCACATCGTTGACTGCGCCGACCTGGGCGTGCCACAGCACCGCGTGCGCCTGTTCATGGTCCTGACCCGTAGCAAGGCACCGCTGACGCTTCAGCTGCCGCAGGAGCGCCATGTGCCGGCGAGCAGCTTCCTCGATTTCGACACCGGTCGTTGGTCGCAGATCGAGAAGCCAGGTCGAGCCCAGGCCACGCTTGACCGGGTGCGCAACGGACGCCAACGCTTCGGTGAGCGATTCATCATGCCTTACTACGGCAGAGGCTCCGGCACGACAGGGCGCGATATCGGTCGGCCGATCGGCACAATTACCACGGTGGATCGCTGGGCTCTGGTCGATGGCGACCGCATGCGGATGCTCAGCGCTGACGAGGGCCTGGCCGCCATGTCATTCCCGGCCGGCACCCTGCGCCCGGACAACCACCGGCTGACCATGCACATGGCCGGCAACGCGGTACCGCCGCTGGCGGGACAGCGCGTAATCGAAGCCCTTCTGAAAGCCGCATAGGCCGGAGACACCCATGCCCACAGAAAACCTATACAGCAACACCGAACAGATGTTCAGCGTGCCGCGCAGCCTCCTTGAGGAAGCGTGCAACGGACTTCGAATCACCCAAGACCGAGCGCGGAAGGAACTGCGCGACCTTCTCGCCCAGCCGCCCGCCCAGTACCAGGGCGAGCCGGCCTGGTACATGATCGAAAATGGCCTTAGCGCAGTGCATGCGAAAGATAAAGCCAAAAGCGAACGGCAGGGATTCGACATGAGGGCTTACTGTGTGCCGCTGTACCGCCATCCACCAACCTCCGCCGACGCTGGCGAGCTGGAGCGCCTGCGCGCTGCGTTGAAGTTCTACGCCGACCGCGAGCACTACCACTTCGAAAGCGGCAACTGGGACACGGTGAGCGGCGAGCCCCTGAACATCCTGTGGTGCGGCGACGATCCGGACTTCATTGAAGACGGATCTGTTGCCCGCGCCGCCCTATCCACCAGCGCAGACCCGAGCAACGACCTGTGCGCAGAAGGTGCCCATGAGTTCGTGCCGTTTCGCAGCAAGTGCGTGAAGTGCGACGAGCCGTACAGCGCAGAGCCAAGCGCACGAGAGGCGCATATCCTGAAAGACGAGAGTCGTTTGGGCATCGAACGCCTGCCAGCAGAACCCAGCGCGCCGAATGAGCTGGAGGGAGTCGAAGACCTGGCGCGCAGGATCGCCGCGAGGGTAAAAGCCCGCGCCGCCCTGGAGCGCAAGCCATAGCAGGAGAACATTTGTACTCCACCCGACGAAGCGCCATCGACGGCAGAGGATTGCGCGAACAAAATACTGTTTATTTGAACAGTACTCTCTATGCGCTTCCTCATCGTTCCAATGCGCGTGCGCGGCGTGCCGCGTAGCCAGAAAGAGATCCGCGCATTCAACCCGATCCGCGGCGACGTGCATTTACGCCTGGATGAGTTCGCGCCGCTGGGTCGGGCTTCGAACTCGGCGTCGATCCTCAAAGTTCACCCGGGCGAGCCTGATCTGCCGCCGTTGTATGAAGCAGTCATGACTGGTATGTCCACTCTGGGCGCGACGTTCACAGGAATCGAGATCATCGAAGGCGTTGCTTACGCCCAGAGTTGGTGGGTTCGCGTCCCTTGAGACTCAGGCCTGCTTAGCAACTGCTTGAGGTGCCGAATCGGACTCAATGGCGATGCGTCGAGCTCGACATACGCCCCATGCCAAGGCCCGTGTCATTGATTCTTGCGGGCGCGAATCGTAAGCCTCTTCGGCGATGGCTCTTCCGCAAGCGAAATATACACCGATAAACATTTGAGTGGCCCCTGTACGGGACAGCCTCACCTGCACATCGATGGACTTACCATCATCGAGTGTCTCGTCATGGGTCCGCGTGTGCAATTGAGGGTCTGCCCACGCCCAAAATTGCTGTCCTCTTTGCCTCATAAAAGCCTCCTGCTCGAAATTGGAAATAGCAGCGTAATAACGTGGACGACTTAAGTCACTCCCTGTTCCCTCTTTTTAGTACCAACTAGATAATCGGCCTAAAAATCTATACAGATTCGATACAATCAATAAATATGTACAACTTTTGTGTAACCGTTATATGTCAGAAGGACGAAGTCATGCCTGAAGAAAAGCAGCTGATTCAGCCAGTAGCCATAGAGCGTGATGAGCACGGTTTCTGGACTCACCCTGCGTGGCCATCCACGGAAGAGGAGTTGATTCCCTATGCCTGGTTCTATGATCGCGGCCTGGACGTAAAGCAGGTTGAGTTCGAGTACGACGCCCCCGAAACCCTGCAGGCAGCCTGATACCACGACGGAACGGCAGATTGCACCAGCTGGAACCCTACGCAACCGGCGGGTGACGGCTGGTTCATCTTTTCCATCCATGACAACGACGATGGCCCAATCTGCGTGTGGGTTCGCCACAAGGTGCAGCCATGACCCGCCTCGCCCTCTGCCTCCGGCTGCTGGCCACCGGCGCCAGCGTAACCGAGAACGCCATCGAACCGCTGGGCTTGTGGCAATGTGGATGCATCAAAAACGGACATTAAGCGGTTGAAATACGGCATAACGGTGATGGATCACATCACTCTTGGCTTTCTACCCCGCGAACCTTAATAGCATCCAGCTGGGTTTCTTGGATGTCAACGACGCTCAGAGTATCTGCATACGCCATCCACTCGTTGAACGCCTTTCGTTGCAACAACAAGGCCTCCTCCCAAAGAGATCCGCCAACTCGGCCATATGCGACTTGATTCATCATTGAAGATGTCAGTCTGTCGAGCTCTCTAAGGAGCTGATAGGCATGGTACCTCTTGTCACCATTAGGCATTTCTTGATTTCCTCATAGCGCGAATAGCCCAAACATAAAGAAATGATAGCAATACGCCATAGACAGCTAAGCATCCCCCTTTTCTCCCTCCCCCCCACATTAAACCTGAAGCCTGCCGACATGCGCGGGCATGGAGATCTATTGCCATGAACAAAGAGGCCGAGAGCGGCGACTTCGACAAAGTCACCGAGCAGCGCATGGCCGAACTACTTGGCTGCACGAAGCGATCCCTCGAAGGCCGGCGCCTGCGCTCGGTTTTCCCCGAAGGCGTCTGGATGAAGATCCACGGCCGCATCATGTACAGCAAAAGAAGGTACGACGAATGGCTCGAAAGCCAATGGATTTGCCCCGCGGGGTCGAAATCTTCCGCAATTCCCTCCGGATTCGTTTCACATGGGGCGGTATCCGTCGATGTGAAACGCTCCCCTATCCCCCGACACAAAAAGGCATCCAGGCTGCATCCCAGCTTCGCGATCAGGTAGTCAGCTTCAACAGGCTTGGGCTGCTTGACCAGGACAAGTACGCAGAGCTGTTTCCGGGTTCGCAGACCGTCGCCGGTAGCAAACCCTCGTTCGGGGAGTACGCCCAGCTCTGGCTCGATAGCCGCGAAATCACACCCGGCACCCGCCAGAACTACAAAAGCGCGCTCAACCTCTATTGGATGCCTACGCTGGCCCTCACCCAGGTGGACCTGATTTCGACGACAACCATTCGACGCATCATCACCAGCACCGAATGGCACTCGCCAGGTGTGAAGCGAAACGCTCTGATCAGGCTTTCGACAATCCTCAGCGCGGCGCTCAAGGAGGGGCTGATAACGAAGAACCCCGCTGCCGCAGTCGAGCTGCCGAAACGATCACGAAAGGAAATCGACCCCTTCACCCTGGACGAGGCAAACCAGATAGTTGAGAAGCTGTACCAGCACGCTCACTGGCCCAGCCAAATTTATGCGGCTTTTTTTGAGTTCGTGTTTTTCACCGGGGTGCGCCTGTCCGAAGGCCTGGCGATGCGGTGGGATGCGGTTGATATGGATAAGAAGGTAGCCCACGTGCGACGCACAGTCGCATTGGGGGAGGTGGTAGAGCGCACTAAGACCGGCAAAGACCGGTTTGTACTGCTCAACGAGAGGGCCTTGCGCGCGCTCGAGTTCGCAAAGAACTACGCCGAGCGCCGCAGGAATGGAAAGGGACGGGTCATCGAAACACCGTTCGTGTTCCCGCCGTCGAAGAACGCAGAGTTCGTTCAGCAGACCTCGGACCTGCATCACCAGTGGCGGCCGGTGCTGAAGGACCTAGGAATTCGTTACCGGCCGCCATACAACTGCCGTCACACCTATGCGACAATATGCTTAATGTCCGGCCTCAACCCCGCATTCATCTCCCAACAGCTTGGCCACAGCGTTCAGATGCTGCTGTCAACTTATGCGCGTTGGATTAACTCAAGCTCCGACTGGAGCGAGCTGGAAAAGCTGCAAATTGGTATCAAATCGGTATCAGCTGCATTGCCAGCGACGTAAGCTATTGATAGGTAAGCCCTTTGATCTCCACCGCTAACATCACCATGCAGTTTGGCGCCAAGCCCTTGTTCGAGAACGTCTCGGTCAAGTTCAATAATGGCAACCGCTACGGCCTGATCGGCGCCAACGGCTGTGGCAAGTCGACCTTCATGAAAATCCTTGGCGGCGACCTGGAGCCGTCGGCCGGTCAGGTGATGCTCGAGCCGAACGTGCGCCTGGGCAAGCTGCGCCAGGACCAGTTCGCCTACGAAGAATTCACCGTGATCGATACCGTGATCATGGGCCACGAGGAACTGTGGCGGGTCAAGGCCGAGCGCGATCGTATCTACTCGCTGCCGGAAATGACCGAAGACGACGGCATGGCCGTCGCCGAGCTGGAAACCGAATTCGCCGAGATGGACGGCTACACCGCCGAATCCCGCGCCGGTGAACTGCTGCTGGGCCTGGGTATCCCCCTCGAACAGCATTTCGGCCCCATGACCGAAGTCGCCCCAGGCTGGAAACTGCGTGTGCTGCTGGCCCAGGCACTGTTCTCCGACCCTGAAGTGCTGCTGCTCGACGAGCCGACCAACCACCTGGACATCAACACCATCCGCTGGCTGGAAAGCATCCTCACGGCGCGTAACAGCACCATGATCATCATTTCCCACGACCGTCACTTCCTCAACAGCGTGTGCACCCACATGGCTGACCTGGACTACGGCGAGCTGCGTCTGTTCCCGGGCAACTACGACGAGTACATGACCGCCGCCACCCAGTCGCGCGAGCAACTGCTGTCAGACAACGCCAAGAAGAAGGCCCAGATCGCCGAGCTGCAGACCTTCGTCAGCCGCTTCTCGGCCAACGCCTCCAAGGCCAAGCAGGCCACCTCGCGCGCCAAGCAGATCGACAAGATCCAGCTGGCCGAGGTCAAGCCATCGAGCCGCGTCAGCCCGTTCATCCGCTTCGAGCAGACCAAGAAGCTGCACCGCCAGGCCGTGACCATCGAGAAGATGTCCAAGGGCTTCGACGGCAAGACCCTGTTCAAGAACTTCAGCTTCACCGTCGAAGCCGGCGAGCGCGTGGCGATCATCGGCCCCAACGGTATCGGCAAGACCACCCTGCTGCGCACCCTGGTCGGCGAGCTGACCCCGGATGCCGGCGAGGTGAAATGGACCGAAAGCGCCGAAGTGGGCTACTACGCCCAGGACCACGCCCACGATTTCGAAGAGGACCTGAGCCTGTTCGACTGGATGGGCCAGTGGACGCAGGGCGAGCAGATCATCCGCGGCACTCTGGGCCGCATGCTGTTCTCCAACGACGAGATCCTCAAGTCGGTGAAGGTGATCTCCGGTGGCGAGCAAGGCCGCATGCTGTTCGGCAAGCTGATTCTGCAAAAGCCCAACGTACTGGTGATGGACGAACCGACCAACCACCTGGACATGGAATCGATCGAGGCGCTCAACCTGGCGCTGGAAAACTACCCGGGCACGCTGCTGTTCGTCAGCCACGACCGCGAGTTCGTGTCCTCGCTGGCCACCCGCATCATCGAGCTGAGCCCCAGCGGCGTGATCGACTTCAGCGGTACCTATGACGACTACCTGCGCAGCCAGGGTGTGTTGATCTAAACGTCGTACACAAGCTTCGCCGGCAAGGCCGGCTCCTGCAGGGTGCGTGGTTTCCGCGACCCGGGTAGGGGCCAGCCTTGCTGGCCACAGCTTGTTCGTTAGCCTGCTTTCTTTTCCTGCCCGCTCCCGCCATCATGGTCGCCTCCAGCCGCTTGCCTGCGAACGAGCCCCATGTCTGCCCCGCCCCCTTCTGCTGCACTCAGTAACGAGTCGGTTACCCGACAGATACTGTCGATCGTCTTCTACACCTTCATCGCCTTCCTCTGCATCGGCCTGCCGATCGCGGTGCTGCCCAGCCATGTGCATGACACCCTGGGGTTCAGCGCGGTCATCGCCGGCATCACCATCGGCCTGCAATACCTGTCCACCCTGCTCAGCCGCCCCATGGCCGGACGCCTGGCCGACAGCCTGGGGACCAAGCGCGCGATCATCTACGGGCTGCTGGGCATCGCGCTGAGCGGCGTGCTGACCTGGGCATCGGCACTGGCCGTGCACCTGCCAGTGATGAGCCTGGCGGTGCTGCTGGCTGCACGGGTGGCCCTGGGCATCGCGCAGGGCCTGATTGGCGTGGGCACCCTGAGCTGGGGCATCGGCCAGGTGGGCGCCGAACACACCGCGCGGGTGATTTCCTGGAACGGTATCGCCTCCTATGGCGCCATCGCCATCGGTGCACCGCTGGGGGTGATCGTGGCCAGCGAACTGAACTTCGCCACCCTGGGCCTGAGCCTGACCGCGCTGGCGGCAGCGGCGCTACTGGTGATACGCAACAAGCCCTCGGTGCCGGTGGTGCGTGGCGTGCGCCTGCCGTTCTGGGCCGCCTTCGCGCGGGTGGCACCGTGCGGTGTGGGCCTTACCCTGGCCTCCATCGGCTATGGCACGCTGACCACCTTCGTCACGCTCTTCTATATAGAACGCGGCTGGAGCGGCGCCGCCCTGTGCCTGAGCGCCTTCGGCGTGTGCTTCATCCTGTCGCGGCTGCTGTTCGTGAACGCGGTCAACCAGTGGGGCGGCTACCGCGTGGCAATTGCCTGCATGGGCGTCGAGGCCCTGGGGCTGGCATTGTTGTGGCTGGCGCCGTCACCGCTGCTGGCGTTGGTCGGCGCGGGGCTGAGCGGCTTCGGCCTGTCACTGGTGTACCCGGCACTGGGGGTCGAGGCGATCAAGCAGGTGCCCAGTTCCAGCCGCGGCGCCGGGCTGGGGGCCTACGCAGTGTTCTTCGACCTGGCCCTGGCGATTGCCGGCCCGGTGATGGGCGCCATCGCTGCGCACCTGGGCTACGCCTCGATCTTCTGTGTGGCGGCGCTGCTGTCACTGGCCGGCGTGGGCCTGACCCTGGTGCTGTTGCGCCGCGCCACGGCTCAGTGATCGACCGCACTCAGGCCGACACGCTCGGCGCCCCCCAGGGTGCGGGTGAAGAAGCGCGTGGCTTCGGCCTGTAACGACAGGTGGATGCCGGCGCGGTCCACCCCTTCGGCATCGGTGCACAGCGTGGCCATGTGCTGCAGCTGGGATGCGTCGCACGGGGCCATGAACACGAAGTGCCCGGCACCCGCCAGCAGGCGGTAGTTGGGGGTGATCGGCAGTTTGCGCGCCAGTGCCTGGGCATTCTTGTCGATGGCCAGCAACTGGTCGCGGTCGCCGCTGTAGATCAGCGCGGGCACCTTCACATCGGCCAGCGCGTGGCGTCCGAACATCAGGCTCAACGGCGCCATCAGCAGCAATGAACGCACCCTGGGGTCGGCATGGGGCAGCAGGTCGTCACGGTCTGCCACCAGCACCCCGTGGGCCTTGCAGGCATCGGCGTCCAGCGGGTTCTGCTGGCAGTAGCGGCGCAGGCGTTGCAGGTCTGGTCGGGCACCGGACAGGATCAACGCCGTCTCGCCACCGGCCGAGTAACCGATCATGCCTACCTGCCCGTCGCTGACGTAAGGTGCAAGCAACGGATCGGCAAGGGTCGCGGTCAAGGCGGCACTGATCTGCAGGGGCCGGCCATAGAGGTTGCTCAGGGTGCCAAGCCGGCTGTGATCGCGGGCGTTGTCTCCCGGGTGCACCACCGCCACCACCACGAAGCCCCGGCGTGCCAGGGCGCTGGCCAGGTCATGCAGCGCCAGTGGCGTGCCGGTATTGCCATGGGACAACATCAGCAACGGGAAGCGGCCCATTACCACCGCGCCTTCTTCGGCCACGTGGACCCGATAGCCGTCGACCTGATGCCACCGGGCGGCGTCGCTGGATGGGTAGAACGCCAGCGCCTGCATCGGCTGGCCGTCCACCGGGTCGGTCACAGCCATGCGATGCAGGCCGACACTCCAGTGCTGCGCGGGCTCGGCCTGCACCAGCAGGCAGCAGCCCCACAGCACCAGCATCAAAAATGTTCGAACCCACCGCATCGTTGCTCACCCTGCCCGGCCCGCACCTGTGACCGGTACTGGCAAGCATAGAGCGGGCCAGGCCGGGCTGGATGAAAGGTGCATGAAAAAGCCGACTTGCGGGGTGACCGCAAGTCGGCTTTTCGACAGGGGCTCAGGCAGCCGCGAACAGCTCGCTGTCGATCTGCGCCTGGGCGGCCTGCAGGGCATTGCTGCGGTGCTCGTCGCCGTAGGCCAGGCCATGGGCGCGCACGAACTCGACGTCGGTGATGCCGATAAAGCCCAGGAACACCTTGAGGAATTCCTCGTGGGCCACACCGGTCGGCTGGCCGACGTGCAGGCCGCCGGAGGTCGACACCACGATCACCTTCTTGTTGCCGCACAGGCCTTCAGGCCCGGCTTCGGTGTAGCGGAAGGTCTGGCCGGCGACGGCAATGCGGTCGATCCAGGCCTTGAGCTGGGTCGGCACGGTGAAGTTGTACATGGGCGCGGCGATCACCACCGCATCGGCCGCCAGAAACTCCTGCAGGGTTTCACTGCTGAGCCTGGCTTCATGTTGCTGCGCCGCATCGCGCAGTTCGTCAGGCGTGCCGGCGGCAACCAGGGTCGCGGCCGAGAAATGGCTGATGGCATCGGCGGCCAGGTCCCGGTAGACCACCTGCGCCGAAGGTTCTGCCGCTTGCCAGGCGGCGACCACGCGCTGGCTGAGCTGGCGAGAAGCGGAGTTGTCGCCGAGGATGCTGGAATCGATGTGCAACAGTTTCATGGGGCTCTCCTGAATGAGGATCGGCTGGCGATCACGATGGGGAGGATGCTACCGGGATAGCCAATAGCTGATAAGATCGCAAATTCGCACTTCTTCGTCCCACTGGCAGGACAATGCCCATGACCGGCATGCAAGACCTCAACGATCTGTTCTATTTCGCCCGCGTGGTGGAGGCCGGCGGCTTCGCGGCGGCCGGGCGTCTGCTCGGTGTGCCCAAATCCAGGCTGTCGCGGCGCATTGCCGAACTGGAGGAGCGCCTGGGCACGCGTCTGCTGCAGCGCACCACCCGGCAACTCAAGCTCACCGCCGTGGGCGAGCGCTACCTGCGCCATTGCCAGGCCATGCTGCTGGAGGCCGAGATGGCCGACGAAGCGGTGGCCAGCATGACCAGCGAACCGCGCGGGCGCTTGCGGGTGTCGTGCCCGGTGGGCCTGGCCCATGAGTTCCTGCCCGGCGTGATCAGCGCATTTTTGCAGCAGTACCCGCAGGTACAGCTGGACATGGTGCTGCTCAACCGCCGCGTCGACCTGATCACCGAGGGCATCGACGTGGCCCTGCGTGTGCGCGACCTGGGCGACGAAGACCCGGCACTGGTCACCCGCCGTCTGCGCCAGGCGCAGATGTTGCTGGTGGCCGCACCTGAGTTTGCCGCCCGGCACCCTGTCAGCTCCCCTGCCGACCTGGCCAGGGTGCCGGTACTGGGCGCGGTCGAGGCCGACCGCCTGGTGCACCTGCGCCTGCTCGACGAGCAGGGCCACAAGCAGGACCTGACCCTGGAAGCGCGCCTGGCCATCGACGACTTCGTGGTGCGCAAGGCCGCCACCCTGGCGGGCCTGGGCTTCACCACGCTGCCTATCATGCACTGCGAGGCCGAACTGCAGCGCGGCGAACTGGTACGCCTGCTGCCGGGCTGGTCACTGCCGGGCGGTTACCTGCAGGCGGTGTACCCGCACCGGCGCGGCGTGCTGCCGGCGGTCAGGGCGTGGATCGATCACCTGGTAGCCTCGTTCGAGGAATGCGGAGAGCGTTATGTCTGAGCGAAAAATGACCGAGGCACAGGTGGCGGCATTCTGCCTGGGCCTGCCCGGTGTGCAGGAAGACTACAAATGGGGTGGCGTGCGCGTGTTCTCGGTGGCCGGCAACAAGATGTTCGCGGTGATGGACCTGGCGGGTGCAGGCTTGTCGTTCAAGGTCGACACCGAGCTGTTCCTGGGCTACGTGGACCGCCCCGGGGTGCGACCGGCGCCGTACCTGGCGCGGGCACACTGGATCAGTGTGGCGCAGCCTTATGCGATGGGGCGTGGGGAACTGGAAGAGTTGCTGCGCCGCTCGCACCAACTGGTGGTGCGGCGATTGCCCAAGCGCGTACAGGTCGGGCTGCTGCTCTGAGGCCGATGGCTTTCGCCGGCAAGGCCGGCCCCTGAAGGCGCCGACCTTGCTGGCGAAAGCGCTCTAGAATCCGAACAATCGCCCGGCAAGAAACAGGTAGTCGGCCCAGAACACCTGATGCCCCAGCACGATCACCCAGAACACCAGCTGATACGACAACTTGCGTGTCTTGTGCCGGAACACCTGCTGCGCCAGCAGCGCCCCTGGCCAGCCACCGGCCAGTTCGCAGGCATGCAGCACCTTCTCGGGGGTACGCTGCCCCTGGCCGCGCGCCTGACGCTTGTCGTAGCCATACAGCCCGAAACAGCCAAGGCTCGCCAGCCCATAGGCCGCCAGCCACAACCAGTTGCCTGTGCCCACACCCAGCTTCAGTGCGCCCAGCACCGGCAGCAGGCACAGGGCCACGAATGCCAGCAACTTGAGGCGCAGGTGGCGCATGGGCGGGCGCGTTTCGATGCGGGCCATCTCAGCCGTGCGCCACGGCCCAGTCGACCCAGCCGAACTGCCAGGTCGCCAGGATCACCAGGCCAAATGCGATACGGTACCAGGCAAACACCGCGTAGCTGTGGCTGGCGATGAACTTGAGCAAGCCGCGCACCGCAATCATCGCGAAGATGAACGACACCACGAAGCCGATGGCGAACACCGGGAAGTCATCCGGCTGGAACAGGTCACGGTACTTGTAGCCCGAGAACACCGCCGCCCCGACCATGGTCGGCATCGCCAGAAAGAACGAGAACTCGGTGGCGGCCTTGCGCGACAGGCCGAACAACAGCCCGCCGATGATCGTCGAGCCCGACCGCGAAGTCCCTGGAATCATTGCCAGGCACTGCGCGCAGCCGATCTTCAGCGCATCGGTCCAGCGCATGTCATCGACCTCCTCGGCGCGCACCACGTGCTGGCGGCGCTCGGCCCACAGCATGATCACCCCGCCCACCACCAGGGCCACCGCCACCGTGATCGGGTTGAACAGGTACTCATGGATCAGGTCGGCGAACAGCACGCCCAGCACCACGGCGGGCATGAAGGCGATCAGCAGGTTGAGGGTAAAGCGCTGGGCCCGGGCCTGGCGGGGCAGGCCCACCACCACGTCCAGGATCTTGCGGCGAAATTCCCACACCACCGCCAGGATCGCGCCCAGCTGGATGATGATGTTGAACGCCATCGCGCGTTCGCCGCCAAAGTCGATCAGGTCGGCGACCACGATCTGGTGACCGGTACTCGAAATGGGCAAAAATTCCGTCAGACCCTCGACGATGCCGAGAATCACAGCCTGCATGGCGGTCCAAAAATCCATCATTCCCCCGTAAGACATTGCCGCTGGCAGGTCTCATCATTCGTTATTTGATTGCCCGAAACCGGGCATATTACGGCGACACTCCGTCGCAAAACCGAAGGAAATGCTACCCCGGCCTTCAGAACTGCCCCGTGAAGGCCGAAATCCTAACAGAGCGCTCGTGCAAACGCTGCCGCTCGACGCGACAGCGCTCTACTAATCAATCACTTAGCCCTTGGTCGAGTAGGTTGTTTCGGTAAAGCGTGGTTGGATGCGGACAATAACAAGAACATAGGGTGACCTTCATGAAGACTTTACGCAGTATGTCGATCAGCCGTCGGCTGTGGCTCATCCTGGTGGTGGCGGTGCTGATGCTGGTGACCCTGGGGCTGCTGATGCTGCGTCAGATCCACGGTGACCTGTACCAGGCAAAGGCCGAAAAGACCCGGCACGTGGTCGAAACTGCAGCCGGCGTGCTGGCCTATTACCAGGGGCTGGAAGCCAGCGGTACCCTTACCCGCGAGGCCGCCCAGCAACAGGCGCTGAGTGCGGTGCGCGGGTTGCGCTATGACCAGGACGACTACTTCTGGATCAACGACCTGGGCCCGAAGATGATCATGCACCCCATGAACCTCAAGCTCGAAGGCCAGGACCTTTCCGGCATTCGCGACCCGGACGGCTATGCGCTGTTCAACGAAATGGTCGCGTTGGCCAAGGCCCAGGGCGCCGGCAGCATCGACTACCGCTGGCCCAAGCCCGGTGCCAGCGAGCCGGTGGAAAAAACCTCGTACATCCAGCTGTTCAAACCCTGGGGCTGGGTGATCGGCTCTGGCGTGTACATCGACGACATGCACGCCGAGTTCGTGCGCCAGCTTCGCGACGCATCGCTGCTGGGGGTGGTCATCGCGCTGATAATGGCACTGGTGGTCATGCTGATCGCCCGCAGCATCACCCGCCCCTTGCAGGAAGCCGTGGATGCCATGGGCAATATCGCCAGCGGCGAAAGCGACCTGACCCGTCGCCTCGACACCCATGGGCAGGATGAAGTCACCCAGCTGGGCCTGCACTTCAACACCTTCACCGCCAAGCTGCAGCAGGTGGTGACCCAGTTGCAGGGCGCCGCCCAGGCCCTGGGCCATTCGGCCGGGGACGTAGGCAGCAACGCCGGCCAGGCGCACCAGCGCAGCGAACAGCAGTCGCAGCAGATGGAACAGGTGGCCACCGCAATCAACGAGGTCAGTTATGCGGTGCAGGACGTGGCCAGGAACGCCGAGCACGCCTCCAGCGAGATGCAGGACGCCCAGCAGCGGGCCGAACAGGGCCGGCAAAGCATTCATGGCAGCCTGCTGAAAATCGACGAGCTGTCGGGCACCATCGACCAGGCGGTGCAGGTGATCCAGGCCCTGGCGGGCCAGAGCACGCGTATCGGCAGCGTGCTGGAGGTGATCCGTTCGATTGCCGAGCAGACCAACCTGCTGGCACTCAACGCCGCCATCGAGGCCGCGCGGGCGGGTGAACAGGGTCGCGGGTTCGCCGTGGTGGCCGACGAAGTGCGCCTGCTGGCGCAACGCACCCAGCAGTCGACGGCCGAGATCCAGCAGATGATCGAGCACCTTCAGGGCCAGTCCGAGGCTGCGGTCAAGGCGATCGATGCCAGCAGCCTGGCCTCGCGCGAGACGGTCGAACAGGCCAGCGAGGCCGGTGCCAGCCTGGATGCCATCAGCCAGGCACTGCACAACCTCAGCGCGCTGAATGCCTCGATTGCCAGTGCCACGCTGCAGCAGTCGCATGTGGTCGAAGAGATCAACCACAACGTCACCCAGACGGCCGAGCTGTCGCGTCAGACGGCCGTGGCGGCGCACCAGTCGAGCAGTGCCGGGGCCGCATTGAACCAGTTGAGCGAACAGCTGGGGCAGTTGCTGAGGCAGTTCCGGGTCTGACCGCAGCCTGCACCTCGCCGGCGGCCGGCTTCTGCAAGGCTCGACATTGCCTCAGCAGGAGCCGGCCTTGGCGGCGAAGTGCTCACCCAAGGCTGGCGCCTGACGTGCCACAAGGTACAATCGCCGCCCTGCCCCCCTTAAGGAACGCCGATGTCCGGCCTGGAACTGTACGCTGCCGTGCTGGGCGTCATCGCTGTATGGCTCACGACCCGCCAGAACCCCTGGTGCTGGCCCATCGGCCTGCTGGTGGTGCTGCTCTACAGCTGGATCTTCTTCGACTTCAAGCTGTATTCGAACATGCTGCTGCAACTGGCGTTTGCCGTGTTCCAGCTCTATGGATGGCGGCAGTGGACACGCCCCGGCGAGGATCGCCCGATCCGGCAGGTGACCTACCTGGGTACCGCGCCGCTGCTGTCGGGCCTGGGCGTGGGCCTGCTGGCCAGCCTGGCCCTCGGTGCGGCCATGGCCACCTGGACCGATGCTGCAGAGCCCTGGCTTGACGCCACCCTCACCGCCTTCAGCCTGGTGGCGCAGTTCTGGATGGCGCAAAAGCGCGTGCAATGCTGGCCGTTGTGGATGGTGCTGGACGTGATCTTCGTCGGCCTGTTCCTCTACAAAGGCATGTACATCACCGCCGCGCTGTATGCGCTGTTCACCCTGATCGCCCTGCAGGGCTGGCATAGCTGGCGACGTGACCCGGCATTGGCCAGCCCATGAAGGTCCTGGTACTGGCGGGCCCGGAGTCCAGTGGCAAGAGCTGGCTGGGCGGCGAAATCCAGGCGCATTTCGGTGGCGAACTGGTAGGCGAGTACGTGCGCCACTTCATCGACGAGCAGCGACGCGACACCTGCTACGCCGACATCGACCCCATCGCCCGCGGGCAACTGATGTGGGAGGATGCGGCCCGCGGGCGCCAGCCCGAGCTGCTGATACTCGATACGCACCTGCTGAGCAACATGCTGTGGAGCCGCGTACTGTTCAACGACTGCCCGGCGTGGCTGGAACAGGCGCTGCTGGCACGGCGCTACGACCTGCACCTGTTGCTCAGCCCCGCAGGCGTGCCCTGGGTCGGCGACGGCCAGCGCTGTCAACCACGGCTGGAGGAGCGCCAGGCGTTCTTCGAGGCCAGCCGCCAATGGCTGCAACGGCATGGCCAACCCATGCAGGTCATCGAGGGCGACTGGGCATACCGCCAATCGACGGTACTGGCGGCCGTACAGGCACTGCTGGAAGGCAAGCCCCCGGCCTGCGCCACCGAGTGTTAACCCGGCGTTACACACCCGGCCACCTCAACCGCCGATCCAGAGCACTTGCGACCAACACGCGGTGACGTGTTAAGCCGGTGATACACCCACCCTCGGGCACGCCGGGCATCTGCGCTGCTCCAAGTCCTGTAAAAAGGACCAGCGGTTGTATCACCGGTGATACAGATTGTCCGACCGGCCCCTGCCCCGTGCGCTATGCCCTTGATTCGCTGGCACAAAGCAAAAGCGGCACAGCTTCTGCTCTCCTTCTCGCAACGCTGATAGGGCCAGCGCACCGAAGAAGGAATCGCTGCCGTGGGGAATCACACCAACAAGCTGCTGAGTCTTTTCGTCATGGGCTGTGCGCTGGGCGCCAGCACCCTGAGCCTGCCGATACTGGCCGCCGGCGACGGCACCATCATCATCCAGCGCCAGGTTCAGCCCCGTTCGGCCGTTCGCCCGACCGGCACCCCCGACCCCCGCCCCATGACCGTCAATGCCAATCAGTCGCCACGCATCCTGAGCCAGACCAACGAGCTCAGCGATGGCGACTTTGCCGGTGTGGCCAGCGGTGCCAGTGTAAACCGGGTGTTGATGCCCGACGCATCCGGCAACATCCGCGGCATGGGGGCGGTGCCCACCAGCCTGCCGGGCCTGCGTGGCGGCTCCGGCCCTGGCGCAGGGGGCGCCAACAGCATCTCCAATTCGGTCAACCAGAACGTGCAGCGTGGCCTTGCGCCGCTGCAGATCCTGACCGGGGGCCGTTGAGATGAACCACTCACTGCTGTTTCTGGCGCTGGCCTGCAGCGCGTCGGCCCTGGCCGGCCAACCGGTCGATGACAACGCCACCATCAACGCCAGCGGCCAGGGCTACAAGGGCAACGTGACCATCAACCAGGCGGCTGGCGACCAGCAGCAACAGAACAACAGCCGCGCCATCGCCATCAACCCCGATGCCACCGCCACCACCCAGGTGCGCCAGCGCATCGACACCCCTGCCAGCAGCGCGATCAATGCCCGCGCCAGCATCGGTGGCAACGCCTTCACCAACGGTAACGGGATGATTGGGATCAACCAGTCGGCCGGTGCCAACACACAACAAGTCAATGCCGTGCGGGTAAGCATCAGTGCCACCGCGCAGAGCATCGACGACAGCGTCCTCGACCAGCAGAACGTGGCGCTGTCAAACGGCTCAGGCTCGACAGGTCAAACCCCCGGCAGTCGCCAGGTCGCTACCAGCGATCAGGCCTTCACCGGCAGCCGTGGGGTGATCCAGTTGAACCAGAGCGCCGGGGTCGGGAACCGAATGGCCAACACCCTGAGCGTACGGGTTGCAGATTGACCCGAGCAGTTCACAACGCAGCACAACACAACACTTAACAACTAAAAACAATGCGGAGAAACACCATGAAACCCACAATGGCACTCAAGCCTCTGGTATTCGCACTCGCAGCGGTCATGGCAGTTGCTGCACAAGCGGGCGGAAACAACGGTGGTCACAACGGCGGACACAATGGCGGCAATAACGGCGGCAACAACAATTCCAGCGCGCTGCTCGCCCTGCTGGTAAACGCCGGCGCTGGCGCCACCGTGATCGATACCCAGGGCAATGGTGGTAACGGTGTGCTCAACGAGAACACCCGCAACAACGGCACCATGGACAACTCGGCAAACGGCTCTCAAGGCAACCTGGGCGCCAACGTGGCAGCCGGTGACGGCAACCAGCAAGACAACGTTGCCGCCATCGCCACCGCCGACGAACGCTTCATCTTCGGCAGTGCGGTTGCTGTTTCCAGCGCCACCCAGACCAACACCAGCAACATCGTCAACAACTTCTCTACCCAGAACAACGCCAATCTCACCAATTCGGCGAACAACAGCTCCGGCAACATCGGTGTCAACGTGACCGCCGGCGACTTCAACCAACAGAAAAACAACCTGGCAATCGCCGTGTCCGGCGGCCGTGTGGCCGTGGCCAGCGCAGCCGCCAACCAGTCCACCTCCGGCCTGAGCGTCAACAACAAGGCCGACCGTACCTACACCAAGGAAACCCTCGGTGGCGCCTTTGCCGCCTATGGCCAGTACGAAGGCGAAGGCCACGGCTACGTGGAACGCAAAGACGACAAACCCGGGCACAACGGTGGCTGGGATGATCGTGGCGGCAACAAACCACAGAAAGACAAGCTTACCTTCACCGAAGAAGGCAGCTTCGTACTCGGTGGCGTCTACACCTACCAGGTGCTCAAACCTACCGGCTGGGCCAACCCTGTGGTCAACAACGCCAACATGAGCAACTCGCTCAATGGCGTGTCGGGCAACGTGGGCGCCAACGTGTCGGCCGGCTCGGGCAACCAGCAGAGCAACTCGCTGTCCATCGCAGCAGGCTGCCGCGCCTGCCTGTAAGCTGAAAAAGGACGGGGCCCCCAAGGGCCCCTTTCCTGCCATCTACACGGTGCGAAGACCATGCGCATTGCCCTGCTTGCCGCATTGCTGTTTCTGGCCAGCCTGGCCGAGGCCGCACAGATGCCCATCGCTGCCCTGCCGGGCGGCAATGTCATTTACAAGCCCATCCAGAGCATTCGCGAACGACGCTTCGCCGACCTTGTACAACAGAAAACCGACTTCAGTTGCGGCGCCGCCGCCCTGGCCACCGTCCTCAAGCAGGCCTACTGGCTGGACGTCGACGAAGAACACATCATCGACGGCATGCTCGCCCACGCCGACCAGCAAGTGGTCAAGACCCAGGGCTTCTCCATGCTGGACATGAAGAAATACGTGGAAAGCATCGGCATGCGTGCCCGGGGCTATCGGATCCCGCCCGAGAGCCTGCAAAGCGTCACCATTCCGGTGGTGGTGCTGATGGACATTCGCGGCTACAAGCACTTCGTGGTGCTGCAACGCACCGAAAAGGACTGGGTGTACATCGGTGACCCGGTTCTGGGCCACAAACGCTACAAGTTCGATGATTTCGTCAAAGGCTGGAACGGCATCATCTTTGCCGTCATCGGCCCTGGCTATGACAAGGCCAACGCATTGCTCGACCCGCCACAACCCTTGACTGCAAAAAACAAGATCAACGGGTTCAGCCCGGTAGACGATGCGCAGTTGATGGATTTTGGTTTCATACAAAGCGATTTCTTCTAATCAGAAGGGGCATGAAGCTCCGGGGAGCACCCGATGAAGACTTCAACCTGGCTGGTTGCCGCCTGCCTGGCCGCCAGCTTGCCTGCCCATGCGCAGTTCAAGCCCATCGAGATCAAGGACCAGGAACTGTCCGAGCTGCGCGGACGCTATGTGATGCCAGGGCGCATCATCAGCTTTGGCGTGGTGATGAGCAGCACCTGGCAGAACGCCCGCGGCGACAGCATCGGCGCCACCGCCAGCATGCAAGTGCAGCAGTCCTCGTTCAAGCCGCAGTTCTATGTCTCACTCGACACGCGCGACGGCAACGGCGCCCCAGTAACCCAGGGCAGCGGTACCGTCACCGGCGGGGCCGGCCTTGGCACGACCCAGGGCGTTACCCAGTCGGTACGCGCAGCGGGCGACTACAACACGGCCTACAACAATGTCTCGATCAACGTGAAGGAAGCCAACAGTGCCCCGGCGGCGGGCCAGCCACAGGGTCAGTTGCTGGGTAGCGGGCAGACCATCACCGGCAGCAATGGCGCCGGCACGCTGAGCGTTTCCTCCACCGGCAAGGGCATCCAGCTGGGTATCCAGGCCAACAACAACCAGGGCAATACGGTGCAGCGCCTGGCCCAGGGCGGGCTGCTGCAGGCCACCACGCTCCTGGGCGGCAACAACGCCGTCAACAACATCACCCAGCTCAATGTGGTACTGCGCAACAACCTGCCTACTGCCGGGGCCTTGAACTGCAACCTGGATCAACTCAAAGGCCTTCGTATTTCCGGATATTGATCTACGCTCTGTCTCAATTCACCGCAGTTAGAAGGGACGGCTAACCCATGCATCGATCGTTTTCGTTGAAGGCAGTGGTCTGTGTGAGCACGCTGGCGTCTTCAGCGCTGCTGCAAGCGGCGCCAGACCCGCAAGTTGAGGCCCTGAAACAGGAGTTGCAGGCACTCAAGCAACGCTATGAATCCCAGCAGCAGGCACTGATGGTGCTCGAGCAGCGGGTCCGCCAGGTTGAAGAGCAACCCCCGGCACCCCCTCAGCGCCTGACCCGCTCGCCAGCGGCCTCCACCCGGTCAGGCCAGGTGGCTACTGCATCCGGGGCGGCCCCCGGCACCGGCAGTTCCTACGGCGAAGCGCTCAAGGGCGATTCGGAACCTGCGCAGAGCGTGTCCAACCTGTACGACGAGGCCAGCGGCTTCTTCGGTGGCGGCAAGTTCAGCGTCGAGACCGGCATCACCTACGCCCGCTACGACACCCGCCAACTGATCCTCAACGGTTTCCTCGCGCTGGACTCGATTTTCCTGGGCAACATCAACCTGGACCGCATCAAGGCCGACAACTGGACCCTGGACCTGACTGCCCGCTACAACCTCGACCAGCGTTGGCAGTTCGATATCAACGCCCCCATCGTCTACCGCGAGTCCACCTACCAGTCCGGGGGCGCCGGCAACAACGCCCAGGGCGTGACCGAACAGACCGTCACCCGCGACCCGACCCTGGGGGATGTCAACTTCGGCGTGGCCTACAAGTTCCTCGACGAATCGGAAAACAGCCCCGATGCGGTGCTCACCCTGCGGGTCAAGGCACCCACCGGCAAGGACCCGTTCGGCATCAAGCTGATCCAGGACCCGAACAACGACAGCCTCGCCTACCCCGAAGACCTGCCCACCGGCAACGGCGTATGGTCCATCAGCCCGGGCATCTCGCTGGTCAAGACGTTCGACCCGGCAGTACTGTTCGGCAGCCTGTCCTATACCCATACCCTGGAAGAGTCGTTCAGTGACGTCAGCTCCACGTCCGGGGTCAAGGTGCCGGGCAAGGTCAAGCTGGGCGACAGCTTCCAGATCGGCGCCGGTATCGCCTTTGCGCTGAACGAGAAGATGAGCATGTCGTTCTCGGTGTCCGACCTGATCGCGCGCAAATCCAAGATCAAGTCGGCCGAAACCGGCGACAGCTGGACCTCGGTACCCAGCAGTGATGCCAACGCCGCCTATTTCAACGTGGGCATGACCCTGGCCGCCACCGACAACCTGACCATAGTGCCCAACCTGTCGATCGGCCTGACCGACGATGCGCCGGACTTCACCTTCAGCCTCAAATTCCCTTACTACTTCTGATCTGCGCCGACGCCATTCGCCAGCAAGGCTGGCTCCTACCTTCGGGTAGGAGCCAGCCTTGCTGGCGAATGGACGTAGCGTGGGATCTTCAGCGAATCTGATGCTTGTGCAGCAACCGGTAGAACGTAGGCCGCGACACCCCAAGCACCTTGGCCGCAATGCTGAGGTTGTCACTGTGACGATTGAGCACGTCACACAGCGCCTGGCGCTCGGCGCGGTGCTTGTAGTCTTCCAGGGTACCCATCGGCGTCATCTCGACCTGCGCGCCCTGCAACCCGAGGTCCTGGGCCTCGATCTGCCGCCCTTCGGCCAGCACCAGGCCGCGACGCACGCGGTTGGCCAGTTCGCGCACATTGCCCGGCCAATCATGCTTGCCCATCGCCATCAGCGCGTCTTCGCTGAAGGTGCGCGGGCGCCGGCCGGTTTCCTGGCTGTAGAAACGCGAAAAGTGGCTGGCCAGCATCGACAGGTCGCCATGCCGGTCACGCAGCGGTGCCGTCACCACCTGCAGCACGTTGAGCCGGTAATACAGGTCTTCGCGAAAACGCCCGCTGGTGATCGCGCTCTCCAGGTCGACATGGGTCGCAGCCAGCACGCGCACGTCCACCGCAATCGGCTGGCTGCCGCCCACCCGTTCGATATGCTTTTCCTGCAGAAAGCGCAGCAGGTTGGCCTGCAGTTCCAGCGGCAGGTCGCCGATCTCGTCGAGAAACAGCGTGCCGCCGTTGGCAGCCTCGATGCGCCCGACCTTGCGCTGGTGCGCGCCGGTGAAGGCGCCCTTTTCGTGGCCGAACAACTCGGACTGGATCAGGTGTTCGGGAATCGCCCCGCAGTTGATCGCCACGAACGGTTTGTCGTGGCGTTGCGACTGCCGGTGCAGGGTGCGCGCCACCAGTTCCTTGCCGGTACCACTCTCGCCTCGAATCAGCACCGGTGACTCGGTGGGCGCCAGCTTGCTCAGCAACTTGCGCAGTTCGCGGATCGGGCGGCTGTCACCCAGCAGTTCGTGCTCGGGCTCATCCACATGCAGGTTGCCCTTGCCGCGCAGGCGTGCCATGCCGAAAGCGCGACCCAGGGTCACCTGCACGCGGGAGACATCGAATGGCAACGTATGGAAGTCAAAAAACCACTCGCACACAAAATCACCCACGTTCTGCGCGCGCAGCTCCTCGGCGCTGAGCACCGCGATCCACTCGGTGCCGCTGCGGCTGATCAGGTCCTTGACCGCATCGGGGTGCTGCAGGTGGCTGGCGTGCAGGCGCAGCAGCCCCACATCGCAAGGGTGCTCCAGGGCAGTGGCAAGGGTGCAGGTGCGCACGTCCCAACCTACGCTGCGCAGGCCTGGCAACAAGCGGTGGCAATCGTCACAAGGGTCAACGATCAGCAAGCGGCGGTTCGGTACCGGTTCCAGCATGACCTTTCCTTGGCGCCAATTATTGGAAATGTTAGTAGAAACAGCATGTTGTATGGCCCGTCTGTAACAGTAGCAACCAACGTCAGAATGCCCACTACCGTCCGTCTGCAAATACGGCCTTGCTTTCGGCTCGGTAGAATTTTCCTGTTAATTCAACGTCCCAGATGTTGCCAATGAATGCAGATTGTCAGCACCGATTAAAAAAACATTACTTGCAGTGTGACCTGACCCACTACTGCGTGCATCAGTACAAGTAACCTGCCGCAGGGAACACACCTTGCCGCAACTTTTTCAATGTTTGGGACCACAGAGAGACCGAACCCATGAACGCCCCGCTCCGTGTCAACGAAGCACTGCTGATTGCCGACCACGCCTTCGAACCTTTCCAGTGCGTCGCCTGGGATGTGCCTAACGGCACTGGCGAACTCAGCCTGGCGGTAATCGACCGGACCAGCACCCGTATCGGCAGCAAGCAAGTTCCAAGCAGCACCTATTCCGACCCGCAGCAATTGGCACACCTGATCGAGGAAGTGCGCGCCGAGTTGAGCCAGAAAGGTTATGACTTGCAGCCGTGGAGCATGCCGAAGTAACTTTCCGGCCTGCCCCGTTCATGCAAAAGTGCACCCACTGGGTGCACTTTTTTTGTTTGTGAAGTGTGCGCCGGCGGCTGCGGCAGTTGGCCGCAGTTTACGGCCCAAGTACTTGTTTCAACGCAAGTTGAACTGTTCCAGGTGTTGGTATTGCGCACCCAGTTCCAGCGCCATTTGCCTGGCGCGGCCCAGGCGAACCGGTGCGCTTTCCATGTCCACCAGCAGGCTGCTGCACGGCAGTGCCTCCAGCGCCGGCCAGGCCTTGAGCCGGCCATCGGTGAGGATCAGGCAGTGCTGCACCTCATTGGGGTAGCGCCGCTGGCGTTGGGTCAGCCATTGCCGGGCCTGCTGCAGTGCCTCAAGCAGTGGCGTGCCTCCGCCGGCGCCAAGCTCCGCCAGCCAGGGCTGCAGCGCAGCAGAGGCCTTCAGGCCGTGGCGCTGCCAGCGCGGTTCGCGGCCGCTGGCCGTGAGCAGGGCGAGCCTGGCGCGGGCCCGGTACGCCTGGTCGAACAGCTCGGCCAGCAAACCCTTGGCCTTGCTCAGTGCCTGGTAACGCCGGGTAGACGCCGACGCATCCACAATCACCAGCCAGAGCTGCGCCGGCGCTGCGGTGCGCTGCGCCCAGCACAGCTCGTCGCGCTGGCGCGGGCGGCCCTTGAGCAGGGTGGCAGGCCAGGCCACGCTGCCCTGCCCGGCTGCCCGGGCACGCCCGCGCGGGCCCCGGTCGAGCTTGCCTGCACGGGGCCTGGCATCCGCCGCCGGGTGCGAGCGCGGGCGGATGCTCAAGGCTTTTTTGGCCAGCGCGGTACCTCGCGCCGAGCGCCCACAGCCACCGGCTGGCCTGGCAGCTCACCCCACTGGCCACTGCCCTGGGGCTCGCTCGACGGGCTCGATTGCCCCTGGGGCTGAGCGTCGGGGCGAGGCGGTTGCTCGGCGGGCCGGTCATGGCGCCGATGGCGCAAGGCAAACTCTGCCACCGCCTCGATATCCTCGGCCTCGATGCCCGGTGCACTGCGCCAGGCCGCATGGGCACGGGCGGCACGCAACCAGACCAGGTCGGCGCGCAGGCCGTCGACCCCGGCCTCGAAGCAGCGCTGGGTGATCTGCGCCAGGGCCTGGTCATCCAGGGCAATCTGTTCCAGGCGCTCGCGTGCCTGCTGGCAGCGCTGGCGCAGCTCGGCCTGGGCATCGGCCCACTGCGCGCAGAACGCCTGCGGGTCGCTGTCGAAGTCCAGCCGGCGGCGGATGATCTGGCCTCGCGCCTCGGGCAGCGGCTGGCCCTGCAGGGCCACATTCAGGCCGAAACGGTCGAGCAACTGCGGACGCAGCTCGCCCTCCTCCGGGTTCATGGTGCCGATCAGCACGAAGCGCGCACTGTGCCGATGGGAAATGCCATCGCGCTCTACCCGGTTGGTGCCGCTGGCAGCCACATCCAGCAGCAGGTCGACCAGGTGATCGGGCAGCAGATTGACCTCGTCGACGTACAGCACGCCGCCATCAGCCTTGGCCAGCACACCCGGCGAGAACTGCGCGCGGCCCTGCCCAAGCGCAGCATCCAGGTCCAGGGTGCCGACCAGGCGCTCCTCGGTGGCGCCCAGCGGCAAGGTCACGAAGGGCCCCTCGCCCAGCAGGTCGGCCAGGCCCCGGGCCAGGGTGCTCTTGGCCATGCCGCGCGGGCCTTCGATCAGCACGCCGCCGATCCTGGGGTCGATGGCCGTCAGGCACAGCGCCAGCTTCAGGTCGTGGGCGCCGACTACGGCGGCCAGCGGAAAATGTACGGGTTCGCTCATGTCTGGCTTATTCCTCTGCGTCCAGCAGTTGCTCTTCCAGGGCCTGGCGGTACTCGCCCGGTGCCTGCCACAGCCCGCGCTGCTGGGCCTCCAGCAAACGCTCGGTGATGTCGCGCAGGGCCTCGGGGTTGTGCTGGCGGATAAACTCGCGGGTCGCGGCATCGAGCACATAGGCCTCGGCCAGCGACTGGTAATGATGATCATCGATCAGGTGCGTGGTGGCATCGAAGGCGAACAGGTTGTCGACCGTCGCGGCCATCTCGAACGCGCCCTTGTAGCCATGGCGCTTGACCCCGTCGATCCACTTGGGGTTGAGCGCGCGCGCACGGATCACCCGGTTCAGTTCTTCCTTGAGGGTGCGAATGCGCGGGCGATCCGGCTGGCTGTGATCGCCGTGGTAACTGGCAACGCCGGCACCGGCCAGACTTTCTGCCGCCGCGAGCATGCCGCCCTGGAACTGGTAGTAGTCGTTGGAATCGAGCAGGTCGTGCTCATGGTTGTCCTGGTTCTGCAGCACCGCCTGCACCTGGCTCAGGCGCCGGGCAAAGGGTTCGCGCGCGGCGGTGCCGTCGTCCGAGGCGCCATAGGCATACGCGCCATGGTTGAGGTAGACCTCGGCAAGGTCTTCACGGCTGTGCCACAGACGGCCGTCAATGGCGTTCTGCACCCCGGCGCCGTAGGCACCGGGCTTGGAGCCGAACACCCGCCAGCCGGCCTGGCGCTCGGCCTGCTCGGGGCTCAGGCCAGCGGCCAGCAGTTCGGCACGCTCGCTGCGCACCTTGGCCGCCAGGGGGTTGAGGTCATCCGGCTCATCCAGTGCCGCCACGGCCTGCACCGCCGCGTCGAACAGCTTGATCAGGTTGCCGAACGCATCGCGGAAGAACCCCGAAACGCGCAGGGTCACGTCTACCCGTGGGCGATCCAGCAGGCTCACCGGCAGGATCTCGAAGTCGTCCACTCGCTGGCTGCCGCTGGCCCATACCGGGCGTACGCCGAGCAGGGCCATGGCCTGGGCGATGTCATCGCCGCCGGTGCGCATGGTGGCCGTGCCCCATACCGACAGGCCGAGCTGGCGCAGGTGGTCGCCGTGGTCCTGCAGGTGGCGTTCCAGAATCAGGTTGGCCGAGGCGAAACCGATGCGCCATGCCGTGGCGGTGGGCAGGTTGCGCACATCCACGGTGTAGAAGTTGCGGCCGGTGGGCAGCACGTCCAGGCGCCCGCGGCTGGGCGCCCCGCTCGGCCCCGCCGGCACGAAACGCCCGTCCAGCGCCGCCAGCAGGCCCTGCATTTCGGCCGGGCCGCAGGCATCCAGCTGCGGCGCCACCTGGGCCCGCAGCGCCTGCAGCACGGCCTCGACGTCGGCGCTGTGCTGGTGGCTGGCCGGCGCCCCGTCGAGGGTCTGCTCGATCAGGCGGGCGGCATACAGTTCAAGCCGCTCGCGGGTGTCGCCGTTGGTCCGCCAGGCCTCGCTGCTCACCTGTGCCAGGCTCGGCGGCCGTGGCCCTTCCCAGGCAAGGCCCAGGTCGCAGTCCAGCGGGTCGAAGCCCAGCCCCAGGCCGCGGGCCAGGGCGCGCAGCAGGCTGGCATTGGGGCCGCGCCCATCACCACGTTCCACCCGCAGCAGGGCCAGCAGCGTGTCGATCCGCAGGCGTCCGTCCGGCGATTGGCCGAACACATGCAGGCCGTCGCGAATCTGCGACTCCTTGAGGTCGCACAGGTAGGTGTCCAGGCGCGGCAGCCACACCGCCGCATCGTCCAGCGCGCCTTCCAGCTGCAGCTCGCGGTCGATGTGGTTGTCACGCACCAGGTTGAGGATGTCGCGCTGCAGTTCACGGGCCCGGCGCGGGTCCAGCAGTTGCGCCTCGTAGTACTCGTCGGCCAGCAGTTCCAGGTCGCGCAACGGCCCGTAGGTTTCGGCGCGGGTCAACGGCGGCATCAAGTGGTCGATGATCACCGCCTGGGTGCGGCGCTTGGCCTGGGCGCCCTCGCCCGGGTCGTTGACGATGAACGGGTAGATGTTCGGCAGCGGCCCCAGCAACGCGTCCGGCCAGCACCCGGCTGACAGGCCGACGCCCTTGCCCGGCAGCCACTCCAGGTTGCCGTGCTTGCCCACGTGGATCAGCGCATCGGCGGCATAGGCGTGGCGCAGCCAGAAGTAGAACGCCAGGTAGCCATGCGGCGGCACCAGGTCGGGGTCGTGGTACACCGCACTGGGGTCGACCTGATAACCGCGCGCCGGCTGGATACCGACGAAGGTCAGGCCAAGGCGCAGGCCGGCGACCATCATGCGCCCGCTGCGGAACATCGGGTCCTGCTCCGGCTCGCCCCAGCGCTCGCGCACCGCCTGCTGGTTGGCCTGGGGCAACAGGGCGAAGGCGGCGCGGTAATCGTCCAGCGCCATGCTCTGCGCACAGGGGCGCTGGTCGAGCGTGTCGAGGTCGTTGCTGACCCCGCCGAGCAGGGCCTGGATCAGCGCCGTGCCACTGTCTGGCAACGGCCCCACCGGGTAGCCCTGAGCCTGCATGGCGCGCAGGATGTTGAGCGCCGCCGCCGGGGTGTCCAGCCCCACACCGTTGCCGATGCGCCCGTCGCGGGTCGGGTAGTTGGCCAGAATCAGCGCCACGCGTTTTTGCGGGTTGTCCAGGCGCGCCAGCTCGCACCAGCGCCGGGCCAGTTCCGCAACAAAATCCATGCGTTCCAGGTGCGGCTTGTAGCACACCACGTCCGACTGGCTGCGTTCGCTGCGCCAGGCCAGGTCCTTGAAGCTGATCGGCCGGCTGATGATGCGCCCGTCCAGTTCCGGCAGGGCAATGTGCATGGCCAGGTCGCGGGCGCCCAGGCCCTGTTCGCTGGCCTCCCAGGCCGGCTGGTTGTCCTGTGCGCAGATGGCCTGCAGCACCGGGATGTCGCGCCGGAACGGGCGCAAATGCGGCTGCTGCGGGCTGGACTGGGCAAAGCCTGTGGTATTGATGATCAGGGCCGCGTCGACCTGGTCCAGCCATTGCTCGACCTGGTCCAGGCAGGCTGCCTCCTTGAGGCTGGCCACGGCAATCGGCAGCGGGTTGAGCCCCGCGCCTTGCAGACGCTCGCAAAACGCATCGATGAACCCCGTGTTGGCGGCCTGCAGGTGCGAGCGGTAGAAGATGATCGGCGTCACGGGCTGGCCGGGCTGCCACAGGGCACGCCAGCTGTCCACGCTCGCCTGGGGGTGTTGCGGGTGATAGACACTGGTGCGCGGCAACTGCTGCGGCTCGTCCCAGTGGTAGTCGCGGCCCAGCCATTGGCTGGCCAGACACTGGAACAGGTTCAGCGCATTGGCCTTGCCGCCCTGGCGCAGGTAGTGCCACAACCGTTCGGCCTGGGCAGCGGGCACCGTGCTCAGGCTGGTCAGCTCAGGGTCCGGGCGGTCGTCGCCCGGCACCAGGATCAGTTGCACGCCCCGCCCCGCCAGCGCCACCAGTTGCTCCACGCCATAGCGCCAGTAACCGATGCCGCCGTGCAGCGACACCAGGATGACCTTGGCATGGCGCAGCACTTCGTCCACATACAGGTCGACCGAAGCATGGTTCTGCACCTGCATCGGGTTGGCCAGGCGCAGGCTGGGGTAGTCGTCCGGCAACTGCTGGGCGGTTTCGGCCAGCAGTGCCAGGTGCGAATCACCGCTGCAGAGAATCACCAGGTCGGCGGGGGTCTGGCCGAGGTCGGCGATGCTGTCGTCCGGCACAAAGCCGCCGGGCTGGGTCCGCAGCAGGTGCATGGGTCAGGCGCCCAGTGCGGCGCGCAGGCTGGCTTCGAGTTGCACGGCGTCAAGGTCCTGGCCGATCAGCACCAGGCGCGTGGTACGTGGCTCGTCGCTGCGCCAGGCGCGGTCGAAGTGCTTGTCGAAGCGCGTACCCACGCCCTGCACCAGCAGACGCATCGGCTTGCCCGGAATGGCCGCGAAGCCCTTCACGCGCAGGATGCCGTGCTGCACCACCAGTTGGGTCAGGGCATCGAGCAGCAGGCTTTCGTCGGCCTGGGGCAACTCGATGGAGATGGAGTCGAAAGCATCATGGTCGTGATCGTCGTGGTCGTCATCGCCGTCATGGTGCGAATCGTGGTGGGTACGACGCGCGTCGATGTGCTGCTCGGATTCGGCGCCCAGGCCCAGCAATACGTCCAACGGCAGGCGGCCGCTGCTGGCCTCCACCACCTTGACCGCAGGCGGCAGTTCCTCGGCCACCTCGGCGCGCACCCTGGCCAGGTCGTCGGCAGCGATCAGGTCAGCCTTGTTCAGCACCACCAGGTCGGCGCTGGCCAACTGGTCGGCAAACAGTTCGTGCAGTGGGGACTCGTGGTCCAGGTTCGGGTCGAGCTTGCGCTGGGCGTCCACCTGGTCGGGGTAGGCAGCGAAGGTGCCGGCGGCCACGGCCGGGCTGTCGACCACGGTGATCACCGCATCGACCGTGCAGGCGTTGCGGATTTCCGGCCACTGGAAGGCTTGCACCAGTGGCTTGGGCAGCGCCAGGCCGCTGGTTTCGATGAGGATATGGTCCAGGTCGCCACGGCGCGCCACCAGCTCGCGCATCACCGGGAAGAACTCTTCCTGAACGGTGCAGCACAGGCAGCCGTTGGCCAGCTCGTAGACGCGCCCGCTGGCTTCTTCCTCGGTGCAGCCGATGCTGCACTGCTTGAGGATCTCGCCATCGATGCCCAGCTCGCCGAACTCGTTGACGATCACCGCGATGCGGCGGCCCTGGGCATTGTCGAGCATGTGCCGCAGCAGGGTGGTCTTGCCCGAGCCGAGGAAGCCGGTAACGATGGTGACGGGGAGTTTGGCCAGTGTTTTCATGGGGGTGCCCTTGGCAGGATGGCGGGCATGCAGGACGAGAGCCGCAGGAGCCTTGCTGCCTGAGCGCATTCGCCACCGGATCACCCCGCCCGGTTGAAAGTCGGAAACTGTTCGAGGCAGGTCTCCTGGCTCGCGCTGTGCCGGCACGCCTGCCGGCAGCATCGACGCCTTCCCGCCCGGGGCAGTGGCACGGCCGATGCCGTTCAACGCTTACAGTTGCGGGGGCAGCCACGGCTTGAACCGTATTCCCGTCTTAGCTGCAGCCAGGGCCGCAGAACCTCGAAGCGGCTAGGCTACGCAGTGGTCCGGGGCAGGTCAACCGCTGTATTGACGGATGCCGGCGCGCGTGATTTGCTAGCCGCATTCGTTCGGGTGCCTTTTTACAAGGTGAAACGGGAAACCGGTGCGTCAGCCGCTTCTGCAAAGAAGCAGCGACAAATCCGGTGCTGCCCCCGCAACGGTAAGCGAGGAAAGCGTCTTTACCACTGTGCCAGCTGTGCGGCATGGGAAGGTGACGCCCTCAGGCTGAGCATGCTGCCAGCCCTCGCAAGCCCGGAGACCGGCCCGATACAGTCATGACAAACCCGCGGTGGGCGGGCGCTGTTGAACCCCTGAGCGAGCCTCGCGCAGGGGTTGGCCGCGCTTGCCTGTTGCCGATAGCCCCGACGACACGACAACAGCAAAAAGGAACGCGCCATGCCCATCAGTACCGCCAGCCAGCCCCTCGTCACCCCCACTACCCTCAGCCAGCGCCTGGCCGTCGCCATCGGTGCATCGCTGCTGGGCCTTTGCCTGGTCTACTTCGCCGGCTTCTCGCACATCGAGGCGGTGCACAACGCTGCCCACGATACCCGCCACAGCGCCGCGTTCCCTTGCCACTGAGACCTGCCCCGATGATCAAGCGCATTGCCCGCACCGCAGGCTTTACCGGCCTGCTCGCCGCCCTGCTGCTGACCCTGCTGCAAAGCTTCTGGGTCGCACCGCTGATTCTGCAGGCCGAAACCTACGAGAACCCGGCACCGGCCGCCCAAACCCATGAGCATGCCGACGCCGCGGGTGAAGGCCACCACCACGATGCCGAGGCCTGGTCGCCTGAAGACGGCTGGCAGCGCGTGCTGTCGACCACCGGTGGCAACCTGGTGGTGGCGGTCGGCTTTGCCCTGATCCTGGCTGCGCTGTACACCCTGCGTGCGCCGGGCCGTACCGCCACCGGCGCAGCCTGGGGGCTTGCCGGGTTCGCGGTATTCTGCCTGGCGCCCACCCTCGGGCTGCCGCCAGAGCTGCCGGGCACTGCCGCCGCCGACCTGGCGCAGCGTCAACTGTGGTGGGTGGGCGCCGCGGCTGCCACCGCTGCCGGCCTGGCCCTGATCGTGTTTGCGCACAACTGGCTGCTCAAGGCGCTGGGTGTGGCATTGCTGGTTGTTCCGCACGTGATCGGTGCGCCGCAGCCGGAGGTGCACGAGAGCCTGGCGCCGCAAGCACTGGAGGCGCAGTTCAAGGTGGCGTCGCTGTTGACCAATGCCGCGTTCTGGCTGGCCCTGGGCCTGCTCAGTGCCTGGCTGTACCGTCGCCAGCCAGCCTGATGCAGTTGTATGCCGGGCTGGGCTGTCGTCGCGGCTGCCCGGCCCGCGAACTGGCCGCCCTGCTCCAGCAGACCCTGTTCGCCCATCACCTGCCCACCTCTGCCCTCGCCGGGCTGGCCAGCATCGACCTCAAGGCCGACGAGCCCGGCCTGCATGAACTGGCCAGGCAACTGGGGTTGCCGCTGGTGTTCTTTTCGGCCGCGCAACTGGCCCCCTTCGAAAGCCGCCTGAGCCACCGTTCGCCCACGGCGTTCGCCCTCAGCGGCTGCCATGGGGTGGCCGAAAGCGCCGCGCTGGCCCTGGCCGAGCAACGCGGCGGCGCCAATGCCGCACTGCGCCTGCCACGCACCGTGCAAGGCGCCGCCACCCTGGCATTGGCCTGGGCCCCGCCGTTTGACGGATAATGCCGCGCAATCTTTCCAAGGATTCATCATGACCGTCTATTTCATCGGTGCCGGCCCGGGCGACCCCGAGCTGATCACCGTCAAGGGCCAGCGCCTGATCCACAGCTGCCCGGTGATCATCTATGCCGGCTCGCTGGTGCCCGCCGCCGTGCTCGAAGGCCACCGCGCCGAAACCGTGATCAACAGCGCCGAACTGCACCTGGGGCAGATCATCGAGCTGATGCGCACGGCCCACGCCAACGGCCAGGATGTGGCCCGCGTACACAGCGGCGACCCGGGGCTGTACGGTGCGATCGGCGAACAGATCCGCCACCTGCGTGAACTGGGTATCCCGTTCCAGATCATCCCCGGCGTGACCGCCGTGGCCGCCAGTGCCGCCCTGCTCGAATGCGAGCTGACCCTGCCGGACATCGCCCAGAGCGTGATCCTGACGCGCTACGGCGATACCTCGCCGATGCCGCCGGGCGAATCGCTGGGAAGCCTGGCCAGCCACCAGGCAACACTGGCCATTCACCTGGGGGTCAAGCACCTGGCCAGAATCGTCGAGGAACTGCGCCCGCATTACGGCAGCGACTGCCCGATCGCCGTGGTGCACCGCGCCACCTGGCCAGATCAGGATTGGGTGCTGGGCAGCCTGGACGACATCGTGCAACGGGTGCAGGCCAAGGGCTTTCGACGCACCGCACTGATCCTAGTGGGCCGGGTATTGGGCAGCGATACCTTCAGCGAGTCGGCGCTCTACCGCGCCGGGCATGCGCACCTGTACCGACCTTGACGGCCATTGACGGCGGCCCTCCCGGCCCGATGCCCGGCACGTTCCCATGGGCGCGCCTGCCGATTCAACAGCCTCTGCTAGCGATAACCGGCCCAGGCGATAGGAAATCGGCTACAGAACTTTCGAGCGCCTTGTAAGAAAAATCCTCTAATCGAACTGATTTCTTCCTCACTTCTATACTGGACGTACTCCTGCTGAGCGTTTCCACGTATCTTGGCCGCCTTGCCAGAGCCTGGGCAGGCGTCGCCCCGAACGGTTCGGGGCCTGGATCACCTCTCTGACAAGGAGTTGCGCGATGCCCAAAGTCTTGATCGTTGATGACCACACCACCATCCTCTTCGCCATCCGCACCCTGCTGGAGCGCGATGGCTACAACATCGTCGGTGAAGCCCGAGACGGCGCCAGTGCTGTCGAACTGGCGCGCAAGCTGCAGCCTGACGTGGTGATCCTCGATCTGGGGCTGCCACGCCTGGATGGCCTGAGCGTGCTGGAGCGGCTCAGCCAGTTGACCAACCCGCCACGTATCCTGGTACTGACCGGCCGCCCACCCCGGCTGTTCGCCCGCCGTTGCATCGAGTCCGGTGCCTCGGCATTCGTGCGCAAGGACGAAGACCTCGATATCCTGAGCGCCGCCCTCAAGGCCGTGCTCAACGGTTACTCCTACCTGCCCGATGCGTCACGCTTCAATGACCGGTCAAGCTCGGAACTCCAGCGCCTGGACAAGCTGTCCAACCGTGAGTTCGAGGTGCTGCGCCAGTTGGCCAAGGGCGCCAGCAACGGCGAAATCGCTACGGCGATGATCCTCAGCGCCAAGACCATCAGCACCTACAAGACCCGCATCATGGAAAAGCTCGGGGTGGTATCGCTGGTTGAGTTGATCGATGTGGCCAACCGCAACGCACTGACCTGAGCCGCCCATGACCAAGCGTTGCCTGCCTGCCCTGCTGCTCGCCTGCCTGGTGCAGTGGCTGGCGATAAGCGCCATGGCACAGGAGCCGGGGGTTGCCCGCCAACTGCTCGGGCGCTCGGTCAGCAGCAGTGCGCCACCCCCGCTGACCCTCGCCGAACGTCGGTGGCTCAAGCACAAGCAGGTGCTGCGCCTGGGCACCTCGGCGCCGGACTACCCGCCCTTCGACATCAATGTGAGCCAGCACGACTATGAAGGGGTCAGCGCCGACTTCGCCGGCCTGATCGGCGAGCAGTTGAAGATCCCGGTGCAGGTGCTGCAGTTCCCGAACCGTATCCAGGCCATCGCCGCCCTGCACAGTGGCCAGATCGACCTGCTGGGCAGCGCCAACGGCTACGAAGCCGCCGACAGCGCACTGGTGATGAGCCAGCCCTACGCCGACGACCAGCCGATCATCGCGACCCCCGTCGGCGTGACCCATGACCCAGACGACCCGCTCGACGGGCTGACGCTGTCGATGGTCGAACACTACCTGCCACCGTCGCTGGTACGCCAGCTCTACCCCCGGGCGAACCTGCAACTGTACGCCTCGACCATGTCGGCCCTGTCGGCGGTGGCCCTGGGCCAGGCCGATGCATTCATCGGCGACGCGATCAGTTCCGACTACCTGATCGGCAAGAACTACCGCGAAAGCCTGCAGATCTCCCACTACGTCAAACCCCAGCGCTCTTCCTTCGGCTTTGCCCTGGTGCGCGAGAACACCGCGTTGCTGGACCTGGTGAACAAGGCATTGGGCAGCATCACCGACAGCGACCGGTTGAACGTGATGCGCCGCTGGACCAGCGGCGTGAGCAGCATCCTGCTCAACCGGGCGGACATCGCGCTGACCGACGAAGAGCGACACTGGATCGCGCAGCACCCCAGCGTGCGCGTGGTCATCAACAAGTACTTCGCGCCCCTGAGCTTCTTCGACGAAAACCAGCACTTTCGCGGCATCACCGCCGACGTGCTGGCGCAGATCAGCCTGCGCAGCGGGCTGAAGTTCCAGATCATCGAGACCGACTCGGTGCCCACCATGATCAGCATGGTCGAACAGGGCGAAGCCGAGGTCGTCGGCGCGCTCAACTATGGTGAGCAGCGCGCCAGAACCCTGGCCTTCACCCGGCCCTACCTGGCCAACCCGCGGGTGCTGGTGACCAGCGTGCGCGATACATCGATCCGCCACCCCGACCAGCTCGACGGCAAGCGCCTGGCGATCATTCGCGGTACACCGGTGAGCGCCGAACTGCGCCAGCGCTATCCCGCCATCAGCCTGATCGAAGTCGACGACCCGCTGGCACTGATGGAGTACGTGGCCCAGGGCCGCGCGGACGCGGCGCTCAGTTCGCAGATCAACGCCGCCTACTTCATCAGCCGAATGTTCAAGGACCGCCTGCGCATCGCCACCCTGCTGGACGACACCCCTGCCCTCGCCGCCTTCGCCACCGAACGTTCTTCGCCACTGCATGCGATATTGGAAAAATCCCTGCTCAGCATCCCGCCCGAGCAGATGACCCAGCTGGTCAATCGCTGGCGCATCAACGCCCTGATCAGCGACACGCCCTGGCGCAACTACCGCTCGCTGGTGCTGCAGATTCTTGGCATCGCGGTGGCGCTGGTGCTTGCCATAGCGTTGTGGAACCGTTACCTGCGCAAGCTGATGCAGCAACGCGCCGAGGCCGAGCAGGCCCTGCAACTGCAGCTGCGCATCAGCGAACACCTGCTCGAAGAGCTGCATGTGGCCAAGGAACAGGCCGACAGCGCCAACCACGCCAAGAGCACCTTCCTGACCACCATGAGCCACGAGATCCGCACCCCCATGAACGCGGTGATCGGCCTGCTCGAGCTTGCCCTGAAGGATGCCGCACAGGGCCGCACCGACGAGCACTCCCTGCAGGTGGCATTCGATTCGGCCAGCAGCCTGCTGGAGCTGATCGGCGACGTGCTGGACATCGCCCGCATCGAATCCGGACACATGAGCCTGGCGCCACAACCCACCGACCTGGGTGCGCTGGTACGCAGCACCGTGCAGGTGTTCGAAAGCAGCGCCCGTCTCAAGGACATCAGCCTGACCCAGGACCTGCAGCCCCCCGCCGCCCTGGTGGAGATCGACCCGCTGCGTTTTCGCCAGATCCTGTCCAACCTGCTGGGCAATGCCATCAAGTTCACCGAGCGCGGTGGCGTCAGCGTGCGCCTGCAGTGCCAGCCCACACCGTGCGGCAAGCAGGTGCACATGCACCTGGCCGTCGAGGACAGCGGCATCGGCATCAGCCAGCCGGACCAGCAGCGCCTGTTCCACCCCTTCATCCAGGCCGGCAGCCAGCCGGCTCGCCAGGGCACCGGCCTGGGCCTGGTGATCAGCCGGACCCTGTGCGAACTGATGCAGGGCAGCCTGGAGCTGCACAGTACCCCGGGCCATGGCACCCAGGTCACGGTCAGCCTGCCGCTGATGCTGGCCAGCACTGCCAGTCAACCCGAGGAACCGGCCCAGGAGCCAACGGCGCAGGCCAGCCAGCGGCTGAACATCCTGGTGGTCGACGACTACCCCGCCAACCTCATGCTGCTGGAAAAGCAGCTGAGCGTGCTGGGCCATCGGGTGACCCAGGCCAGCGACGGCGCGGGCGGCCTGCAGGCCTGGCAGGCCGGGCGCTTCGACGCCGTGATCACCGACTGCAACATGCCCGGCATGGACGGCCACCAGCTGGCGCGCGAGATTCGTGCCCAGGAAGCCCAGGCGAATCGCCCGCCCTGCCTGATACTGGGCCTGACCGCCAACGCCCAGGCCGACGAACGCGAGCGCTGCCTGGCGTCGGGCATGGATGACTGCCTGTTCAAGCCGATCGGCCTGGGCGCCTTGAGCCGTCACCTGTCGGGGGTGGATACCCCCGAGCCGCAGACGCCACCCGAGCCCCGCGCCGAGGACAACAGTGGTTTCAACATCGACAACCTCAAGCACCTGACCCTGGGTGACCCACGGCTGATCAAGCGTCTGCTGACGGAGCTGGAGCGCAGCAGCGCCGAAGACCTCGAGGCGTTGCGTGCCCTGGGCTCAGGCGCGAGTCGACAGCAACTGCGCAGCCTGTCGCACCGCATCAAGGGCGGCGCCAAGATGCTCAAGGCCCATGGCCTGGTGGGGCACTGCGATGCGCTGGAGCAGGCCTGTACCGGCAAGGCCCCGGACAAGGCCATCGAGGCGTTGCTGGCGGCGCTGGAACAGAGCCTGAAGGATCTGCATGAACACCTGCAGCGATCCATCGCCGCCGGTTGAGATGAGGCTCAGTGCAGCTGCAGGGTCGAGTTGATCTGGCTGATGGCGTCCACCACGTGCTGCGAACCCTGCTGGATTTCCAGGATCACTTCCCCCGCCTCATTGGCCAGTTCCACCCCCAGCCCGGTGCGGCTGAGGCTCGACTGCATGCTGGCCACCGCATTGAGTGAAAGGTCGTGGTTCTGGCGCACCACATCGACGATCTCCAGGGTCGCCTTGCTGGTGCGTGCCGCCAGGCTGCGCACCTCGTCGGCCACCACGGCAAAGCCGCGGCCGTGCTCACCTGCCCGCGCCGCCTCGATGGCGGCGTTCAGGGCCAGCAGGTTGGTCTGGTCGGCAATGCTGCGGATGGTCTGCACGATCTGCCCGATCAGTTCCGACTGCTTGCTCACCGCATCGATGCTGCGGGCTGCGGCATTGAGCTCGCGGGAGATCTCCTCGATCACCTGCACCGTATGCTGCACCACCTCCGAGCCCTTGCGCGCGCAGGCATCGTTCTGCACCGAGGTGGCGTGGGCCGCTTCGGCAGCCGTCTGCTGGGTACATACCTGGTGGGTGATGTCGCTGGCGAACTTGACCACCTTGTACAGGCGGCCACGGGTATCGAAGATCGGGTTGTAGGAAGCTTCCAGGTACACCATCTGCCCGAGTTTGTTCTTGCGCTCGAAACGATGGGAATGGTACTCGCCGCGATTGAGTGAGGCCCAGAATGCCTTGTAGGCGCTCGACTCGCTTTCGCTGCGGTGGCAGAACAGGCTGTGGTGCTGGCCAATGACCTCCTCGGCCCGGTAATGCATGGTCTTGAGGAAGTTCTCGTTGGCACGGATCACATTGCCTTCGGGGGTGAACTCGACCATCGCCATGGAACGGCTGATGGCATTGATCAGGCTGTCGCTCTCATGCTCCTCGACCACCCGCCGGGTGATGTCGGAGGCGACCTTGATCACGCTGGTGACCTGCTGGTTGGCGCCGAACACCGGCATGTAGCTGGCCTCCAGCCACACATCGTGCCCGGCCTTGTCGCGCCGCAGAAAGGTACCGCTGTGGGCCTCGCCCCGCGCCAGGTCGCGCCACAGGGTGCGGTACTCATCGCTCTTGACGTAGTCGGGCTCGCAGAAAATGCGGTGGTGCTTGCCGATGATCTCCTCGGCGGCATAGCCCAGGGTGGAGCAGAAACGCTCGTTGGCTTCGAGAATCACCCCGTCGGGGCTGAACTCGATCATGGCCATCGAGCGACCTATGGCCGCAAGCTTGGCATTGGAGTGGTGTAACGCTTGGGTGCAACGCTCGATTTCAGCCAGGTCAGACTTGCGATGGGCGTTAAACATTGGTTACCACTCCATTGGCGGTTTTTGCTCAGCATAGATGCACTTCTGTACCCTGCAAGCCAACTGCCATCACCGTTTATCACCCCACGTCAACTGCTTTCGCGCACCATCAGTTCGAAGCCCAGGTCCTGGGTGCGCGGCTGCCCGCCCTTGCCGTCGAGCAACGCCAGCAGCGCCTGCGCAGCCTGCCGCCCCACGGCAGCGCGCGGGGTGCGAATGGAGGTCAGGCGCGGTACCAGGTGAGCCGATGCCGGCAGGTCGTTGAAGCCCACCATCGCCACCTGCCCCGGCACCTCGATGCCCTGGCGCAAGGCCTGCAGAATCGCGCCCTGGGCCAGGTCGTCGTTGCAGAAGAACAGCCCGTCCACCTCCGGGTGACGCTCGAGCAACTGGCTGAACAGCTCGCCGCCCAGGCCGATGGATGACGGCTGCGGTGCGAGCATTTCCAGTGCCGGGTCATACAGCCCTGCATCGTCCAGCGCCTGGCGGAACCCGTCGGCGCGTTGCATCACCCGAGGATCGAGCTGCGCGGCAATGAAGCCCAGGCGCCGCCGCCCGCGTTCGATCAGGTGCCGGGCAGCCGCGCGCCCGGCCTGCTGCTGGGAAAACCCGACCGAAATGGCCGTGTCCGGCCCACCCAGCTCCATCATGTGCACGCAGGGCACACCACTGGCGGCCAGCATCTGCTGCGACGCCTCGGTGCGGTCAAAACCGGTGAGCAGCATGCCGCACGGCTGGTAGGCCAGGTAGTTGCGAATCAGGTTCTCCTCTTCGGCCACGTCGTAGTGGAAGTTGCCGATCAGCACTTCAAGGCCGCGCGGGCGCATCACGTCGTGGATGGCTTCGAGGGTTTCGATGAACAGCTGGTTGGACAGCGACGGAATCAGCACCACCACCGACTGGCTCTGTGCCGACGCCAACGCGCGGGCTGCCGGGTTGGCGACATAGCCCAGCGCTGCGGCAGCATCCTTGACCTTCTGCACCAGTTCCGGGGCAACCGTGCTGATGCCGCGCAGGGCGCGCGAGGCGGTGATCGGGGAAACCCCGGAAAGCCTGGCCACTTCAGCCAGGGTGGGACGACCGGTAGTACGGGAGCCAATGCGGGTCATGGGTGCTTTTATTTTTCGGCTTGCAAAGAGAAGGGAACGGGCACTAAGGTAGCGCTGTCTCAGACGTCAGGCAATGCATAACTGCAGGTGCACGGCGATGAGCGCCCAGACTGCTTTTACAAAACCAATAACAACCGGGTGGGAAGCCGCCGAGGCGTTGTCAGCCTCGGCCAAAGATAGCGCTATCTCGCCCCGCAGGAGGTACCGATGAACTCTCCCCTGTCCGCTATTGTGGTGATGGGCGTGGCTGGCTGCGGCAAGAGCTGCGTCGGTTCTGCCATCGCCGATTGCAGCGGCGGCCGCCTGATCGAAGGCGATGCCTTCCACCCTGCCGCCAACATCCAGAAGATGAGCGCCGGCATTCCCCTTGACGATGACGACCGCGCTGGCTGGCTGATCCGCCTGGGCGAAGAGCTGCAGGCCACCCTCAAGGCCGGCGAACGGCCGATCCTCACCTGCTCGGCGCTGAAAAAGCGCTACCGCGACGCCCTGCGCCACGCCGTACCCGACCTGGGCTTCGTGTTCCTCGAACTGACGCCCCAGGAAGCCGAACGCCGCGTGCTGGCACGCCCCGGCCACTTCATGCCGGCAAGCCTGATCGACAGCCAGTTCGCCGCCCTGGAGTCGCCGCGCGGCGAAACCCTGACCCTGACCCTGGACGCCACCCAACCCATCGCCCAGCTGGCCCGTCAGGTAGACACCTGGCTAAAGCCCTGCGGTGAGTCGGCACTGGCGCGAACTGCCTGATTTTCCGGCAGTTTTCCGGCTCACCAAAGATAGCGCTGTCTCGACTGCTGCACGCTGTAAAAGTTCCGCCCACAACAATGACAATACGAGGCACTGAACCATGTTCGGTCTGGCAACTGATACCTACCTCTTGCTCGATGCACTGGTGACCATCATCGGCCTGGTGCTGCTGATCACCCACTTCAAGGTGCACCCTTTCGTGGCGCTGACCCTGGCCGCGGGCTTTCTGGGCCTGACCTCCGGCATGCCGGTAGCCAAAGTGATGAAGTCGTTCCAGGACGGCTTCGGGGGCGTACTCGGCTTTGTCGGGATCGTGCTGGCACTGGGCACCATGCTCGGCAAGCTGATGGCCGATTCCGGCGGCGCCGACCAGATCGCGCAAACCCTGATACGCGCCTTCGGCAAGCAGAAGGTGCACTGGGCCATGATGTTCGCCGCCTTCCTGGTGGGCATCCCGCTGTTCTTCGAAATCGGCTTCGTGCTGCTGATACCCCTGGTGTTCATCGTGGCCCGGCGCACCGGGGTATCGCTGATCAAGATCGGCATTCCGCTGCTGGCCGGGCTGTCAGTGGTGCACGGGCTGGTGCCGCCGCACCCGGGCCCGCTGCTGGCCATCGGCGTGTTCGGCGCCGACATCGGCAAGACCATCTTCTACGGGCTGATCGTGGCGCTGCCCACGGCGATCATCGCCGGGCCGCTGTACGGCACGTTCATTTCGCGGTACATCCCCGGCTCGCCGTCCCAGGAGCTGATGGACCAGATCGCCCGCGAAGCCGAGCGCACGCAACTGCCCAGCTTCGCCATCACGCTGGTGACCATCCTGCTGCCGGTGTTCCTGATGCTGCTCAAGACCTTCGCCGACGTGGTACTGCCGGCCGAGCACATCTTTCGCCAGTGGATGGACCTGATCGGGCACCCGATCACGGCGCTGCTGGCAGCCCTGCTGCTGGCCTTCTACACCTTCGGCTCGGCCCAGGGCTTCAGCCGCCAGCAGATCATGAAGATGCTCGACCAGAGCCTGGCGCCTACGGCGGCAATCGTGCTGATCGTGGGCGCTGGGGGCGGCTTCAAGCAGATGCTGGTGGATACCGGCGTGGGCAACGTGATCGGTCAGATGGCGGTGCAGGCGCAGATCTCGCCGATCATGCTGGCCTGGCTGGTGGCGGCGGTGATTCGCATCGCCACGGGCTCGGCGACGGTGGCGACCATTACCGGTGCGGGTATCGTGGCCCCGGTGATCGGCATGATACCCGGCGTGAACCGCGAGCTGCTGGTGCTGGCCACGGGGGCCGGCTCGCTGATCCTGTCGCATGTCAACGATGCGGGCTTCTGGCTGGTCAAGCAGTACTTCAACATGACCGTGGCCGAAACCTTCAAGACCTGGAGCATGATGGAAACCATCCTGTCGGTGGTGGGCATCATCTTCATCATGCTGTTGTCGCTGGTGGTCTGACGGCATCGCCGCAATGCCAGCCCACAGGTTCTGGCCGTACCGCAGAACCCTGTGGAAGCTGGCTTGCCAGCGAAGATGCCCTAGAAGGCTGCCTTGAAGATCGCCTCGATCTCGGCCTGGCTGGCCCGCCGCGGGTTGGTCAGGCCGCAGGCATCCTTGAGCGCGTTGGCCGCCAGGGTCGGCACATCCGCCACCCGCGCACCCAGCACCTCCAGCCCCGGCGGGATCTCGATATCGTCGCTCAGTTGCACGATGGCCTGGATCGCCGCATCGGCACCCTGCGCCGCGTTCAGCCCCTCCACCGCCACGCCCATCGCCTGTGCCACATCACGCAGGCGCGCCGCGCTCACCGCCGCATTGAACCGCTGCACATGGGGCAGCAGCACCGCGTTGCACACCCCGTGCGGCAGGTCGTAGAAGCCACCGAGCTGATGCGCCATCGCATGCACGAACCCCAGCGAAGCATTGTTGAACGCCATGCCGGCGAGGAACTGCGCATAGGCCATGTTCTCCCGCGCGGTCAGGTCCTGCCCGTCGATCACCGCCTGGCGCAGGTTGCGGCTGATCAGCTCGATGGCCTTGAGTGCGCAGGCGTCGGTGATCGGCGTGGCCGCCGTGGATACATAGGCCTCGATGGCGTGGGTCAGTGCATCCATACCGGTGGCCGCCGTCAGCGACCTGGGCATGCCGACCATCAGCGCCGGGTCGTTCACCGATAGCAACGGGGTGACGTTGCGGTCGACGATGGCCATTTTCACGTGGCGCGCCTCGTCGGTGATGATGCAGAAGCGCGTCATCTCGCTGGCCGTACCGGCCGTGGTATTGATCGCGATCAGCGGCAATTGCGGCTTGGCGGAGCGGTCGACCCCTTCGTAGTCGCCGATGTGCCCGCCATTGGTGGCACACAGGGCAATGCCCTTGGCGCAGTCGTGGGGTGAACCGCCGCCCAGCGAAATCACGCAGTCGCAGTGCTCGCGCTTGAGCATCGCCAGGCCCTGCTCCACGTTGGCGATGCTCGGGTTGGGCTTGGCGCCGTCGAACACCACCGAGTCGATGTCACGCATCGCCAGCTGCTCGGCGATTCGCTGTGCCACGCCGGCCTTGGCCAGCCCGGTATCGGTGACGATCAACGCCTTGGCAAAGCCATAGCCGACAATGGCGGTCATGGCTTCGTCCAGGCAGTCGATGCCCATGATGTTGACGGCTGGGATGAAAAACGTGCTGCTCATGGCGGTATTCCTCAGGCTTTATATCTCTGCCTCAAGGATCCGCCCGTGGGCCGCAGGGCATGTTGATCCAGCGCAAAGTCAGCCAAGAAACAGCCGATAGGCCGGGTTGTCGGTCTCGTCCCAGTAGCGATAGCCCATGCCGTCGAGGGTGCCTGGCAACTGCGCCAGCTCATCGTCCGGCACCTGCAGCGCCACGAATACCCGCGCCTCGGCAGCCCCGTGGTTGCGGTAGTGGAACAGGCTGATGTTCCAGCGCTTGCCCAGGCGCTCCAGAAAGCCCAGCAAGGCGCCAGGACGCTCCGGGAACTCGAAGCGCAGCACCCGCTCGTCGAGCGAGGGGGCCGAGTGGCCGCCCACGGTGTGGCGGATATGCAACTTGGCCAGCTCGTTCTCGGTCAGGTCCAGCACCTCGTAGCCCTGCCCGGCCAGGCTGGCCAGCAACTGCGCGCGCGGGTCGGTGTGCGGGTGGGTCTGCACGCCGACGAACAGGCGGGCCTCCTTGCCGGGCTGGTAGCGGTAGTTGAACTCGGTGATCTGGCGCTGGCCCAGGGCCTGGCAGAAGGCGCGGAAGCTGCCCGGCTGCTCGGGGATGGTCACCGCGATGACCGCCTCGCGCTGCTCGCCCAGTTCGGCGCGTTCGGCCACATGGCGCAGGCGGTCGAAGTTGACGTTGGCACCGGAGTCGATTGCCACCAGGGTCTGGCCCGTCACGCCGCGGCTGGCCACGTACTTCTTGATCCCGGCCACCGCCAGCGCACCGGAAGGCTCGGTGATCGAGCGGGTGTCGTCGTAGATGTCCTTGATGGCCGCGCACAGCTCGTCGCTGCTGACCGTGACCACTTCGTCCACGTAATGCCGGCACACCTCGAAGCAATGCGCGCCGATCTGCGCAACCGCCACGCCGTCGGCGAAGGTGCCGACCTGGGGCAGCACCACCCGCTCGCCAGCGGCCAGCGCGGCCTGCAGGCAGTTAGAGTCATGCGGCTCGACGCCGATCACCTTTACCTGCGGGCGCAGGTACTTGACGTAGGCGGCGATGCCGGCGATCAGGCCGCCGCCACCCACCGGCACGAAGATCGCGTCCAGCTCGCCCGGTTGCTGGCGCAGGATCTCCATGGCCACGGTGCCCTGCCCTGCAATCACGTCCGGGTCGTCGAACGGTGGCACGAACGTGGCGCCTTCGCTCTGGGCCAGTTGCAGCGCATGGGCCAGCGCCCGCGGGAAGCTGTCACCGTGCAGCACCACATTGCCGCCACGCGAGCGCACCCCTTCGATCTTCAGCGCCGGAGTGGTGGTGGGCATCACGATGGTGGCGCGCATGCCCAGTTCACGGGCGGCCAGCGCCACGCCCTGGGCATGGTTGCCGGCGGACGCGGTGATCACCCCGCGCTCGCGCTGCTCGGTGCTCAGGCGACTGAGACGGGTGTAGGCCCCGCGGATCTTGAAGGAAAAGGTCGGCTGCAGGTCTTCGCGCTTGAGCAGCACGTTGTTGCCCAGGGTCTCGGACAGTGCCCGGGCGGGCTGCAGGGGCGTCTCGATGGCCAGGTCATATACCGGTGCGGCAAGAATCCTTCGCACGTAGTCCGACAGCAGGCTGGTGGCGCTGGTCGAGGTGCTGGGGCAGACGGTAAGGCTGGTCATCGGTGACTCCTGGTTTTTTTTTGAAGTGCCCAGGAGTCAGAAAGGAAAAACCCGCCTCCAGGGCGGGTTAGGTGCAAGGTGCTCGCTAGCCCGCCAATCTGATAATGGCGGTAATAATGCTGTGCGAAGGCAACGCTGCGAATAAGCTCATGGCAGCGAAACTAGCCCAGGGCCTTTTTCAAGTCAATCATTCATTTTGCGCTCGTGCAGGCTTGCACGCCGCGTTCGTGCGCCGATTCGGGCACGCCGAACACCCGGTCGAAGCTCCACTGGAACACGAAGGCGTACACGAAGAAGAACACGAACAGCGCAAGGTTGGTGCCCAGTGCCGCCCACAGGCTGATGTCCAGCCACCAGGCCACCACCGGCAGCAGGATCAGCACCAGCCCGCCCTCGAAGCCGATGGCATGCAGCAGGCGCCGTACGAAGGTGCGGCTGCGTCGGGCCTGACGTGCCTCCCAGAACTCGAACAGGTAGTTGTAGAGCATGTTCCAGCCCAGGGCCATGCCCGACATGATCACCGACAGCACGGTGGAATGGGCCATGCCCTCATCGAAGGCCAACGCCAGGGCCGGTGCGACACAGGCCACCGCGATGACTTCGTACAGAATGGCCTGGGTGATCTTGCGGGTAACGCCTTGCATGACGGGCTCCTTTCAACGGTATGCCGCGCAGGCTAGGCTGATTGAAGCCGGGTTTCAATGCTGAAGCGGTCAACTGTCGTCGGCCGCAGGGGCCGGCAGACCGGCCAACACGCTGCCAGGCCATTGCGAAGCTCCCCGAATGGCCTGGCACAGGGCTCAATGGCCCTTGAGCTTGAGGTAGGACTGGTGCAGGTCGGACGCCCAGCCATCGAGCACTGCCTTCACATCGTCGGCCTTCATCACCTGGCTGTCGTTTTCCAGCGGCTTGCCACTACCCTTGCGCACCACCTGGGCGAGCACCTTGTTGTTGCCGCCATCCAGAAACTGCGCCTCGGTGGCGATATCGGTTTCCTGGTCGCGGATGCCCGAGGCCGTGCTCACCGCTGCCGCCACCAGCGCCACCGGAATCACTTCGTATGCCTTCAGGCCCTCGGTCTTGCTGCTGACGGCCGTGATCGCCGGGCGTACCACGATCACCCCCGGGCCAGGGCCGGTGGCCAGCGGCAACGACTTGCCCAGCTCGCGCTTGAGCGCCTGGTCGTAGTAGTGGGTGATGCCTTGCAGGGTGCTCTGCGGAATCCGCGCGGTAGGTTGCGGCTTGGGATACAGCTGGCTGGGCTCGATGTATACGCTGGTGTAGCGGTCGAGCTTGAGGTTCGGGTCGATCCAGCGCATCACCGTGGCACCGGAGGGCGAGGTGGTCTGCTTGAGACGGCTGTAGTCCTTGAGGAACCCGGAGTACTCGTCGGGCTGCACGGTGCTGCTCGAACAACCGGCCAGGCCCAGCCCGGCCAGGCACAAGGTGCCGATGATCAATGCGTGTTTCATGCGGTCGCTCCAGTGGCGCCTGAAGAAAGGCTTCCTAGGTATAGGCTACAGTTGGCGGTGCATCCATCGACGTGAGGCAACATGGCATTCCACAAACTGGCCCATACCCACCCGCGCCTGAGCGCCGCCGCACTGGTCGGCTGCCTGGGCGGCGTGTTCATCCCGGCAGACAACCTGGTGCAACACATCCTGGCGGGCTGGAACCTCGGGGTCTGGCTGTACCTGCTGCTGGTGTTCTGGCTGACCCTGCGGGCAAAACCGGGCCAGGTGCGCAAGGTGGCCTGCATCGAGGACGAAAATGCCGGGCTGGTGCTGTTTACCGTGAGTATTGCGGCCATCGCCAGCCTTGCCGCAGTCACCCTGCAACTGGCCAGCAGCAAGGGCCTGACCGGCAGCACCCAGGCCCTGCACTACCTGTACACCGGCCTCACCGTGGCCGGCTCGTGGCTGCTGATCGGCACCATCTTCAGCCTGCACTATGCGCGCCTGTTCTACACCAGCACCGCCAAGCAGCCGCTGCTGCGCTTTCCAGACGAGGAGCGCAACCCCGATTACTGGGACTTCCACTACTTCTCGTTCACCCTCAGCGTCGCGGTGCAAACCTCCGATGTGGGCGTCGCCGGGCGTGAACTGCGCCGCGTGGTGCTGGCCCACTCGGTGATCGGTTTCGTGTTCAACACCGCGATTCTGGGTTTCACCATCAACATCGCCGCCGGCCTGCTCAGCTGAGCCCGCCGCTGGTCTGAAATACCCGTGGCCCCACCCTGCCCGCTTCAGCGGCCAGGACAGCCTCACCCGCCGCAATGCGGACCACGCAAACGCTTGCGCAACCCACACATAGCAAAAAGCCATTGTGACGCAGGTCAAACATACTGCAACGGGGCGCAAACAAGCGGCGGACAGCGGCCGCATCGGTGCTATGGTTAGGGTCTTGGCCTTCCCTGGGCAGCGTGTCCCGGGTACAGGCATGCTCAGCGAATCGGGGTCAGCTGTAAAAGGAGGCCGGCATGAACAAGCTCACGTTTCCCAACGCCTGCCAGATGATGCGCTGGCACTTCCATCCGCTGGGCTTTGAAGCCAGCATGGATGCACCGCGCAGCATGGTGGCGCGCGTATTCGACCGCGCCACCGGCGAAACCCTGCTGGCGATTGCCGGCATTCCGTGCGCCACACTGATGGCAGCGTCGGATGTGGAGCGCATCATCGAAGCGGTGGAAGACGAGCTTGAAGCGTTCCAGCCCTCGTGTGCGCTGCGCTCGGCCTGACGCTGGCGCTCAGGCCTGCCCCACCGCCAGTCTCTCGATATCAGCCATGAAACGCTCGGCCGGCAGCGGCTGACCGAGCAGGTACCCTTGCAACGAATCACACCCCAGACGGGTCAGGAAGTCCTGCTGGCGGTCGGTTTCCACCCCTTCGGCAACAATCCTCAACCCCAGTGCCTGCCCCAGCGCCACGATGGCCGACACGATCGCGGCATCGTCGCTGTCCTGCTCCAGGTCGCGCACGAAGCCACGGTCGATCTTCAGCTCGTTGGCCGGCAGGCGCTTCAAGTACATCAGGCTTGAGTAGCCGGTACCGAAATCGTCGATGGACAGGTCCACGCCCATGTCCGACAGGCGCTGCAACACCATCAGGCTCGCATCGGCGTCGTGCATGGCGGTGGTTTCGGTGATCTCCAGGGTCAGGCTGTTGGCCGGCAGGCGATGACGCTGCAAGGCCGACGCCACGCTGTCAACCAGCCCGGCATGGCAGAACTGGATGGCCGACAGGTTCACTGCAACCCGCCAGTTTTCATAGCCCTGGTCCATCCAGCTGCGCATCTGGCGGCAGGCCTCGTCCAGCACCCACTCGCCGATCGGGATGATCAACCCGGTTTTTTCCGCCAGCTGGATGAAGCGATCGGGCAGCAACATGCCGTGCTGCGGGTGCTCCCAGCGCAGCAGGGCCTCGGCACCGATAGGCTGGCGCCCCACCGCATCGAACTTGGGCTGGTAGAACAGGCGCAACTGGCGCTGCTCCAGCGCCATGCGCAGGTCCTGCAGCAACTGCAGCTGCAGGCGCGCGTTGCTGTTCATCGACACATCGAAAAAGCTGTAGGCGTTCTTGCCGGCGCTCTTGGCGTGGTACATGGCCGCGTCGGCATTGCGCAGCAGCTCCATCTGGTCGGCGCCGTTGCCGGGGTACAACACGATGCCGACGCTGGCGGAGATCTGCAGGCTCTGCTCGGCCACCCGGAACGGGCGCGACACCAGGTTGACCTGCTTGGCGGCCACCCCCACCGCGTCTTCAGGCTCGTCCAGCTCCACCAGCAGCACGAATTCGTCACCGCCGATGCGCGCCAGGGTGTCCTGGCTGTGCAGGTGGCCACGCAGGCGCATCGCCACCTCCTTGAGCAACTGGTCGCCGGTGTGATGACCGAACGCGTCGTTGACCGGCTTGAACCCGTCCAGGTCGATGAACATCAGCGCAAAGCAGCCGCCCTGCTCGGCCACCTTGGCGATGGCCTGCTCGATGCGGTCGGTCAGCAGGCTGCGGTTGGGCAGCCCGGTGAGGGTGTCGTGCAGCGCCAGCTGGGTCAGCTCCTGGTTGGCCAGGGTCAGCGATTGCGCCAGCTCCGCAGTGCGCGCCTCCAGGCGTGCATCCAGCACCGAGGTCAGCAGCGCCACCGCCAGCACCGCCAGGGTGGTGATCAGCACCAGGTAGTCCAGGCCACTGCCGCTGAGCCCACCGTCCAGCGCGCCACAGAAGCTGCCGTCGGCAAAATTGGCCGCTGCCATGCCAGTGTAGTGCATGCCGACGATGGCAATGCCCATCACCACGGCGGCGCCGCCGCGAATCTGGCGTACATACGGGGTATTGCGGCGCAGGCGGAAGGCGATCCACAGTGCGGCCACCGACGCGCCTACTGCAATCAACAGCGAGGCGGCGAACAGCAGCGGGTCGTAGTCGATGCCCGGTTGCATCTGCATGGCAGCCATGCCGGTGTAATGCATGCTGCTGATGCCCGCGCCCATGATCAGCGCCCCCAGCGCCAGCACGCGGCCCGGCAGGCTCGGCTGGCTCACCAGCCAGAGTGCGAAGCCCGACGAAAGCACCGAGATCACCAGCGACAGCGCGGTGAGGCTCAGGTCGTAGCCCAGCTCGATGGGCAGGCTGAAGGCAAGCATGCCGATGAAGTGCATCGACCAGATCCCGGTGCCCAGGGCCAGAGCACCGCCGACCATCCACAGGTACGCGGTACGGCCCTTGGCGGTGGCGATGCGCCCGGTCAGGTCCAGCGCCGTGTAGGACGCCAGAATCGCCACGCACAGCGAAATCAGGACCAGCGAGGAGGAATAACTACCGTTGAGCATGAAGGTTCCAAGGCCCGGTTGACGGGCGCTGTCCCGGCCCGGTGAAAAACCGATGATTGTACTCAACCTTTAGCGAAACGCACGGAGTTTCCGAGGGATGGCGGGATGTTTTTGGCGAATGGCCATCAGGCTTTGGAACCGCGTCGCGGCCTTCGCCAGCAAGGCTGGCTCCTACAATCACACCGCGGCCTGTAGGCGCCGGCGTTGCCGGCGAACGCCTCGACGCACACTACCTGTCGATCGCGGTGCGGTCTTCAGCAGCAAGGCTGGCTTCCTCCCAGCCGCCCCCCAACGCCGCAATCAACTGCACGCTGGCCACCAGCCGGCCCTGCAGCAGGTTCAGCACGCTGCGTTCATTGCTCAACGCGGTGGTCTGCACGTTCACCACGTCCAGATACCCGATCAGGCCCGCCTTGTACTGGTTCTCGGTGAGGCGCAGCGACTCGCGCGCCGACGCCAGCGCCTCATCGCGCACCTGCGCCTCATCGGCATACACCTTCAACTGCACCAGGTAGTTTTCCACCTCCTGGAAGCCATCCAGCACGCTCTGACGGTACTGCGCCACAGTCTGGTCGTACACGGCCTTGGTACGGTCGACCTCGGCCGAGCGCTTGCCGGCATCGAACAGGGTCACGGCCAACTGCGGCCCCACCGACCAGAATCGGTTCGGCAAGCTGATCCAGTCGCTGAAGCTGCTACTGCTGTAGCCACCGCTCATGCTCAGGGTCAGGTCCGGGAAGTACGCCGCCCGCGCCACGCCGATATTGGCGTTGGCCGCCATCACCTTGCGCTCGGCCGAGGCAATGTCGGGGCGGCGCTCCAGCAGCTGCGACGGCAGCGCCAGCGGGATCTGCGGCAAGGCCGGTATGGTGGTGCTCGGCGCCAGGGCAAACTCGGCCGGCGCCTTGCCCATCAGCACGGCAATCGCATTCTCGAACTGCGCCCGCTGCCAGATCAGGTCGATCAGGTCGGCCTGGGTGCTCTTGAGCTGGGTCTGTGCCTGGGCCACCGCGTCCTTGCCCGAAACCCCGGCGCGGTACTGGTTCTGGGTCATGGTCAGCGAACGCTGATAGGCCGCCAGCGTGGCCTCGAGCAGGCGCTTCTGCTCATCGATCACACGCAGCTGCAGGTAGTTCTGCACCAGCTCCGACTGCAGGCTCAGGCGTATCGCCGCCAGGTCCGCCAGGCTCGCCTCGGCACTCGCCTCGTTGGCGTTCAGGCCCTCACGCAGCTTGCCCCACAGGTCGGCTTCCCAGCTCACGCCCAGCTGGGCGCTGTACGTGTCGCGGATACCGCTGCTGTTGTTGCTCAGGCTCGAACTGCTGCTGCCGGTGCCCTGGCTGGAGCGGGTCTTGCCGGCGCTCAGGTCGAGGCTGGGAAACAGCGAAGCCCGGGCGCTGCGCACCAGGGTCTGGGCCTGGCGGTATTGCGCCTCGTACTGGGCCACCGTCTGGTTGTTGGCATTGAGCTGCTCGACCAGACCGTTGAGCTGCGCATCGCCGTACAGCTCCCACCAGGCGCCGCGCGCCAGGGCGTCGGACGGGTTGGCCTGGGTCCAGCCCTCGGCGTACTTGAACGCCACCGGCTCCGGCGCCTGTGGCCGGTGGTAGTCGGGGCTCAGGGTACAGGCGCTGAGCATCGCCAGGCACAGGGCCGAGGTCAGCAGGCGCGAACCACGGGCCGCCAGCACGCGCTGCAGGGAAGGTGGACAAACATCGGCAGGTCGGGTCATAGCGGGGTTTCCAAAGCAGCGTCGGTACGCACGCCGCGCCAGTGATTGAAGCGATGGCGCAGGCGGTCCAGATAGAGGTAGACCACCGGGGTGGTGTAAAGCGTGAGGATCTGGCTGAACACCAGCCCGCCAATGATGGTCAGGCCCAGCGGCTGGCGCATCTCGGCGCCCTCGGCGGTGCTCAGCAGCAACGGCAAGGCGCCCAGGATCGCCGCCAGGGTGGTCATCAGGATCGGCCGCAGACGCAGCAGGCAGGCCCGACGAATCGACTCCTGCGGGCTGAGCCCTTCATGGCGCTCCAGCTGCAGGGCCAGGTCGATCATCAGAATCGCGTTCTTCTTCACCACCCCGATCAGCAGGAACAGCCCCAGCAGCGAGATCAGGCTGAACTCGCTGCCGACCACGTACAGCGTCAGCAGCGCCCCTACCCCGGCCGACGGCAGGGTCGAGAGGATGGTCAGCGGGTGAATGTAGCTTTCATACAGAATCCCCAGCACCAGGTACACCGCCAGCAAGGCGCCGAGGATCATCCAGGGCTGGCCCTCCTGGCTCTTGGTGAAGGCATCGCCGGTACCGCCAAGCTTGGCGATCACGTCCTCGGGCAGGCCGACCTTGGCCACCGCACGCTCCACCGCGGCCAGCGCCACGTCCTGGCTGACGCCTTCTGCGAGGTCGAACGAGATGTCCTCGGAGGCGAACTGCCCCTCGTGGCTGACACGGTCCTCGGCCAGGCTGTTCTCGTAATGGGCAAAGGTCGACAGCGGCACGCGCGCGCCGTCGGCGGTGATCACCTGGACCTGCTCCAGGGTGCGCGGGTCCTGCGCATACTTGGGGTTGACCTCCATCACCACCTGGTACTGGTTGAGGCTGTCGTAGATGGTCGAGATCTGGCGCTGGCTGTAGGCGTTGTTGAGCACGGCGGTGACCATGTTCATGTCGATGCCCAGGCGCTTGGCCTGCTCGCGATCGACCACCAGGGTCACCTGCTGGGTGCCGCTGCCTTCGCGGGCGTCGATGGCCGTCAGCTCCGGCAGCGCCTTGAACGCCGCCACCACCTTCGGGTACCACTCGCGCAACGCCGTCAGCTCGCCACTTTGCAGGGTGTAGAGAAACTGCGAGCTGCTCTGCTCGCGGCCACCGCCAAACTGCAGGTCCTGGTCGGCCATCAGGAACAGCCGCCCGCCGGGTACCTTGGGCATCTCCTTGCGCAGGCGCTCGATGATCTTCTGCGCCGACTCCTTGCGCTCCTTGATCGGCTTGAGGCGCACCAGCACCATGGCGTTGTTGATGCCGCTGTTGCCGCCGATGAAACCGGCCACGCTCTGCACGGCCGGGTCCTTGAGCAAGGCGCGCCGGTAGATTTCCATCTTCGGCTGCATCACCGCGAACGACAGCCCGTCGTCACCCCGCACAAAGCCCATCAGCTGGCCGGTGTCCTGCTGCGGCATCAGGGTCTTGGGCACCACCACGTACAGCGCCACGTTGACCACGATGGTCACCAGCAGGCTCAGCAGCGTCAGGCGGCGATGGCGCAGCGCCCAGCCCAGGCTGCGGTCGTAGCCGGCCATCATGCGCTGGTTGAGACGCTCGCTCCAGCGCTGCAGGCGGGTCTGCTCGCCGGGGGCGTGAGGTTTGAGCCAGCGCGCGCAGAGCATCGGCGTGAGCGTCAGCGACACCACCAGCGACACCAGGATGGCCGCCGCCAGGGTGATGGAGAACTCGCGGAACAACGACTCGACGATGCCGCCCATGAACAGGATCGAGACGAACACCGCCACCAGCGAGGCGTTCATCGCCAGCAGCGTGAAGCCCACCTCCTTGGCGCCGAGGAAGGCCGCGGCCAGCGGCGCGACGCCTTCGTCGATATGCCGCGAGATGTTCTCCAGCACCACGATGGCGTCGTCCACCACCAGGCCGGTGGCGAGAATCAGCGCCATCAGCGACAGGTTGTTGAGCGAGAACCCGCACAGGTACATCACCGCGAAGGTGCCCACCAGCGACACCGGCACCGCCAGGGTCGGGATCAGCGAGGCGCGCAGGTTGCCCAGGAACAGGAACACCACCAGGATCACCAGCGCCACGGCGATCAGCAGCGTGTGTTCGGCCTCCTTGAGGGTGGCCTTGATCACCGGCGAGCGGTCCATGGCCACGTTCAGTTGCACGCTGGCCGGCATCAGGTCCTGCAACGCCGGCAACTGCTCCTTGATGCTCTCGATGGTCTTGATGATGTTGGCGCCGGTCTGGCGGTTGATCACCAGCAGCACCGCGTCCTTGTCATTGAAGAAGCCGCTGTTGTAGCGGTTCTCCACGCCATCGGTGACCTTGGCCACGTGGCTCAGGCGCAGCACCGAGCCGTCCTGGTAGCGAATCACCAGCGGGCCGTAGTCCTTGGCTTTCTCCAGTTGATCGTTGGCCTGTACCTGCCAGCTGCGCTGGGTGTCCTCGATGAAGCCCTTGGGCCGGCGCACGTTGGCGTTGGCGATGGTCTGGCGCACATCGTCCAGGCTCACGCCGTACTGGTTGAGCAGTTGCGGCTCAAGCTCGATACGCACCGCCGGCAGCGAACTGCCGCCGATCTGCACCTCGCCCACACCCGGCACCTGGGACAGGCTCTGGGACAGGATGGTGGAGGCCAGGTCGTAGAGCTGGCCCTTCTGCAGTACATCGGAGGTCAGCGACAGCACCATGATCGGTGCCTGGGCCGGGTTGAACTTGTTGTAGGTGGGCATGCTCTTCATGCCGCTGGGCAGCAGGTTGCGCGTGGCATTGATGGCCGCCTGCACCTCGCGTGCGGCGCCATCGATGTCGCGCCCCATGTCGAAGCCCAGGATCACCCGCGTGGAGCCCTGGCTGGAGCGGCTGGTCAGGGTGTTGACCCCGGCGATGCTGCCCAGCGAGCGTTCCAGCGGGGTTGCCACGGTGGAGGCCATCACCTCGGGGCTGGCCCCGGGCAGGCTGGCCGACACCACGATCACCGGGAAGTCCATCTGCGGCAGCGGCGCCACCGGCAGCAGGCCGAAGCTGACCCCGCCCAGCAGCATGATGGCCAGGCTCAGCAGCATGGTCGCCACCGGGCGACGGATAAACGGGCCGGAGAGGTTCATGCGTCGGCCTGTTGCGGGTCAGGCTGACGGCGCCAGCGACGCGCCAGGCGGTCGAAGTACAGGTAGATCACCGGCGTGGTGAACAGCGTCAGCACCTGGCTCACCAGCAGCCCGCCCACCATCACCAGGCCCAGCGGCTGGCGCAGCTCGGCGCCCGAGCCGGTGGCGAGCATCAGCGGGATGGCCCCGAACAGCGCCGCCAGGGTGGTCATCAGGATCGGCCGGAAGCGCAGCAGCGCCGCCTGGTAGATCGCCGTCTGCGGGTCCATGCCCTGGTTGCGTTCGGCCTCCAGGGCAAAGTCGATCATCATGATCGCGTTCTTCTTGACGATACCGATCAGCAGGATGATGCCGATGATCGCGATCATGCCCAGGTCGTTGCCACTGATCATCAAGGCCAGCAGCGCGCCCACTGCAGCCGAGGGCAGGGTCGAAAGGATGGTCACCGGGTGGATGTAGCTCTCGTAGAGCACGCCGAGCACGATGTACATGGTCACCACCGCCGCCAGAATCAGCAGCAGGGTGCTCGACAGCGACGCCTGGAAGGCTTCGGCCGCGCCCTGGAAGCGGGTCTGCACGCCCAGCGGCATGCCGATCTGCTGCTGCACCTGTTCGATGACCTTGACGCCCTCGCCCAGCGACACGCCTTCGGCCAGGTTGAACGACATCATCACCGCCGGGAACTGGCCGATGTGGGCAATGGCCAGTTGCGCCTGGCGCTGCTCCACATGGGCCAGGCTCGACAGGCGCACCTGCGCGCCATCGGTGGTCTTGACGTAGATCTGGTCGAGCACCTTGGGCCCAAGGTCGGCCGCCGCAGCGGCCTGCAGCACCACGCGGTACTGGCTGGCCTGGGTATAGATGGTGGAGATCTGGCGCTGGCCGAAGGCGTCGTACAGCGCGTTGGTGATTTCCGACACGTTGATGCCCAGACGGCTGGCGGCGTCGCGGTCGATCACCAGGAACACCTGCAGGCCCTTGTCCTGCAGGTCGCTGGCCACATCGGTCAGCTCGGGGCGATCATGCAACGCATCCACCAGCTTGCCGCTCCACTGCGCGAGCAGGTCGGCATCCGGCGACGACAGGCTGAACTGGTACTGGGTGCGGCTGACGCGGTCTTCGATGCTCAGGTCCTGCACCGGCTGCATGAACAGGCGAATGCCCACCAGCTTGTCCAGTTGCGGTTGCAAACGGGTGATGACCTGCGAGGCAGTGATGTCGCGCTCGCCGTGGGGCTTGAGGTTGATCAGCAACCGGCCGCTGTTGAGCGTGGCGTTGTCGCCGTCGACGCCGATGTACGACGACAGGCTCTGCACGGCCGGGTCCTGCAGGATCACCGCGCTCAGTTCCTGCTGGCGCTGGCTCATGGCGGCGAACGAGATCGACTGCGGGGCTTCGGAAATACCCTGGATCACCCCGGTGTCCTGTACCGGGAAAAAGCCCTTGGGCACCGCCAGGTACAGCAGCACGGTCAGGCCCAGGGTCGCCACCGCCACCAGCAGGGTCAGCGGCTGGTGGCGCAGCACCCACTGCAGGCCGCGACCATAGTGGGCGATCATCCAGTCGATCCAGGCACCGCTGGCGCGGTAGAAGCGCCCCTGTTCCTCTTCCCTGGGCTCGCGCTTGAGCAGGCGCGCGCACATCATCGGCGTGAGGGTCAGCGACACCACCAGCGAGATCAGGATCGCCACCGCCAGGGTGATGGCGAACTCGCGGAACAACCGCCCCACCACGTCGGCCATGAACAGCAGCGGGATCAGTACCGCGATCAGCGAGAAGGTCAGCGAGATCAGGGTGAAGCCGATCTGCCGGGCGCCCTTGAGCGCGGCCTGCATCGGCGTCTCGCCCTCCTCGATATGCCGCGAGATGTTCTCCAGCATCACGATGGCATCGTCCACCACGAAGCCGGTGGCGATGGTCAGGGCCATCAGCGTGAGGTTGTTGATCGAGAACCCGGCCAGGTACATCACGCCGAAGGTGCCGATCAGCGACAGTGGCACGGCGATCGACGGGATGAGGGTGGCGCTGGCCCGGCGCAGGAACAGGAAGGTCACCAGCACCACCAGCACGATGGCGATCAGCAGCTCGTGCTGCACATCCTTGACCGAAGCACGGATGGTCTGGGTGCGGTCGGTGAGCACCACCACGTCCAGCCCCGCCGGCAGGTTGTCGGTGATCGACGGCAGCAGCGCCTTGATCCGGTCGACCACCTCGATGACGTTGGCCCCAGGCTGGCGCTGGATGTTCAGCAGCACTGCCTGGCTCTGGTTGGCCCAGGCCGCCAGGCGCTCGTTCTCGGCGCCGTCGACGATCTCGGCAACGTCCTTCAGGCGCAGCGGCGCACCGTTCTTGTAGGCCAGGATCAGGTTGGCGTATTCCTCGGGGGAGCGCAGCTGGTCGTTGGCGTCGAGCATCGAGACCCGCGTGGGGCCGTCGAAGTTGCCCTTGGGCTGGTTGACGTTGGAGGCGCCGATCAGGGTGCGCACGTCGGCCAGGTTCAGCCCGGCCGAGGCCAGCGCGTCAGGGTTGACCTTGATGCGTACCGCCTGGCGCTGGCCACCGGCGATGCTGACCATGCCCACACCGCTGATCTGTGCGATCTTCTGCGCCATGCGTGTGTCGACCAGGTCGTTGAGCTTGGGCAGCAGCATGGTCTTGCTGGTGATGGCCAGGGTCAGTACCGGGGTATCGGCCGGGTTGACCTTGTTGTACACCGGCGGCGCCGGCAGGTCGCTGGGCAACAGGTTGCTGGCCGCGTTGATCGCCGCCTGCACCTGCTGCTCGGCGACGTCCATGTTCATTTCGAGGCTGAAGCGCAGGGTCAGTACCGAGGCACCGCCCGAACTGGTCGAGGCCATCTGGGTAAGCCCGGGCATCTGCCCGAACTGGCGCTCCAGCGGCGCGGTGACGGCGCTGGTCATCACCTGCGGGCTGGCACCGGGGTACAGAGTGATGACCCGGATGGTCGGGTAATCGACCTGGGGCAAGGCCGCCACGGGCAGCAACGTGTAGGCGATCAGGCCGGCCAGCACGATGGCAAGCATGCTCAGCGTGGTGGCGACCGGGCGCAGGATGAACAGCCGCGAAAGGTTCATGCGCCAGCCTTGCCCTGCTCGCCCGGCGTGGCCGAGAGGTCTTTCTTGTCCTGGCCCTGCAGGTGCTGGCCTGGGGTGGCGGGCACGTCGCTGCTGTCGTTGACCACCTCCACCTCGCTGCCGTCACGCAGGCGGTCGGTACCTTCGAGCACCACGCGCTCGCCCTTGGCCAGGCCTTCCTTGACCACCGTGAGGTCGCCGTCGCTGGCGCCGAGCTTGAGGCTGCGGATGGTCACCTTGTTGTCGCCGTCCATCACGTAGGCGAAGGTGCCGTTGGTGCCGAACTGCATCGCGGCCGATGGCGCCAGCACCACGTCCTTCAAGGTGTCGGCCAGCAGGCGCACGTTGACGAACTGGTTGGGGAACAGCATTTCATCCTGGTTTTCGAACCCGGCCTTGAACTTCAGGGTGCCGGTGGTGGTGTCGATCTGGTTGTCCAGGCTGCTCAGCACGCCCACCGAGAGCTGCTGGGTGTCGCCGCGGTCCCACGCCTGCACCGGCAGCTGGGCCCCGCTGCGGTAGCGCGACAGCACGGTGCTCAGCTCGGTTTCCGGCAGGGTGAAGACCACGGTGATCGGCTGGGTCTGGGTGATCACCACCAGTGCCGTGGTGTCGTTGGCCGCCACCAGGTTGCCGACGTCCAGCTGGCGCAGGCCCAGGCGCCCGCTGATGGGGGCACGAATCCTGGTGAAGTCGAGGTTGAGCCTGGCATCGCCCACCGCCGCCTGGTTGGTCTTGATGGTGCCCTGGTACTGGGCTACCAGCGCGGCCTGGGTATCGAGGGTCTGCTTGGCGATGCTGTCTTCGGCGAACAGGCCCTTGTAGCGCTCAAGGTCGATCTGGGCGTTTTTCAGCTGCGCCTGGTTCTGTGCCAGGGTGCCTTCGGCCTGCTGCAGGGCGATCTGGTAGCTGCGCGGGTCGATCTCTGCCAGCAGGTCGCCGGCCTTGACCCGCTGGCCTTCCTTGAAGTTGATCTTGACCAGCTCGCCGCCCACGCGGCTGCGCACGTTGACCGTGTTGGTCGCGGTCACGGTGCCCAGCGCCTTGTAGTACAGCGGGAAGTCGCCCACGGTGGCCGGTGCCACACGCACCGGTACCGGCCCGCCGAACGCGCCGAAACCTGGCCGCCCGCCCCCCGGCTTGCCTGCGCCCGGGGCCTTGGTCGCCGGCGATGAAGACCAGAATACCCAGCACAGGCCGGCAATCAGCAGCAGGACCAGCAGGCTCAGCAGCCAGCGACGGGAGTGACGAGGACGGGCGGTTTGCATCGGTTGATCGGCCATTGTGCGGAAAGACTTCTCTTGAGGAGGCTGAACGATAAGCAGTAGAGCGGTTTTAGCAAAGCGCCTTTACCGGCTATTTACCTAGAGCTGACGTTGGCAAAGTGCTGAACTATAAATAAAAACGGCCTGGGCTAAGGCCAGGCCGTTACAACTTTTTTCAAATAACCTTTCTATTTCAGCACCGCCCCCCTGTGGGAGCTGGCTTGCCAGCGAAGGCATCCATGCGGTGCATGAAAACTCGCGGTGCCTGAATGCGTTACTTCAGTACCGCCAGCGCCGCGTCGTAGTTCGGCTCTTCGGCGATTTCCTTGACCAGTTCGGCGTGCAGCACCTTGTCGTTTTCGTCCAGTACCACGACTGCACGGGCAGTCAGGCCCTTGAGCGGGCCGTCGGCGATGGCCACGCCGTAGTTCTGGATGAATTCGGCACCACGCAGGGTGGACAGGTTCTTGACGTTTTCCAGGCCTTCGGCGCCGCAGAAGCGTGCCTGGGCGAACGGCAGGTCGGCCGAGATGCACAGTACCACGGTGTTGGCCAGTTCGTTGGCCTTGGCGTTGAACTGGCGCACCGAGGTGGCGCAGGTCGGGGTGTCGACGCTCGGGAAGATGTTCAGCACTTTACGCTTGCCGGCGAAGGAAGCCAGGGTCACGTCGGACAGGTCGCCCGCCACCAGGGAAAACGCAGGTGCCTGGGCACCGACTTTCGGCAGTTCGCCGTTGACCTGAACCGGGTTGCCTTTGAGAGTCACTTGAGCCATGAAAGAAGTCCTTATGCGGGGGTGAGTAAAGGACCAGAGTTAAGCATGAAAGTGCCCCGACACCTATGGGGCAGCGATAAATTGTTGAATATCCAGAGAGTTTTTGTGGACAAAGAGCGAGCAAGGGTGTGCACCCCTGCCCGCCCCCGGCCTCAGCCGACCAGCGAGTAGACGATGGCGCTGATGGCCACCAGGCCCACCACGACCACGAACACGTTGGACAGCGCGCCACTGTACTTGCGCATCGCCGGCACGCGACGGATGGCGTACATCGGCATCAGGAACAGGATCGCCGCGATCACCGGGCCGCCGAACGACTCGATCATGCTCAGGATGCTGGGGTTGAGCGTGGCCACCACCCAGCAGATCACCAGCATGAAGGCTGCGGTGAACCGGTCCAGGGCCTTGGCACCCGGCCGCTTGCCCGTCTTGAGCACCAGGCCCTTGAGGCCTTCGCTGGCACCGATGTAGTGGCCCAGGAACGACTTGGCGATGGCGATGAAGGCAATCAGCGGTGCAGCGAACTCGATGGTCGGGTTGCTGAAGTGGTTGGCCAGGTACGACAGGATCGACAGGTTCTGCGCCTTGGCCTCGGCCAGTTGCGCCGGGTTCAGGGTGAGCACGCAGCTGAACACGAAGAACATCACCATCGCCACCATCAACAGGTGCGCGCGCCGCAGGATCTGCCCGCTGCGCTCGTCGGCGTGCTCGCCGTAGCGGCGTTTCTGGTCCACGGCAAAGGCCGAAATGATCGGCGAGTGGTTGAACGAGAACACCATCACCGGAATCGCCAGCCACAGGGTGTGCACGAATGCCGACCCCGATGGCAGCTCGGTGGCGGTCGTGAGGATGCCGCCGTTCCAGTGCGGTATCAGGAACACCGCCAGCAATGCCAGGGCCACGATGAAGGGGTACACCAGCAGGCTCATGACCTTGACGGTGGCCTGCTCGCCGCAGCGCACGATGACCAGCAGGCCCAGGATCAGCACTAACGACAGCAGCACCCGCGGCGGCGGCGCCATGTGCAGTTGATGCTCCATGAAGCTGCTGACCGTGTTGGTCAGGGCCACGCTGTAGATCAGCAGGATGGGGAAGATGGCCAGGAAGTACAGCAAGGTGATGCAGGCGCCGGCGCTGAGGCCGAAATGCTCCTCCACCACTTCGGTGATGTCGGCACCGTCACGCCCCGAGAGCACGAAGCGGGTCAGGCCACGGTGTGCGTAGTAGGTCATCGGGAAGGCCAGCAGCGCGAGGATCAGCAGCGGCCAGAAGCCGCCAAGGCCGGCGTTGATCGGCAGGAACAGCGTGCCGGCACCGATGGCGGTACCGAACAGGCCCAGCATCCAGGTGGTGTCCTGCCGGGCCCAGCTACCTAGGGCGGCGGGGGTCGATTCGAAGCGTTGATCAACGCTCGGGGCCTGCTCATTCATCCGGGTGCAACTCCGCTCGCAAGACTGCAACATCGCTGGGAGTGGCCAAACAGACGCATCGGCGCACCCCAGCTGTAAAAGAGGGGCGCGATTGTGCGCGCTTTGGTTGCACTTGCAAAGCCCTTGCCGAGGAGTGGTTGCACCTGCCGGCAACGCATCGCCGGTCAAGCCCGCCCCCACAAGGCCATCACTGTACGTGTGGGAGCGGGCTTGAGCCGCAACTGGCCGTTATGCGGTCTTGTGCACCGCCGCGAACGCCTCGGCCACCTGCTGCAGGTTGTCCGGGCGCACGCCCGACATGCACACCCGGCCGCTGTCGATCAGGTACACGCCGAACTCGTCACGCAGCCGGCGTACCTGCTCCACGCTGAAGCCGGTGTAGCTGAACATGCCGCGCTGGCTCAGGAAGAAGTCGAAGTTCTGACCCGGCAGCAGCACCGCCAGTGCATCCACCAGCGCCTGGCGCATGTCCAGGATACGCAGGCGCATCCCCTCCACTTCAGCCTGCCACTGGGCATTCAGGCCGGCATCGCCAAGCACCGTCGCAACCAGTTGCGCACCGAAGTTGGGCGGGCTGGAGTAGTTGCGGCGCACGGTCGCCTTGAGCTGGCCCAGCACGCTCTGCGCGGTGGCGCTGTCGTCACAGACCACCGACAGGCCGCCAACCCGCTCGCCATACAGCGAGAAGATCTTGGAGAACGAGTTGCTGACCAGGCACGGCACGCCGGCGCGGGCAAACTCGCGAATGGCGTAGGCGTCGGCGTCCAGGCCTTCACCGAAGCCCTGGTAGGCGATATCGAGGAACGGAATCAGCTCGCGCGCCTTGACCACCTCGATCACCTGCTGCCATTGCGCCTGGTTCAGGTCGACCCCGGTCGGGTTGTGGCAGCACGGGTGCAGCAGCACGATGCTGTTGGCCGGCAGGGTCTGCAGGGTGGCGAGCATGCCGTCGAAGTCCAGGCCACGGGTGGCCGGGTCGAAGTACGGGTAGGTGTTGACCTTGAACCCGGCGCCTTCGAAGATCGCGCGGTGGTTGTCCCAGGTCGGGTCGCTGACCCATACCTGCGAGTCGGCGAAATAGCGCTTGAGGAAGTCGGCACCGACCTTCAGCGCACCCGAGCCGCCCACGGTCTGCACGGTGGCCACACGTGCGCCACCCACGGCCGGGTGATCGGCGCCGAACAGCAGCGCCTGGATCGCCTGGCGGTAGCTGCCCAGGCCTTCCATCGGCAGGTACAGCGAGGCTTCGTGGGGCTGGTCGGCCAGGCGTTTTTCCGCCTCGCCCACTGCCGCCAGCTGTGGCACCACACCGGCGGCGTCGTAATACAGGCCGATGCTCAGGTTGACCTTGTTGGCACGCGGATCGGCCTTGAAGGTCTCCATCAGGGAGAGAATCGGATCGCCGGCATAGGCATCGACATGTTTGAACACAGCGTGCAGCTCCTTGGGTCTGGGCAAATCGTGAAAGACGCTGCCGAGGATACCTGTAGCCGCCGATTTGTGACATGACCCTGGATGCAACTGATCAGTGCAGCTGCGCATGCATCCGCCGGCGAAAAGGCCGCGGGTCACCCCTTGGCCAACACCTGCAACTGCTCGAACTCCTGCGCCGTCACGCTCACCCCGTCCCGCGCCGACGCCTCGCGCTCACGCAAGCGCCGCTCGCCGGGCATGCGGGTCAGGCCTACCGCCTGCATCTGTTCCACCAGTTCACGGCTGCGCTCGGCAAAACGGCTGCCTTCGGCCTTGGTCGGGTCGATCACGATCACCAGTTGCCCGGTCCACGGTGTCTTGGCGCCCGGGTGCTGCGACCAGTCGAACTCGAACGAGAAGTTGCCGCCGGTCAGCGCCGCGGCCAGCAACTCGACCATCATCGACAGCGCCGAGCCCTTGTGCCCGCCAAAGGGCAGCAAGGCACCCCCGTCGAGAATCGCCTGCGGGTCGCAGGTCGGCTGCCCGTCGCGGTCCACGCCCATGCCTTCGGGCAACTGCTCGCCCTTGCGCGCGGCAATCTGCACGTCACCATGGGCGATGGCGCTGGTGGCCATGTCGAACACGATCGGCGCATGCCCGGCACAGGGTGCGGCGAACGCGATGGGGTTGGTACCGAACAGTGGCTTGCGCGCGCCGTGCGGCACCACGCAGGTCATGCTGTTGACCACGCTCAGGGCCACCAGGCCTTCTTCGGCAAAGGGCTCGACATCCGGCCACAGGGCCGCGAAGTGATGCGAGTTGTGTATCGCCAGCACCGCAATGCCGGCACTGCGGGCCTTTTCCACCAGCAGCGCCCGCGCCGCCTCGAGCGCCGGCTGGGCAAAACCGCCCCCGGCATCGACCCGTACGTAGCCGCTGGCCACGTCCTGCACCTGGGGCACCGCCGTGCCGTTGACCCAGCCACTGGCCAGGGTCGACACATAGGCGGGAATCCGGAATACCCCGTGGCTATGGGCGCCGTCGCGCTGGGCGCTGGCGCAGTTGGCGGCCAGCGTGCGGGCAACCGATTCGCTGGTGCCGTGGCGCACGAAAATCTGCTGCAACAGGCGCTCGAGATCGGCCTGGGGCAAGTGGTGAACAGCTGCGGACATCTGAAGCTCCCTTGTTGGAATTGGTATGGGCGACAGCAGTGAGCGATAGCGGACTTTCCTCCGATTGACAGCAAACTGTCAAATGTTGACTTGATGACAGAAAACATTCATTTTCTATTCCCAGCGCAACCGCCGTCGAGAATCGTCCGTGAGCCAACCGATCAAGCAACGCCTGGAAAACAGCCTGCAACATGCGGCGGCCTCGGGTCGCAAGATCGCCACGTACATGCTCGCCCATTTCACCGACCTGCCCTTCGAGACCTCGGCCAGCCTGGCGGCAAAAATCGGCGTCAGCGAATCGAGTGTCGGGCGTTTCTGCCGCTCGCTCGGCTACGAACACCTCAAGGCCCTCAAGCACGATCTCAAGGACGACCTGGGCGATGGCCCATGGCTGGTCGGTGATCGGTTGCAAGAATTTCGCCAACAACAGGGCAAGGACGACATCGACCGCGCGCGCAGCCTCGAGCTGGAGGTCGCCGCCCTGGTGCGGGTCTACGAGTACAGCCGCACCGAGGCCTGGCACACCGTGGCCCGGCGCCTGGCCGAACGGCGCCGGGTATTCATTGCCGGGTTCCAGACCGAGCGCGGTATCGCCCAGTGCATGAGCCACCTGCTGCAATACCTGCGCGATGGCGTGCAGGTGGTGGACGGCAGCGCCGGGCACTTCGGCGAAGTGCTGCTCAGCGCCTCGCACGACTGCGCGCTGGTGGTGTTCGAGGCGCGCCGCTACTCGCGCCACGCCCTGGTGCTGTGTCGCAAGGCACGCGAAGCGGGCATCCCGGTAACACTGGTTACCGACACCTTCTGTGACTGGGCCGATGCCAACGCCGACGAGGTGTTTCGCATCCCCACCGAATTCAATCTGTTCTGGGAGTCCACCGCGACGATGCTGTCGTGGGTACACCTGATGGTCAACGAGGTCTGCAAGAAGCTCGGGCCGGATGTTGAAAAACGCTTGGAAGCAACTGCCGCTCTACACAACGAATTCGTTGGCTACACGTCAACGAGCAAACAATAGCAAGAGTGCAATCAACCACGAGGTGTTTCATGAAACCCGTCCTCCGCTTTGCAGGCGCATGCGCGCTGCTGTTCGCCGGCATCACCTCGGCCCAGGCCGAAACCCTGAAGATCGCCACCGAAGGCGCCTACCCGCCGTTCAACTACGTCGACTCCAAGAACCAGCTGCACGGCTTTGACGTGGACATCGCCAAGGCCCTGTGCGAACAGATGAAGGTCGAGTGCACCGTGGTGGCCCAGGACTGGGAAGGCATCATCCCGGCGCTGATGGCCAAGAAGTACGACGCCGTGGTGGCCTCGATGATCAACACCGAAGAGCGCCGCAAGAAAATCGCCTTCACCAACCACTACTACAAGACGCCGCTGTCGGTCGCAGTGCCCAAGGACAGCGAGATCACCGACGCGCAGACCGACTTCAAGGGCTACACGGTGGGCGCGCAGTCCTCCTCCACCCAGGCGATCTACGCCGAAGACGTGTATGGCAAGGCCGGTGCCGACGTCAAGCTGTACCCGACCCTGGACGAAGCCAACGCGGACCTCGCCGCCGGGCGCCTGGACGGGGTGATTGCCGACAAGTTCCCGCTGCTCGAATGGCTGGGCAAGGCAGGCAAGGACTGCTGCAAGATCCTGGGTGACGTCAAGGGCACCACCGCCGATGCCTCTATCGCCGTGCGCAAGGAAGACGAGGCGCTGCGCGAGCGCCTGAACAAGGCCCTGGACGAGATCGTCGCCAACGGGACTTACCAGAAGATCTCCAGCAAATACTTCGACTTCGATATCTACCAGTAAGACCGCATTCGCTGGCAAGCCAGCTCCCACAGGGTTTTGCGTCAACCGCGACCCTGTGGGAGCCGGCTTGCCGGCGAAGAGGCCCTGTTGTCTTGCCGAGGGTTCGCGCATGATCGAACAACTGTCCCTGTTATCCTTCGCCAGCGGTGGCTGGGGCCAGGCCCTGCTGGCCGGCGCCCTGGTGACCATTTCCCTGGCCCTGGCCTGCCTGCCCATCGGCCTGCCGCTGGGCCTGGGCGTGGCGCTGGCCGCCCGCTCTAAAAAACGCTTTCCGCGCGCCTGGGCCACCGTGTTCTCCACGGTATTTCGCGGCCTGCCCGAACTGCTCACGCTGCTGATCATCTATTACGGCTGCCAGATCGCCGCGCAGAAGATCCTCACCGCCATGGGCTACGAGGGCGAGGTAATGATCAATACCTTCCTCGCCGCCATGATCGCCTTCAGCCTGGTGTTCGCCGCGTTTTCCAGTGAAATCTGGCTGGGCGCGTTCAAGACCATTCCCAAGGGCCAGTACGAGGCCTCGGCCGCGCTGGGCCTGAGCAAAACCACCACCTTCCGCAAGGTGGTGTTCCCGCAGCTGGTGCGCATCGCCCTGCCGGGCCTGTCGAACAACTGGCTGTCGCTGCTCAAGGACACCTCGCTGGTGTCGACCATCTCGCTGGTCGACCTGATGCGCCAGACCAACCTGGCCGTCAGCGTGACCAAGGAGCCGATGTTCTTCTACACCGTGGCCTGCCTGGGCTACCTGCTGTTCTCGGCGCTGTCGGGCCGGGTCTTCGCCTATATCGAACGCCACACCAGCCGTCACCTGCGGAGTGCACGCACATGAATCTCGATGCCCTGCTGGCGTTCTTCGTCGACCCCGACCTGCTCGAACGCTACGGCCCGCGCTTTATCGACGGGCTGCTGGTCACCGGCAAACTGGTGGCCATCTCCTTCACCCTGGGCGCCCTGCTGGGCCTGCTGCTGGCGCTGGCGCGGCTGTCGAACAACGTGCTGCTGCAACGCCTGAGCGCCGGCTACATCTACTTCTTCCGGGGCTCGCCGCTGCTGGCGCAGCTGTTTCTGCTGTACTACGGGCTGGGCTCGCTCAAGAGCTTCTGGCAGGACGTCGGCATGTGGTGGTTCTTCCGCGAAGCCTGGTACTGCACCCTGCTGGCCTTCACCCTGAACACCGCCGCCTACCAGGCCGAGATCTTTCGCGGCAGCCTGATGGCCGTGGCCCCAGGGCAATACGAGGCGGCCAGGGCACTGAGCCTGAAGCGCTCGACCACCTTCTTCAAGGTGATCCTGCCGCAGTCGCTGATCGTGGCCATCGGCCCGCTGGGCAACGAGCTGATTCTGATGATCAAGGCCAGTGCAATCGCCTCGCTGGTGACCATCTACGACCTGATGGGCGTGACCAAGCTGGCCTTCTCGCGCAGTTTCGACTTCCAGATCTACCTGTGGGCCGCGGTGCTCTACCTGCTGATCGTGGAGATCGTGCGCCGCAGCCTCAAACACATAGAAGCCCGACTGGGCCGCCACCTGCGCTGAACCGTAGCCGTAGAGGATTTTTTCATGCATTGCCAAACCATCGTTCTGGGCGCCGGTATCGTCGGTGTTTCCACGGCCCTGCACCTGCAAGCACGCGGGCGCAAGGTGATCCTGATCGACCGTGACGAACCGGGCAGCGGCACCAGCCACGGCAATGCCGGCCTGATCGAGCGCTCCAGCGTGATCCCCTATGCCTTCCCGCGCGAGCTGTCCAAGCTGCTGCGCTACGGCCTCAACCGCCAGCCCGACGTGCGCTACAGCTTCAGCTACCTGCCCAAGGCCGCGCCCTGGTTGCTGCAGTACTGGAAGAACTCCGCCCCGGCGCCCCTGGCCGAGGCCACCCGCGCCATGCTGCCGCTGGTGCAGCGCTGCGTCGAGGAACACGACGCACTGATCGAGGCCGCCGAACTGGGCGCCATGGTGCAGGCCAAGGGCTGGATCGAGGTGTACCGCACCCAGCCTGCCCTGGCCCAGGCCGTGGCCGATGCCCAGGCGCTCAAGCCCTACGGCCTGCAGTTCGAGATTCTCGACAAGCAGCAACTGCACGAGCGCGAACCGGATCTGAGCGCCAACGCAGTGGGCGGCATCCACTGGCTCGACCCCAAGACCGTGAGCAACCCCGGCGGCCTCACCCGCGGCTACGCGGCGCTGTTCGTCAAGCGCGGCGGGCAGTTCATCCAGGGCGATGCGCGCACCCTGCGCCAGGTGGCCAGCGAATGGCAGGTCGACACCCGCCAGGGCCCGGTCACTGCGCCGGAGGCAGTGATCGCGCTGGGCCCGCAGGCCGGCGAGCTGTTCCGCCCGCTGGGCTACGACATCCCGCTGGAGGTCAAGCGCGGCTATCACGTACATTTCCATGCCAAGGCCGGTGCTGCGCTCAAGCATTCACTGTGCGACGTGCAGGGGGGCTTCGTGCTGGCACCGATGGCCCAGGGCATTCGCCTGACCACCGGCATCGAGTTCGCCGCCAGCGACGATGCGGCCAACGAGGTCCAGTTGCAGCGCTGCGAAGCCATCGCCCGCCAGCTGTTCCCGCTGGGCGAGCGCACCCAGGACGCGCCGTGGCTGGGCCGACGCCCCTGCCTGCCGGACATGCGCCCGGTGATCGGCCCGGCGCCGCGGCACAAGGGCCTGTGGTTCAACTTCGGCCACGCCCACCACGGCCTCACCCTGGGCCCGGTATGCGGGCGCCTGCTGGCAGAAATGATTACCGGCGAGAACACCTTTACCGACCCGACGCCCTATGGCGCCGACCGCTTCGAACACTGAGATCGCGGAGAACAACAACATGACCGCACCACTGAGCCTTGCCGCTGCACGCCCCGACACGCACCCCGACCCGCGCAAGGTCGTGGTGAGCATCGACGGGCTGAACAAGTTCTATGGCGACTTTCACGTACTGCGCGACGTCGACCTCAAGGTGCGTGAAGGTGAGCGCATCGTGCTGTGCGGGCCGTCCGGCTCGGGCAAGTCGACGCTGATCCGCTGCATCAACCGCCTGGAGATCGCCGAAAAAGGCACCCTGCTGGTCAACGACACCGACCTGGCGCTGACCACGCGCCAGGCCGCCGAGGTGCGCAGCGAGATCGGCATGGTGTTCCAGCACTTCAACCTGTTCCCGCACATGAGCGTGCTCGACAACTGCACCCTGGCGCCGATGAGCGTGCGCGGCCTGTCGCGCAAGGAGGCCGAGGAGCGGGCACGGTTCTACCTGAACAAGGTGGGCATCGAGAGCCAGGCGGGCAAGTATCCCAGCCAGCTGTCGGGCGGGCAGCAGCAGCGCGTGGCAATCGCCCGGGCGCTGTGCATGAAGCCAAAGATCATGCTGTTCGACGAGCCGACCTCGGCACTGGACCCGGAGATGGTCGCCGAAGTGCTGGATGTGCTGGTCAAGCTTGCCGACACCGGCATGACCATGCTGTGCGTGACCCACGAAATGGGCTTTGCGCGACAGGTGGCCGAGCGCGTGCTGTTTCTGGACGGCGGGCAGATCATCGAGGATGCCCCGCCCGAGGCGTTCTTCAACAACCCGCAGAGTGATCGGGCCAAGGGCTTCCTGGCGCAGATTCTGCACTGAAGCCGCTGGCCTTTCGCGGGTCACGCCCGCTCCCACAGGGGCTCACGCCGGCCTTGTGGGAGCGGGCTTGCCCCGCGAAAGGCCCACCACGTACTACGCCTAGCGCGCCTGCATCTTCGACTTGATGAACCCGGCCACGAACGTCAGCACCGCGCCGCCGGCACCACCGCCGACGATGCTGCTGATGATCGCCGCCATGTCCAGCGACCCGCCAGCCCCCATGGCGGCCCCGGGCTCACCGGTGATCGCGGCCAGTATCTGGCCCACGATCACCCCGCCCACCCCGCCGAAGATCGAATTGAGCAACGGCCCCATGCTCTGCTTGCTCATGCCGGCGGCATTGCCGCCTACCACACCACTGATGACCTGAATGACCAGACTCACGATGTCCATGGCTATACCCCTGCGCAGCGCTGATTGAGTGACGGCTCAGCTGCGACTACGACTACAGGCACTACCGGCGGCATCGAGACGTCTCGATCCGATCAACGACAGCCAGCTGTTGCGGATACGCGAAGTATAGGACAGGTACACGCCCTGCCCTTGCCCCCTCACACGTCGAAGTTCATGCGCCGCAGCCGCGCATCGATGGCCGGCGCGTTGAGCGCGCGGTTGAACACCAGGGCCAGCAGCAGCGACAGCGGCACCAGCGTGGGCAAGGCCCCCAGCATGCCGACCAGCGCATTGGGCAGCATGTGCTGCAGGCGTGGCCCGTCCCGCAGCAGGGCGATCGGCGTGTCCGGGAACAACGCCAGCAGCGGCATCAGGCAGAAGGCCAGCACCACGGCGGCCAGCAGCCGATTGCCCGGGCCCTTGCCCATGAAGCGGTTCATGCGGTGCCACAGCATGTCCTTGAACAGCCAGGTGCACAGCAGCCCCACGCCCACCAGCATCACCCCGTTGATCGGACTGGTGAACGGCAGCACCAGGTAATGCTTGAACATGGCCCACACCGTGGCCGGGCCATCGGCCCTGAACAGCACCTGCGGCCCACCGAACTTCACTTCCAGAAGCTTGCCCGCGCTGAAAAAGAACAGCACCAGCATCAGCAGGCTCAGCCGCCAGAGGTAACCCAGCGCGCGGCGCAGCACCAGCCTGGGCTCCAATTTGCTGCGCAGGGCCGTCTGCTGGTCCGAGGCGTTCTTGCGCAGCGCGAAGAAGCGATTGGCCTGCTCGGGGCTGACCGTGCCGTTTTTCACGTCCGACAGCTGGCTGACGTAATTCACGTGTCCAGACTCCTCGATCATGCGCCGGGCCACCGAACGCTCGCTGGCCAGGGCCACCTGTTCGATGTCTGCCGGGTTTTCCAACTGCTCGATCACCCTGTCGAAGTAGCTGGCGGCCAGCCCGTCATCGAACACCACATGCCGGTAGCGGCCAAGCATGTTGCAACGGATGCTGCGCCGTCCGGCACGCACCTGGGCCTGGCTGTAATAGCAGGTGCCGTCCACGCTCAGTACCAGGTCGCCCTTCTCGGGTGTGTTGTCCGGGTAATAGGGCGCGGCGAACCCTTCGGCAGCCCGCTCGATGGTTTCGGGCTCATCCCCCCACTCGTCGACGTAAGGCTTGAGCCAGGTATCGTTGGACTTCAGGTGTACCGAATTGCCGACTGCCTTGGCCGACACCTCCAGGGTGTAGCGGGTGCAGATGAACTTGTCGCCCAAACAGCCGCCGCAGGTCACCTGCCCCCCCATGCAGCCGCACGCCACAGAGCCGCCCACACAACTGGGGCAGTTGTCGCCGCCTGCGCCCATGCAGTAGGCACAACTGCCACTGCCGGTGCGGCCGGAGCCGCCACAGCCCCAGCACTGCGTGCGGCCCTTGCCGCTGCAACTGCTGCATCTTAGCTTGCAACTGCCGTTGCACGCGGTGCAGCGCTGCTTGCCGTAACCGCTGCAGGTGCCGCAGGTATGGCTGGTGTAGAGCGGGTCGAGGGCAAACAGCTTCACCTGCTGGCTGCGCAGAAAATGCGCGGGATTGCTGCCCAGCCCCTTGAGCACACGGTTCTTGTAATGCGCCGCGCCCCTGCCCAGCAGCACTTGACGCTGCTCGGCCATCGACTGCTCGAGCTGGTGTTCGCTCACCGAATTGATCCGCAGCCCCACCGAAGCCGACTCGCGGCGCACTTCGGTCACCAGGCTCCAGCGCCGGCTCACGCTCACCGCGCGCCCCTTGTCCTCGACCTGCTGCACGGTCAGCTCGAGATCGGAGGTGTCATAGCCGCATCCCTGCAGGCGGCTGCGCAGTGCTTGCTCCACGGTGCGGGTGAATGCCTGGGTCATCGTCTACTCCGTCTCAATGCGCGCGTCCTGTTTTCGCCTGCTGGCGTAACGCCACAGAATGCCACGCTGCCCCTGGCGTGCGCTACGCGTCACGTTTCGGTTATCAGCAATTCTTGTAGGAAACTGCCCAATATGTAGCCCTGTGCTACCATCCCGCGCAGCGGGTCACGCGCGCCATCAGTACAGGGAAGCACTCTTTGAAACACCACACCCCCTCACGTTTCAGCGCACTCGCCCTGGCCTGCTGGCTAATGGCCGGGCTCGCCTTCCAGGCATCCGGCGCGCTGGCCGACCAGTTGATCGGCACCCACCCCTCGGCTGCCGGCCCGATCAACCACATGGAAACCCCGCAGGGGCACGCCTACCTCACGCTGCCCCAGCGCAAGCTGCAATTGCAGCTGCCAGCGCAGTGGCGCGAAACCAATGTGGAGGGCACCTACGACCTGCACGGCGAAACCGCCGTGGTGCTCAGCTACCGCACGCCGCAATGCGACTCGCAAAGCGCGCTGGTGGTGTTGTCCGGCACCTCGGCGTGGGGGCCTTACCGCCTGGGCGGCTGTTCCGACATGCTGGCCTTGCAGCGCGCCGAAGACGGCAAAAGCCTGGTGGCGATGCAGCTCAACGGCACGCAGTCGGCGGCCTGGACCTACTCGTCGCTCGACCGGCAGTTCCGCGGCCCGCTGCGGGTCGACCTGCCGAACCTGCTCAAGGGCCTGGCCAAGGCGACGCCAGCCCCTGCCAGGGCCGCAGCGCCACGCCCTGCACCCGTCCAGCACGCCGTGGCCCCGACGCCCCCGCCGCAACCCAGGCCCGCGCCCGCAGTGGCCAGGGTCGAAGCCAAACCGCCAACGCCTGCCCCGGCAGCAGCGCCATCGGCCGCGCCGCAGGTCACGCCCCAGGTCGCCACTGAAGTGGTAGACCGCGCCAAAACCGCGGCGCCAGCCCAGCGCCGGGTGACGCTCGACCTGACCTCCGAGCTGGAACACTAGCCGTGAACAGCCGCCTGTCGCCCGACCTGATGGGCCGGCCATGGCGCGGGTGGCTGCGCCGGCCTGTCGTGGCACGTGCGTCAACGCCCCGCCAGCAGCAACGCTTCGTGGCCCGCCTGATGCTGGGGCTGACGCTGTGTTACCTGCTCGTCGAGATGGGCTTCAACGCACGCCTGCTGGATGTGGTGGGCGGGCTGGCCAGCCCCGCCCAGGTCGAGTCGATCGAATTCTACGGACGCCTGATCGCCGGCACCGCCGTGGCCCTGCTGGGCCTGGGCTGGGTACTGCAAAAGGCCTGCAGCCAGTACTGGAGCCTGGGCCGCACGCTGGCCTGGTCTGCGCTGACGGTGGGCAGCTGCCTGCTGGTGGTGTTTTATGCGCAGCTGGCCCTGATCAACCACCTGGTCGCCACCTCCACCCCGCAGGAGCGTGCCCGCGCCGTGCTGGGCGTGCCCATCAGCTACCTGTTGGTGCATCGCGAGTTCGGCCTTAAGGGGCTGGAGCTGGGCACCGACGACTACAAGCGCCCCGAGGGCAAGACCCTGCTGGCCACCCTGCCGATCCTGCTGCAGTCGGTCGATCGCCTCGAAGAGCGGGTGCGCCAGCAGGGCCTGGCCTTCTTCGAACTGTTCGCCGAAACCCGCCGCGGCCCGCTGGCCGACAACTACCAGCGTTACCGCGAGGCCCTGGCCGAGCTGGACGAGCTGTACGGCAACTACCGCCAGGGCAGCCAGCGCTACCTGGACGCCACCAGCCCGGCCACCATCGCCCGGCATCAGCAGCAGGCCTGGGACGATTACGTGCAGACCCTCAAGCAGCGCAATCGCCGCCTGACCCCAGGCAACGTGCCGCGTCGGCACTGGCCGCAGGTGCGCCGCATGCTGGATGACAAGGGCATTCAGGTGAGTGACAACTGGCAACCCGGCGACCGCGCCGGCTTCAACCTGGCCGTGGCCAAGCGCGTGCAGGGCCATGCCAGCGGCGCCTACGGCACCGAGCTGTTCAAGCATATCCAGGGCGACTGGATCAAACCCGGCCTGTCGCGCCAGGGGTTCTTCGCCGACCCGGCGATCCAGCAGCGCTGGCGTAGCGCGCTGTACCTGCCCGACAGCCTGTCACTCAAGCCCGACTGGTCGCTCGACGCCTATGAACAGGCGATCTACCGCCCGACCCTGCGCCTGGATGCCCAGCAACTGCTCGAAGAACGCCTGGTCGAGCCGGCCCGCTATGGCGAGCGCAACGACAAGGCAGACATCGGCCGCGACAGCTACCGCGCCCTGATCGTGCCGATGATCGCCCTGCTGTTCTCGTTGCTGGGGGCCTTCACCCACCTGTTCAAGTGCACCCTGTTCGCCCTGCGCGCCGTGCGCCCGGTGCCGCGCCGCGCCTACTGGGGGGCGCTGGCGGTGTACGCGGTGGTGGTGCTGGCGCTGCCGATGCCGTTCAGCAACAAGGTCACCGAACAGCCGCTGTTTCTCACCCTCAAGCAGCGAGGCGCCAGCACCCTGGGTGCCATGGGCTGGGTGATCGCCCACGGTGCGCAGTGGACCGCCCAGGTGCAGCCGCTGTTCTACCCGCTCAACGAAGCGATACGCCTGCACCTGCTGCAAGGCCTGAGCTACGGCTACCACGACAACGACTGATGACAGCGCCCCGCCACGGCCTGAAAGGAGCCCCACCTTGACCCGCTCGACCACCCTTACCCTTGTACTACTGGCTGGCAGCGTGCTGCTCGGCGGCTGCCAGAACTCGCAGATGGGCAGCACCGCACTGGGCGGTGCTGCCGGCTGCCTGGGCGGCGCGATCATTGCGGTCGGCACCGGCGGCAAGCCCGGTGTGGGCTGCGCCATTGGTGCCGCGCTGGGCGCCCCCAGCGGCTACTACATCGGCCGCCAGAAAGACCTGCAGCAGGCCCGGCAGGTGCAGGCCGACATCGAGCGCCAGTCTGCCGACGTAGCCGCCGTGCAGGTCAGTACCCGCCAGGTCGCGGTGCCGGCCGACGAGCGCAATGCGGTGGGCGCCGCCAGCATCGATGCCGTCGACTCCATGCAGGTGAACGTGCCCCAGGCCCTGGTCAACAAGCGCGACAAGCGCCTCAAGGAGCCCCTGGGCCGTGTCGGCAGCTACGTGTCCGGTGCCCGCAGCAAGGCCAATGTGGTGGTCACCACCCGCAGCAAGGGCGACTTCAACTACATCGTCAGAACCATCAAGAGCGGCTACAACGGCAAGGTCGCCACCGACAAGGTCACCTACCAGTACCGCGAGCAGACCCGCGGCACCCAGTCGGCGATTCAGGTCATGCACGACGCCCAGGCTTAAGCCTTCCAACTCCAGTGGAGAACAGCAAGCATGCAGGATTTCAAGATTCAACGCCCCGACCCGGATGGCCGCGCAAAGCCGCAGAGCAAGCCGCAAAGCCAACCGCAGCAGCCCGACAGCACCGACCACACGGCCTACTACAAGCCCCGCCACCGCCAGGCGCAGCAGAACCAGAGCAACTACACCCGCAGCAGCGACAACGGCCCGATGCTGGTCTACGTGCTGTACCTCATCAGCCTGCTGGTGGTGGTCACCGCGCCTGCCGGGCTGGTCTACGCCTACCAGAGCCGCGCTGGCGCCAACGACCTGGACCGCAGCCACTACACCTTCCAGATCCGCATGTTCTGGATCGGCCTGTTGCTGCTGGGGGTGGGCGTCATCGGCATACCCTTCGTGTTCGGCTGGTTCGTGCTGGTCGGCTGGGCTGTCTGGCTGCTGTACGCAATCACCACCGGCATGCGGCGCTGGCGCAAGGGCCAGCCGGCCAGCTGAGGCCTGGTTGCCTACGCCGAAAGTCGTACGTTAAATATAATGAACTACCAAGCACGCTAACAATTGACATTAATCCTTATAAAACAAGGTATTGGGTTGTATTTCTAGAAACAACATAATGAAATTAGCCTGCCACAGGGTAAAGCCGTTTGACATATTTAACGGCTCTGGCAAGCTATGTCACAGGTTTCGACCGGGAGTCGTCCTTCCAGGCGCTCTCGGCAGTGCTCGAAACCTCAGGTAGCGTCAGCGGTTCCCGATGCGCCTGCACAACAATGACAGGCCGAGCCTGTCCCAAGGTGACATATGCCCAACAGCAACATTGGCAATAAGAATCAGACCCTGCGCAAGCCTGTCGTGCTCATGACCATGGGTGCCCAGGAACGCAAGGGCCATGCCTACCAGGTAATGACCCACAAATACATCCAACCCCTGGTCGACCATGCCGGATGCGTGCCGGTTCTGGTTCCGACCTGCTGCGGTACCGAAGACCTCGAGCAGTACCTGGACATGGCCGACGGCGTGTACCTGACCGGTGCCGGCAGCAACATCGACCCGGCGCTGTATGGCCAGGAGAACGAAACCCCGGGCAAGGCCCAGGACCGCGACCGCGACCTGTTCGACCTGCCGCTGGTGCAACTGGCTATCGCCCGTGGCCTGCCGATCTTCGGTATCTGCCGCGGCATGCAGGAAATCAACGTGGCACTGGGCGGCGACATCTACCAGAAGGTCTATGCCGAGCCAGGCTTCAACGATCACCGGGAGAACCCCGATGATCCGGTTGATGTGCAGTACAGCCAGGTTCACAGCGTGCGCCTGGAAGCCGGCAGCTGGCTGCGAGAACTGCTGCAGAGCGATGAAATCCGCGTCAACTCGCTGCATGGCCAGGGCCTGAAGACCCTGGGTGAAGGCCTCGAGCCACTGGCACGTGCCGAAGACGGGCTGGTGGAAGCGATCCATGCACCAAGCCTGTCGCCGTTCCTGTTCGCGGTGCAATGGCACCCGGAATGGCAGGCGGCGCAGAACCCGGACTCGGTGAAGATGTTCGAAGCCTTCGGCCAGGCCTGCCGCCAGCAGGCAGCCAAAGGTCAGGCGGCAAAGAAGGTCGGCTCTACGGCCTGATTCGCGCCAACCGCTTCGCCGGCAAGGCCGGCTCCTGCCGCAGGAGCCGGCCTTGCCGGCGACGGGCCCGGCCTGTCACCTCACACCCCCAGCGCCTCGATCAGCAACTGCGCCGGCACCGGCAGTTCCACCCCCTTGCGCGTGACCACCTCATAGGGCTCGCTGCGCGAGTTCAATTCCAGCGGCAGTTGCGCCAGCATCCCATGCTCGAGCGCGATCCTGGCCGAGTCCCACGGCATCACCGCCACCAGCCCACGGTCCTGCAACAGCAGCGTGAGCGTGGTGAAAGTTGATGAAGTTTCAATGGGATACAGCGGAAAGCTCAAACCCGCCTCACGAAATTCCCGCTCCAGCGTCAAGCGCATCGGCATGTTCACCGGGAACACCACCCAGCGTGAATCGGCCAACGCCTCGAGCCTCAACTCGGCACACCCCACCAGCGGGTGCTGCAGATTGGCCACCACCACCAACTGCTCCTGATGCCTGGCCCGGCTCACATAGGCGCCCGGTCGCGGGCTCACGCTGGTTCGGCAGATCACCACATCCAGACGGCCCTGATCGAGCAAGCTGAGCAGGCGGTCGCTGGTGTCCTCGACGATCGATACCGACAGGTCCGGCTGGCTCTCGCGCAGACGCGCCAGGCCCTCCACCAGCATCGGTACCGCCCCCATGATCGACCCCACCGACAGCCGCCCGCCGTGGCCCTGCAGAATACCGATCATCTCTTCGCGCAGGTGCGCCAGGTCGGTATTGATCAGGCGCGCATAACGCACCACGCAGCGCCCCAGGTCATTGGCCTCCAGCCCCTTGCTGGTGCGCTCGAACAGCACCGCGCCCAGGGTCGATTCGATTTCATTGAGCGCCTTGGTCGCGCCCGGCTGGGTAATCGACAGGGCCTGGGCGGCCTTGTGGATCGAGCCCAGCTCGTCGAGGCTGATCAGCAGGCGCAACTGGCGCATGCGCAGGCGCGAAGCCATGGTAGTCAGGGGTGGCAGCATAGGTGATTACTTTTGGTTATCCCTCGGTCAACAGCTGTCATTAGGCAGCAAAGCCACGCAAATTTAAAGTGTCGGACAACAGCCCTCCCCACAAGAACAATCAGGAGTCAGCATGCGTCTGATCCAATTCGAAACCCCTGCAGCCGCGCGTCACGTCGGCGTCATCGAAGGCGACCTGATCCAGGTGGTACGCAATACCCGCACCATGCGTGAACTGGCCCTGGCCGCGATTCGCAACGCCCGCAGCCTGTGCGACGAAGTGCTCGCCCGCGGCCTGGACGCCACCGCCCACAGTTACGCCCAGGCCCTGGCCGACTGCCGGGTGCTGCCGCCGCTGGACCACGACGACCCCGCCCACTGCCTGATCAGCGGCACCGGCCTGACCCACCTGGGCAGCGCCTCGACCCGCGACAAGATGCACCAGCAGAAAATCGACGACAGCACCGCCCTGACCGACACCGCCCGCATCTTCCAGTGGGGCATCGAAGGCGGCCGCCCGCCCTCCGGCACCGCCGGTGTGCAGCCGGAATGGTTCTACAAGGGCGACGGCTCGATCGTGGTACGCCCCGGCCAGCCGTTCCAGAGCCCCGCCTTTGCCGAAGACAGCGGCGAAGAGCCCGAGCTGGCCGGCTTGTACGTGATTGGCGATGACGGCCAGCCCTACCGGGTAGGCTTCGCCATCGGCAACGAGTTCTCCGACCATGTGATGGAGCGGCGCAACTACCTGTACCTGGCCCACTCCAAGCTGCGCAACTGCTCCTACGGCCCCGAGTTGCGGGTCGGCGAGCTGCCCGCTCACCTGGGCGGCGTCAGCCGTATCCACCGCGGTGATAACCTGCTGTGGGAAAAGGAATTCCTCAGCGGCGAGGACAACATGTGCCATTCGCTGGAGAACCTGGAGTACCACCACTTCAAGTACACCCAGTTCCTGCGTCCGGGCGATGTGCACGTGCACTTCTTCGGCACCGCGACCCTGTCGTTCGCCGACCAGGTCAAGGCCGCGCCCGGCGACGTGTTCGAAATCAGCCTGCCCGAGTTCGGCGCCCCGCTGCGCAATGGCATCAGCGTGAGGCCTTCGGCCATCTCACCCGGCGAGGTGAAAGCGCTCTGAACCGCAGGCGGCGCCCCGCGCGCCGCCGCGGCATTTCATAACAACCATAAGAGTGAGATGAGCATGAAAGACACCTCCTTGCAGGCCGCCCCGGCACCTGCCCTGGCTGCCACCGATGCCCAGCGGCCCACCACCGTGCGCTGGCGCATCTTCCTGATCCTGCTGTTGCTGGCCGCGATCAACTACATCGACCGCGCCTCGCTGTCGGTGGCGCTGCCGCTGATCTCGGCGGAATTCGAACTGACCCCGGCCATGGAAGGCCTGATTCTCAGCGCGTTCTTCTGGTCGTACGCACTGATGCAGATCCCCAGCGGCATGCTGCTGGACCGTTTCCAGGTGCGCAACATCATCGGCGCCGCCACCATCGGCTGGGGGGCCTTCCAGGCACTGGCCGGCGGCGCGCACAACTGGATCACCCTGCTGATCACCCGCGTCGGCCTGGGTGTGGCCGAATCGCCGATCATGCCGGCCGGGGCCAAGCTCAACGGCGCCTGGCTGACCCCCAACGAGCGTGGGCGTGGCGCCACCCTGGTGGACGGCGGCGCGCCGCTGGGCACCGCATTCGGCGCGATCATCATCGCCGGCCTGATCACCTGGTTCGACTCCTGGCGCATCGCCTTCGTGATCGCCGGGGTGGGCACCATCGTGGTCGGCATCTGGGCCTGGTGGTACATCCGCAACCACCCTTGCGAGCACCCCAAGGTCAACGCCGCCGAGCTGGACTACATCAACCAGGCCAACGCGGTGGCCAGCGACGGCAACGGGCGCAAGGCGATCCTCAAGGAGTTGCTCAAGAGCCGCTCGGTACTGGCCATGTTCGCCGGCTATGCCTGCTACAACAGCGTGTTCTACGGCCTGCTGACCTGGATGCCGAGCTACCTGCACCAGGCCCACAACCTGGACATCAAGGCCATGGGCGGCGCCACCTTCCTGATCTTCATGTGCGGCTTCGTCGGCGAGCTGATCGGCGGCTGGATCGCCGACAAGTGGAAAGCCAGCGGCGGCCAGCCCAACACCGTGATGCGCAGCATGTTCGCAGGCTCCGCCGCCGTAGCTGCCCTGTGCATCCTGCTGGTGGCCTACACCCCGGATGCCGCGCGGGTCATCGCCCTGCTGTGCGTCGCGCTGTTCTTCATCCGCTGGTGCGGCATGTACTGGTGCCTGCCGGCGATCCTGGGCGGCAAGTCCAAGGCCGGCATCCTGGGCGGCAGCATGAACTTCTGCGGCAACATGGTCGGCGTACTGGTGCCGATCCTGATCGGCCTGATCGTGCAGTTCACCGGCTCCTACTTCCTGGCCCTGATCTTCTTCGTGGTCATGGCCTTCGGCCTGATGCTGTTCTCCGGCCTGATCGACTATCGCGAGCGCGGCCTGGCGTAGCCCGGCCCACGCCTCTGGAGATGACTGAGATGCAACTCATTACAACAACAGGCAGCGACAGCGCCGCCAATGCCGTGATCCGCCTCAACCCGCTGGACGACGTGCTGATCGCCCGCCAGCCCCTGCCCAAGGGCCTGCACCTGCAGGCCGAGCACATCGAGGTGCTGCAGGCCATCCCGGCAGGGCACAAGGTGGCGGTGCGCGCCATCGCCCCCGGCCAGCCGCTGCGCCGCTACGGGCAGATCATCGGTTTTGCCAGCCAGCCCATCGCCGCCGGCGAGCATGTGCACGTGCACAATCTGGCCATGGGCGACTTTGCCCGCGACTACGCCTTCGGCGTGGACGCCAGGGGCACACCGGCCACCACCGACGATACCTTCATGGGCATCGTGCGCGCCGACGGCCGGGTGGCCACGCGCAACTACATCGGCATCCTCACCTCGGTGAACTGCTCGGCCACCGTGGCACGCGCCATCGCCGACCATTTTCGCCGCGACATCCACCCCGAGGCGCTCGCGCCCTACCCCAACGTGGACGGCGTGGTGGCCCTGACCCACGGCGTGGGCTGCGCGGTCGACCCTGGCGGCGAGGCGCTGGCGATGCTGCAGCGCACCCTGGGCGGGTACGCGGTGCATGCCAACTTCGCCTCGGTGCTTATGATCGGCCTGGGCTGCGAGACCAACCAGATCCCCGACCTGCTGGCCGCCCAGGGCCTGAACAGCAGCCACACCCTGCGCACCTTCACCATCCAGGGCACCGGCGGCACCACGCGCACCATTGCCAGCGGCATCGCCCAGGTCAAGTCGCTGCTGGCCGAAGCCGATCAGGTACGTCGCGAGCCGGTCAGCGTCAGGCACCTGACCGTCGGCCTGCAATGTGGCGGCTCCGACGGCTATTCGGGCATCACCGCCAACCCGGCACTGGGCAATGCGGTGGATCGCCTGGTGGCGGCCGGTGGCACCGCGATACTGTCCGAAACCCCGGAAATCTACGGCGCCGAGCACCTGCTCACGCGCCGTGCGGTCAGCCGCGAAGTGGGCGAAAAGCTGATCGCGCGCATCCACTGGTGGGAAGCCTACTGCGAGCGCATGGGCGCCGAACTGAACAACAACCCCTCGGCCGGCAACAAGGCCGGCGGGCTCACCACCATTCTCGAAAAATCCCTGGGCGCCGTGGCCAAGGCCGGCTCCAGCGACCTGATGGACGTCTACGAATACGCCGAACCGGTGCGTGCCCACGGCCTGGTGTTCATGGACACCCCCGGCTACGACCCAATCTCGGCCACCGGCCAGGTCGCCGGCGGCGCCAACCTGATCGCCTTCACCACCGGGCGCGGTTCGGCCTACGGCTGCGCACCGTCGCCCTCGATCAAGCTGGCCACCAACACCCGCCTGTGGGAAACCCAGGAAGACGACATGGACGTGAACTGCGGCGGCATCGCCGACGCCAGCACCACCATCGAGGAACGCGGCGAACACATCTACCGCCTGATGCTGCGCATTGCCTCGGGCGAGCGCAGCAAGAGCGAACAACATGGCTACGGCCAGAACGAATTCGTGCCCTGGCAGATCGGCGCCATCACCTGAGCCCCTGCCCTCAACCGACAAGGACCCCGCAATGACCTCTGTTCTCGGCCACAACTACATCGCCGGCCAGCGCAGCGCTGCCGGCACCACCGTACTGCAGAGCCTGGATGCAAGCACCGGCCAAGCGCTGGCGTGCACCTTCATCCAGGCCACTGCCGAAGAAGTGGACGCCGCCGCCAAGGCTGCCGCCAGCGCCTACCCGCAGTTCCGTACGCTGCCTGCGACGCGGCGCGCCGAATTTCTTGATGCCATCGCCGACGAGCTGGACGGACTGGGCGATGACTTCATCGCCACGGTATGCCGCGAAACCGCCCTGCCCGCTGCACGCATCTCGGGCGAACGCGGGCGCACCAGCGGGCAGCTGCGCCTGTTCGCCAACGTGCTGCGCCGTGGCGACTTCCACGGGGCTCGCATCGACCGCGCGCTGCCCGAGCGCCAGCCACTGCCGCGCCCGGACCTGCGCCAGTACCGTATTGGCCTGGGGCCGGTGGCGGTGTTCGGCGCCAGCAACTTTCCGCTGGCCTTCTCCACGGCCGGCGGCGATACCGCCTCGGCGCTGGCCGCCGGCTGCCCGGTGGTGTTCAAGGCTCACAGCGGGCACATGGCCACCGCCGAATGGGTGGCCGATGCGATCCTGCGCGCTGCGCAGCGCACCGGCATGCCGGCGGGGGTATTCAACATGATCTATGGCGCAGGCGTGGGGGAATGGCTGGTGCGCCACCCGGCGATCCAGGCGGTGGGCTTCACCGGCTCGCTCAAGGGCGGCAACGCCCTGTGCAAAATGGCCGCCGAGCGCCCGCAGCCGATCCCGGTGTTCGCCGAGATGTCGAGCATCAACCCCGTCATCCTGCTGCCACAGGCGCTACAGGTACGTGGGGCGGCCATCGCCCGCGAGCTGACCGGTTCGGTGACCCTGGGCTGCGGGCAGTTCTGCACCAACCCCGGCCTGATCATCGGCGTGCGCTCGCCGGCGTTCAGTGCCTTTGTGCACGCCTTCGTCGCACAGATGGCCGAACAGCCTGCACAGACCATGCTCAATGCCGGGGCACTGGCCAGTTATGCCAAGGGGCTGGAGCACCTGCACCGCCATCCTGGCCTCACGCACCTGGCAGGGGCCGCGCAGAACGGGCGCCAGGCGCAACCCCAGCTGTTCAAGGCCGATGTGAACTTGTTGCTGCAAGGTGATGATTTGCTTCAGGAAGAAGTGTTCGGTCCAGCCACCGTCGTTATCGAGGTAGAGGACGATGCGCAGCTGGCGCTGGCATTGCAAGGGCTGCGCGGACAACTGACCGCCACCCTGATCGGCGAGCAGGCCGAGTTGCTCGAATACCGCTGGCTGGGTGAGTTGCTGGTGGAAAAGGTCGGGCGGGTTCTGCTCAATGGCTATCCGACGGGGGTCGAGGTGTGCGATGCGATGGTGCATGGCGGACCGTACCCGGCCACGTCCGATGCCCGGGGCACCTCGGTGGGTTCACTGGCGATCGACCGGTTCCTGCGCCCGGTGTGCTTGCAGAACTACCCCGATGCACTGCTGCCCGAAGCGTTGCAGAATGCCAATCCGCTGGGAATCCAGCGGCTGGTCGATGGCGTCATGAGCCGCGAGGCTGTCGGCGCCTGATGCGGGCGCCTTCGCCGGCAAGGCCGGCTCCTGCACCTGCAGGGGCCAGCCTTCCCGGCGACTGGGGTCAACCCTTGTTGGCAGCCAGGCTGTCAACCAGCATTGCGCTCTGCGCATCGCTGGCTTCGATCATCAGCTGCTTCAGGCTCTTGTCGAAGCCCGGGAACGGCGCTTCGAAGTTGAATGTGGACTTGCCCAGCAGCCCGCCCACGTACTGGATACGCGCCGCGTCCCAGCTCACCTGCTTCTGACGGCCCAGGCGCGGGTCGCGCAGGAACACCAGTTGCACCGGGGTAACGCCCGAATAGTCCGCCTTGTCCAGATCGGCACCGGCCGCGATCAGCGCATTGGCCACGGTCTTGTCACGCTGCGTGATGCAGTAGTGCAAGGCAGTCTGGCCCGCGTAGTTCACCGCGTTGATGTCCTGGCTGGCGATCAGGCGCTGGCCCAGTTCCGGGCGCTCCTTGGTCAGGCTGTTGCTCTTGCACAGCTCGTGCAGCGGCGTGTTGCCGAACAGGTTGGCCGTCTTGGCATTGGACAAGGCCAGCAGTTGGTCGAAGTGCGCGTCCGAGCAATCGCGCCACGCGTTCTTCAGGCACATCATCAGCCGGGTATTGCCCTCTGCGGTGGTCTTGAGCGGGTCGGCGCCCAGGCTCACCAGCATGTCGTAGGCATTCTCGGCCACATAGTGGACCGGCAGCTCGGCTTCGGCGACCAGCGGCTTGTTCAGGTCGATGTCTGAGGCCTGCAGCAGGTACTTGAGCGACTCCACATCGGCCACGTAGCCGTCACGGGTAGACTTGCCGGCCAGCGCTTCCTTGAGCTTGTAGTGGTTGGGCGGCACGTCCTGGTACGGCACCAGCACCTGTACATCCAGCTCGCGGTAGATCACGGTCTTGCCGGTGTCCTGCCCCGCCGCGTAGGTTTCGCGTTTTTCGACGGTCTTTTCCGGCCAGTCGGGCGAGACGAAGTACTGGATCGAATCGCCATCGCGCTGGCCATCCTTGTAGGCAGTGACCTTACGCAGACGGTAGGTGCCGTCGTCGAGCAGCACGAACTCCTCCTGCAGGCCCTCCAGCTTGCCCTGGTTGTAGTGCTTGCGCTCCTGCAACTGGCCGGTCGGGTAGAAGGTTTCCTGCACGCCATCGAGCTGGCCGCTGCCGTCCTTGTCATAGTTGGCGACCACGGCCGGCACCTGCTCGCCATTGACCACGCGCCAGGCCGATTGGGCCAGGGTGCGACCGTTCTGCTTGCTGCCCTCTTCGTGCACCGTGACCTCTTCGCGGGTCTGCAGGCCGCTGGCGCAGTCGAACTGGCTATCGGTCTGCTTCTTGCCGGCGATGACGATGCGCTGCTGCGGCTTTTTCTCGCCGCCGCTGCAATACACGGTCGTGGTGCCGGTCAGTTGGCCGTCATCCAGTTGCGCCTCGATGGCCACCGAGCCGTCGGCATTGTGGGTAACCCAGTCGCCCTGGACCTTGCCGTTCTTGACCTTGAACTCGGAGATCAGCGTGTCGCCTTCCTTCCAGATGATGGTGCCGGACACCGGCTCCTTGGTCTTCTTGTCCACATAGATGGCAGTGGGCTTGCCCTTGCTGCCCTTGGAGGTGGTGACCTCGTCCCACTGGTAACTCGACCCGCAGCCAGCCAGCAACGCGGCAATGCCTGATACAGCCAGTACTTTTTTCACAGAACGTCCTTGGAGTTGAATGTGGCGTGGGGAGTTACTTGATGCGGGTCAGGGTCATGCTGACCAGCTCACCGCCGTCCAGCACCACCAGGCGGTTACCGTTGTCTTCGACGCGCGCGTTCATCACCGCGGTGCCGTTCTTGTCGCGGGCGACGACGGTGTCACCGTCACGCTTCCACTCGTCGATCTCGTACTTGTCGCCCAGCAGGGTGATGTAGTCCTCGTCCAGCTCTGCGGTACCCACGTTGCTCTTGAAGCCCATCACGCTGGCCTGCACGTTGAACTTGCCTTCGATGGCATCGCTGCCGCAGCCGGCCAGGGCGGCGAACAGCGAGGTGAGCACCAGCGTCTTGATGATTTTCATTAACCGAGTCCTTAGCACGTATCTGTCTTGTGGGTTGCACGCTGGCACTTTCATATCAACCTGCCAGCATGAGCAACCTATGACCCTGTCCTACAATTTAAGTTCACTTCATAAACAACTTTAGATTATTTACCTAACTATCTGTTTTAAAACGAAAGATCATGAAAATAGCCTGGGAACCCGATGATTTGTTTTCTACGCAGATGAGCCCCGCCATGGCCTATGCTCATCAGCTTGACCCGGATCAACAGCCCGCCGCCCGTGCAGGCGCACCCTGCCCCATGAAGTTGCGCGTGTACCCCCTTGAGGAGAAACGACCATGGCCCGCATGAAAGCTGCAATCTTTGTCGAGAAGAACCGCATCGTGCTCGATGAAAAACCGATCCCCGAGGTCGGCCCCTCGGACGCCCTGATCCGCATCACCACCACCACCCTGTGCGGCACCGACGTGCATATCCTGCGCGGCGAGTACCCGGTGGAAAAGGGCCTGACCATCGGCCATGAACCGGTCGGCATCATCGAAAAGCTCGGCGCCCAGGTTAAGGGCTTCACCGAGGGCCAGCGCGTCATCGCCGGCGCCATCACCCCCAGCGGCCACAGCTATGCCTGCCTGTGTGGCTGTTCGTCCCAGGACGGCCCCGGCACGCCGCACGGTTTCAAGCCGGCCGGCGGCTGGAAGTTCGGCAACACCATCGACGGCTGCCAGGCCGAATACGTGCTGGTGCCGGACGCCATGGCCAACCTCTCGCCGATCCCGGACGGGCTGAGTGACGAACAGGTACTGATGTGCCCCGACATCATGTCTACCGGGTTCTCCGGGGCCGAGCGCGGCGGCGTGCGTATCGGCGACACGGTGGCAGTGTTCGCCCTGGGGCCGATCGGCCTGTGCGCGGTGGCCGGGGCCAAGCTGATGGGCGCCACCACCATCATCGGCGTCGACACCGTGCCCGCGCGTCTTTCGGTAGCCCGCCAGCTGGGCGCCACCCACGTAGTGGACTTCAAGCAGGGCAACGTGGTGGACCAGATCATGGCCCTCACCCACGGCCGTGGCGTAGACGTGAGCATCGAGGCGCTGGGCACCCAGTCGACCTTCGAGTCGGCGCTGCGCATCCTGCGCCCGGGCGGCACGCTGTCGAGCCTGGGGGTGTATTCCTCGGACCTGACCATCCCGCTGTCGGCCTTTGGCGCCGGGCTTGGTGACTACAGCATCGTCAGCACCCTGTGCCCCGGCGGCAAGGAGCGCATGCGCCGCCTGATGGAGGTGGTGGCCAGCGGTAGCGTCGACCTCAAGCCGCTGGTGACCCACCGCTACAAGCTCGACGACATCGAGGCGGCCTACGAACTGTTCGCGCACCAGCGCGACGGCGTGATGAAAGTCGCGATCACTCCATGAGCACCGCCATCAGGGCTGCATCGCCGGCAAGCCGCTGCTGAGCACCAGGCTGTCGCGGATCTGCCCCGACAGCGCATTGACCCCCGCCATCACCCCGGTGGCGGGGTTCTGCATCAGGCCCTGCCATTCCTCGTTGAGCGCCACATTGAGGATCACCCGCAGCTGCTCGACCATGGCCGGGCGCTCGCTTTCGTGCATCATCGCGCCGATGCCCGCCGAGGCCACCGAGATCAGCGCCCCCACCGCCTTGCCCACCGCAGCCGCCACCGCGCTGGCCGCGCCGCGCGGCACCAGCGTTGCTTCGAGCTGGGCGCTGGCGCGCTTGGCCACCGACGACAGGCCCGTGTCGGACGGCGCCTGGCCTGCCGCCACCGCAGCCTTCTGGATCTGCTCGTTCAACGCCAGGTAGGCCGGCAGGGTCAGCAGTGGCTGGGCCGTGATCAGCTGATGCACCGAGGCGTCGCGTGCGGCCGGCGGGCCGAGGGCGATGGCGGGAATGCGGTTCAGGTGCAGGGCGAACTGGTCGGGGGCGGCGCGGTAGCGCTGGCCGATACCTTGCAGCTGCTGGCCGAGCAGTTGCACGTACAGTTGGGTGGCGCGCTCGCGGATCAGCTGCGGGTTGATTTCCCTGGCCACCGGCTCCAGCACCCGTTCGCGGTACTGCTCCTGCAGGTAGAGCGCCAGGCGGTCCTCGCCGGGCGCGGTCTGCTGGTTCTTGCTGACCTTGTACCAGGCCACCTTGAGGGTCAGCCACTGCTGGGTCCAGTAGCCGGTGAACCACGGAATGAAGTCCGCCTCGGTACGCGCGTGCACTGCGTCTTTCCATACCTTCATGGAGCGTCGCGCATAGTCCTGGGCGGAACGGCTGGCGCCCTCGGAGGCGTCGATGATGTCCCAGTCGACACGTTGCCAGGCGGCCTGGGACAGCACCACCGGGGGTTGCGGCGCTGGTGTCGGCCGGGACCGGGCGCAACCGCCGATGGCCAGCAACAGTGCAAGGGTGCACAGGGCGAGCAGGATGCGCTGGTTCAAGGTCGGCCCCCCGGTGCAGTGAAGCGCTTGCCTGGAGTATAGCGAGCGGCGCGGGAACCACGGCTGGCCTTGGTCGGCGCTGCTCGGTACCCTGTCGGCACCTGCACACATTCAAGGGAGCTTCCATGCGAGGTGAACTGCGAACCCCGGGCGAGCCGTTCAAGCGCCTGTTCATCGCCCTGCCCTGTACCGAGCAGCAATGCCGGGCCATCGGCAAATGGCGCAGCACACTGGGGATCACCCGTGGTCGTCCGGTGCCTGCGGCCAATTTTCACCTGACGCTGATGTTCCTTGGGGAAGTCGGCGTCTCGCGCCTGCCTGCGCTGTGCGACGCCATGGCGGCGGTGCCGCGCCCCGAAGGCCCGCTGCGCCTGGAGCTGGACCGGCTGGTCGCATGGCACCGCGCCGATGCACTGGTGCTGGAGCCCACGCAGACGCCGGTGGCCTTGCGTCAATGGGTGTATGCCCTGCAGCAGGCGTTGCTGCCGCTGGGCGTGGAAGACAGCGTGCGTGAGTTTCGTGCGCACCTGACGCTGGTGCGCGACTACCCGGGTGATGTACCGGAGACGCCGGAGCCACCGGCGTTCAGATTGAACATCGACGATTTCGTGTTGTTCGAGTCCAGTGGCGGCCGCTACAAGCCGATAGCGCAATGGCCGCTGGCGTGAACCCCTGCCGACCGTGGTGTCGGCGCTGACTGGCAAGGAAGAGCATGTATTACTGGAACAAGGACAATTTCGAAGGCCTCAGGCGCATTGGCGAGGTCTATGCCTCCCGTGAAGGCTTTGCCGGTTTCTCGCGGTATTGCCTGCTGCGCGAACAGGGCCTGAAAAAGCCGGCGCTCAAGGCGCTGGACGAGTTTCTCGACGGTGCGCGTCAGCGGGAGGTGGGCCAGCAGCGGGCGATTGTCTGCGAGATTGCCGACCTTGCCTTCAGCAACAGTGGTGCGCACCAGTTGTTGTCGCATGCCTTGACCCGCTACCTCAGGCAGGTGCTGCGAGCCTGGTGCGACGAGGGCCCGGCGTTGGCCGAGCCTTATCGCTGGATGGGCAAGCTGACGGGCGAGTCGGCGTGGCTCCAGGCGGCACTGGCGCACGACCCGCAGGATCAGGTGGCGTTGCGGCAGTTGGCGCTGGATGAGCTGGGCGAGGTTGATTTCATGGTTCATCACCTGCATGAGTCGGTGTTTCTGGGTGACGTTACCGTTGCGGCGACGAAGCTTACGCGTGCCAGCGCGCTGGCGCGGTTGATCGAGGCCGAGACGACCCGCAGTTACATTGATGGTGAAGTGTGCAGCCTGCGTGAAATGCTCGAGGCCTGGGCGCAGTATCAGGCGGGTGATCGGGCGGTGGGGTTTGCCCAGTGGTGCGAGGCGCAGGCGCATGAGTTCCGGTTCCTGAAGAGCTACTACTACACCGAATGAGGGGTGGCCCACCTCTATTGTAGGAGCCGGCCTTGCCGGCGAACGAGCGCCACGCGCTCGCCTCCCTAGAGATAAGCCTGCTCCCGCCCCGGGCTGCGCTCGAAATGCCGCTTGTACTCGCGGCTGAACTGCGACGTGCTCTGATACCCCACCCGATGCGCCACCTGCGCTACACCCAACCCCTCGCCTATCAACATCTGCTGCGCCTTGAGCAAACGCAACCGCTTGAGGTACTGGATCGGTGACAGCAACGTGCAGCGCTTGAAGTGCTCATGAAACGTCGAGGTACTCATGTTCGCCCGCCCCGCCAACGCCTCCACGCTCAACGGCTCGGCGTAATGCTCGCGCAAATGGCTGAGGGCTGCAGCGATGCGCGCAAAATGCCCCTGCTGCTCCACCAGCGCCCGCAGCACCCCGGCCTGCGGCCCACGCAAGGCCACGTACAACACCTCGCGCACTCGCGCCGCCCCCATCACCCGGCTTTCCAGTGGGTCGTGCAGGCAACGCAGCAGCCGCTCCACGCTCTCGCGCATCGGCGCATCCAGCGCCGCTGATGTCATGGACTCGGGCGTCTGCGCCGCCACCACCTGGCCAGCCCCCAGCCCCATGCTCTGCACCAGCTCGCTCAGCACCGTGCGGTCGATCGCCACCGACACGCCCAGCAGGGGTTCATCTTCGGTGGCGAAGGTTTCGCACATGAACGGCACCGACAGTGCCTGCACCAGGTAGTGGCCAGCCCCATATTCCAGGGTGCGCGGCCCCAGCCGGGCCAGTTTGCTGCCCTGGGCCAGGATCATCAGGCTCGGTTCGTAGATCTGCGGGCTGCTCGCCACGTAGTGGCTCCAGGACAACACCTGCACCTGCGGCAGGTGGGTGTCGACCGGGCCCGGGCGGGTGGCAAGGGGTTGGATCAGGGCGCAAAGCGTGGCATTGGCATCGGCGTGGCAGGTGAGCTGCATGGGGTACCGCATCAGAGGATCAGACACGCGCATCATCGCAGATTCGCTGCCCACCGCCACTACCGCACGCCCGATCCCGGAGGATCAGGCATGACTATCGGAGCATTACCCCAGGATCAGGTAGGTCTTGCGTACCGTCTGGCGCACGTCCCAGGTGCCCTGGCTGTTGGCGGCAAAGTACAGCGCATCGCCGGCACCGAACGGGATAGGTTCGCCACCCTCGGGGGTGAAGCTGCCCTCGCCGCTGATGATGTAGCTGTACTCGGCCTGCACCACCTGGCGCCGGAAGCGCCCCGGCGTGCATTCCCACAAGCCGGTGCTGGCGCCCTGCCCGGCCAGCTCCTGGTGCAACGCGGTACGCGCCATGGCTACCGGCTCGCCCAGGGGGGCGCCGACTGCCGCGCTGGGGCCGAAGGCGGTGTCGTCTTCAAGGTGAATCAGTACAGGGTTCATGTGCAGTCCTCAGGATTTGTCTTCAAGCCCGGCCGGGGCCAGGCGGGCCAGCATGCAATCGAGACGGCCGGCGGTGTGGCCGGCCATTTCGGCGCGCTCCTTGCGTATCACGGCGTTGCGCACCAGCGAACCGCCCACATAACGCAGCGGCTCCGGCGGGAAGGCCTTGCAGTTGCGCCCCACCAGCGCACAGGTGCTCCAGGCATCCTTGCGCCCCAGGGCCAGGCTGGCCAGGATGCGCCCGCCCAGGCGGCTGGGGCCCACGCCGTTGCCGCTCCAGCCGATGCCGTAGTGGATGTTGCCCTGCTCGCCCAGGCCGCCGAAGGTCGGCAGGCTGTCGTAGGTGCGGTCGATGGGCCCCGACCAGGTATGGGTGATGCGCACGTCATCGAGCATCGGGTAGGTACGGCGCAGGTCGGCCTCGGTCAGCGCGATGCTGCCCGGGTCGTGGCTGAACACCGGCCCGATCCTGCCGCCGTAGGCTATCGCCCCGGTGCCCTTGCCGAAGGCGATACGGCCATCCACGGTGGTGCGGTAGTAGTCGACCATCAGTTGCGAATCGGTGATCGACTCGGCGCCGGTCCAGCCCATCTGTTCCAGGCGGGTCGCCACCGGCTCGGTGAGCACGATGGAACTGTTGACCGGGGTGATCAGGCGCGCCAGTTGCGGCAAGGCAGCCGCCCAGGCATTGGTGGCCAGCACCACCGAGCCGGCACGGATGCGCGCCTGCGGGGTCAGCACCTGCACCGGTGTGCCGGGCTGGATATCGCTGACCGCAGTACCCTCGGCAATCACCACCCCCGCCTCCAGCGCCACCCGGCGCATGCCGCGCACCAGGGCGCCGGGTTGCACGGTGGCGTTGCTGCGCTCGAACACGCCGGCCAGGTGCACCTTCGAGCCACAACGGCGCGCCACCTCGGCAGCCGGCACCCGCTCGAACGGCGTCACCCCAAGGCGGGCACAGGCGGCCAGCGTGGCGTTCCAGGTGTCGATGTGCGCGGGGCTGGTGGCCGTCCACAGCCAGCCCTTCTGGCGAAAGTGCGCGTCGATCTGGTGCTGCTGGCAGAACTCGCCCAGCTCGCTGATCGCCCGCTCGGCGCTGTGCCCCAGAAACAGCGCCTGCTCCGGGGTGCAGAAGCTCGCCAGGGTGCCCACCTTGGGCCACCACGACATCACGAAGCCGCCGTTGCGCCCCGAGGCGCCCCCGCCGCACACGTCCTGTTCCAGCACCATCACGCGGATATCCGGCTCATGCTCCTTGAGGGTCAGGGCGGTCCACAGGCCGACGAAGCCGCCACCGACGATCACCACATCGGCGTCGTGCTCACCCTGCAGCGCCGGGCCGGGTTTGAGGCTGGGCTCGGCGCTTTCCAGCCAGTAGCTGCGTTTGAGCGGTGCGCTGGGGGTCAGTTTCATGAGCGTGCCGCCCAGGCGTTGAAGCGCTGTTCGAGCAGTTCGCCGTGGTCGGCCCAGAAGCTTGCGTTCATCGGCAACTGGCCTTGCAGGTTGGGGCTGCCGGTGGGCAGCTCGCTGACCCGCTGCTCGCTCAGCAGGCCCAGGGCCTCGCGGTTGACCGGCCCGTAGGCGATCTGTTCGGCGTAGCCCTTCTGCTGCTCGGCCTTGAGGGTGTGGTTGATGAACTTCAGTGCTTCGTCGCGCTTCTTGGCCCCACGCGGAATGGCCCAGGCGTCCATGTCATAGATGCCGCCATTCCACACGATGCGCAGCGGGGTCTGGCTCTGCACCGCGCTGATCCGGCCGCTGTAGGCCGAGCTCATCACCACGTCGCCCGAGGCCAGGTATTGCGGCGGCTGGGCGCCGGCCTCCCACCACTGGATGCTCGACTTGATCTGGTCGAGCTTGGCGAAGGCGCGGTCCTGGCCTTCACGGGTGGCCAGCAGGGTGTAGACATCGGCCGCCGGCACGCCGTCGGCCAGCAGGGCGAATTCCAGGGTATACATGGCGCCCTTGCGCAGCCCGCGCTTGCCGGGGAATTTCTCCAGGTTCCAGAAGTCGTCCCAGCTGGTGGGGGCCACCTTGAGCTTGTCGGCGTTGTAGGCGATCACCGTCGACCACACGAAAAAGCCCACGCCGCACGGCTGTACCGCACCGGGCAGCAGTTGCGCGGCCACGGCCGGGTCCGGGGCGAACTCTTCGAGCAGGCCTTCTTCACAGGCGCGTGCCAGCTCGGGCATCTCCATCTCGACCACGTCCCACGAGACGCTGCCGGTATCGACCATCACCTTGACCTTGGCCATCTCGCCATTGAACTCGCCGGCCACGATGCGGGTGCCGGTCTGTGCCTGGTAGGTGTCATAGAAGGCCGCCACCTGTGCGGCCTTGTTGGCCCCGCCGTGGGACACCACGGTGAGGTCGGCCAGCGCCGATGTGCTGCACGCAGCGGCAGCGATCAGGGTGAGCGAAAAGGCCAGATTCTTGTGCATTGTTATGTTCTCCGGGTCGGGATGGCTCAGTAGGCCAAGTGTCGAGCCGCAGCCGGGTCGCCACAATCAGACGCAAACAAGATTCAGCCGCGTACCTTCATACGTTCGTACAAAGCCGTTCAAAGGCGCGCCATGCCCGGTTACACTGGCCGTCACCCTGCCCCGGAAGCTGCCCCATGGCCCTGTCTGTCAGCGACATCATCGCCCTGCCCGAACTGCGCACCCGCGTCATCAGCGGTGCCGCAGGGCTGGGCAAGCCGGTGCGCTGGGCCCACGTGTGCGAACTGGCCGACCCCAGCGAATGGCTGGGCGACGCCGACCTGCTGATGACCACCGGCATCGGCATACCCGCCGATGCCGATGCCCAGCGCGCGTACGTGGAAAACCTCGCGGCCGCTGGCCTGGCGGGCATGATGATCGGCGAGAACATGCAGGCCCCGGCCAACCTCGAGGCCTTGATGGAGCGGGCCGACGCCCTGGGCTTTGCGGTGATGTTCACCCACTACGGCGTGCCCTTCGCCGCAGTCACGCGGGCCATCGTCGATGCCGGCCAGCAGGAGGAGCAGGCGCGCCGCAATGCCATCACCCGGGTCTACGAAAGTGCCCGCATGAGCATTCAGGGGCTGGGCCTGGGCGCACTGCTCAAGCGCCTGGAAAAGGACGTGCAGGCGCGCCTGACCCTGCTCGACGCCGCCTCGCTGGCGCCCTGGCGCGACGCACTCGGCGGCCTGCCGGCAAGCCAGCGCCAATGGCTGGCGGCCCGCCAGCGCGACACCTCGGGCAACCGGCCGGTGGTGCAGCGCCACGCGCTGGAGGCGGGCGAGCTGCTGGTGATGGCGCTGCCGTCCCAGGCCGACTGCCTGCTGGTGGCCGAAGGTGACGGGCTGCTCGACTACGGCCTGTTGCACCATGTGGTGGCGGTGCTGGGCATCGAGCTGGAGCGCCTGCGGGTCGACAACGAGCGCAACCTGCGCCTGGGCTCCGAGCTGCTGGACGACCTGTTGCAGCAGCGTCTGCCGGCGCATCAGGCACAACAGCGCCTGGCCGCCTTCGACATCGGCGCCGAACAGGCCTGCCTGCTGCTCGGCCGCGCCGCCGGGGTGTCACCGGCGGCCTGCGACGAAGCCCTGCAACGCCAGGGTCGTCGCGTGCTGATTCGGGTTCAGGGCGATGACCTGATCGTGCTCGGCGCCGCCGAGTGCATCCCGCAGTTGCAGGCGCAACTGCAGGCGCCGCTGGGGGTGAGCAACCCGCTGGGCCACGCCGGGCGCAGTGTCGAGGCGCTGCGCGAGGCGCGCCTGGCACTGGCCCACACCAGCGCCGCGCAACCGCTGGTGACCTACGCCCAGGCCGGCGCCAGCGTACCGTGGCTGGCGCAGAGCCTGGATGAAGCCGAACGTACCTTCCGCAACGTACTGGGCCCGCTGGCCGACTACGACAGCCAGCAGAACACCCAGCTGCTGCACACCCTGCAGGTGTTTCTGCAACACAACCGCTCGTGGCTGGCGGCGGCCGCGCAGCTGCACGTGCACAAGCAGACGCTGGTGTACCGCATGCGCCGCATCGAAGAGATCACCGGCCGCTCGCTGGACAGTACCGAGGACGTGGCCACGCTGTGGTTCGCCCTGCGCGCGGCGCGCATGGCGGGGCTGGCCTGAGGGCTAGGCGGCAGACGCCCCAGCGCGCTGCCATGGCGCCCCCTTGGCGAAGGCCGCCTCCATCCAGTGCTTGAACGCCAGGGTAGTGGCCGTGGTGAAGCGCGCCGAAGGCCGCATCAGGTAGATGCCCGACGCCGAGTCCAGCTGCCACTGGGGCAGCACGCGCACCAGGCGCCCCTCGGCCAGGTCCTGGTGCATCATCCAGTCGCCACCGGCCAGAATCCCCACGCCGCAGCGCGCCGCCACCAGCAGTGCCTCGTTGTCATTGCTGATCAGGCTGCCCTGCACCCGCACCGTCTGCTGCCCGCCCTGCCCGTTCAGGCGCCAGTCGGGGAACGAACGCAAGCCGCTGAAACCCAGGCAATTGTGCCCGGCCAGGTCGGATGGCCGTTGCGGTGCGCCGTGACGATGCAGGTAGGCCGGCGCAGCACACAGGATGCGCGTGTGCTCGCACAGCTTGCGCGCCACCAGCCGGTTGTCGGCCAGCTCGCCGACGCGCACGGCCACGTCGAAGCCTTCGCCCACGATATCGACGAAGCGGTCGGCATAGTCGACGTCGACGGTCACCTCGGGGTAGGCCAGGGAAAACCCGGCCACCAGCGGGCTCAGCCAGCGCCGGCCCATCGCCCCCGGCAGCGCCACGCGTAGCCGCCCGCGCACCTGCGCCGCACCGTTGCAGGCCTCGAGTTCGGCCGTGCTGATCAGGCTGGCGGCATGCTGCAGGCGCTCCACCAGCCGCGTGCCCTCGTCGGTGAAGCGCAGTTGCCGGGTGGTTCGCTCCACCAGGCGGATACCCAGGCGCTGCTCCAGAGCCGCCAGGCGCTTGGACAGCACCGAGGCATGGCGTTGCAGCACCCGGCCGGCGGCAGCGAACGAGCCGTGCTCGTGCAGCGCCAGCAAGGTGGCAAATTCATCGGCCTGACGGCTGTCGAAAGGGTCCATCGGTGAGGTCGGCCTCGTGCGGGTCGGTCAGGGAATCAGCACGACCGCCCCCTGGGACCGGCCTTGCTCGATGGCAGCATGGGCGCTGGCCACGTCGGCCAGGGGGTAGCGTTGCCATATGTGCGGCTGGATGATACCCGCCGCCAGTGCATCCAGCACATCCTGTGCGCGCTGCTGGTACTCCTGGGGGCTGGCGGTATGTGCCGCCAGTGACGGCCGGGTGAGGAACAGCGAGCCCTTGGCGTTCAGCGTGCCCACCTCGACCGCTGGGGGCACGCCGCTGGTGGCGCCGAACGACACCAGCGTGCCGCGCGGGCGCAGGCTGTCCAGCGACGCCTCCCAGCTCACCCGGCCGACCGAGTCGTAGACCACATCGACCTTGAGGCCCTGGGTCAGCTCGCTCACCTGGGCCGCCAACGTGGCCGCGTCAAACACCAGCACCGCATTGCAGCCGGCCGCCTTGGCGCGCTCGACGCTTTGCGCCCTGGACACCACACCAATCACATGGGCGCCCAGGTGCCTGGCCCACGGCACCATGATCTGCCCTACCGCCCCCGCCGCACCGTAGATCAGCACACGCGTGCCGGGGCCTACCGGGTAGCTCGCCTTGAGCAGGTACTGGGCGGTGATGCCCTTGAACAGCACGGCAGCCGCGTCTTCGAACGACACGGCAGCGGGCAGCCTGACCAGGCGCTCGGCCGGGTACAGGCGTGCACTGGCATAGCCACCCAGCGGCCCGGTGGCATAGGCCACACGGTCGCCCACGGCCACCTCGGTCACGCCCGCCCCCAGCGCCCGCACGGTGCCGGCACCTTCCAGGCCCAGCGCGGACGGCAAGGCAATCGGCACGGTGCCCTTGCGCTGGTTGATGTCCAGCGGGTTGACGCCGATCGCGGCCTGTTCAAGCCACACCTGGCCCGGGCCTGGCGCTTGCACGGCGCCGGCCTGAAGCTGCATCACCTCGGGGGCGCCTACCGCCTGGAGCGTGATTGAAGTCACCATGATGTTGCCTCTTGCAGTGGTTGAAGGTCTGCAAAGGCTAATTAGCGCACCCGTAAACGACAATACAGCGCCATTGCCGAACATATATGCACCTGATGCAGCAATGCCAGGTGCCCTTCGCCCCCTACAGCGCCCGCACCAGCGCCGCTGCCACAATGCCTGCCGCAATCGCCGGCAGCGGCTTTTTCACCAGCAGCATCACCACCGCCGTGCTCAGCAGCGCCAGGCGTGCGCCGTTGTCGCCGTTCACCGCCAACGGCGTCAGCACCGCCACCAGCACCGAGCCGGACATCGCGCTGATGAACTGCTGCACGCGGTAATTGATGGGCACGAACGACATCACGAACACACCCCCCCAACGGGTGGCCAGGGTCACCAGGCCCATGATCACCACCAGCAGCAGCGTGCCGGCGCCTGCAGTTTCAACGTTCATGCTTGTTCTCCATCCACACCACACCCAGAATGCCGCCCGCCAGCGCGCCCACCACCACGTGGCTGTTCTCCGGCAGGTACCAGTAGGCCAGCAGCGACGAACCGGCCGCCACGATCCAGATCATCAGCATGCGCAGGCTCTTGTGCCCGCCCAGCACCATCGCCAGCAGAAAGCAGCCCATCACCATGTCCAGGCCCAGGCTGACCGGGTCGTGGATCGCATTGCCGAAATGCAGCCCCAGCCAACTGCCCAGGCACCACGCCGACCACAGCGCGATACCGCCGCCCAGCACCAGGCCCAGGCCCGGCTTGCCGGCGTTCAATGCCTGCATGGCCATCGCCCAGTTGGCGTCGGACACCACCAGCATCACGCCGTAGCGCCGGGCAGTGGGCAGCTCACGCAGCCAGGGGTACAGCGTGGCGCCCATCAGCAGGTGACGGGCATTGATGGCGAACACGGTGATAATCAGCGGCACCAGCGGTACCTGCTCGCCCCACAGTTCCAGCGCGGCGAACTGCGAAGCGCCGGCGAACACCAGTGCGCTCATCAGCAGGGTCGCCGCGTCCCCCAGCCCGGTCTGGGCTGCAGCGAGGCCGAAGGCCACACCGAACACCACGACGAACAGGGAAATCGGCAAGAGTTGCTTGAAGCCAGCCCAGACGTCGCTCCACGCAAGCCTGGATAGATGCTTCTCTACGGTTGACAAGGCACAGCCTCCTTCGTGTGGCGATCTTGTCATGCACCGGCCCGAAGGGGCGCATGCCGAACCGCTCGTTTTATAGTGACGCACGCGCGCGCTGGCGTGCGGGCGCTACTATGCCCGCACACACGCGCGTCACAAAGCCTGTTGTGCAGTTGTCGGCGAATTTACTCTCGCGTCGGTGCCTGGGGTCGCAAGGCGGCCTCGATGGCGGCGATGTCTATCTTGTCCATCTGCATCATCGCGTCGAAGGCACGCTTGGCCGCAGCCGGGTCGGGGTGAGTGATCGCGGCGGTCAGCGCGCGCGGGGTGATCTGCCACGACAGCCCCCACTTGTCCTTGCACCAGCCGCACACGCTGGCCTGGCCGCCGTTGCCGATGATCGCCTGCCACAGGCGGTCGGTCTCGGCCTGGTCGTCGGTGGCCACCTGGAACGAGAACGCCTCGCTGTGATGGAAGGCCGAGCCGCCATTGAGGCCCAGGCACGGGATGCCCATGACCGTGAATTCCACGGTCAGCACATCGCCCTGCTTGCCGGCAGGGAAGTCGCCGGGGGCACGGTGCACGGCGCCCACCGCGCTGTCGGGAAAGATGCTGGCGTAAAAGGTGGCAGCCTCCAGCGCCGCGCCGTCGTACCAGAGGCAGATCGTGTTCTTGCTGTTCATCGTGGTTCTCCACAGAAAAGCGACAGACCTCTGCAGTCTAGTCGCCCGCGGCGCAACCCTTGAGCCAGTCGATCAGTACCTGCACCCGCCGGGGCAACGGGTCGCGCGGCGGGTGAACCAGAAAGTAGTCATAGCGCCCCGGCTGGGAAAACCCGCCGAACGGCAGCACCAGCTCGCCCTGGTCGATACGCGCCTGCACCAGGCGCTGGCGGCCGATGGCGATACCGGCGTGGTGGATGGCCGCCGTCACGCACAGGTCCGACCGGTCGAAGGTCAGGCCGCGCTGCGGCAAGGCGTCCAGCAGCCCCTGCTGGCCAGCCCACAATTGCCACTCGGCATCGAACACCGCGTTCTCCCAGGCCAGTGCATCGTGCAGCAAGGTGCACTGGCGCAGATTGGCAGGGTTGTCGAACAGCTGGTGCAGCTCGGCATAGCGCGGGCTGCACACCGGGGCGATGGTCTCGCTCATCAGCGCATGGCTGACCAGGCCGGGAAACTCGCCATTGGCGTACAGCAGCGCCAGGTCGATGTTGTGCGTGCGAAAGTCGACCGCATCGTTGCCCACCCGCACGTCCAGCGCGATATTCGGATAGCGCTGGTGGAAGTCGGCCAGGCGCGGCACCAGCCAGCATTGCGCTGCGGACGGGCGCGCATACAACGCCACCGCCCCGCGCAGCTCGGCCTCGGGCGATGGCTCCAGGGCATCGCCCAACTGCTCCATCACCCCCTGCAGTATCGCGAACACCCGCTCGCCCTCGGCTGTCAGGCGTATGCGCCGGGTCAGCCGCTCGAACAGGCGCAGCGCCAGGGCCTGCTCCAGGCGGGCGATACGGTGGCTCACCGCACTGGGGGTCAGGCACAGCTCCTCGGCTGCCTGGGCAAAGCTCAGGTGCCGCGCCGCCACCAGAAAGGTGTGCAGGTTGGCAAATTGCGAGCTGTTCAGGCGTGCGCTCAAACGCGGGGGCAGGTTCAGCATCGGGGCAGGTTCCGCTAGTGTCCGGCCAGCAGTGTACGGCCCTGCGCCAGATACGCCTGCATTTCATCGTCCGGCACCATGCTGCCTCCGGTGCCCCACACCAGGTGCGTGGCATTGGCCAGGCGCTGCGCGCTCAGGCCCAGGCGCTGGCGATAGCCCTGCCGCTCCCCGGTCACTCGCAGGAACCCCGGCAGCCCGGCCAGCGCCGAGGGTTCCAGGCGATGACCCTCGATGGCTTCGAGTTGCGCCAGTTGCCGATACAGCTGCTCGTCGGTAACGGTGTAATAGCCGTCGATCAGGCGCTGCATGGAGCGCCCGACAAACCCGGACGGGCGCCCCACCGCCAGGCCGTCGGCGGCGGTGCGGTTGTCGATGCCGAAGTCGTACACGCTGACCTGCTCGTGCAGCCCGGTGTACACCCCCAGCAGCATGCAGGGCGAATGGGTCGGCTCGGCGAACACGCAGTGCACCGCGTCGGCGAAGATCTGCTTCAGACCGAATGCCACCCCGCCAGGGCCACCACCAACGCCGCATGGCAGGTAGACGAACAGCGGGTGCTCGGCATCCACCCTGATGCCCGCCGCCTCGAGCTGGCGTTGCAGGCGACGCGCCGCCACCGCGTAGCCGAGGAACAGGTTGATGGAGTTTTCGTCATCGACGAAATGGCAGCGCGGGTCGGCCTCGGCCTGCTGGCGCCCCTGCTCCACCGCCACGCTGTAGTCGGACGCATACTCGATCACCTCCACCCCACAACTGCGCAAGCGGTCCTTCTTCCACTGCCGGGCGTCGGCCGACATGTGCACGCTGGCCTTGAAGCCCAGGCGCGCACTAATGATGCCGATGGACAGGCCCAGGTTGCCGGTGGAGCCGACCGCCACGCTGTACTGGCCGAAAAATGCCCGCGCGCGGTCGCTGTCGAGGCTCGCGTAGTCATCCCCAGGCTGCAGGATGCCCGCCGCCAATGCGAGGTCTTCGGCGTGCTCGAGCACCTCGTAGATACCGCCACGCGCCTTGATCGAGCCGGAGATCGGCAGCAGGTTGTCGGCCTTGAGCCACAGCGCGCCCTGCACGGGTACCTGCGCTTCGGCGCACAGCGCGGCCTGCACCTGCGCCAACGGCAGCAGGGGCGACTCGATGATGCCCTTGCTCACCGCCGTCTGCGGGAAGGCCGAGGCAATGTAGCTGGCAAAACGTTCCAGCCGCGCGCTGGCGTCGTCCACATCGGCCAGGGTCAGCGGCACGTCGCCCAGCGCCTGCGCTGTCGGGGCCAGGCCCGGGTTGAACCAGGTGGTCGGTTGCAGGCGCACCAGGTCGGCGATCAAGGGGTGGCTGTGCTGCCACTGGTCCAGGGTCTTGTCGTGAATCATGCGGTTCTCCAGAAAAGTGACGGTAGTACGGGCAGGCTCATACCCAGTGCGACAGCAGCAGGGTCATGCCCAGGGCCACGACCGAAGCCAGCAGTGTCGCGGCAGTGAATTTTTTGAGCGCCTCGCCCAGCGACACGCCCAGGTATTCCTTGACCACCCAGAACGCCGAGTCGGTGACGGTAGTCCAGCCAATCGCGCCGGCGCCAATGGCAATGATCACGATCTCGCGGTTCTGCCCCGGCATCGCGTCCAGCAGCGGCAGCACCATGCCGGCGGCGCTGACCATTGCCACGGTGGCCGAGCCGACCGCCAGGTGCATCAGCCCGGCGACGAACCAGGCCAGCAGGATCGGGTTCAGGTCCCACTGCGACAGGGTGCTGGCCAGCACCTTGCCGACCCCGCTGTCGATCAGTACGCCATTGAAGGCACCGCCGGCACCGATGATCAACAGGATACTGGCCAGCGGGGTGAAGGAGCCGGCAGTCAGCGCCTGCAACCGCGCCATGCCCAGGCCACGGCGCAGGCCCAGCGCCCAGTAGGCGAAGCACACCGCGATGGCCAGGGCAGTGAGCGGGTTGCCGAGGAACATCATCAGCCGGAACAGCCCGGCCTCGGGCGCCAGGGTCATGCTGGCCAGGGTCTTGCCCACCATCAGCAGCAGCGGCAGCAGAATCACCAGCAGGGTCAGGCCCAGGCCCGGCATCGACTGGCCAGCGGCTGGCGTGGCGGCAGGCTCTGCCGCAGCCTGCGCGTCGGGCGCCGCGTGCCGCGGGCACACCAGCGTGGCCCATACCGGGCCGGCAATCACCGCGGTCGGCAGGCCGACGATCAGCCCGTACAGGATCACCTTGCCCACGTCGCCCCCCAGCAGCTGGGTGATGGCCATTGCCGCCGGGTGCGGCGGCAGCATGCAGTGCACGGTCATCAGCGATACGGCCAGTGGCAGGCCGACGTAGAGGATGTTGAGCCGGGTCTGGCGGGCCACCACGTAGATCAGTGGTATCAGCAACACGAAACCGACTTCGAAAAACACCGGTATGCCCACCACGAAGCCCACCAGCATCATGGCCCACGCCGTGCGCTGTTCACCCAGGGCGTCGAGCAGCGAGCGCGCAATGCGTTCGGCGCCGCCCGACACCTCCAGCAGTTTGCCCAGGATGCTGCCCAGGCCGATCACCGCCGCAAGAAAACCCAGGGTGCCGCCCATGCCCTTCTCGAACGAATCGGCGATGGCCGGCAGCGGCATGCCGGCCCCGGCGCCCACCACAAAACTGGCCAGCATCAGGGCCAGGAACGAGTGCACCCGAAACCTGACCACCAGCACCACGATCAGGCCGATGGCCGCCATCAATATCAGTAACAAACCTGCGTCTTCGTGCATGACTTCGCCTTTATTTGTTTTAGTGAGCGATTGCCGCGCAGGGCGCGGTCGGAGGCGATTAGGCGGCACGCAGGCAGGCCTTTACAAAGGATGGTTTTTCAGCGCACAGGTGATCTGAGGTCATCTGCCAGGGCCCTCGCCGGGCGGACACCTGAACCTTAAACCGCTATGATTCCCGCCATCACTCATGACCCCTTTGGCCGCTGGTAACCACCGCATGATCGAAGTCACCGAAGTTTCCATTGCGCAGCTGCGCGCCGCCCTCGAATCGGGCCAGACCACCTCGGTCGAGCTGGTGAAGGCCTACCTCGCCCGCATCGATGCCTACGACGGCGCAGACACGCCCACCGCGCTCAATGCGGTGGTGGTGCGCAACCCCGAAGCCCTGCGCGAAGCCCAGGCATCCGACGAGCGTCGTGCCCAGGGCAAGCCCCTCGGCCCGCTCGACGGCATCCCCTACACCGCCAAGGACAGTTACCTGGTCAAGGGCATGACCGCCGCCTCCGGCAGCCCGGCCTTCGCCAACCTGGTGGCCTACCGCGACGCCTTCACCATCGAGCGCCTGCGCGGCGCCGGGGCGATCTGCCTGGGCAAGACCAACATGCCGCCCATGGCCAACGGCGGCATGCAGCGCGGCGTGTATGGCCGGGCCGAAAGCCCGTACAACGCCGCCTACCTCACCGCACCCTTCGCCTCGGGCTCGTCCAACGGCGCGGGCACGGCCACGGCGGCCAGCTTCGCCGCGTTCGGCCTGGCCGAGGAAACCTGGTCCAGCGGCCGCGGCCCGGCCTCCAACAATGGCCTGTGCGCCTACACCCCTTCGCGCGGGGTGATCTCGGTGCGCGGCAACTGGCCGCTGACGCCGACCATGGACGTGGTGGTGCCCTTCGCCCGCACCATGGCCGACCTGCTCGAAGTGCTCGACGTGGTGGTGGCCGAAGACCCCGACACCCGTGGCGACCTGTGGCGCCTGCAGCCCTGGGTGCCGATCCCCAGCGTGGCCTCGGTGCGCCCCGCCGCCTACCCACAACTGGCGGCGGACAGCGCGGCGCTGGCCGGCAAGCGCTTCGGCATCCCGCGCATGTACATCAACAAGGACCCGGATGCCGGCACCTCGGACAGCCCCGGCATCGGCGGCCCGACCGGCCAGCGCATCAACACGCGGCCTTCGGTGATCGCACTGTGGGAGGCGGCGCGCAAGGCACTGGAAGCGGCCGGCGCCGAGGTGCTCGAAGTGGATTTCCCGCTGGTATCGAACTGCGAGGGCGACCGCCCAGGTGCGCCCACCGTGTTCAATCGGGGCCTGGTGTCCAAGGCATTCCTGCACCATGAACTGTGGGACCTGACGGCCTGGGCCTTCGACGACTTCCTGCAGGCCAACGGCGACCCGCAGCTCAACCGCCTGGTGGACGTGGACGGGCCGAAGATCTTCCCCCACGACCCCGGCACCCTGCCCAACCGCGAGGGCGACCTGGCGGCGGGCATGGACGAGTATGTGCGCATGGCCGAGCGCGGCATCACGCCGTGGGACCAGATCGCTACCCTGCCCGATGGCCTGCGCGGGCTGGAGCAGACGCGGCGCATCGACCTGGAAGACTGGATGGACAGGCTGGGGCTGGATGCGGTGCTGTTCCCGACGGTGGCCGATGTGGCCCCGGCCGATGCCGATGTGAACCCGGCCTCGGCGGATATTGCCTGGAGCAACGGGGTGTGGGTGGCCAACGGCAACCTGGCGATCCGTCACCTTGGGGTGCCGACGGTGACGGTGCCGATGGGGGTGATGGCGGACATCGGCATGCCGGTGGGGCTGACCTTTGCCGGGCGGGCGTATGATGACTCGGCGTTGCTGCGCCTGGCCTCGGCGTTCGAGGCTACGGGTTCAAAGCGCTTGATACCGCCGCGAACCCCGATGCTGGTGGGTGGCCGTTTATCTTGAGTTGATTGGTCTGGCCTCTTCGCCAGCAACGCTGGCTCCTACGGGTTTGGTAGGTCTGTAGGAGCCAGCCTTGCTGGCGAAGGGCACAACACAAAAAAGGGGGACGCCATCACGGCGCCCCCCTTTTTTGTCAGCCTGACCCCATCAGTTCCAGGGACGATCGCCGTTCTCGTCCTTGATGCGGGTCGGCAGGCCCATCACGTCCAACGCCTTCAGGAACGGCTCGGCCGGCAGTTCCTCGACGTTGGCCATGCGCTGCACGTCCCACTCGCCACGGGCCACCAGCAGGGCCGCCGCCACCGGCGGCACGCCCGCGGTGTAGGAGATGCCCTGGCTGTCGGTCTCGGCATAGGCCTCTTCGTGATCAGCCACGTTGTAGATGAACACTTCGCGTGGCTGGCCGTCCTTCGTGCCCTTGACCAGGTCGCCAATGCAGGTCTTGCCGGTGTAGCCCGGCGCCAGCGAAGACGGATCCGGCAGCACGGCCTTGACCACCTTGAGCGGCACCACTTCCAGGCCCTCGGCGGTCTTCACCGGTTGCTCGGACAGCAGGCCCAGGTTCTTCAGTACGGTGAACACATTGATGTAGTGCTCACCGAAGCTCATCCAGAAACGCACGTTCGGCACGTCGAGGTTCTTGGACAGCGAGTGCACTTCGTCATGGCCGGTCAGGTACAGGTTCTGCGAACCCACCACCGGCAGGTCGTCGGTACGCTTGACTTCGAACATGGTGTTGCTGGTCCACTGGCTGTTCTGCCAGCTCCACACCTGTCCGGTGAATTCGCGGAAATTGATTTCCGGGTCGAAATTGGTGGCGAAATACTTGCCATGGGAGCCGGCATTGACGTCGAGAATGTCGATCGAATCAATGCGGTCGAAATACTGTTGTTGCGCCAGTGCTGCATAGGCATTGACCACACCCGGGTCGAAGCCCACGCCAAGAATGGCGGTGATGTTCTTCTGCTGGCATTCCTCGAGGTGCTTCCACTCGTAGTTGCCATACCAGGGCGGCGTCTCGCAGATCTTGCCCGGTTCTTCGTGAATGGCGGTGTCCAGGTAGGCCACACCGGTATCGATGCAGGCACGCAGCACCGACATGTTGAGGAAGGCGGAACCGACGTTGATCACGATCTGCGATTCGGTTTCGCGGATCAGCGCCTTGGTTGCCTCGACATCCAGAGCATTGAGCGAAAAGGCCGTGATGTCGGCGGGTACCTTCAGGCTACCCTTGGCCTTGACGCTGTCGATGATGGCCTGGCATTTGGAGATGTTGCGTGACGCGATGGCAATACGACCGAGTTCGTCGTTGTGCTGCGCGCACTTGTGGGCCACCACCTTGGCGACACCTCCTGCACCAATGATAAGAACGTTTTTCTTCAATTTCTTTATCTCTCCTTTCCGCCAGCTTACGAGAGGCTGGACAGGTAGTCGTCAAAACCAAATTCGCGAACCACCTCGACAGTACCGTCAAGTTGTTTCACTACGATGGATGGCATCTTCAAACCGTTGAACCAGTTTTTCTTGACCATGGTGTAGCCTGCCGCGTCGATGAACGACAGCCGATCGCCGATGGCCAGCGGACGATCGAATTGATACTCGCCGAAGATATCCCCGGCCAGGCAGGATTTGCCGCATACCATGTAGGTGTGCTCACCCTCGCTGGGCGCCAGCTTGGCGTTGAGGCGATAGATCAGCAGGTCGAGCATGTGAGCCTCGATGGAGCTGTCGACCACGGCCAGGTGCTTGCCGTTGTACAGGGTGTCGAGCACGGTCACTTCCAGCGAAGCGCTCTGGGTGATCGCCGCTTCGCCCGGCTCCAGGTACACCTGCACGCCGTACTTCTGCGAGAACGCCTTCAGGCGCGCGCAGAATGCATCCAGTGCATAGTCTTCGCCGGTGAAGTGGATACCGCCGCCCAGGCTCACCCACTCGACCTTGTGCAGCAGCTCGCCGAAGCGCTCTTCGATGGTGTTGAGCATCTGGTCGAACAGGCCGAAATCGCCGTTCTCGCAGTTGTTGTGGAACATGAAGCCGGAGATCTGCGACATGACCGCATCGATCTTGACCGGGTCCCATTCGCCCAGGCGGCTGAACGGGCGCGCCGGGTCGGCCAGCAGGTAGTCCGAACTGCTCACCTGCGGGTTGACGCGCAGGCCGCGCACCTTGCCTTCGGTGGCCTGGGCATAGCGCTGCAGCTGGCCGATGGAGTTGAAGATGATCTTGTCGCAGTTCTCGATCATCTCGTCGATTTCATCGTCGGCCCAGGCCACGCTGTAGGCGTGGGTCTCGCCTTCGAACTTCTGGCGGCCGAGCTTGAGCTCGTAGAGCGAGGACGAGGTGGTGCCGTCCATGTACTGCTGCATCAGGTCGAACACCGACCAGGTGGCGAAGCACTTGAGCGCCAGCAGGGCCTTGGCCCCGGACTGTTCGCGCACATAGGCGATCTTCTGCATGTTGTGCAGCAGCTTGGTTTTGTCGATGAGGTAGTACGGCGTCTTGATCATTTCGAGGCCCCCGGCAAGGCCGGCCAAAAAAAGGACACGCATTGTGCCTTCACTGCACGGGAATCGAAAGCTCGGAAGTGATTTTTGCCCGACGCGGATTTTTCGGGTGCACCCATCGCAGGTCGAACCCGCCCCCACACGGGAGCGGGCCTGGACGTCAGAAGTCCCAGCGAGTGCTGAACATCACGTTGCGCGGGTCACCGTAGTACGAGGAGTTATAGAAGCCGATGTTGGTGTAGTAGTACTTGTCGAACAGGTTGTAGACGTTGACCGACGCCGACAGGTGCTCGGTGAACTGGTAGCGCGCCATCAGGTCGACCAGCCAGTACGGGGTCTGGGTGAAAGTGTCATTGGTGCCCTTGGCGTAGTTGTTGAGGACCTGCCAGCCCTTGCCCTGCCAGCGTGCCCCACCCCCCACGGTGAGCTTGTCGAGGCGCCCGCCAAGTTTGTAGGTGGTGTAGAGGTTGAGCTGATCTTCGGGCTCCCAGGTAGCTACCTTGGCCCCGCCCTGGTCGCGGCTGACCTTGTGCGTGTAGCCGGCCTGCACCTGCCAGCCGGGCGCCAGTTCCCCGGACACCTCTGCCTCGTAGCCCTTGGTTCTGGACTTGATGCCCATGTAGGCGTAGTCGATGTCGGGGTTGGTTGGCCTGGCGTTGTAGAACGTGTCGGCCTGCGGGCGGTTATCTTCGTGCACTTCGAAGTAGGCCAGGCTGGTGTTCAGGCGACCGTCGTAGAACTCACCCTTGATGCCCACCTCGTAGTTCTGGCCCTCGTTGGGCTCGAGCATCCTGTTGCGGCTGTCACGGTAGGCCGTCTGCGGCAGGAAGATATCGGTGTAGCTGGCATACGCAGAGAAGTTGCTGTTGAGGTCGTACACCACCCCGGCATAGGGCACCAGCCGTCCGCTCTCCTGGCTGTCGCTGGTGCCGGTGACCTGAAAGTTTGCCAGGCGGCTGCCCAGCAGCAGCGAAAGGTCATCGGTGACACTGAAGCGCGCAGTCAGGTAGCCGCCACTTTGCCGGGTGGTTTCGTCGTTGCGCTTTGTCACCGAGCCCCAGTCCGGCTCGATGGCCTGACCGTGCCAGCTCTCCAGATCGTATTCGTTGTCGAAGTAGGTGACGTTGTTGTAGTTGTCGCCCTTCCAGTGCGAGCTGGACACCGAGCCACCCACCACCAGTTGGTGTTCGCGCCCGAACAGGCTGAACGGCCCGGTGGCGTAGAGGTCGCCGCTGTCGCTGGTGGTTTCGCCGGTGTACTTGCGCGAATAGATCGACGACACGGTCGGGGTGTCGGGCGACACCGAGCCCAGTGGCGCGTCATAACCATTGATCTGGTGGTTGTACTGACCCTTGATGACCCAGTCATTGGCCAGGCGATGCTCCAGGGTGGCGAACAGCGTGCGCGAGTACTGCTCCCAACTGCTCCACTTGGCGCCATTGTTGAACGAACGCGGCAGGCTGATGGGGTTGCCCTGGGAGTCGTACACCGGACGGCTGCCCGACCAGCCCGAGCCCCTGGGGTCGCTGTCCTGGTAGTCGGCGCCCAGGGTCAGCAGGGTGTCTTCGTCCAGGTCCACTTCCAGGATGCCGTAGTACACGCTGGTCTTGCGCTCGTAATGGTCCATGAACGAGTGCTTGTCCTGATAGGCGGCCACCGCCCGGCCCCGCACGTTGCCACTGTCGGTCAGCGGGCCGCTGAGGTCGATCTCCGAGCGGTAGTTGTCCCAGGAGCCGGCGCCCAGGTCCACATGCCCCCTGAAGTCGGCCGTCGGCTTCTTGCGGATCAGGTTGATCGTGCCACCGGGGCCGCCCGCGCCGGTGAGCAGGCCGGTGGCGCCCTTGAGCACCTCGACCCGGTCATAGATCGCCATGTCGGTAAGGGTCTGCCCGGCCGAGTACTGCGCGTCACGCAGGGTCGGGATGCCGTCGTACTGGAAGTTGACGATGGAGAAGCCGCGCGAATAGTAGTTGGTACGTTCACTGTCGTAGGTCGACACGGTGATGCCGGGGGTGTGGCGCATCACATCGTCGATGGCGTTCAGGCCGAAATCGTCCATGGCCTGGCGCGTGACCACCGAGATCGACTGCGGGGTTTCCCGCGGGGTCAGCACCATGCGCGTGGCGGTGGCGATGGTGCCCGGCGTGTAGGAGCCGGTGCCTTCGGTGATGGTGCCCAGCTGGTTGGCGCTGACTTCGGTGGCCTGCAGCTCCAGCTGCGCACTGCCGGTGGCCAGCCTTGGCATTACCCGGTAGCCCTCGCCTTCGGGCATCGCCTGCAGGCCCTTGGGCGCGAGCAGCCGCTCCAGGCCCTCGGCGATGGCGTAGCTGCCGTCCAGGCCGCTGCTGTGGATGCCTTGGGTCAGGGCCGAGTCGACCGCGATCATCACCCCGGCCTGCTGGCCGAATGCGCCGAGCACGCGATCGAGGTTGCCGGCGTCGATATGGAAGGCGTGGGTGGCGTGGGCATCGGCGCCGGCCAGTACGCCCTGGCTGGCGCACACGAGGGAAAGCCCGAGGATGGCCGTGCGCAAGGCACCGGCAAGCGGAGTGAGGCGGCTGTGCATAAACAATTCCATGGGTTGAGGGTGTTGGCGATGCGCTGTTTTTCAGCGTCTTCCCTGGTCTTGATGCATGAGATGGAAAAAACTGCCGCCGCTGTTAAAAATAATCGTTCTCAGGCCACGACCACGTTTGCCCAGTAGCCGAACACACGCTGTACCCGTATCGGCAACACACTGGCCAGCAGGTCGAGGCTGGCATCGGGCCGATCGAGGGAGAACGAACCCGACACCTGCAAGGCCGCCATCGCCGGATCGCAGCGCAGTACGCCGCGCCGGTAGCGGTCGAGCTGGGCCAACACCTGGCCCAGTGGCATGCGCTCGGCAATCAGCAGGCCGTCAACCCAGGCCTGGGCGCCCGCGTCGAGAGGTTCGACACTGCCGACCTGCTGCCCGAACGCCACCTGCTGGCCGGCGCTCAAGGTCATGCGGGTGCTGCCGGCCCAGGCGATCGAGGCACTGCCTGCCAGCACCTGCACCTGGGTACCCGACACCCCGGGCAGGCCCTGGCTGACCACCAGCCGCGAGGCGGGCTCGGGGCGTACCCAGCCATTGGCGGTGCGCACCGCCAGCGAAGCACCTTGCCCCAGGGTGAGCATGATCCGCCCCAGGTTGAGCGCCAGCACGTCTGCGTGAGCATCCACGCCGGTGCGGGTATCCAGGGTCAGCTCCACCTCGCCAGACAACGCCACGTGATGACGCTCGCCGGTGGTGGTGCGGTAGTCACTGAACAGTTCCGGCAGCAGCACCCGCTCACGCACGCTAAGGCCAGCCGCCAGTACCACCCCCAGCCCGGCGAAGCCCTTGAGCACATTGCGCCGCGACGCAGTGCCACGTGCCTGCAGCAATCCGCGCGCGCCGGCGGCCGGTAACGTCCTGGTGCCCTGGCGCAGGTCATGGGTGAGCCCGGCAAGACGCTGCCAGGCCAGTTCATGCTGGGGGTTTTCATTGCGCCAGTGCTGGCAGGCCTGCTGCTCGGCCAGGCTGCTGACACCCGACTGCAGGGTGACCATCCACAGCATGGCCTGCTCTACCACGCCGGGGTCCAGCGGCTGGTTGTCGATCCGGGCGAAGCGGCTCATGCGCCGTAGACCGCCGCATAGCAGTGTCGGTAGGCCTTGAGCATGGCCTTTTGCACCACGTTCACCGTCAGGCCCTGGTGTTCGGCGATCTGCGCGTAGGTCAGACCGTCAAGCTGTGACAGCAGGAAGATCTCGCGCACCTTGCTGCCCAGCCCATCGAGCACCTGGCCCACCGCGTCCAGCGCCTCGAGCACCAGCAGGCGAGTTTCCGGGGACGGCACCAGCGCCGGTTCAAGATGCGCCAGCGACTCCATGTAGGCCTTCTCCAGCGCATGGCGCCGAAAGTACTGGATGCACAGGCGGCTGGCCACGGTGGTGAGGTAGGCGCGCGGCTCGCGGTACACCGGCGGTGCCTCGCTGCGCAGGATGCGCACGAAGGTGTCCTGCGCCAGGTCCAGCGCCTGCTCCCGGTTGCCCAGCTTGCGGCGCAGCATCTGCGTCAACCAGCTGTGGTGTTGAACGTAGAGTTCGCCCACCGCATGGTGGGTGCTGGAAAGTGGATGCATCGGCAGGGTTCCGGGACGCAGGCTGACGGGAGTCGTGCATGGTAATACTTCTCATTAGCTTGCGGTGGATTTTTATGATTGCCGCCGAAACAACCTGCTTCACCGACACTGGCAGGCCAGCGCTCAGGTGCAGTACTGTGCGAGGCAGCCAAAGGGAGGGCTGCATATGGATCAAGCGACACTCACCACCTTGTTGACCAAGCTCCGCAATTGCGACCTCGAGGGCGCGGCCGCCGACCTGCAGGCCCAGGCAGTGGCACTGGCGGCCCGGGGGGAAGAGGCACTGTCCGACTTCCTCGCCCGCTATGCCTTCCGCTCGTTGCAGGGCAAGCACAGCCCGGACAAGACATCGCCGGCGCTGGCCCAGGCACTGCACGACAGCGAACAGCACCTGCAGCAGCTTCACGACGAGCGCAAGGCGCTGCTCGACGACATCCACACCTACTTTCTGGAGTTCGAGAAGATTGCCGTCAACCTGACCCCGGCACTGATCGAACCGGCGACCTTCAGTGAGCAGAACCGCGACAACCTGCCGTTCATCGAGGACTACCTGAGCGGCCGTCGCGAGGTGGTGGACGATCTCAACCTGCAGAGCGTGCTGAAAAAGCAGATCAAGTTCTACCTCAACCTCAACCTGCACGATGAACGCCCCACGTTGCAGGTCAGCTATCGCAAGACCCACATCCAGCCGGGCAAATCCTGGCGGTTCGTGGAGCTGAGCCAGCAGGCCGGGCAACGCGGCGAACAGTTGAACCGGCTGGTGCAACTGGATACCGAGTGCGATGCGGTGCAGCGCCAGGCATCACGCCTGAAATGGGAGCTGCGCTGCAACGAGGACACCGGCAACCAGCAGGTGGCCGACTTCCAGAAAAAACTGGGGTTGTTCATGGCCAGTGTGGCTGCACAGGCCTGAGGCCAACCGGGTGGCGACACCGGCCCGGCGCCCCCGCCCGGCCATTCGCGGATCAGCCCAGGCGGCCCCAGACCTGCACCAGCCCCACCAGGTGCACCACCCCGAACCCCAGGCACACCAGCGAGCTCACCACGATGAAGCGCTGGCTGCGCCCGGTATTGGCCAGCACGAAGGGCCCGGCGATACCGCGCAGCAGGTACACCAGCGTGATCGCGCACAACGCCGGCAGCAGCAACGGCAGCGGCGCGATCACGCCCGCCCCCGACAATGCAAAGGCCGCCCAGCTCAGCAGCACCAGCGCAATCGCTGCCGTGACCACCGCCGGAAAGGTCCGGCCCGCCTCCGCCGCCCGGATGAAGCGCTCACCCGCCCCGAACAGGCGATACCAGGACGGCCCCGCGATGATCGTACCCACGTGCAGCACGGCCGCCAGCGCGCTGAGCGCCGCGGCAATCACCAGCGCCAGATTGTATTCACCTGCCATAACGGTTCTTCCTTGTAGGAGCCGGCGTTGCCGGCGAAGCGGGCAACGCGTTACTTGGCCGAACCCTGCATGTACGTCGCAAAGTTGTTGATATGGTCGTCCAGGTTGTCTTCGAGCATCATCCGGTACTGGTCGCAGAAGTACGTGAGCATCGCCTCGCGTGCCTGCGCCATTTCTTCCCCCGACTTGAAGTTGCGCGCACTCACCCAGGCATTGAACCGGGTGGTGCCGAACATCATCGAGGCGCTCACCTTGCCCAGGTCCTGGACCTGCCCGAGCTGCTCGTTGGACAGTTCTATATGGGCGTCGGCGCGGTCGTAGAACGAGTCGTCAGCATTTTGCGGCATTGCGTGTCCCTTTCTCATCACGTCTGGTTATTGCAGCCCCCTCCTGCCGTCCGGCCAACCGTCGGCGAGTGGATATCTGCGCGAAGCTGATTATGCTTCAAACGAGCGGGCAGCGCTGCGAGGTGTCTGTGCGCATTGCGTAGTCCGATGACATCAGCCCCAGGGCTTGGGTGAAGTGGCAGTGGGTGTTCCGGCCTACAACAACAATCCGGAGAAAACTCATGGCGACAATCGACAGCACTTCCACAGGCAGTGCGCCCAGGCGCGGGATCACCAAAGAGGAACGCAAGGTCATCTTTGCCTCGTCCCTGGGCACCGTGTTCGAGTGGTACGACTTCTATCTGTATGGCTCCCTGGCGGCGATCATCGCCAAGCACTTCTTTGCCGGGGTCAACGAAACCACTGCCTTCATCTTCGCCCTGCTCGCCTTCGCCGCCGGGTTTGCGGTAAGGCCGTTCGGCGCCATTGTGTTCGGCCGCCTGGGCGACATGATCGGACGCAAGCACACCTTCCTCATCACCATCGTGATCATGGGCGTGTCCACCGCGGTGGTGGGCCTGTTGCCCAGCTACTCGAGCATCGGCGTGGCGGCACCGGTGATCCTGATCACCCTGCGCCTGCTGCAAGGCCTGGCGCTGGGCGGTGAATACGGCGGCGCCGCCACCTACGTGGCCGAGCACGCACCGCCCGGCAAGCGCGGCTTCTTCACCTCGTGGATCCAGACCACCGCCACGCTGGGGCTGTTCCTGTCGCTGCTGGTGATCCTGGCGTGCCGTACCGTGCTGGGCACCGAGGCGTTCGAGGCGTGGGGCTGGCGCATACCATTCCTGCTGTCGATTCTGCTGCTGATCGTGTCGGTGTACATCCGCCTGCAACTGAGCGAGTCGCCGGTATTCAACCGGATGAAGGCCGAAGGCAAGGCATCCAGGGCGCCGCTGACCGAGTCGTTCGCCCGCTGGGACAACCTCAAGGTGGTGATCATGTCGCTGCTCGGCGGTACCGCCGGCCAGGCGGTGGTGTGGTACACCGGGCAGTTCTATGCGCTGTTCTTTCTGTTGCAGACGCTCAAGATCGACCCGCAGACCGCCAACCTGCTGATTGCCGGTTCGCTGCTGATCGGCACGCCGTTCTTCGTCATCTTCGGCAGCCTGTCCGACCGCATCGGGCGCAAGGGCATCATCATGGCCGGCTGCATCCTGGCGGCGCTGACCTACTTCCCGATCTTTCATGCGCTGACCCAGTACGGCAACCCCGACGTGTTCAGTGCCCAGGCACGCAACCCGGTGACGGTGGTCGCCGACCCGGCGCAGTGTTCGTTCCAGTTCGACCCGGTGGGCAAGGCGCGCTTCACCAGTTCGTGCGACGTGGCCAAGAGCGTGCTGGCCAAGCGCGCGATCCCCTACGTGAACGAAAAGGCCGAGCCCGGCAGCGTGGCGCAGGTGCGCATCGGCAGCACGGTGGTGCCCAGCTTCGACGGCAGCCGCCTGCCGGCCGCCGACTTCAAGACGCAGAACGATGCCTTCGCCGCCACCCTGGGCGCGGCCCTGAAGGACGCCGGCTACCCGGAAAAGGCCGACCCGAACAAGACCAACTACCCCATGGTGCTGTTGCTGCTGACCATCCTGGTGATCTACGTGACCATGGTCTACGGGCCGATCGCCGCGTGGCTGGTGGAGCTGTTCCCGGCGCGTATCCGCTACACCTCGATGTCGCTGCCCTACCATATCGGCAACGGCTGGTTCGGCGGCTTCCTGCCCACGGTGGCGTTCGCCATGGTCGCGGCCACGGGGGATATCTACTACGGGCTGTGGTACCCGATCGTGATCGCGGTGATGACCGCCATCCTGGGTACCTTCTTCCTGCCCGAGACCAAGGACCGCGACATCAACCACAGCTGAGCCGCCCGCCCTCCCGGGTGCCGGGAGGGCGCGGTGCAGCCTACTGCGAGAGGTGCCGGATCATCGCCACCGTCAGGTACAGGCGCGGCGCGATGCTGGACAGTTCGATGTATTCATCGTCGGCGTGCAACCCGGCCCCGACCACGCCCATGGTTTCGAGCACCGCCGGCGTGGCGCTGCCGGGCACATAGGCATAGCCGGCGTCGGTGCCAAAACGCATGGCGATGGGTTCCAGGGTGCGATCGATCTGGCCATACAGCTGCTGGGCAGTGCTGGCCAGGGCGGCGGAGCCTTCATTTCTGGCCAGCGGCGGGCGCCCCTTGCGCAGGGTCAGCGTGACCTGCGTGTCGGTGATGAGCCGGGCCTGGCTGATACGTTGCGCGTCGGCCAGCACGCGGTCGCTTTCGGACAGGTCGGCATAGCGCATGTCGGCTTCGGCGGTGGCCAGCGCCGGGATGATGTTGGCTTTCTCGCCGGCCTTGGCCAGGGTCCAGTTGACCGTGGTGCCTTTGGCCGGGTCGCCCAGGTCCTTGAGCTGAACCACCTGGTGCGCCAGCTCGGTCAAGGCGTTGCGCCCGTCTTCAGGGGCGGAGCCGGCGTGTGCCGAGCGACCGCGCACTTCCAGCAGCAGCTGGTTGATGCCGTTGGTGGCCACCGTCACCGCGTCCTTGTTCGGGGGCTCGTAGGAGAAGACGTAGTCATGCTTGCGCGCAAGCTCGGCAATGATCTGCCGGGAGCCGAGCGAGCCCATTTCTTCATCGGGGTTGAACAGCACGGTCAGGGTGGCGTAGTCGTTGAAGCGCACATCCTTCAGCAGCTTGATCGCATGCAGGATCATCGCCACCCCGCCCTTCGCGTCGGCCACCCCGGGGCCATAGGCACGCTCGCCCTCGATGCGAAACGGGCGCCTGGCGGCGGTGCCGGGGCCGAACACGGTGTCGTAATGCACCATCAGCATGAAGCGCTTGCTGCCGCTGCCCTTGAAGGTGCCGACGATGTTGTTGCCCACCGAGGGCGTGGCGGCGCTGGTCTGCACCGTGGCGCCCAGGGCCTCCAGGCGCTTGACCAGCAGTGCACCGACGTCGGTGAGGCCTTGCTGGGTGCCGGTACCGGTGTCCACCGATACCAGGGTTTTGAGGGTATCCAGGTAGCTCGACTGCTCGGCCTTGGCTTTTTCCAGCAGGTCCTGGGCGGGGGAAGCGATGGCGCCGGTACAGGCGAAGGACAGGCAGAGCGCCAGGGCGCTGGCGCAGGGAGGGCGAAACAACGGCATAGGGCGGGGCCTCGGTGCAGGGTGGCAAAAGGGTGTGTTGCATGACGGGCAAGGGATCAGCTTAGACTGTCGGCCCTGTATTGCGAGCAACCGGGTTGGACCTTCCATGACACACCAGTACCAGGGCAGCTGCCTGTGCGGCGCCATCCGTTATCAGCTCAGCGCGCCCCTCAAGGCGGTTTCGCACTGCCATTGCAGCCAGTGCCGCAAGGGCCACGGGGCGGCGTTCGCCAGCTACGCCAGCGTCAGGCGCGACGACCTGCAACTGCTGCAGGGAGGCGAGCGGCTCAAGTCGTACGCATCGTCCGAGTCGGTGACGCGCCAGTTCTGTGGCGACTGCGGTTCATCGCTGTTCTGGTCGCGCTCACAGGGGGACCATGCCGACTGGATCTCGATTGCGCTGGGCACCCTGGACTCACCCATGACGTTCGACAGGCAGCGCCATGTGGAGGTGGCTTCGAAGGCGCCGTGGTACGCAATCGAGGACCATTGGCCACAGGGTCGATAGGGTCTTTTGCACTGCCCGCGACAGGCTGGCCCAGGTTTGCGACAGCCGGCTGAAACGCTTCGCGCAAGCACTGCGAAAAACCGATTCAAACGCTTACAATCGCCGCTTTCCGTGCACTTCATGCAGGCCCGCTCGCCATGGCGCTAGACCCACCCACGATGCTCACCATCACGATCGCCCTCGCCGCGGCCGCCGCGCTGTACCTGGCGATCGAGTGGCGCAGCGTGCGTGAACCCTCGCTGCTGTTCTGGAGCGCCGGGTTCGCCACCATCACCGTGGGCTGTACCCTCGCGCTGCTGCGCAGCAGCGGCCTGCTGCTGATCGGTATCTGGTTCGCCAATGGCCTGCTGGTGACGGCGCACTGGCTGTTCCTGCTGGGTGTCGGGCGTTTCACGCAAACCCAGCTGTCGCGGGGCTGGTACCTGGTCTTCGTGGTATGGCTCGCGCTGCTGGTGGTACCCGAGGAGCCGCAATGGTCCAAGCTGATGCTGCTGGTCAACTCGCTGCTGGTGGCGCTGCTGGCGCTCAAGGCCAGTGCACTGCTGCGCCCGCATGGCAAGTCGCTGAGCGTGGGGGCGGTGCAACTGCGCTACGTGCTGCTGATGCACGGCCTGTTCTACGTGGCCAAGGCGATCACGGCGGTGGTGCCCGGCACGCTGATCGACCTGGCGGCGTTCCGCGGCCAGATCATCCAGATCTCGCTGGTGGAAGGCGCCATGGCAATCATGCTGATTGCGCTGTCGATGACCGGCACCGAGCGCTACCGGCGAGAAAAACGCATCGCCCGCCTGGCCGCCCGTGACCCGCTGACGGCCCTGTACAACCGCCGCGCCCTGGAAGTCCGTGCGCCGCGTCTGCTCGAAGACGTGTCGGCCACGCGGCCCGGAGCGTTGCTGCTGATTGATATCGACAACTTCAAGCTGGTCAACGACCTGTTCGGGCATAGCGCCGGTGACCGCCTGCTGGTCGACCTGAGCGAGATGATCCGCGCGGTGCTGCCCACCGGCGCCCTGGCGGCGCGACTGGGTGGCGATGAGTTCGTGATTCTGCTCAACAACGCCCCCACCGAACGTATCCTGGCGCTGGGCGGCGCCTTGCGCGAGCAGTTCCGGCAGGCCGCCGCGCAGCTGTTCCCCACGCCTGCGCCGGTGACCCTGAGCATCGGCGCCAACCTGTTCGACCAGCCGCCGGGCAGCCTCACTGCCCTGATCGAACAAAGCGACAGCGCGCTCTACGCCTCCAAGCGCGGTGGACGTGACAGTATTCGCGTGGTGGACCGCACCGCAGCCGCTGGCGAATCCCTGCACACGCCTTGAGGCCGAACCAATGGATAAGGTGAACAGCAGCATGATCGCCACAACAGCACTCGAACCCTCGCACTGGCCGCTGTACCGCGACCTGCGCCTGCAGTCACTGCAGGACTCGCCGGATGCGTTCGGCAGCACCTACGGCTCGGAGGCCACGCGCACCGATGAAGACTGGTCGGCGCGCTTGCAGGCGGCGGCAAGCTCCGGCCAGGGCCGTGCGTTTGTTGCGCTGGAGGGCGAAGCGCCCTGTGGGCTGGTGTGGTGCAAGCTGGCCGGTGCAGGGCCCGGCGTTGCCGAGATCTTCCAGATGTGGGTCGACCCGGCCTGCCGCGGGCGCGGCGCCGGACGGGCACTGCTGCAGGCAGCGCTGGACTGGGCCCGCCGCCACGACATGCAGCGGGTACGGCTGGGGGTCACGATTCAGGACAGCCCTGCCATGCACCTGTACACCGCGCTGGGCTTCAAGCCGATTGGGCCACCCGAACCGCTGTGCGCGGGCAGCGCGCTGATGTCCCAGGGCATGGAGCTGGTACTGGATACCGTGCAGACCCGCAACGACTGACACCGCGCGCCCCTGGCAGAACAGGATCCCGAAACCTAATCGGCGGCAAACAGCTGCTGTTGCCGCGCATACGCCACCAGGCGCTCCTCCAGCTGGTCGGGGTCGAGGTAGAAGCGACTGTCCAGTGCATCCAGCGCGGCCTCGCAGGCCAGGTCGGGCTCATCGGCATAGGTGGGCATGCACAACTGACGCTCGCCCTGCTCGGCAGGCACTGCCTGGGCGCCGAACAACAGGCCCTTGGCCTCCTCCAGCAGCGCGAGGGTCTGCAACGCGCCGAGTTCGCGCAGCCCCGCGCACGCGCTGGCATAGTGATCGCCCGAGGAGTTGCCGAAGTACTGGTCGAAACCGCCGTTGTACACCTCGCCCTGCAGCACGTTGACCGCGTAATAGTGCTGCTCGGCCAGTGCCAGCCCGGCAAAGCCCTGGGGCGTGCGGAACACCCGGTCGACCAGCGCAGACCAGTACAGCGCCTGCGGGCTGGCCAGGTACTGCTTGCGCTCCTGGGCGTAGCGCTTGCCGTTCTCGATGTTCTCCCGGTAGCCGCCCTTGCAGGGCATGCACAACCCGCCGGTGCGCGCTGCGGTGCTTGCCAGGATCACGTTGCCGCAGGCGCGGCAGGGTTGGTTGTCGCTCATGCGCACCCCATGGTCATTGCGTGGTGAGGGCGCGCCCCTTGCGCGTCGCGCCCAACGTGGCGCACATGCTACAGCGTGCCGGCCTGCGCGATCCAATCGCCTTGGCGCATGGGTTTGGTTTACCCTCGGTGCCGACACCTTGCCCACCCTCGCCCACCCCATGCATTACCGCTTCGAGGCCAAGATGAACCGCATCCCTACCTTCACCACCGCGCGCCTGCAGCTCACGCCCCTGCAATTGAGCGACGCTGCGGCGATCCAGCAACTATTCCCGCAGTGGGAGGTGGTGCGTTATCTCGACAGCCGCGTGCCTTGGCCGTACCCGGACGACGGCGCACTGACGTATGTGCGCGACCTGGCGCTGCCCGCCATGGCGCGTGGCGAGGAATGGCACTGGATGATCCGCCTGGTGCAGAACCCGCTGCAGTGCATCGGCAGCGTGTCGCTGCACGATACCCCCGGTAACCACCGCGGTTTCTGGCTGGCGCCGCAGTGGCAAGGCAAGGGCTACATGCGCGAGGTGTGCGAGGTGATCAACCGCTTCTGGTTCGACACCTTGAATCGCCCGACCCTGCAGGTGCCCAAGGCCGTGAGCAACCTGGCGTCACGGCGCATATCGCTGCGCGAGGGCATGCACCTGCTGCACGTGCAGCCCGGCAATTTCGTCAGTGGCCCGATGCCCCAGGAAACCTGGGAGCTGACGCAGGATGAATGGCGCAAGCGCCGCGGCGACGCCAGCCCCGCAACGCAACCCGCTGGCGAGCTGGAAGCCACCCTGCACTACCTGGAGCAACGCCTGCTGCAGCAGGACGTACGCAGCAACACGGCCTTGCTGTCGACGCTGCTGGCTGATGACTTCATGGAGATTGGCGCCAGCGGCAAGGCCTGGCACAAGGCGGATGTGCTCTCCAGCCTGCCCGTCCAGGCATTCAGGGTGCGCACGATCAGCGATTTTCAGGTACGCCCCCTGGCGCCGGACGTTGCGCTGGTGACCTATACCTGCCACAGCGACACCGCGTCGCTGCGCAGCTCGGTATGGCGCAGGCTCGATGGCCATTGGCAGATGACCTTTCATCAAGGCACCCCGGCCGCGTAATGCCGCAGACGGTGCGGCCCCACCCGCGCCGTTTGCCTGCGGCGCCCATGCGCGGCATCATCTGCCGCCCCTGTACAGCGAGCCACCTCGATGACCGATTACCGCGGGCTGATGCTCGAAGACACCCGGCAAGGCGCCAGCGACGCTGCGCTTGCACAGCTGGAGGCCAGCCTTGGCGCGCCCCTGCCGGCTGACTACCGTGAATTTCTCACGACCTGCAACGGCGCCTACCTCGAGTACGACGTGGCGGTCACCCTGGCCAGCGGCGAACGCGAGTTGATGAGCTTCTCGCTGTACGGGCTGGACCTGGACGGCGAATGGGAGTCGAACCCCTACGAGCTGGAACGCGCACGCCAGCGCCCTGGCTACCCTGCCCACGGCCTGCTGCCGATCGGGCGTGACGGCGGCGCCAGCCTGTTGCTGCTGGACCTGCGCGAGGGGCGCCAGCAGGTGGCCGCGATGGTCGCCGCCCTGCCCGCCTGGACCGGCCGCCGCCAGCAAGGCGACGAATACGTGGTGCTGGCCGAAAGCTTCAACGACTACCTGGCCCTGCTGCATGTGGCCGAAGAGACCATCGTCAACCATATCGACAGCTTCATCATCAGCCAGGACAGTGTGCAGGCCACCCTCGCCTGGCTCGATTCCGGCAGCCGCGGCTGGCGCGAACGCCACCGTGAGCGCTGGAACGCACGGGTAAGCGACTGGCCAATATGACTCCCAGGGAAACACCGCAATGAAGCTGACCAGTCAGATCCGCCCCTACGACAACCAATGGCCCGAGCGCTACCTGGCCGCCAGGGCAGGCATCGCCCAGGCTTTTGGCAGTGAACTGATCGACATCCATCATGTGGGCAGCACGGGCGTACCCGGCCTTGCCGCCAAGCCGGAGATCGACGTGCTGGTGGTGGTCCAGGCGCATCGGGAAACCGCAGCACGCCACGCCCACATGCAGGCTCTGGGGTACGTGCGCGGCTCCGACCTGTCGCCGGGCCACCACTTCTACCGTCGTGATGTCGACGGTATCCGTACCCACAAGGTGCACGTGTGTGCCCAGGGCCACCCACAGATTGCCTGGATGCTGCGCTTTCGCGACCTGCTGCGCAGCGATGACGACCTTCGCCAGCGCTACCAGGCGTTGAAGCTTGAGCTTGAAGCAACCAATCGTGACGGTATCGGCGAGTACCTGGCCGGCAAGGCGCCATTCATCGAGGCCGCGATGCGTGGCCAGGTGCAGTCGCAGGGCGGCGTCTAACGGGCATATCCGCAATCAGTGGCTATGCTTTGCGCGTGATCCACGCACGTTGCGTCATGCGTTGTTCCGCTCATTCAGCCATTACATGGAATGCAGGCTTATGAAATCGATTCGCTCCCTCGCCCACGCCGTTGCCCTCGCCTCACTCATGACCACTGCCAGCTTTGCGGCCCACGCCGCCGAACTGCCGCTGGGCAGCGAAGCGCTGCAAGACCACATCAGCACCCAGGTGCTGGCCGTGGACCCGGGCAACTTCCGGGTCACGATCGAAGGCCCGAACAACAGCCAGGTGCCTATCCAGCTGACCAAACAGGCCAAGGACCTGCACAACCTGAAGGTGGGCGACAAGGTCGACATCACGGTGACCCGTGCCGTGGCCTATGTGCTCAACACCAGTGAGGGCGGCGCGCCGAAGGTCACCGACGAGACCGGCACCGTGCGCGCCACCATGGACAACCCCAACCCGGGCGGCGAAGCTTTCCGCCAGGTGCGCGTCACCTCCAAGATCACCGCCATCGACCTCGACGCCCATGAAGTGACCCTGCTGCCGCCCCAGGGCAAGGTGAAGGTGGTGAAGGTCGAGGACCCCGAACTCCAGGCGCGCATGAAGAACCTCAAGGTCGGCCAGACGGTCGACGTGGTGTACACCGAAGTGCTGACCGTGAAAACCTCGCGCCCGTGAGGTATGCTCGCCGAGTCGACTGACTCGAACGGCTCTGGCGCGCCGTTCCCGGCCGGATTTCCCCGGCCAGGAACGCACCGCCCACCACCCGATGGCCAGCCGCGCCTGCCACGGGTATTCCATTGGAACACCCCCCTTTTTCACGTCGCTTGACCGTTGCACAGGGGAACCGGGATGAACGCAAAAACAGTGCCTGGCCGCTTGTCATGGGGCCTGCCCTGCCTGCTTGCATTCGCCCTGCTGCTGACCGGCGGCTGCGCCGGCAAGACGGCCGCCAATCGCTATGCCGCCCAGGGTTCCAACTGCTACGCAAAGGCGGTGCCCAGCACTGGCGAAGGCGGCCTGGCCTGGGGCTCGACCCTGGGCCAGGCCCGCAAGAAATCCATGGACAACTGCATGCGCTACGCCAGCCGCTCCGGTGGCACGCCCAGGACCTGCCAGGTGGTACTGGCCCAGTGCAAGGGCCAGTAACGCATCGGCAAGGCGAACCTGTTTGAACGGACGACGCCCCATCGCACCACGTCTTCACTGCTAGGCTGGATTGATACCCACTGCCCAGGTCAGCCCCATGCCCTACTCCCCCGCCGCATTGCAGATGCTCGAACAGCTCGGCATACCGTTGAACGCGGTGATCGAGCGCCATCTGCAGGAGTTCGTCGAAGCCAGCCTGCTGCAGTGGGCCGAGACCGGCCAGGACAACCGAAGGCACGAACTGGTCGCCGTGGCCGCTCAGGCCTGGCGCCAGTTGAAAGCGGCTGCCGGTGCCGAGGGCGTAACGCTTTACCTGGTGTCGGCCTTCAGAAGCGTCGAACGGCAGAAGAGCATCATCCAGCGCAAGCTGGACAAGGGGCAGAGCATCGAGCAGATCCTTGCGGTCTCGGCCCCGCCGTTCTTCAGCGAGCATCACACCGGGCGTGCCGTCGACATAGGCACCCCCGGCTGCACCGACCTGGAGCCCGAATTCGAAGCGACACCGGCATTCAGATGGTTGACCCGCAACGCAGCGACCTATGGCTTCGAGCTGTCGTACCCGCCCGACAATGGCGCAGGCTACGTGTATGAGCCCTGGCACTGGCGCCATGTAGCCAGCTGATTCAGGCGGGCTGAGACGCCGCCGCCCGCGCAACTAGGCGCCGGTGGGCCCACACAGCCACCAGCAGCACCAGGGCACCGGCCACCAGCGCCACACCGAAGCCGGCCCGTGCACCGCTGCCATCCACCACCTGCCCCGATACCGCCGCCCCCACGGCCACACCGATGTTCAAGCCGGCCAGCAGCCAGGTCATGCCCTCGGTCAGTCGATGTTCGGGCACCAGCCGCTCGACCAGGGTCATGGCCACGATCAAGGTCGGCGCAAAGAACAGCCCCGCCACCAGCACCGCCACACCCAGGCCCGGCAGGCTGGCGACCAGCAACAGCGGCAGGGTCGTGGCAGCGGTTGCCAGCCCACCCAGCAACAGCAGGCGCGGCAAGGGCACCTGCAGCTTGAGCGCACCGAACAGCAGCCCCGCCACGCACGACCCCACGGCATAGGCCGACAGCACCAGGCTGGCCGCCGCCGGCTGGCCGCATTGCTCGGCAAAGGCCACGCTGACGATATCCACGGTGCCGACGATCATGCCCATCGCCACCATCAGCAGGGTCAGCAGGCGCACGTTGGCCAGGCGGATCACCGAGCCCGAACGATCCCCGGCAGCTTCCCGGGGCTGGATCGGCGGCTCGGTACTGCGCTGGACGACCAGTGCGAACACACCCAGCACCAGCAACAGTGCGGCCGCAAGCAGGCCCGCCTGGGGCAGTACCACCACCGCCAGGCCCACCGACAGCGGCGGCCCGGCAATGAAGCTGACCTCATCGAACACCGTCTCCAGCGAATACGCCGCTTGCAACTGCGGCTGGCCACGGTACAGGGCCGTCCAGCGCGCACGCACCATCGCCGACACGCTCGGCATGCACCCTGCCAGCACCGCCCCGATGAACAGCGCCCAGTCGCCAGCCCGTTGCCAGGTGCTGGCCAGCACCAGCAGCAGGCCGAGGAGGCTGATGGCGGTGGCCGCAGGCAACACGCGGCGTTGCCCGAGGCGATCCACCAGGCGCGATACCTGTGGCGACAACAGCGCATAGCTCAGCACGAAGACCGCCGCCACTGCCCCGGCCAGTGCGTAGCTGCCACGCAATTGCGACAGCAAGGTGATGATGCCGATGCCTGTCATCGGCAGTGCGGTACGCGCCAGCAGCCCGGCCAAGGCAAAGCCCAGGGCGCCCGGCGCGGCAAAAAGGTCTCGATAAGGGTTGGCCATCTGTTGCTCCAGGGCGGTGAATTGGCCGCTGACACGGCGGCGCGACAAGTTACATACGGTATGTATGTATAAAAAGCGTATATTCATACGCACCGAATGTAAATAATCATACGCACCGTATGTAAGGAGACACGCCCATGGCTCGCCGCACCCGTGCCGAAATGGAAGAAACCCGCGCCACCTTGCTCGCCACCGCCCGCAGCGTGTTCAGCGAACGCGGCTATGCCGATACCTCGATGGATGACCTGACCGCACAGGCCGGGCTGACCCGCGGCGCGTTGTATCACCACTTCGGCGACAAGCAGGGGCTGCTGGCGGCCGTGGTGGCGTCGATCGACGCCGAGATGGATGCACGCCTGCAGGCGCTCTCCGACACTGCCCAGACGCCCTGGGAAGGCTTTCGCCAGCGGTGCCGGGCCTATCTGGAAATGGCGCTGGAGCCGGATTACCAGCGCATCGTGCTGCGCGATGCCCCAGCCGTGCTGGGGGGCACCTCGACGGACGCGCAACGCCATTGCATCGCGTCGATCCAGGCACTGCTGGAACGGTTGATCGAACAAGGCGTGGTGGCCGAGGCCGACCCGCAGGCCCTGGCCTCGCTGGTCTACGGCAGCCTGGCCGAGGCTGCGGTGTGGATCGCCCAGGGTGATGACGGCGATGCGCGACTGGCGCGCAGCACCGGCGCACTGGAACTGCTGCTGCGCGGGCTGCTGGCCAAACCATAGGGCATCAAGGCCACGCGAGGGTGGCCCGATTGGGGTGACAGCGGCGCACTAGCCCCACTGCAGGTTGAACACCATGAAGTTAAGCACCACCCACACCACCAGCGCCAGATGAGTGAGCTGCAGGCCCTCCTGGCGTATCCAGTAGCCGAACCACAGCCCACCGAGCAGCATGGCGAAAAGAAAGCCCAGGGCTGCGCTAAGCGCCAGGTTCAACCAGGGCCGGGCTGCGTCCAGGCCGCTGCCCAGCAGCAGGTGGTAGCAGCCCGCCCAGGCGGCCAGCACCGCCCCCGCCTGCAGCAGCACGACGACCATCAATGCCGCCCGGTGCACGGCGGGCGAGTGGATGGCCCGCGAGCACAGGGGCAGGTCGATCGCCGGTGCCTGGCGCAGGGGCGCCATCGACAGCGTGCCCCCGACGGCCGCCGCCGAACTGGCAAAGGCCTGCAGGTTGTTGACCAGGGCGATGCTCAACCACAGGGTGAACCCTGCGGCCAGTACCATCTGAAACATCAGCAGTGAAGTTGCAGTATCCACGAAGCGGTCCTCATCAGTTGTTCAGGGTGTTTGCGCTAAGCGTCCTGCCGGCAGGCGCGCGCCAGGCCAGGGCCTTGTACAGGTCCACGGCGTTGCCATAGGAGGCGGCCTGTGCCCGCGCGATGTCCTGGCGCAGACGCAACAGGTCGCGCTGGCTGTCCTTGACCGCCAGGTAGCTGCCCGAACCTGCGCCATAGCGCTGCTGGGCGATGGCGAACGCCGCCTCGCCATGCCGCGCCGCCTGCACCAGGCCGAGCAGGTGGCGCTGGTGCTCGGCCAACTGCGTGACTGCGCCCTCCACCTCTTCCACCGCCACCAGCAGCACCTGTTCGAAGTGCGCCGCCTCGCCCTGGGCCAGCGCCTGGGTACCGCGCAGGCGCGCCCGCACCGAGCCCAGGTCGAACGCTGGCCAGGTCAGGCCGGGCGTCAGCTCGAACGCCCGCGCCGCACTGCCCAGGTCGCCGTCACGCAAGGCAAAGAAGCCGATGAACCCACCCAGGTTCAAACGTGGGTACAGGTCGGCAGTGGCAGCGCCCACATCCTGCACACGGGCAGCCAGCAGCCGTTCGGCCTGGACCACATCGGGCCGGTTGCGGATCAGCTGATCCACATCCCCCAGTGGCAGCTGGCGCGCCAATGGCATCGGCGGCATGTCACCCAGCGCGATGGCGAAGCTGCCGGGGCGCTGGCCTGTGAGCACTTGCAGCCGGTACAGGCGCCGCTGCAGCTGGCTGCGCAGTGGCGCCACAGTCGATTGCGCCAGCAGCAGGTTGCTCTGCGCGCTCTCCAGCGCTTCGGGCAGGCCGGCGCCGGCGTGCAACTGCGCCTGGGTCAACTGCACGGTCTCCTGCCAGCTGCGCACCGCCTCTTCGGCCAGCAGCCCTTGCTGGCGTAGCCCCTGGGCCTCGAAGTAGGCCTGGGCCACCTGGGCCGCGATGCTCAACTGCACCTGCTCCAGGTCGGCCGCGGAGGCCTGCGCACGGGATTGGGCGGCGCGCTCCAGGTGATCGAGGCGGCCGAACAGGTCAAGCTCCCACTGCAGGTCCAGCCCCGCCCGCCACGATTCGGACAGGCTGCGGGCCGGCGGCTGCCCCTGCCTGGCCTGCTGCGCCAGGCTGCGCTGGTAGCTCGCGCTGCTGGTCACCGTCGGCAGGCGCTCCAGCGCCTGTTCATCCACATGGGCACGGGCCAGCAGCAGGCTGGCATGCGCCTGCTCGATGGCGTGGTTGTGGGCCAGGGCGTCGGCGATCAGGCGTTCCAACTGCGGGTCGTCGAAGAAGGTCCACCAGGCTGACGTCGGCTGCACCGGCGTCGCAGCGAAGGCCTGCGCCTGCGGGCTGACCACATGAATGGGCGCCACCTCGGGGGCGTGATATTGCGGCCCGACGCTGCAGGCGGCCTGCAACGCCACGGCGCCCAGCAACAGCGGATAACGGCTGAACCCCTTCATGGCCTTGCCTCCCTGCGCCCAAGCGCAAGGCCCTGCTCGGCCTCCTCCAGTTGCTGCTTGCGCGGGCTGTGCACGCGATGGTCACGGGCCAGCCAGGCATACACCGTGGGCAGCACGAACAAGGTGAACAGCGTGCCTATCAACATGCCGCAGACAATGACCACACCCAGGCCGAAACGGCTGTTGGCACCGGCGCCGCTGGCGAACAGCAGCGGCATCACGCCGAAGGTCATCGCGGCGGTGGTCATCAGTACCGGGCGCAGGCGAATCTGCGCGGCGCGGATGATCGCCCCGGCACGGTCGAGGTTCTCGCGCAGCTGGATCTCGTTGGCGAACTCCACCATCAGAATGCCGTGCTTGCTGATCAGCCCGATCAGGGTCACCAGCCCGATCTGCGTGTAGATGTTGAGGGTGGCCCAGCCCAGTGCGAGCGGCAACAGTGCGCCGCAGATCGACAGCGGCACGGTGACCAGGATGATCAGCGGGTCCACCAGGCTTTCGTACTGGGCCGCGAGCACCAGGTAGATGACCACCATCGCGGCGAGAAACGCCAGCACCAGCGCATTGCCTTCCTGCACGTACTGGCGCGACTCGGACTGCCAGTCATGGCTGAACTCCGGCGGCAGTTCGCTGGCCAGTTGCTGCAGAAACGCCACCGCCTGCCCCTGGGAAACCCCCGGTGCCGGGATGGCCTGCAGCGTGCTCGCATTCTGCTGGTCGAACTGCAGCAGCCGGTTGGGCTCGACCGTCATCTGCAGCCGCACCACGGCAGACAACGGCACCAGTTGCCCCGCTTCGCTGCGCACATACTGGCGCTCTAGCGCCTGGGGCGTCAGGCGCTGATCCTGGGTGCTCTGCGGGATCACGTCATACGAGCGGCCATACAGCGCGAAGCGGTTGATGTACTGCTCGCCCACCAGCACGGCCAGGGAGTCGCCGAGGGCCTGCATGCCGATGCCCAGGCTGGCGGCCTTGGCGCGGTCGACCGTCACCTTGACCACCGGGTTGTTGTAGTCCAGGTCGCTGTCCACCACCGCGAACAGGCCGCTGTCGCGGGCACGCTGCTTGAGGGTTTCCATGGTCTGGTACAGCACCGGGTAGTCCTGCGCGCTGCGCAGCACCATCTGCACCGGCAAGCCACCGCTGGAGCCTGGCAGCGAGGCCACCTGGAAGGCAAAGATGCTGCTGCCCTCCACTTCGCTCACGGCCTGCTGCAGGTCGGCCTGGACCTGATCGGCCGAGCGCTCGCGGGCCTGCCACAGGCTGAGGTTGATGCCGCCGAAGCTGCTGGCCGGCCCGTCGGTGCCGTTGATGATCCAGGTGTCGGTGGTTTCCGGCAGGCTGTGCATCACCTGGTCGAGCTTGCTGGCGAAGCGCTCGGCATAGTCGAGGCTGGCGTACTGCGGCGACTTGATGGCGGTGAGCACGGCGGCCTGGTCCTCGGGTGGCGCCAGCTCGCGTTGCGGCTGCAGGTACAGCCACGGTAGGCTCAGGCACACCAGCAAGGCGACGCCGCCGCTGACCCAGCGACGCGACAGCGAGTGCGCCAGTGCCCGCCCGTAGGCGCTGGCCAGCCCGCCGAACACCTTCTCGGCAAGCCTGGCCATGCGCCCCTCCTGCTGGCCGGGCTTGAGCAGCAGCGAGCTCATCACCGGCGACAGGGTCAGGGCCACCACCCCCGAGACGATCACCGCCCCGGCCAGGGTCAGGGCGAACTCGCGAAACAGCGTGCCGGTGAGCCCGCCGATCAGGCCGATAGGGGCATACACGGCGGCCAGCGTGAGGGTCATGGCGATCACCGGCCCGGCGATCTCGCGGGCACCGACCAGCGCGGCGGCCACCGGCGTCTGGCCCTCCTCGATATGGCGGTGCACGTTCTCCACCACCACGATCGCGTCGTCCACCACCAGCCCGATGGCCAGCACCATCGCCAGCAGGGTCAGCAGGTTGAGGCTGAAGCCGAACGCCAGCATCAGCCCGGCCGCGCCGAGCATCGACAGCGGGATCGCCAGCACCGGGATGGCTACGCTGCGCAACGAGCCCAGGCACAGCCAGATCACCAGCACCACGATCACGATCGCCTCGACCAGCGTGTGCAGCACTTCCTGGATCGAGGCCTCGATAAAGCGTGCAGTCTCGTAGGCCAGCGCCACGTTGACCCCTGGCGGCAGGGTCTGCTGGATCTGCGGCAGCAGCTTGCGAATGCCGTCGACGATCACCAGCGGGTTGCCCGCAGGCGTCGGGAACAGGCCCAGGTGCACCGCCGGGCGGCCATCCATGGTGGCGCTGGTCTGGGTGGCCGCGGCGCCCAGTTCGACCGTGCCCACATCGCGCAGGCGCACCAGCGCCGTGCCGTCATTGCGAATCACCAGGTCGCGAAAGGCCTCGACACTGGTCAGGTCGGTATCGATGCGTATGTCGGCCAGCACGAACTGGCCGCGTACCTGCCCGGGCGTGGCCTGGTAGTTGTTGCTGCGCACGGCATCGGCCACCTCGGCGGCGGTCACGCCGCGCCCGGCCATGCGTTCGCTGTCCAGCCACAGGCGCATGGCCAGGGTCTGGCCACCGAAGGTCTGGATCTTGGCCACGCCGTCGATGCCGGAAAGCTGCGGCTCGACCACCCGCGACAGGTAGTCGCTGAGTTCGGGAATCGACAGCGTGTCGCTGGCAAAGCCCACATAGGCCACGGCGGTGGAATCCCCGGCCGACAGCTCGACCACCGGGTCGTAGGCCTTGTCCGGCAGGCGGTAGCGCACCTGGTTGACCTTGGCCATGGTCTCGCTCAGCGCCTGGGTCGAGTCGCGGTTCAGCTCCATGCGCAGGGTCACCAGGCTGCGGCCCTGCACCGACGACGAAGACAGGTAGTCGATGCCTTCCACCGACGACACCGCCTGGGTGATCGGCTGGGTCACGAAGCCCTGCATCAGTTCGGCCGATGCACCCGGGTATTCGGTGCTGACGGTAATGGTGGCGGTTTCCAGTAACGGATACTGGCGGATGGGCAGCTTGCCCAGGGCGAACAGGCCGGCCAGCACGATCAGGCTGCTGACCACCAGGGCCAGCACCGGGCGACGCACAAAACTGTCGGTGAACCTCATGAGGCGTCGCCCCCGTCGGCGTTGTGCAGCGTGTCATTGGCCACCTGCTCCACCTGCATGCCGTCACTGAGCTTGAGCTGGCCCGAGACCACCACGCGGTCGCCCGCCTTGAGCCCGGAGGTGACTTCCACCTGGCCCTTCCAGCGCTCGCCGGTGGTCACCTGCACGCGGTGCACGCTCAGGCCGCGTTCCGGGTCGTGGTTGGCAATGAACACGGTCTGGCCGTAGGCGGTGTAGGTGATGGCGGTTTCCGGCACGGCCATCACCCGGGTCGGCTGCGCCGCCGCGAGCTGCACGCTGGCGTACATGCCGGCCTGCAACTGCCCGTCCGGGTTGGCCAGGGTGGCCTGCACCCATACTGCGCGCGCCTTGCCCACCATCGGGTCGATGGCGTTGATGCGCGCCGCAAAGGTCTTTTGCGGCAGTGCATCCACCGCCAGGGCTGCGGTCTGCCCCACCTGCAAGCCCGGGGCGGCATGCTCGGCCAGCGAGAAGTTCACCCGCAGTTGCGTGGCGTCCACCAGGCTGGCCACGGCGTCACCGGCATTCAGGTACTGGCCTTGATGCACGCGGCGGATGCCCAGCTTGCCGGCAAAGGGGGCCCGGATCGCCTTCTGCGCAATCCGTGCATCGACCTGCTGCAGTTCGCCCTCGGCCATCTGCACGGCGGCGGTAGCGTTGTCGAGTTGCTCCTGGGTGGTGACATTGGCGGTGCGCAGCTTGCCGATGCGCTGATGCAGGGTGCGGGCATTGCGCAGCTGTGCGCTCAGGCGCACCCGGTCGGCCTGCTCGGGGGCATCGTTGAGCTGCACCAGCAGTTGCCCGGCCTTGACCCTTTGCCCCGACTCGAAGGCGATGCGCGTGATGCGCCCGGTGGTTTCCGCGGCCACCTGCACCTGGTGGGCGGCTTCCAGCTCGCCGGCGGCGAAGGTCTGGCGGGGCGCCTCACGCGAAGTGACGGTGGCCAGCGCGACCTTGGTCACCGGCCACGCCGCAGTGGCGTGCGCCGCCGAGTCCTTTCTGGTCAGCAGCATGACGACGGCCAGCACGCACACAACAGCGGCGCCCCCTCCCAACAGCATCCTCTTGCCCATCTTTGCTCCGCTCATCGGTGTGGTGTGTTCGCTGCACAGCGCATCCCGTGCCGACGGCTGGCATCGGCACGGCAAAGCGGTTGCAGGAAAGATCGGGCCGGACTATAAAACCTCAACTTAACTTGAGGTCAACACACGTGGCGGCAGAAAAGACGATGGATGGTGCGCGCTCGCTCACCATCGGCGAGGTGGCCAGGCGCAGTGGGGTGCCGATTTCCACCTTGCACTTCTACGAGTCCAAGGGGTTGATCGCCAGCACGCGCAATGCCGGCAACCAGCGGCGATTTCCGGCGTTGGTGCTGCGCAGCATCGCGATCATCAAGGTGGCGCAGCGCACCGGTATTCCGCTGGAAGAGATCAAGCACGCGATGAGCCGCTACCCGCCCAACAGCAAATTGACGGCGGCGCAGTGGGGTGAGATGTCATCGGCCTGGCGCGAGAACCTGAATGCGCGCATCCGGACGCTGGAGGCATTGAGGGATAGCCTGGACAACTGCATCGGTTGTGGCTGCCTGTCGCTGGATGATTGCCCGTTGCGCAACCCGGGGGATGCGCTGGGGCAGGATGGACCGGGGCCGAGGATTCTGGAAGGGGCTGCCGAGGGTTAGGCGCGAGGGTTGCGGGTGGTCTGGCTGATGCACCGTGCACGCAGGTTCTGCGACCGCTTCGCGCTCGTTCGCCAGCAATGCTGGCTCCTACAACCCTGTGGCTTCTGCCCGAAGGGCGTAGGAGCGGGCCTTGCCCCGCGAACTGGCGCGCAGCGCCAGCAAACCTGCGAACGCGATCTGGCTGATGCACTGCACACGCAGGTTCTGCGACCGCTTCGCGCTCGTTCGCCAGCAATGCTGGCTCCTACAGCGCTGGGGCTTCTGCCCGAAGGGCGTAGGAGCGGGCCTTGCCCCGCGAACTGGCGCGCAGCGCCAGCAAAACCTGCGAACGCGATCTGGCTGATGCACCGCGCACGATCGTCGGCCAGCAGCAGCCCACCAGCACGCCTGTGGTTGAGCTCCCGCTTGAGCCCAGCCAGGTCAGTAAGGCACGTTGACCTGCAACTGCTGGATCTGTACCGAATGCGGGTGGATCAGGTGGGTCAACACGCGTCGCTCCTTGACCGCGGATTTTTCCGCGTAGTCGGCGAACCGGTCATTGCTGACGATATAGGCGGCCTGGTCGAACTCGGCAGCGGCCAGCAGGGCCTCGTCCGCTTTCACATCGCGGGGCATCACCACCACCTTGGCCCCGGGGAACAGCGCCTGAAGCCCGGCATGGTTGCTCGACACCCGTGCATAGATGCCCGGGTCGAAGATCACCGTCACCTTGTACCCCTGGCACAGGACCGGCACCAAGGCAATCAGTGCGCCAAGCCCGATGAAGGTGCCCTTGCCGTTCTCCGAAGGCAGGTAGCACAGGTTGTTGCCATCGAGGATGAGCGTTTCGATGTGGTTTTCCATCAGCCGTGTGATGTCGCGCAGGCGTTCCTGGATTTTCTCGATATCCCGCTCGAGCTTGCGCCGCTTGGCATTCAACCCGCCCAGTACCATGCCCGGCTTGCTGTTTTCGAAGAAGCTCTCGCACTCTTGATGTATGAGCGCTTTTTCCCTGCCGCTCGACGCATTCGAGAGCGCCCACTCAAACCCTTGCGCCTTGGCGATGTCGTTGTCGATCTGCTGCAGTTGGCGCTGCTGGCGTTCCCATTGGCGCGACACGTCGCCGGCCATGGCTTCCCATTTTTCGCTGGCACTGCGGGTATGCTCGATCAACTGGTGCAGGTGCGCCAGTTCCTCGTTCAAGCCGGTGATGGTGGCCGTTGCTTCCAGCGGATTGAACTGGCGATACCGGCGCAAGTTCGCCGCCAGCCGGCGCTCTTCAGGCTCATGGCTGGCCAGCTCGGCCTGGGCCTCCTTGCGCGACAGCTCAAGCATCGCAAGGCGCTTGTCCAGTTCACTGGCCTGGTGCTGCGCCACCTTCTGCTCGGTGGAGCGCCACAGGCCCGACAGCCAGCCACCGGCCACGCCCTGGCAGGCCTGCTTGCTCTGGCTGGTGCTCTGCAGAGTGGCGCTGAGCTGATTGAGCCGTTGCTTGATATCCAGGGTGATGCGGTTGCGCTGGGCCAGTTGAGCGCTGGCGTGCTCGCAGTCGAATGCGTCGTACCACTGCATGTCGAGGGTCAACTTCTGGATATCCAGGTTGATCGATGCGGTCTTCTGGGTCAGGGCGACCACCCGGGCCGCGTGTTCATTCCTATACATGATCGTTCCTTGTAATCGACAGGCCAGGGTTACACGGGGTCTTGCGCATTGCGCTGCCCGCTGCGGTAGGCCGCCCTGCCCGCCCATTGCAATGCCAGTACGGTAACGGCACCGGCAGCAACGCAGATGGCATTGGTCAGCAGAAATTCGAGCGGCGAGATCGTGGTGTTCATGCCAGCCCCCTTTCACCCAGGCGTACGCCGCAGTGGCCGCAGAACCGGCTCGATGCCTCAACCGCTGTACCGCAGGCGGGGCACACCTTGGCAACCAGCATTTTCTGGCGCATATGGCCGATCTGGATAACGCAGGGCACGGTTACCCGGTAGGCCGGGCTGGCCAGGTCGAACGCGGTCCACAGACCCGTGATGGCCCAGCCGACCGGGCCTGCGAGCACGGCCAGCCCCCTGCCCAGGCCCGCACTACCTGCCAGCATCACGCCACGTCCCACCAGGCTGCTCATGGTCGCGCTGGCCACTACCGCAGCCAGGCGGTAGGAAGTCAGCCCGGAGGCGCTCAGGCTGGCGATCAAGCTTGCCAGTGCAGTGGGCCCCATGCCCGGCCGGTAACCCGCCCCGACCGATTCGAAGAAGGTCTTCTTGTCGTCCTCGCTCATGCGCCCCACCGACTGCTCGACCACCTTGGCGATGATCGCCATCTCCATACTGGCGCAGTCTCCGAGGCCGCTCTTGGCAACCCCGACGTGAGAGGCCACGTCGGTGAGCAGTTCCTTGTAGGGCACGCCGCTGCCGCCGCGAAACACGTTCATCAGCGAGTTGCCGCCAAAGCGCGTGAGTTCCTCGACCACCAGGCCGCGATCAAGGTCGCTGATCTCACGCTCCTTGGCAGCGCTCAACTGGCGGCAGACCGAGGACGACAACGAGATGCGTCCTTTGCCGCTGTCGGTGATCACATCGATGAGCAGCCCGATATCGTCGCTGCTCGCGCTCATCATTACGTCTGCCAGGTCGGCATCTTGAATCATTGACATGGGGGGTTCCTTTGATGACCAGGGGTCAGTCGATGATGGTCGGGGCATGCGGGGTGCTGCGGCTGACGAAGGCCCCCGCAATGGCTGTCAGCCAGGCCCGGGGCTGGTCGGAGCGCACCTGGCGCAGCATCAGTGCGTCCAGTTTCAGGCAACTGCGCCGGCGCCATTCGTCACGGGCATTGACACGGCTGACTTCGGGCGACGCACCCACGCCGATGGGACGCACGTCGGGATGCACCTTGCATTCGCGCAGCACCTTCTCGACCGGGTTGCCCTGCTCGAGCTTGCCTTCGCTCTGCAGCTTGACTGCTGCTGCCAGGTAATCGCGGCTGCCACCCACCGCCTGCCCCAGCGCCAGCCAGTCTTGCGGGCGCATCAGCAGGAACGCAGGGGGTACCCCCAGTGCATCGGCAATGCGGCTGAGCGTGTGCAGGTCCGGGTTGGGGTCGAGCTGTTCGCGGGGTGACTTCAATGCCCTCAGCGTGCTGCGAGCGATGCCGGTTTCGCGTTGAATGCAGGCGGCAGTGACAGGGCCTGGCCGGCCGTCCTCGCGTTGCTTGCCACCGATGGCAAGTACCGCGCTGAGGTTGTCACTGAAGTGCGCTCCCAAACTTTTCGGTGGTACGGAGACAGGACTGTTCATGGGGGCCTCTTGCGTGTGGCGATGACGGCAAGACTATCCATGGCAATGTGCCATATCAACCGCAAACGGAGCGACAGCGCTCCATCAATCGATCCATATGGAGCGCAGTCACTCCATGTAACCAAGCCCCGCTGCGGCCAGTTTCGCCACCTCAAGGGTGCCGCCCGGCGGTTGATGGTCTTCGAGCAGCCAGCTGACCGACAGGCCCGTCCACGCGAGCACCCACTGCAACAACCGACGAGGTTCCATGCCGCTGGCCTTGGCGACGATCTCGACCCGGTGCGCGAAGCGCCCCGGTACCAGCGCCTGCTCACCATCGGGATTGCAGAAAATGTTCGCGTAATCGAAGCCCCGCTCGCCATACAGCCCCTTGGGGTCGATGGCGAGCCAGCCGGCTGCGCCGAAATCGAGCACGTTGCCGTGGTGGATGTCGCCATGCAGTACCCCCACATCGCGCGGCGCGGCCAGCAGTTCGCGGGCGGTGCTGGCGCAGTGCAGCAGAAGACCGCCGTGCCTGTCGGCCCCGTGCCACAACCCCTCGAACCACTGCTCCAGTGGCACCAGAGCGGGCATGGGCGTGGCGCGCGGTGCGTGCAGGCGGGCGGCAACCGCGCAAAGAATGCGCGTGGCCTGCTCGTCGTGCCCGTCCTTGACCATCTGTGTCAGTGCATCCGTACCTTGCGCGCGCACCATAAGAAGGGCTTGGCCGTCGTGAGCCAGTACCGGCGCTGCCCCCTCGCCCTGCCACCACGCCATGAGCGGGCTCCCCGCCTGTTCTTCGGCAACGTGCGAAATCTTCAGCATGGCTGGCCTGCCCTGCTGGCGCACCGGCAGCAGGGTGCCGTTCAGCGAGTCGAACGGCTCGCCATCGACAGTCAGTTGCCAGCGCTTGAGATAGTCGTCAAACATGCCGTGGCCTGGGTAGCGAGGCGATCATCTGGTCAAAGGCCTCCAGCGCATAGCGCCCTTCCAGGCGCTGCAACGTGGGCAACTGCGCGGGCAAACCGAATTGCACCCTGCCGGGCAGCACCTGCTCGATGGCGCCGTACCAGTTCAGCACTGCTTCCTGCAGGCGCACGTGCAGCTCGAACCTGCTGCGCCGACGCGTGCTGTCGGCCCGGGCCCGCTCCCGTGCCAGCTGTGGGTCGATGCGCGCAACCAGGTAGGCGTCGGCAAAGCCGATGCGCCCTTGCGCGAAGGTCTGGCGGGTAGCGTCCAGTTCCACCTGCCAGTCGCGCTCACTGGCCTCGCCGATCTGCCACAGGCTCCAGATGTAATGCAGCTTGAGCGGGTCGCTGTCGCATACGGCCCGCGAACGGCGCTGCTCCATGGCCAGCGCCGCCTGCCAGCGATCGACGTTGCGTTCGGCCCAGAACGCAGCCGCCCCGAGCGGATCTGTCGCGCGATCGGGCTCGTTCTCAAAACGCCCGTTTTCGGCAATCAACTGTTGCTCGGCGTGACTTGTGCACCAGGTGGTCTTGCCACTGGCGCTGATACCTTCGACTACCACAATCATTGCGACCGCTGCTCTGTTGAATGAGGGGGGCTGGCGCGTCACGCACCTGCTCGAAACCAACGGCCGACATCATACAAGCCGCCCCTCTCGAACAGTATTGGTGATCAGCGCCAGCAGTCCCGCCACCCATTCGGTTAGCAGTGGGCCTTGTCGGCCATTGCCGCAAACAGGCAAACCGCCCGGCGCAATGGAGCAAATAACAATCATTCACGTTGACCGACGGTCGGTCGGCACTTATAGTTGCGCCCTGATTTTCCTCCCCTGTCAGGTTTGAAGGCCGCAATGAACTGCATCCTCTCCCCCGCCTCACCCCCCTCGGCGACACCGTGCGCACTGCGTTTTGCGGTGCAGCGCTGCACCGTTGTCGCTACCGCATTGATGGTGTTCGGCACGGCCGCCGCCCAGGCAGCAGATGATCAGCCCTCGGGCTCGAGCGAAGCCGACGGCGCCTACACGCTGCCGGCCCTCAACGTCACCGGGGCCAGCCCCGCCAGCGGGCACAACGAAACGGTGCACGGTTATGTGGCCGAGGCGTCGAGCGTGGGTACCAAGACCAACACCTCGATCCTGGAAACCCCGCAATCGGTCTCGGTGGTAACGCGCCAGCAGATGGACCTGCAGCAGCCGGCCAGCACCAGTGCGGCGCTGCGTTACACCGCAGGTGCCACCAGCGAGAAATTTGGCGGGTTCGGCGACTACATCGACCTGACGCGCATTCGCGGGGTCGATGCCGACTATTACCTCGACGGCCTGCGCATCATCAGCAACGCCGGCAGCTGGCTGCCGCAAATCGCCCCCTACACCCTGGAGCGCGTCGAAGTGCTGCGCGGCCCGTCGGCCTCGATCTATGGGCAAGGCACCGGTGGCGGCATCGTCAACCAGGTCAGCCGTAAACCCCAGGCCGAGGCGGCCCATGAGCTGAGCGTTCAATACGGCAGCTTCCAACGCAAACACATCGGTTTCGACAGTACCGGGGCGCTCAACCAGGCGCAGACCCTGCTCTACCGCTTTACCGCAAGCGGCCTGGACAGCAACGGCCAGGTTGAAGACATGCACCACGAGCGCGCGTACCTGGCACCCTCGCTGACCTGGCTGCCTGACGAGCACACCTCATGGACGCTGATGGCGACCCACTCCCGCGAACCGCAATTGCCCAACTACAACAGCCTGCCGGCCGCCGTGCTGGGGTTGAACAACAGCCCGTACCCGAAAATCAACCGTCGAAGAAACTTCACCGACATGAATTTCGAAGACTCGTCGCGCCGGCAGAACTCAGTGAGCTCGCTGTTCGAGCATGAGCTTGCCAACGGCTGGACCTTCACCAGCAATGCCCGCTACATGTACATCGACTCCGACCTGCAGCGCGGCATTGTCTACGGTTATCAGGAGGTGAACGGCCGCCCGCAGCTCAAGGGCACCTACGAGCAGACGTCGGCAAAAGTGAACACGTTGTCGATGGACAACAACCTGCGCGGCGACGTCGAGCTCGGCCCTACCACGCACACGCTGCTGGCAGGCGTCGACTATTCGAAGGGCACGCTGCGCAACAATCTGTACAGCGTCGGCCCTGTCCTGTTCGACCCTTACGGCTCCCGCTATCGACCCAACATCGTGCCCGACTTCAGCGCAAGCCGGGCTGCCCCCTGGCGCGTCAAGCAGGAACTGGCCCGTGAGGGCGTCTACCTGCAGGACCAGATCGCCTACGACCGCTGGCGCCTGACGCTCAGCGCGCGGCACGACTGGTCGAAAACCGACGACGAAACCAACAGCTATTCGCCCATCGCGCGTACCACCCGCCAGTACGACAAGAAGTGGAGCGGCCGCGCGGGCTTGAGCTATCAGTTCGATGCAGGGGTTGCGCCTTACATCAGCTATTCCACCTCGTTCGACCCGCTGCTGGGCACCGACTACAGCGGCTCTGCGTTCGTGCCTGTGGAGTCGAAGCAAACCGAAGTCGGCATCAAGTACCAACCGCAAGACGCAAAAACCCTGCTCAGTGCGGCGGTTTTCCAGCTCAACCAGGCCAACGTCAAAACCAGCGATGCCGAGCACCTGGGCTTCAGCAATCAGGCGGGGGAAGTTCGCACCCGCGGCCTGGACCTGCAGGCCACCGGAGAAATCGCCGAACACACCCACCTGATCGCCAGTTACACCTACCTCGACAACACGTTGACCAAGGACACCCGCTACCAGGGCAAGAGCCTGGTACAAACGCCGCAGCACAGCGCTGCCCTGTGGCTGGACCACCTGATCGACCGCGGCCCGTTGGCCGGGCTGCAACTGGGCAGCGGGGTGCGCTACCTGGGTGACACCTGGGGCGACCCATCCAACACGTTCAAGGTACCTGGCGTCACGCTGGTGGACGTGGCGCTGAACTACGACCTGGGGCGCGTGCTGAGCGATTTGAAGGGTTCGGCGCTCGCGCTCAACGTGAGCAACCTGGCCAACAAGCAGTACGTGGCCAGTTGCAGCTCGCAGATGTACTGCTTCATCGGCCAGGACCGCACGGTCAGCGCCAGCCTGAATTACCGCTGGTGAGCGTCATGCACACGGCTGCGCGCTCAAGGCGCGAGGTGCTGCGCGGCCTGCTGGCCGCCGGCTTGATGGTTGCAGGCAGCGGCCTGGCGACGGCCAGCCGAGCCTCGCAGGTGATCGAGGATGTTGCCGGGCGCACGGTGCGCATCGACGCACCGGCCCGACGCATCCTGCTGGGTGACGGGCCGCTGGCCTACGTGGTGGCATTGCTGCGCCCGCACGAGCCGTTTGCCGAGGTCGTGGGCTGGGGCGACAACTTTCGCGCCGCCGACCTGGACGGCTATCAGGCTTATCTGCGCGCGTTCCCGCAGATTGCCGGCATCCCCTCCTTCCCCAGCGCCACGCTGGACTCGATCGGCAGCGAGCTGGCGATCTCGCTGGAGCCGGACGTGGTGGTGATGAACCTGAGTTCCAGGCAGGCTGCCGAATCGTCAGGTCTGATGACGCGCCTGGCTCAGGTGGGCGTCCCGGTGGTGTTCGTGGACTTTCGCACCCGGATGTTCGCCAACACTGCCCGCAGTATCGAGATACTCGGGAACCTGCTGGGGCGGCCTGAGCGTGCCCGTGCGTTCCTGCAATTTCGCCAGCAGCAGATAGCCCGGGTGACGGTACCGCTGGAGTCGCTGCGCACAAAGCCCAGTGTGATGATCGAACGCGCGGCGGGCCTGTACGAGGATTGCTGCCTGACCTACGGCGACGGCAACTTCGGCGAGCTGGTGACGGCGGCCGGGGGCGCCAACCTGGGCAGCGCCTTCGTGCACGGCACCTTCGGCACCCTGCACCCGGAACAGGTGATCGCTTCGGACCCGGATGTGGTGATCGTCACCGGCGCCAACTGGTCGCTGTATTCGCCCGCCGGCGACTGGGTGAATCTGGGGCCGGGGGCTGACCCGGCAGAGGGCAAGGCGCGCCTGGGCCGGCTGATGCAGCGACCAGCCTACCGAACCTTGCGCGCGGTGCAGGCAGGCAAGGTTCACGCGATCTGGCACCCGTTCTACGACAACCCCTATTACTTCATCGCACTGCAGCGGGTCGCCAAGTGGCTGCACCCCGAGCTGTTTGCCGACCTGGACCCGGGCGCCACCTTTCGCGAGCTGCATGCGCGATTCCTGCCCGTCCCCTATCAGCCCGGCTACTGGATAAGCCTGGGTGGAGCCCCCGCATGACTGAACCCATCACCCTCGGGCCGCCCGCCTCGCTTGCCCAGGGCCGCCTTGTGTATCAACGCCTGACCAGGCGACGCCTGGTGCTGCTGGCGGGTATCGCTGCACTGACCGTCGCCTGCTTTGTGCTCGACCTGTCCATCGGCCAGGCACGCTACAGCGCATTGCAGGTGCTGTCCGGTGTGTGGAACAGCGACGCATCACTGGCGATCCGCGTGATTCTGTGGGACATCCGGCTGCCGGTGGCGCTCACGGCGCTGGTGGTCGGGGCCAGCCTTTCGGTCGCCGGCGCGCACATGCAGACGGTGCTCGGCAACCCGCTGGCCAGCCCCTTCACCCTGGGCCTGTCGGCCGCGGCGAGCTTCGGCGCGGCGCTCGGGCTGATCCTGGGGGTCAGCGTGCTGCCCGCATCGGCGGTGGCGTTCGCGATCCCGGTCAATGCGTTTCTGGTCTCGATGGCCGCGGCCCTGTTCATTCACCATTTGAGCCGCAAGCGCGGCATCACCACCGAGATGATCGTGCTGCTGGGCACCACCCTGGTGTTCACCTTCACCGCCCTGCTTGAAGCACTGCAATACGTGGCCCCCGATCAGGCGCTGTCGGCCGTGGTGTTCTGGACCATGGGCAGCCTGTCGCGCAGCAACTGGCCAAAGCTGGGCATCATGAGTGGGGTGCTGGTGCTGGTGTCGCTGGCCTTCGCCCGCCAGGCCTGGGCACTCACCGCCCTGCGCCTTGGCGAAGCGCGCGCCACCAGCCTGGGCGTGCCGGTAGCGCGGCTGCGCTTGCGCGGCATCCTGCTGGCAAGCCTGCTGGCCTCGGTGTGTGTGTCGTTTGTCGGCACCATCGGCTTCGTGGGCCTGGTGGGCCCGCACATCGCACGCATGCTGGTGGGGGAAGACCAGCGCTTTTTGCTGCCGGCCTCTGCACTGTGCGGAGCATTGATGCTGTCGGCGGCCTCGGTGCTGAGCAAGTCGCTGGTGGCCGGGCAGACTCTGCCCATCGGCATCGTCACCTCGCTGGCGGGCGTGCCGCTGTTCTTCACCCTGATACTACGGACCCGCCAACGATGACCGAGCTATTGAATGTGCGCGACGTATCGGCCGTGTTCGGTACGCGAACGGTGCTGCAGGGGGTGAGTTTCGGCCCGTTGCGCACCGGCAGCGTCACCGCCTTGCTGGGCTCCAATGCCGCGGGCAAGTCCACCTTGCTACGCCGCATTGCCGGCGAACTGCACGGCGGCGGTACGGTGGAGATCGAAGGCCAGGCAGTACAGGCCTGGCCATTACATCACCCCAATCGGCCTGCGCATGTGCCCCAGGACCTTTCCACCGGCTCTTCGCTGAAGGTGTTCGAAGCGGTGCTGCTGGCCAGCAAGCAAGGCGGCGGATGGTCGGTTGCCGGCGCCGAGATGGACGCCGTGACGCAGATGCTGCAGGCCCTGGAGATCAATGCGCTGGCAGACCGGGAACTGGCCGCACTCAGTGGCGGGCAGCGCCAGCTGGTGTCGATTGCCCAGGCACTGATACGCCAACCGCGTGTGCTGCTGCTGGATGAACCCACCAGCGCCCTGGACCTGCAGAACCAGTTCGAGGTGCTCGACCTGCTGCGCCGCCTGGCGGTGCAGCACCGCATGTGTGTGGTGATGGCCATTCACGACCTCAACCATGCGCTGCGCTTTACCGACCATGTGGTGGTGATCCACGCCGGCAAGGTGCATGCGAGCGGATCGCCCCTCGACATATTGACCCCCGCCCTGCTCAAGCAGGTGTATGGCGTGCAGGCGCGACTGGAACGTTGCACGCAGGGCCACCCGTTTCTGGTGGTGGACCACTCGACCCGACAATCACTGAACACAGGGCTGCCCGATGACTGAAGCGCACCGTCAACTCATCCTGCTGGCCATGCCCAGTATTCATGCCGGCGCCTGGCGTTACCCTGGCGCACAGCCGGGCTTCCAGGCCAGCTTCGAGCACATGAAGTGGTTCGCGCAGACCCTGGAGCAAGGTTGCTTCGACGGCCTGTTCCTGCCCGACTCGCTGGCACTGCGGGCCGCGCCGTTGGTGTCGCTGGTGCGCAGCCACAGCGTGGCCACGCTCGACCCGCTGACCCTGCTGCCCGCGCTGGCGGCGGCAACCCGGCATCTGGGCCTGATCGGCACCGCCAGCACCACCTACAACGAGCCCTACATGCTGGCGCGCCGGCTGGCTTCGCTCGACCTGATCAGCGCAGGCCGCTGCGGCTGGAACCTGGTCACCTCCAGCAACCCCAACGAGGCCGCCAATTTCGGCGAGGCCGAGCACATGGCCCACGCCGACCGTTATCAGCGGGCCCGCGAGTTCTGCGATGTGATGAACGGGCTGTGGGAAAGCTGGGACGAGGATGCGTTTTGCCGGGACGCCGAACGCGGCGTCTACTTCGACCCGCACAAAATGCATGTACTTGACCATCAGGGCGCGTGCTTCTTGGTGCGGGGCCCACTCAATGTGCCGCGCCCGGTGCAGGGCCGGCCGGTGATCGTGCAGGCCGGGGCCTCCGAAGCCGGCCGGCAGATCGCCGCCGAAACGGCCGAGGTGGTGTTCACCTACCAGACCGACCTGGCCTCGGCGCAGGCGTTCTACGCCGACCTGCAGGCCCGCGCCCGCCAGGCAAAGCGTGCGGCGGGCGTGAAGGTCATCCCGGCGGTGTTCGTGGTGCTGGGCAACACCCTTGCGCAAGCCCAGGCCAAACGCCAGCGCCTGGATGAGCTGGTGGATGACCAGAGCAGCCTGGCGACGTTGTCCATTGCCCTGGGGCACGACATCACCGACTGCGACAGCAACGGCCCGCTGCCACCGATGCCAGCGAGCAATGCCAGCAAGAGCGGTCGCGACCGGCTGGTGGCACTGGCCCAACGCGAGCAGTTGAGCATCCTGGCGTTGGCCCGGCGTGCGTGCGGCTACCAGGGGCTTGAAATGGTCGGCACGCCATCGATGGTGGCCGACCAGATGCAGGTGTGGCTGGACAACGGCGCAGCAGACGGTTTCAACGTGATGTTCTCGCACCTGCCTGGCGGCGTTACCGAGTTTGTCGAGCAGGTAGTGCCCGAACTGCAGCGGCGCACGCTGCTCAGAACCGCCTACAGCGGCGCCACGCTGCGCGAGCACTTGGGTTTGCAAGTGCCCCAGCCGGGTTACTCACGCCGCACCGTGGGCTGAACTCAGCGGGCGCCCGCGGCCGGTGACAGCATGCGCAGGCACGCATCCGAAACGGCCTGGGCGAAGGGGGCGCAGTCCTTCGCCTGGGTGGCGATGATGTCGTCGGTGGCGCCGTGCACGCCCGAATAGATCAGCAGTGCCACGACCCTGGGCTGCTGCGGCGCCCACACACCGGCCGCAGTGCCACCTTCGATGATATCCAGCAACTGGTCGAGGATGGCGTTCTTGGCCGGGTTGGCGCGGTCGTGATGGTGGTGGTTGGTGTACACGATGTCGTGGGTACGGAAGGTGGCCACGTAGGTTTCGACATTGGCGTGAATCCATACGCGCAGCCGGTCGGCCCAGTCATCTGCGGCGCAGTGCGCCATGGCCTTCTCCAGGCTGAGCATGAACTGCTCGGTGTAGCGCTTGCCCAGCGCATCGAGCATCTCGTTCTTGGACGCGAAGTAGTGGTAGAACGTGCCCTTGGCAACCTGCGCCAACTCGACGATCTGGTTGATCGTGGTGGCCTCTACCCCCTGCGCAAGAAACAGCTGCTCGGCCGCAGCCATCAACTCGTCAAGCCGTACCTCGGCAGGCTTGGTCCTGGGCTGGGCATTCACCTTGGCCGGCAATGCTTTTGCGGGTGTTTTAACTTTCATCGGCTGATTCGCAAATTCGGGCAAATGAACCCAGTCTAAAGGACTGATCCTGCGGAGGCATCCAAAATACCCGAATCGTCATTGACCGACGGTCAGTCGATTAATACTATCGGGGCATGAACATTGATCGCGTCAACTCACCCCACGCTTCAGCCGACAGGCACTCGCGCCGTTTCGCAGCCTTGTGTGCTGCCTACCTGGGCACCTTCCTGGCCTCGCTCGACATCAGCATCGTGAATGTCGCGCTGCCGACCTTGCAGGAGGCACTGCAGACCGATATCGCGGGCCTTCAATGGGTGGTCAATGCCTACACCCTCTGCCTCTCGGCGTTCATGCTGTCGTCCGGCCCGCTGGCGGATCGCTACGGGCACAAGCGGGCATGGCTGGCGGGTGTGGTGCTGTTTACCGCGGGCTCAGCGCTGTGTGCCCTGGCCAGCTCGCTTGACCTGCTGCTGGCCGGGCGCGCGGTACAGGGGCTGGCCGGCGCGCTGCTGATACCCGGCGCGATGCCTATCCTGTGCAACGCCTTCCCCGACCCGAAGGAGCGCGCGCACGTGATTGGCGGCTGGTCGGCCTTCAGTGCGCTGGCGTTGATTCTGGGCCCGTTGCTTGGTGGGCTGATGCTGCACACCCTGGGCTGGCAGAGCATTTTTATGATCAACCTGCCCCTGGGCATCATTGCCATAGGCCTGGGCGTCTGGGGCATCAGTGAACGCAAATACCCGGAGCACGCAGCCCTGGACCCGGCCGGGCAAGCCCTCAGCGTGCTGTGCCTGGCCGCGTTGACCTATGGGCTGATAGAGGCCGGCGAACAGGGGTTCGCCAGCAACGCATCACTGATAGCACTGCCGCTTTCGCTGCTTGGGTTTGGGTTGTTCATGCGGGTGGAACTGCGGGTCAAACGCCCCTTGCTGCCCCTGCCGCTGTTTCGCCAACGGGCCTTTGCCATCGTCAACTTCGCCTCGTTTGCCCTGGGTTTTTCGTACTACAGCAGCCTGTTCTTCTTCTCGCTCTACCTGCAGAACATCCAGGGCTGGTCGGCGATTGAAACCGGCTGGCGAATGATGCCGCTGTTTGCGGTCACGGGGTGCGTGTCGATCCTGTATGGGCGCCTGAGCACCGCCCTCTCCGTGCGCTGGCTGATGGTAGCCGGTTACGGCATTAGCGCCGTGGCAATGGGCGCCATGACAGGTTTCACCGCGCATACCCCCTATTGGGTCGTCGGCACGCTGTTCGGCCTGCTGGGGTTGGGTGCGGGGCTGGCGTTGCCCGCCACCAGCATGGCCGTGATGGCGGCTGCGCCGCCGGGCCTGGCCGGTACCGCGTCTGCCACCATGAACGCCCTGCGCCAGATGGGCATGACCCTGGGCGTCGCCTTTCTTGGCGCGCTGATGAGCAGTGAGGCCATGCGCAAGCTGGTCAGCCTGGCGGACGCTCAAGGCATCAGCGGTGCCACACACGCGGCACGGCAAGCGATCACCCACGGGGTGGCCTCCAGTGGTTCGCCCGTTATCGAGGTGCTGTATGGGCCGGCGATGGAGCATGGGTTTCACGTGGCGATGGCCGGTGCAGGGCTCGCCTGCGCGATTGCCGTGGTGCTGCTGACGACGATTCGCAGGGAACGCTGAAGGGCGCGTACGCCACACGAGGTGTCGCCGACGCAGCGCCCTTACCGGGTGCGGTCAGAGGTTCATGCCGATGGCCAGCCGGTTGAACGCATTCATCAACGCCACCGCCAAGGTCAGGTCGGAAATCTCGACGTCGGAAAAATGGGCTTTCAAGGGCTCGTACAACGCATCGGGTGCGCCCTTTTCGCTGACATGGGTCAGCGTCTCGGCCCAGGCCAGTGCGGCGCGCTCGCGCTCGTTGAACAGCCCACTGATGCGCCAGCCGGCCAGGCAATCGAGCTTGGCTTGCGCCACCTCGCTGTCACGCAGGGTTTGCGAATGCTTGCCCAGGCAGAAGGCGCAGCCGTTGATCTGCGAAATGCGCAAGTACACCAGTTCGATCAATGGCAGGCCCAGGGAACTGGCGGCCAGTGCGTTGTTGGTGGCGAGCAGGCCTTGGTAGGCCTCAGGCGACAGGGAAGCGAACGGCAGTCTGAGTTGGCTCATGGTGAAACTCCAGTGAAGTGAAAGGGATCAGGCGCAAACCTGTGGGTTGAACAAGGGCTCCAGCGCCAGGCGCGCGCGGCCGGCGTCGATTGCGCTACGCACCGCCTGCTCGCCGCCTACCAGGCCCTGCAGGTAGGTGAAGTGCAGGTCGAACAGCCCGAGGGTGTTGAGTACATGGCGCAGGTACGGCGTGAGAAAGTCCGGTTGGCGCGCCGCCTCGCCCAGGTGAATGCCACCGGAGCCCACCAGCACGTACACCGGGCGGTCACGCAGCAAGCCGACCTTGCCCTGCGGGCCGGCACTGAAGGTGCGGTGAATGCGCAGCACGTAGTCGATCCACAGCTTGAGCGCGGCCGGCAGCATGAAGTTGTGCATGGGCGTTGCAATCAGCAGCACATCGCTGCGCTCCAGTTCCTGGATCAACGCCTCGGACACCGCGAAAGTGGGTGCGTCGAATGGCGTGCGGGTGGTCAGGGCGCGGGCGTAATCGGTATCGAGCGGGGGCAGCGGGCTCGCGCCCAGATCACGCTCGATCAGTTGCAGCTCGGGGTGGCGCCGGCGCAAGGTGGCGACCAGCTCCAGCGCCAGTTGATTGGCATGGGACACCGCCCCCTGCGGGCTGGCGTTGAGCAGCAGTACGTTGTTCATTGCGGGCTCCCCGGCTTAAGGCTCTGGGTGAAGTGCATGCCACGGGCCAGCAGCCCCTGGCGAAAATAGAAGCGCTGGGCCAGCGGCATGTGCAGGCCGGTATCCAGCACGAAGTGATCGCAACCGCGCTGCAGCGCCTCTTCACGCACGGCGTTCAGCAACTGCGCGCCCAGGCCGCCGCGTTGCAGGTCGGGGCTTACCACCAGGTCATCGACATAGATGAAGCGCCCGTACAGCAGGTTTTCCAGCGGACGGTAGCCTGCCAGGCCCACCACCTGTTCACCCTCCCATGCTGCCAGCAAGCGATAGCCTTGGGCGGCCTGGCGCTGCAGTTGCGCCACATAGGCGGCCAGGTCAGTGAGGTGCGGGCGCAGTACACGCATCAGTTCAAAGCTGGCTTCAAAGGCTGCGTGGCTTTCGAGGTGTTGAAGGGTGTAGGCCATGGTCGTCGTCCGCTTTTCAAGAGCGCCCACTTTAAGCAAGCAATGGCTTAAGCTACAGGGCCGAAAAATGAATAAACGACTAGGCCAAGATGCTTTCCTTCGAACTGGACCGCAGCCAGCAGGCGCCGATCTATCGCCAGCTCTACCAGCGCTTTCGCGAATCCATCGCCGACGGCCGCCTGCGCCCAGGTGATCGCGTACCGGCCGTTCGTGCCCTGGCCGCCGAGCTGAACCTGGCGCGGGGCACCGTGGAGGCGGCCTACCAGTTGTTGATCGGCGAAGGCTACCTGATGGCGCGCGGCGCCGCCGGCACGGTGGTCACCCCGCAACTGACCCCGGTTGCCCCACCCCAGCTAGGCCCTGGCGTATCCGCCAGCACCTACCCGACCACCCATTCCGGCGAGCTGCCACTGCCCTTGCAGATGGGCCTGCCGGCCCTGGACGCCTTCCCGCGCAAGCTGTGGACGCGGCTGGCCGGCCGGCAACTGCGTCAAGGCGGCCTGGAAAGCCTGGTGTACCCGGACCCACGCGGCCACGCACCGCTACGGGCGGCGATTGCCACTTACCTGGGCATCTCGCGGGGCATCACCTGCCGCCCCGAGCAGGTGTTCGTGTGCGCCGGCTATCGCGCCTGCCTCGACCTGATTTGCCATACGCTGATGCAGCCGGGCGACCGCTGCTGGCTCGAGGAACCCGGCTACTTCATGGCCCGCAACGCCCTGCAGGAAGCCGGCGCGCAGCTGGTGCCCGTCAGCGTGGACGACCAGGGCCTGGATGTGGAACAGGGCATCGCCCGCGCGGTGGATGCGCGCTTTGCCGTGGTCACCCCCACCCACCAGAGCCCGCTGGGCGTGTCGCTGTCGCTGCCGCGCCGGCTGGCGCTGCTGGCGTGGGCCAACCGGCAAGGCAGCTGGATCATCGAGGACGACTACGACAGCGAATACCGTTATCGCGGCAAGCCCCTGCCCGCCCTCAAGAGCCTCGACCAGCAGGGCCGCGTGCTCTACACCGGCACCTTCAGCAAGGTGCTGTTCCCCGGATTGCGTCTGGCCTACCTGGTGGTGCCGGCGCAGCAATGCGAGGCCTTCGCCCGCCAGGCCGACCGGCTGCACAACCACTGCCCTCACCTGCTGCAGGCCACCGTGGCGGCGTTTATCAACGAAGGCCACTTTGCGCGGCACCTGAACAAGATGCGCAATCTGTACGCCCGGCGCCGGCAATGGCTGATCGAGGCATTGCAGCAGCAGTTGGGCGAGCGTTTGCTGATCGATACCCAGGCAGGCGGCATGCACCTGGTAGCCGGTTTGCCCGGCGTGGACGATGTAAAACTGGCCAAGCGCGCACGGGCCGCCGGGCTGGCGGTGGAGCCGCTATCGCAGTGGTACCTGGCAGGTGCGCCCAGGCACGGGCTGGTAATGGGGTTTACCAATGTTGCCAGTGCGCAGCAGGCGGCGATGGTGGCGCGGGAACTGGCTCGGCTTGCATAGGGGCAGCAACCCCTATCAGAGCAAACCCGGCTAGGCACGACGAGGGGGCAAAGGCGGATGCTATTGCTCACCGTATCTTCAGGAGGTTTTGTTCGGTGACCGACTCAAGCAACAGCCATGCCTACGCAAAACGGTTCGACGCCGTACTCGCCTATATCGATACCTGCCTCGAGGGCGATCTCTCGGTGAATGCACTGAGCCGCGTCGCCAACTTCTCGGTGTTTCATTTTCACCGGCAATTCACGGCGTATGTAGGCGTGCCGGTTGCACAGTATGTGCAGTTGATGAGGCTTCGGCGCGCTGCGCATCAACTGGTCGGTTCACCGGGTCAGTCCGTGCTGGAGACAGCACTGGGTGCTGGCTTCGAAAGCCCCGAGGCCTTTTCAAGGGCGTTCAGGCGCGCCTTTGGCATGGCGCCGAGTGCGTTCGCCAAGGCACCGAGCTGGCAGGTCTGGAATGCGGTCTTCGTTGTCCCTCACTTTTCCAGGAGTATCACCATGCAGATCCGTATCGTGACGTTCGCCGAAACCCGCGTGGCGGCGCTTGAACATTGCGGGGCGCCCGGCCTCGTCAGTCAAAGCGTCAGTCGTTTTCGTCAGTGGCGCATGCAGAGCGGTCAGTCGCCAGTGGCCGTGAGCCGCTCGTTTGGCATCCCCTATGACAATCCCGATACCACGCCCGCAGAGGCCTTCAGGTTCGCGATTTGCGGCGAGATAGACGAGGCCGTGCTGCCCAACGAATTCGGCGTGCATGAACGGGTCATCCCGGCAGGGCGTTGCGCCGTGATTCGCCATACGGGGTCGCCTGACTACATCGGAGAATCCATCTACCCGCTTTACCGCGACTGGCTACCCTCCAGTAACGAAGAGCTTCGGGATCACCCGTTGTTCTTCCATTACCTGAGCGTGTTTCCCGAAACACCGCAGGATCAATGGCAGACGGATATCTACGTTCCGTTGAAATAGGCGAAGCTGGCGTGTGAAACGGGTTGCCGCTCGGTGGGTGAGTTGCTGGCCGAGCGGCAGTGGTGCCAAAAGCGGACCGTGCGAGCCGATGTCTGAGCCACCGGCCTTCGAAAGTCGTAAATCATCAAACCGGCAGGATGCGCGTCCAGTAACGGGTAATCTGCTGGATTCGGATGGGTAACGAACGGGCGATAGTGTTCAATGTCAGCTCGATGTTGCCAAGCGAATACGAGCCCGACACCCGCAAGTGGCTGACCTCCGAGGCGCAGCCTAGATAGCCGGGGCAATAGCGCTGCAACTCGTTGATGAGTGTATCCAGCCTCCAGCCCTCCACTACCAGCCGCCCCTGAGCCCAGGCCTCTTCGCCTTTTTTCAATGGCTGCGTGGCAAACAGTCGCTGACGATCAAATGTCACCGATTGCCCTTGCTCGATCACGACCTCGCCTTCAGCCTGCTCCGGACGGACCGCAACGGCATGCTGGTAGACGCTGAGGCGTGTCAGCCCGTCGAGTTGGCGCACGGCGAAGCGAGTGCCCAATGCGCGCAGATCACCCTGTGCACTGCGCACCAGCAACGGACGTGAGTCCTTGCCGGTGGTTACATGAACCTCCCCCGCCCGAAGCACCAGCAAGCGCGTGCTGGCATTGAACAGTACATCCAGCGCGGTATCGGTATCCAATACCAGCAGGGTGCCGTCGGCAAGAGCCGCTTGGCGCTGTTCTCCGGTGCGTGTTCTGAGGTCGGCCATCCATCTGGGCGCAACGTCATATCCCTGCCATGCCAATGAACTGGCACCGGCGCCCAGCAACAGCCCCTTGAGTAGCGTGCGGCGATTCGGGCCGCTTTCGCGCAGCGTGGACTTTTCCATGACGTTCCAGGCCAACTGCTGCGGCATGCCGCCCAGGCGCGCCTGCAATTCGGTCAACTGCTGCCATGCCCATTCATGCTCCGCCCTCCGGCAGTGCCAGCGTTGCCACTGCGCGCGCAGCGCCGCGTCTTCGGGGTTCGCGCACAGCTGCGCGAACCACTGCGCCGCATGGCGAAGTGCTTGGCGCTGGGCGTCGGTGGTCACCACGGATTGTCCACCAGGTACAGGAGGCAGCGTTCGGTGGCCCGGGCCATGTACTTGGTTACCGAGCTGGCGGACACCTGCAGGTGCTCGGCGATTTGAGGGTAGGTCAGCCCTTGCACTTGCGACATCAGGAACGCCGTTTTGGCCTTCACGCCCAGGCCGTCAAGCATGCGATCCAGCTCCAGAAGTGTCTGGAGCAACGAAAGCTGTTCTTCGGCAGAAATCTCGAACGACTCGGGCTGCGCGGCGAGCACTTCCAGATAGGCACGCTCCACCGACTGACGGCGAAAACTGTCGATCATTACCCGCTTGGCGATGGTTACCAGAAAATGCCGAGGCTCATTGAGCATGGCCGCCCGGGGTTCACGGCGCTCGGCGAGCAGCACGCGAACAAAGGTGTCCTGGGCGAAGTCTGCCGCCGCCTGCGAACACCCGGTGCGCTTGCGCAGCCAACTGATGAGCCAGGGTTGATGGTCGTTGTAGAGGGTCGCGATAAGGTTGCCAGACGGCATATCCAGGCCAAACAGTGAATAAGAATTAATCGCAATATAGTGAAATGATGGCCTGAGAGCAATCGACTTCTGGCCGTGAAAATCAGGCCAGGAAAAAATTTCGAAACGCGTTGTCACTTTCCTCTCGGCTACGCGACTCCTTTTGCAGACACCTCACAAAATGCCAACAACCGCATCAGGAGTAAGCATGCAGCATCCCCTTCCAGGCTTCTGCACCGCCACGTTGAACACCCCAAGCGCGCTATGCCTTGCCCTACTTGGCGCATCGTTGTTGATGGCCACTCCAGCACTTGGCCACGCGGCTGAAGGCCAGGTAACAGCCCGTACGCTGCATCAGCAGGAATTTGCCATTGAAGCCGGGGCGCTGGCCACTGTGCTGAACAGCTTTGCCACCGAAGCAGGCGTGGTGCTGTCGTTCGACAACGGGCTGACCGAAGGCAAGCAGAGCCGGGGCATCAATGGCCGCTACAGCATCGACCAGGGCTTTGCCGTGTTGCTGAGCGGGTCCGGGTTGCAGGCGGTTGCAGGTGGGGACAACAGCTATGTGCTGCTGCCGGCTGCACCGTCGGGTTCATTGCAACTGGACGCGACCAACGTGACAGGCTCGGGGCTGGGCGCCATCACCGAGGATTCGGGGTCGTACACCACAGGTAACACCACCACAGCGACGCGGATGAATCTCTCGCTGCGCGAAACGCCGCAGTCGATCAGCGTCGTCACGCGTCAGCAGATGGACGACCAGAACATGCAGTCCCTGGAAGACGTTGCAAGGGCAGCCACGGGCATCAGCACGGTCAAGGGGTTCGGCACTGAGCGTCCGCTTTACTACTCGCGAGGGTTCCAGGTCGACGACCTGCAATTCGACGGCCTGCCGAGCAGCGTCACGGAAAGCTTCTCGATGGACGTCATGTCGGTGAACAACATGGCCATGTATGACCGGGTGGAGATTGTCCGAGGCGCAAACGGCCTGATGCAAGGGGCAGGTAATCCGTCAGCGGCCATCAACATGGTTCGCAAGCGACCGACGCGTGAATACCGGCTCAAGGCAGAGATCGGTGCTGGCTCGTGGGACAACTACCGCACGCAACTCGACGTTGGCGGCCCCTTGAACGCAGAGGGCACCGTGCGTGGCCGTACGGTCCTGATGTACAACAGTCGAAACAGCTATCAGGACTACGCTGACAAGGACAACCAACTGTTCTACGCCATCGGCGAAGTCGACCTGAATGACTCGACCACGGTTGCAGTGGGGGCGTCCTTCCAGCAGGACAACAGTGGCGGCTACGATTGGGGCGGTTTGCCTACCCACCTGGATGGCAGCTCATACAACTTCTCGCGGTCGAAGTCGTTCGCTGGAAAGTGGGCGTACCTGGACAAGATCAACCGCAACGTCTTTGCCGATATCAAGCACAGCTTCAATGAGGACTGGAACCTCACCGTCGCCACCAACCTGATTTGGTCCAATTCGGATTTTCTCGCTCAGGTTGGGTACCACACCAAGGACACCGACTCGACGATGCAGTACTGGCCGAACAGCGCCCGCTACGATGATGAACAGATCAATCTCGACGCGGCGCTCAACGGTGCGTTCAACCTGCTGGGGCGCAAGCATGAGGTGGTGATCGGTACCAACTTGCGGCGTGACAGGCTGCAATACGTCACAGGCTCGTCCAGCGTGAACCCTATCGTCGACATTCTGGACTTCGATACCTCCACATTCCCGAAACCGCAGATAGTCGGCAGCCTGACGCCCAGTCGACATGTGCGCAAGGACAAGGGGATCTATGCAGCCACTCGCCTGAACCCATTCGATGATCTGCACGTGATTCTGGGCAGCCGCTTGAGTTGGGTCGACTACGACACCCAGGGCCCGTGGGAGACGGACCGCTTCAGGGAAAACCGCAAGATCATCCCCTACGGCGGCATCGTCTACGACGTCAATGACACTACCTCGGTGTATGCCAGCTATACCGAGATCTACAAGATGCAGAGCAACTACAGCGTCGACAACAAACTGCTCGAACCCACAACGGGCAGCAACTACGAAGTGGGCGTAAAAAACGAACTGTTCGATGGCAGGCTCAATACCTCCCTGGCGCTGTTCCAGGTGGATCAGACAGGCCTTGCGCAGGTCGTGCCCGAGGCTGGGCGCGTGTGTGGGCCCACGCGCGATTCGCGGTGCTACACCGAGGGCGCCAAAGTACGAAACCGCGGGTTCGATGCCGAGGTCTCGGGCGAGTTGATGCCCGGGTGGAATGCCTCCATGGGCTACACCTACAGCCATCCAAAATACGTGGCGGGTAGCAGGAAGGGTGACACCTATGGCACAGAGAACTCGCCACAGCGACTGTTCAAGGCCGCCACCACCTACCAGTTGCCAGGTAGCCTGGACCAATGGCGAGTCGGAACCAGCGTGTACCATCAGAGCAAGCTGTACCTGAACAGTATTTCGCAGAGTGCCTACAACCTTGTGGACTTGAATGCCAACTTCCGGATCGACCAGAACCTGAGCGTTCAGTTGAACCTCAACAACGTTTTCGACGAGAAGTACTACACCGCGATTTTCAGCCAGGACACCGGAAACTATTACGGCGAACCCCGCAACTTTGCCGTCACGCTGCGCTACGAGAACTAGCCGTGAGCAGTGGTCGATAGGGCGATTTCAAGCGGCTGTAACGGCCGCTTGGACGGACCCTATGCTCACCAGTATCTTCATGTTGAACGGCCAGGCAGTTCGTGCGGGGTGAGCCGGGTGGTGGGCGAGCGAAGTAACAGCTCCCCACGACCAGTCGCTTGCATCGAACTGGATCAGAAAGCCACCGAACGCTGACAGGCCGACGTCGCCACGATCTTCCCGCGCTTTAGCACCATCAACCGTGTGGGCAGGTCGAGAATCACGTCACCCACCGAATGCGTCTCCAGCAACACCACGTCAGCAGGCGCACCCGGCACCAACCCATAATCCTTCAACCCCAGCGCTTTCGCCGGATGGGTAGTGAGCATCGACAGTACCGTGGCCTGGTCATCCGCCCCGCCCAGGTGACAGGCCGGAATCGCCAATTGCGCGATGTTGAGCAAGTCGCCGGTGCCAAACGGGGTGAATGCGTTGCGAATATTGTTGGTGGCAAGGCACACATTCACGCCGCCATCACGCAGGGCCCGCACCGGCGTCAGGGTACGGCGCACGTCATGGCTGTCGCCGCGCGCACCGAGGTGCAAGTCGGTGGCGGGCAGGCACATGACGCTGATGCCAGCCTCGCGAATCAAGGCAATGATCTCCCGCTGTTTGTGCGGCGCCACGGCACCCAGGCTGGTCAGGTGACCGACGCATACGCGCCCTTGATAGCCTTGCTCGATGGTCTTGCGCGCCAGGTACTCAATGGTCATGTGTTCGGCGTTGTCGGCGAAGTCCTGATGGAAGTCGATGTCCTTGCCGTAGCGCCTGGCCAGGTTGAATACATAGTCGATGTGGTCATGGGCCGAGTCGTCGTTGTAGGGAATGCCGCCCACTACATCTGCGCCCTTCTCCATGGCCTCAACCATCATTGCCTGCATGCCCGGCAGTTTCAGTATTCCCTCCTGCGGGAAGGCCACCACCTGGATGTCGATGGCGTCGCGCAGCTTGTCGCGCAGTTCCAGCACCACATCAAAGCCGGTGAAGCCTTGCACCGGGTCGAATTCGGCGTGGGCGCGTACGTGGGTAGTGCCGGACTGCACCAACGCACGTAGTGCTTGAGTGGAGCGCGCGAGAATGTCGTCGCGAGTCAACGTGGGTTTGAGCTCGGCGGTAACCGCTATCGCCTCCTTCAACGTGCCGGAGCGATTGGCCTTGCGGTGCATGATGTTGGCTTTTTCCAGGTGCAGGTGCCCTTCGACAAAGCCCGGGATCAGCACGTGGCCGTGGCCCTGGATTTCCTGCACGGCCTGCACTGAAATTGTCGGCGCGATCTCGACAATCTTGCCGTGGTGCACCGCTACGTCCATCAGCGGTTTTGTATCGTCGATGCGCACATTGCGAAAGATCAGATCCATGACGTTGGCCCTCTATGATGCTGCCCCAAGGCGCATCGGTAAAAAACGAACCATGGGCAGCTCAACCGTTGGAACAGCCGTTACCCATCACTCGGTATTCAAGAATGTGTTTCTGGCCCTTGGAGTCTTCATACGTCATGAGCACAGGTACCACGGCGCAGACGTGCGCGACTTCGCTGATGGAAATGACGCGGGCGATGTCCAGGTGCTGGGCGTAGCTGTATTGCTCAACCGGTATCGGTTCGTCGGCCATCGCCGCAGCACAGAAAAAGCCCGCTATCAGTACAGGTAACGCCTTCATGTTCAGAGGCCCTCCTCCACATTTTCAAGAACATGGAGCCCGGCAGCCATGCAGCGCCGGGCCCCTGGGTGGGGTGATCAGAACGGTTTGGTCGGCAGGTACTTGCCATCCAGGGTGATCACCGCGCGGGAGCCGCCGTCTGGGTCATCGACCTTCTTGACGTCCAGTTTGAAGTTGATGGCGCTGATAATGCCGTCGCCGAACTTCTCGTGAACCAGCGCCTTGAGCGTGGTGCCGTAGACCTGAATCATTTCGTAGAAGCGGTAGATGGTTGGGTCGGTAGGAATGCCGTTGCCGATGCTGCCGCGCAGCGGAATGCTTTGCAGCAGAAGCACGGCATCGGCGTCGAGGCCCAGGGTGTCGGCAACCACCTGGGCTGCGTTGGCCGGCAGCGGGTGCTGACCAAGCAAGGCGGCGGTGACAAAAGCTTCGTGCAGGCCGGTGCCTTCGGCAATCTGAGCGAACGACAGGTCTTTGCGGGCCTTGGCCAACAGGATGACGTCGGTCAGGGCAAGGCGAGTGTCTTGGTTGATTTGTGATTGGATCATGGTGATATCTCCGTGGGTAGAAACGAGGGTTAGTGGGTAGCAACGCAAGCGGTAGGGCTTTCGGCCAGCGACACGAACTTGCCGGTGCGGCTGTCGAAGGCCTGGATGCAGCCGCTTTCGATGTCGTAGACCCAGCCATGCAACGTCACGCGCTTTTCTTCCAGCGCGAGGCGTACCGAGGGGTGTGTCTGGATATTGGCCAACTGCGCGATGACGTTTTCGCGCACCATCGAGGCGACCTTGGCATGCTGGTCGACATGCTGGCGGGCCTCGTTGACCACCCGACCGGAATCGGCGTAGCGCAACCAGCCGGCCACGGCGGGCATGTTGTCCAGGCATTTGCAGGTGGCGATGGCGGTCATGGCGCCGCAGTCGGAATGCCCGCAGATCACGATGTCGCTGACTTTCAAGGCTGCGACCGCGTACTCCACCGAGGCGGACACACCGCCTGGCTCAGGGCCGTAGGACGGCACGATGTTGCCCGCATTGCGGATGACGAACAGGTCGCCCGGCTCACGCTGTGTGACCAGCTCCGGCACCAGCCGGCTGTCGGAGCAGGAGATGAACAGCGCCCGTGGGCTCTGCTGGTTGGCCAGGTCTTTGAACAGACCGGCACGTTCAGGAAAGGCATTGCGCTGGAATTTAAGGAAACCGTCGATGATGTCTTGCATGGTTGACTCCGTTGGTTCGCGATGCGATGAGGCAAAGGTTACGGAGGCCGTGCAATAAGGTAAAAGTCTCATATATGATTATCTGCATCATATAAACTTATAGGTACAGGCATGCTGGCGCGCCATATTCAGTATTTTCTTGCGGTCGCCGAACATCAGGGCTTTACCAGTGCCGCGGCGGCACTGCATGTTTCGCAGCCCGCGCTGTCGCAGCAAGTGCGCCAGCTGGAGGAAAGCCTCGGGGCGCAGTTGTTCGATCGCTCAGGGCGCAAAACACGCCTGACCGATGCCGGGCAGGTGTACCTGCGTTATGCATTGCGGGCGGCGCAGGAGCTGCGCGAAGGCAAGCGGGCGATCCATGATGTGGGCGATCTCAGTCGAGGAACACTGCGCATAGCGGTGACGCCAACCTTCACGACCTACCTGGTCGGGCCGTTGGTGGAAGCCTTTCACAGCCGTTACCCGAACATCACGCTGAACGTGCATGAACTGGCCCAGGAGCAGATGGAGAACCTGCTGCTGAGGGACGAACTGGATGTGGGGATTGCGTTTGATGAGGTGCATGCGCCAGACATCGAAGCCTATCCGCTGCTGGTTGAAACGCTTGCCCTGGTCGTTGGTAGCCGACACCCGCTGGCCGGGGCGCGGGCTGTCGGCCTGGAGACGCTGAATGCGCAGTCGCTGATTCTGCTCAGCAAAGCGTTCGCCACCCGCGAACAGATCGACCGCTATTGCAACCAGCACGGCATTCGCCCGCGCGTGGTGATGGAGGCCAATGTGATAGGTGCGTTGATTGAGGTGGTGCGCAGAACCACGCTGTCGACCTTGCTGCCCGCCGCCCTAGCGCAGGAGCACCCAGAGTTGGTGTCTGTCGAGTTGGGGCCGCATCGGCTAGAGCGTACAGCGGTCTTGATGCAGCGCAAGAATGTCTATCAATCCGCGGCTGCCCGGGCGTTTATGGCGCTGGCCAAGGAAGTGGCGGGTGATCTGACGACCAAGACAGATGAGTAGCAGAATACGAAGGGCTTTCAGCGTGCCCGCAACCTCTTCCATGTCGCCATGTACCGACCCATGGCTCGGTACGCAGTACTTGCCCTGCCAGGGCTGCTAAAGTGGCTTATCCATAGGGTTCCGAGGGCTATCGTGTATGTCCGATGCAAGCGAGCTTGTCAATGACAATGAGGTGTACAGAACCCTTCTGGAGTCGACCAAGGCGATTCCCTGGAAGATTGACTGGGCCTCGATGAAGTTCACCTACATCGGCCCTCAGATCGAGGCGTTGCTGGGCTGGAGCCCTGAAAGCTGGGTGAGCGTGGAAGACTGGGCAATGCGCATGCATGCAGAAGATCGCGAGCATGTGGTGAACTTCTGCGTGACGCAATCCAAGGCTGGTGTGGACCACGAGGCGGACTACCGAGCGCTGACCAAGGACAACGGCTATGTGTGGATCCGCGACGTTGTGCACGTGGTGCGCAATGACAGGGGCGAAGTCGAAGCACTGATCGGCTTCATGTTCGACATCAGCGAACGCAAGAAGACCGAAGACCAGTTGCTGAGTTTGCAGAAGGAACTGGAGGTGCTCTCGTTCAAGGACGGCCTGACGAATATCGCCAACCGTCGTCGCTTCGACAGCTGTTTCGAGTTGGAGTGGGAACGTGCGCGCCGCGAGCGCCGGCCATTGTCGCTGCTGTTGTTGGACGTCGATTTTTTCAAGCAGTACAACGATTTGTACGGCCATATTCAAGGCGACAAATGTTTGATAGCGATTTCCCAGACCCTGAGTTTGGCGTTGGATGGCCCACACGACCTTGTGGCTCGCTATGGCGGCGAAGAATTTATCGTGCTGCTGCCCGAAGCCGATGCCGAGGTGGCGCGTAAAGTGGCTGAGCGCTGCCAGCGGTTGATCCACAAGCAGTCCATCGTGCATGCGCTATCGCCACATGACCACCGCCTGACGGTCAGCATAGGCGCGGGTTCGGTGGTACCAGGCGAGCGGGACAGGCCTACAGACTTCATCAAAGCCGTGGACCAGCAGCTCTATGCGGCTAAAAACAACGGACGGCACCGCATTGAGTATGTGCAGTTGGAGGGGTTGTCGGGCTGTTCAGCAGTTGAAGGTGCAGAAGAACAAACAACTGCCCGTCCTTCATAGAGGGTCATCAACAGCCACGGTGATGCTGGAGAAAACGCAGCGGCGAGTGCGATTCGAGATTACTGGGCAAACACGGTTTCGGCCGTCGCTAACGGACCCAAGGCTGCCGGTGGTTAACGGCAGCAATTGGCCATAAGCGGACGGTGAGGATCTAGTTTTGCGCTGCCTCTGCCAGCAGCCAATCTCGGAAGGTCGTCAGCCTTGGCAAGCTGGCGCACTCCGGTCGGTAGACGACGTAGTAAGCCAGCTCTGATGTAACACTGATCTCTGGGAACAGCCGAACCAGGCGGCCGCTCGCCAAGTCATCACGCGCCATGACACTCCGTGCAAGAGCGACCCCGTGCCCTTCGGCAGCAGCCTGCAATACAGCGGCAGAGTTGTTGATTTTCATGCCGCGAAGGGTGGTCGTATCCGTCACGCCAACTTTTTGCATCCAGGTCTCCCAGGTCGGGAAGCCCGAGTGGTTATCCATTGAGAGATCGTGGATCAACATCTCTTGGATCAGGTCGCTGGGCCTCTGTAAACGCCAGTGCTCTCGCAGCAATTGCGGCGAGCACACAGGGTAAATCTCTTCATCCATCATCTTCTCGGCGGCTAGCCCTGGCCACTTGCCTGTGCCATAGCGCACGCCGATGTCGACTTGCTGAGCAACGAAATCCACCGGCTTGAGGTTGGTGTCTAGCCGCACATCCGTATCAGGGCAGATCACTTGGAAGCGGTCGATGCGTGGCAGCAGCCACTTCGCAGCGAAAGCCGGGCTCACAGCCACGGTAAGCACCCCACTGATCGATCCCTCCTGAAGCCGCTCCATTCCCAGGGTCAGTCTGTCGAAGCCTGCTCGGATATCCGGCAGAGCACGTTCGGCTGCCTCCGTTGCTATAAGCCGCGCTTTGCCGCTGGTACTGCGGACAAACAGAGGGGTGCCGAGCCAATCCTCGAGTGTGCGCACGAGCTGGCCAACCGCTGCCGGCGTGACATTAAGCTCGGCTGCTGCTGCAGAAAAACTGTGATGTCGGGCACTGGCTTCGAATGCGCGTAGCGCGTTGAGATGTACTGGAGCCTTCATATCGATAAAGAATTTCTTTAGTGTCGAGATACTTTATCTCGTTTGTTGGCGGATTTGGAAGCGAGGAAGATTCTCTCCAAGGCCAAGGGTGCTGCGGTTTAGCCACCCCACTTCAGCGGAAAGTTTTTGAAGTTTAGCTGAGATGGAAAGTTTTTCTTCCTGATCCTCAACTTCCAGATGCCCAACGCTGCACTGGCTCATAGAGGGCACGAGCTGCCTGCCGGAGACGGCGTCTTCGACAAGTGACTCGCCCAATCCCGTTAGCAAGGTTCCTGCCGTGGGCAGGTGCAAAGAGGTTTCCAATGAGCAATCAATTCAACGGTAAGAAACTGCTGGTCGTCGGTGGCACCAGTGGGATGGGTCTGGAAGCTGCACGCCAGTTTCTCTCCGAAGGTGGCAGCGTAGTCATCGTCGGTAACCGCCCGGAAAAAACCGACGAGGCTCGTAAAGACCTCTTGGCTCTGGGCAACGTGGCTGCTCTTACTGCAGATCTGACCAGCGACGAAGGCCTGGCCAAACTGATCAAGACCATTGGCGAGCAGCACTCTGATATCGACATGCTGGTGAACGCTGCCGGTGTGTTCTTCCCGAAACCTTTCCTGGAGCACCAGGATGCGGACTACGATCAGTACATGAAGCTGAACAAGGCGTTCTTCTTCATCACCCAAAAGATTGCTGCCAATCTGGTTGAGCAAAACCGTCCAGGCGCCATCGTGAACATCGGCTCGATGTGGGCCAAGCAAGCGATCGCCGCCACTCCGTCCTCTGCCTACTCCATGGCTAAGGCCGGCCTGCATTCCCTGACTCAGCACCTGGCGATGGAGCTCGCTTCTAAGAATATCCGCGTCAATGCCGTTTCCCCAGCAGTTGTGCAGACCCCGATCTACGAAGGCTTCATCCCGAAAGCGGAAGTGCATAGCGCTCTGCAGGGCTTCAACAGCTTCCACCCGATTGGCCGTGTTGGCACTCCGCAGGACGTGGCCGGCGTAGTTACCTTCCTCCTCTCCGAGCAAGCCAGCTGGGTTACCGGCGCCATCTGGGATGTCGATGGCGGTGTCATGGCTGGTCGCAACTAAGACCTGTGCCCAGTTACCAAGGATCGGCACAGGACGCACGAACCACCCACCTCGTAAATCTGGAGTAACCCACATGGTCTATCTGCAGATCACGCTCATGATCGAGCATACCAATCGTGCTGCAGCTGCCTGCATCTACCAAAAGTTCAGGGCGCCGTTCCTGGAGCAGATCCAGGGTGCGAAGTCCAAGACACTGCTGGTCCGTGACGAAGACGTACAGGTGCTACATGGCTTCGACACGCTGGAAAACGCCAATGCCTACCTGCAAAGCGAGTTGTTCAATGCAGACGTAGTCGGAAGTCTCAAGCCCATGCTCGCTGCCGAACCCGACGTGCGTATCTACACCGCCATCTAAGGAGCTCGTGATGACAACTGCTTTGCTCAACGGCGTTGATCTGAACGCCTTGGTGGAGGCTGGCAACGCTGGCCGAGCCAACCGGGAAACCACCAAGTTCACTCTGTCCTTGAACGGGACGTGGGACGGCGGCAGCAAGATGACTGCAACTACTGGAGCTGCAGTCATGGGCGGGCAGCGTGATGAGACTCGCGCCGGCCGCTTCAGGCTCGTCAGCGACGAGCCTGTTCCACTGGGTACAGATACCGGCGCCAGCCCTGTCGAGTACGTGCTGCAAGCACTCGCCTCCTGCTACACGGTCACCATCGCGATGACTGCAGCGCAGCGTGGGATGGAGCTGGAGAGTGTGCGATTGGAGCTAGAGGGCGACGTGGATCTGGCTGCGTTTTTCGGGGTAGACCCAAGCGTGGCGCCTGGGATCAACCAGGTGCGTGTGAAAGTGCACGCCAGGTCGCCAAATGCCACCCACGAACAACTGCAAGCTCTGATCTCTGCTGTTGAACGGTCATCACCGATACGCGGCACCTTGGTGTGCCCGGTCGATGTCGTCACCACTCTCGTCGACTGAATAACCCTGTGGCATCTCCAGCAATTGGCAGCCCCATTGCTGGAATGACCAACACCCGGCCTGTCGTGACCTCACTTCCGGTCTCAACCAATCCTTGGAGAATAACCATGATGCAAGACTGGAATGCCTACCGCGAATCCCTGCTGGAACGCGTAGGCGACTATGCCAAACAGAGCCCTGACGTTATGCGAGGCCTGATGGCCATCGACAATGCAGCCGTCAAAACTGGTCATCTGGACCCGAAGATCCATGAGCTGATTGCATTGGCTGTGGCTATCACCACTCGTTGCGACGGCTGCATTTCCGTCCACACCAAGAAGGCTGTTGAGCACGGTGCTTCCATCGAGGAAATCACCGAGGCGCTGGGCGTAGCCATCGCGCTGAATGCAGGCGCAGCACTGACCTACTCGGCGCGTGTCGTCGAGGCCTACCAGCAGTTGCCCGCCAAGCAATAAGTCGTATCGCCGAGGGTCGGTCGCCTCTGTAGAGGTGACCGGCGACCTCGCATCCCCGTTTGGATTATCCGTATGTTGATCAACGCCGACTTCACTCTTCCAGCTGTTGTTGCGCCACACGAATACCAGTGGGTTGCTTCACCCCAAGCTGGTGTCGACCGCGTGATGCTGGATCGTGTTGGTGCAGAGAAAGCACGTGCCACCAGCATCGTGCGCTATGCCCCGAACTCCTTCTTCCCTAGCCACCAGCACCCTGGTGGGGAGGAGATACTTGTGTTGTCAGGCACTTTCTCTGACGAGGGGGCGGACTATCCAGCGGGTTGGTATCTGCGCAATCCACCAGGTTCCAGCCACCAACCGTCCAGTGCCGAGGGAACCACCATCTTCGTAAAGCTGCAGCAGATGCCTGACAGCGAGTACCACCATGTACGCATCAATACCCGAGACCCATCCAAATGGCATCGACAAGGCTCGCGTGAAGTGTGCCCGTTGTTCGCTGGCGACTCGGAACAGGTGAGCCTGAATCGTTTCGGCGCGAACACCCTGCTCTACAACAAGCTGCTACAAGGCTTCGAGCTACTGGTACTGGAAGGCAGCGTAACAGCGGACGGACAGACCTATGAGAGCGGCTCCTGGCTACGACTGCCTGCGGGACAACACCTGGATATCGTTGCCGGCAAACAGGGAACCACCGTTTACCTAAAAACCGGCCATCTGGTTCATCCAGAGGTAGAGGCATGACCGTGCACACCACCCGCATTGCTATTGTTGGCGCCGGATTGAGCGGGCTGTATGCGGCCTATCTCCTGCAGCGCCAGGGCATCAGTGACTTCGTTGTTCTGGAGGCTAGAGATGAGCCTGGTGGGCGCATTGCTTCCATCAATGCCGAGGGCCAGGCTGTCCCGCATTCGTCAACGAACAGCACCTTTGATCGCTTCGACCTCGGGCCTACATGGTTCTGGCCTGGCTACCAGGAAGAGCTTGATCAACTTGTCGATGCGTTGGGGCTTGAGCGATTCGTACAGTTTGAAGCCGGCGACATGGTTGTCGAGCGTTCGTACGAAGGCCCAGCTGTGCGCACGCGTGGTTACGTCAACTCGCCTCCATCCATGCGCCTGGTCGGTGGCATGGGGGCGTTGGTCGAGGCTCTGCTTCGCAGGGTGAATCCACAGAAAATAGTTTACGGCCATGCCGTGCGCTGGCTTCGCAAGCATGGCGCTCATGTCGAAGTTGAAAGCCATGCCGCTAACGGCGTGGTGACGAGTTGGCGGGCCGAGCACGTGATGCTGGCATTACCGCCACGCCTGCTCGAAAGCACCATCGACTTTGAGCCTGCCCTGCCAGCCGAACTTGCCAGGCAGTGGAAAGCGACCGCGACATGGATGGCCCCTCACGCCAAGTACATCGCGACCTATGACACGCCTTTCTGGCGAGACCAGGGACTTTCCGGCGAGGCACGCAGCATGCGACGCCCTCTTGGAGAAATCCACGATGCCTCCATGCCTGGAGGTAGCCCAGCCCTGTTCGGCTTCATCGGCGTGCCAGCAAGCACACGCAGCAAGATCCCTGGCGAGGTGCTGCGAGAGCTCTGCCGTGAACAGCTGGCAAGAATGTTCGGCCCCGCAGCTGCGACGCCGAAGGCCGAATTCATAAAAGACTGGGCACATGACCCTTACACAGCCACCAGTGCAGATGTCCATGCGATTTCCCAGCATGCAGCTGCTCCCTCCACCAGTACCTCTTCCGGGCCCTGGCATGGATGCCTGACGGGTATCGCCAGTGAGTGGTCGTTACAGTTTCCTGGATATCTCGCCGGCGCCGTAGAAGCGGCCCGCCTTGGTGTTCAGGCGCTGAATGCCCTTACCACTGCAACCACGCTAAATCCATCGAGGAGCTGATATGAGATTGCAAGGTAAAAACGCATTGATCACCGGCGGCGCCAGTGGCATCGGCCTGGTAACCGCCGAACTCTTTCTACGTGAAGGTGCGCGTGTCGCCATCACCGGGCGTGACGCCGCGAAGCTTGCCCAAGCTCGCGCCTCCCTGGGTGGCGATGTCATCACCATCCAGGCCGATGTCCGAGTTTGCGAGGACATGCAGCGCATGGCTCAAGAGGTGTCCGATGCATTTGGCAACGGCGGCCTGGACATCTTTTTCGGCAATGCCGGTGTGGCATATTCGACGCCGCTGCTAAGCACCGACGAGGCTCGCTTTGACGAGCTGATGGCCGTCAATGTGAAAGGCCTGTTCTTCTCCATGCAGGCAATCACCTCCGTGCTTCGTGAAGGGGCCTCGGTGATTTTGAACTCGGCCTGGCTCAACGCCGTTGGCATGGGTGGCTTCTCAGCGCTGGCAGCCAGCAAGTCTGCGGTGCGCTCCTTCGCACGCTCATGGTCGTGCGAGCTGATGGATCGCAAGATCCGCGTTAACGCCGTCAGCCCCGACGCTATCGATACCCCGATTTTCGAGTTGGAAGGCGCCACCCCTGAGCAACTGGCCGAGACCAAGCGACAAATGTCGTTACGGATCCCTGCGCGCCGCATGGGGGAGCCGCTCGAAGTTGCTCAAGCCGTTCTGTTCCTGGCCAGCGACGAGTCGCACTACATATTGGGCGCCGAAATTGCTGTGGATGGTGGCTTCGCACAGCTCTGACCACCCTGCCCTGTGCCAGCTAAGACGCATGCGTCTTAGTTGGATGTCTTCCCCGTTATCCACTGAAGGAGCGATGACCATGACAACCACCTACCGCGCCATGCAAGTTAGCCGTCCAGGGGTTCTCGAGCTGGTAGAACGTGTAACGCCAACTCCCGGCATTGGGCAGGTACTAATCGAGGTCGAGGCCTGTGGCATTTGTGGCGCTGATGCCGGCGACATCGAGGGCGCCGATCCAACGCTGCAGCCTCCGCGTGTACCTGGCCACGAGGTAGTTGGTCGAATTGCTGCGCTGGGTGAACACGTCCCTTCGATCTGGCGGGTCGGTCAACGGGTGGGCATCGGGCGCCTGGGCGGGCATTGCAATGAGTGCAGCCAATGCCGGCAGGGAAACTTTCAGCTCTGCCAGAACCAGTCCTTCGTTGGTGCCTCCTGCGATGGTGGCTATGCCGAAATGATGATTGCCCGTGCCTCAGGGCTCGTGTCGATTCCAGATGAGTTGAATGCAGAGGAAGCCGCGCCAATTCTTTGCGCGGGTATTGCCACGTTCAACGCGCTGAAGAAGTCCGGGGCTCAGGCCGGCGATACCGTCGCCATTCTTGGTATCGGTGGTCTGGGTCACATGGCGCTGCAGTACGCACGTCGTATGGGCTTTCGTGTGGTCGCCGTTGGCCACGGCAGCGATATCGCGCAGGATGCGATGGATCTCGGCGCTCATGTCTACATCGACTCCAGCAAAGAGGATGCAGTCGAGACGCTGAAGAACATGGGCGGAGCCCATGCCATCGTCACGACCATCGGTGTCCCTGCAGCCGTCTCTGCGCTCATGCCAGGCCTGGCACCGCAAGGCCGTTTGGTACTCCTGGGTGCCGGCAAAGATCCGCTGCCTGTATCCACCGGCCATCTGGTCGTCGGCGAGCGCAGCTTGCTGGGCTCGATCACCGGCACGCCTTACGAGAACGAGAAAACGCTGGATTTCAGTGTGCTGGCTGGCGTGCGTCCAAGGATTGAGGTGATGCCTTTCGAGCGAGCCAATAAGGCCTATCAGCGGATGAAGTCAGGTGACGTCAAATTCCGCATGGTCTTGACCGTCGACCGGAAATACAACAGCTCATCCATCCCGGATGCAGGCAGTGAGCAAGAGAAGAGCACACTGCACCCATGACCAACACCAGTTCCAATATCGCCCTGCAACACAACGACTCCTTGCTGCTTTCTGACAGCGAGCAAAGCGGGAACATCTGGCGGCTATCCATCGCCCAGGCGCTGGCCGGTGCCAATGCGGTGGTGATCTATGCCACCGGAGCCATCGTGGGCGACATACTTGCTCCGTCGCCTGCACTCGCGACGCTGCCAATTTCGATTTTCGTGGTGGGTATGGCTGCCTGCATTTTCCCGATGGGCGCCTTGGCTCGCCGCTATGGCCGGCGTGCTGGGTTCCTGACAGGTACGGGAGCTGGAGTGCTCACTGGGCTGGCGGCCATGCTCGCGGTCATCCTCGGATCGTTCTGGCTGTTCTGCCTGGCGACATTCCTGGGTGGCAGCTACGCGGCAGTAGTTCTGTCATTTCGCTTCGCTGCAGCTGACGGTGTGGCACCAGAGCGACGGGCTCGCGCGCTCTCTCTGGTGATGGCAGGAGGTGTGGCCGCTGGCGTGGTTGGCCCGCAGTTGGTGATTTGGACAATGGATTTCTGGTCGCCTCATCTATTCGCTGCCACCTTCCTGATACAGGCCGTTGTCGCTGCACTATCAGCCTTGATACTGCTCGGAGTGAAGTTGCCCATGCCGACCGCTGCCGAGCTTGAGGGAGGCCGTTCACTCAGCGCGATTGCTCGGCAGCCACGCTTCATCGCGGCGGTCATTTGCGGCTCTGTCTCGTACTTTTTGATGAACTTCCTGATGACGGCAGCGCCATTGGCGATGCATCACTGCGGGCTCTCCCAGGCCTCGGCCAACCTGGGGCTGCAGTGGCACGTCATCGCCATGTATGCCCCCAGCTTCTTCACTGGCCAGCTGATTACTCGCTTCGGTGCCATACGGGTCGCGACGTTCGGCTTGGCGTTGACGGGGCTGTCTGCCGCCGTTGGTTTGAGCGGCATCGAGGTCATGCACTTCCATTGGTCTCTGATCCTGCTCGGACTGGGCTGGAATTTCGGATTCCTGGGAGCGTCCTCACTCGTCATGGAGTGCCACCGCCCGGAAGAGAAAACGCGTGTGCAATCGCTCAATGACTTCATCGTGTTCGGATCTATGGCGATTGGATCGTTTGCCTCTGGGGGCCTGCTGGCGTCGTTCGGTTGGGCCGTTGTTCTCTGGTTCTCATTGGTGCCGCTTGCACTGGCATCGGTGGCACTCGCTGCGACGGTGCGTAAGCCCGAGAAAGTCATTTAGAGACAGCGTCACCAGCTTGAACACATTGACGAATTCATCAATAAGAAGAGGTAGGTGTATGGATGCGAAGAAGAGCAGTCATGATGAAGGGCTAATGCTTGTTGTCGCCATGACTAGCTTGGCCATGGTGGCGTTTTCAGCCAACTCACTGCTGACGCGAGCGGCATTCCAGACCACCGCTATCGACGCTACATCGTTCACAGCCATCCGGGTGATTTCTGGTGCGCTGACCCTGTTGGTCATAGCGATGCTGCAGGGCGCAAAGCTGAAGCCCAGTCGAACAGGCTGGTGGTCAGCTGTCTTGCTATTTACCTACGTAGCAGCGTTCTCCTTCGCTTACCGTGATATCAGCACCGGCGCAGGCGCGTTGGTGCTGTTCGCCTCGGCTCAGTTGCTGATGATCTCCTACGGATACTGCAAAGGGGAGCGAACAAGTTTATTGGGTGTCCTGATTGCTCTAGGCGGGATTGCAGCCTTTCTTGCACCCACCGCCTCGGCGCCATCGTTATCAGCCGCTGCGCTGATGGCCGTGGCTGGATTCGCCTGGGGCGGTTTTTCTCTGCTGGGTCGATCCTCTGATTCGCCCATATCCAACACGGCTGCCAGCTTCCTGTGGGCCGTTCCCCTTGTGTTGATTTTGATGTTTGTCCAGCGCAAACACCTGAGTGTCGATACTATGGGTATTACCTATGCAGTGCTTTCAGGTAGCTTGGCATCGGCCGGTGGTTACGCAATCTGGTACTGGGTTCGTGTCCGCATGACCGCTATCAGCGCAGGCGCTGTGCAACTGTCGGTGCCGGTGCTGAGTGCCGTGCTCGGTGTGCTGATTCTCAGCGAGGAGATCTCGTGGATCGGAGGGATATCGGCGGTGATCACTCTGGGAGGTGTTGCCTGGGTCACGCTGACTGCAAAGGCGGGACAGCAGGGACGTAGCTCGGCGGGTGCAGAGGATGCGATCCGATAGTCCCTGCCTAGCGGAAGGCATTGTTCCATGCTCGCTACGCAGGCACTCCTGGGCATCGCTGGATTCGTGAGCAGTTGCGTCTACTGCTTAATGATCCGGATCGTACGAGCCAGTCATCGCTTATCTGGTGAGCGTCTGCTATTGGCCGAAAGCGGTCGTTTGTGAGTGGCAGCTATCGGCCAAGAGCAGACAACCAACTACACTTTATTGAAGATCTCGCTACAAGCAATATTTGACCCTAGCGCCGTATCTTGTTAAGCAGACTAAGTAGTTTCCTTTTTTGAGCCGACGGATGGAGTATTCATGACGCAAGAGAAGCACGGAATCCAAATCTTTGATGAGAAGGGATGCCCTGTCCTAGAAATTGGACCGCATCTCGTTCGAGAGAATTCTGAGTTTGCTGAGAAAATAGGCATAATCGCCGCATCATGGGCACAGGCAGAGGTTAATTTGAATTGCCTATTCGCAGTCTTACTAGATACAACTCCGGACGAGGCCGCGAATCAGCTCAAAAAATACAGAAGCGCAGCGAGAACGGCAGATGGAACAAGGAAGCTCGCTGCGGAATACCTGACAGGAGCAGAGCTTGAGTCCGTCACAAAAGCTCTGAACCAACTCGATTTGGTACGGTTACGACGTAATCGAGTGCAGCATGACGTATGGGCTAAGAAAGGTGACGACAATCAAACAATGTTTGCCATTCACTCGGATCAATACCTCGCTTTCACTACCAACGTTGTAGCGGCAACAGAATTAGCGATCCCTGAAGGCGAAAAAAGTGAGAGGGTCATAAATCTAGCGAACGAGTTCGCAGCAACAATAACAAAAGGCCACACCATTGGAGACCTTCAAGAAATCGACCAAGAGTTGAAACTTGCAAGCAAGTCTCTCATGGAGGCGATGTTCTTCCGTATATCCCAGCGCTTGAAGGAAAAAGGTGCTGCGCTCAGTCAGAGTTAAATGCTCGACGACAGTCCGCTTCTGGCCGATAGAGGTCATTCCCGAACGGTTGCTATCGACCCATAGCAGCCATTCACGAAGGGCCGCAATCGGCCAAAAGCGGACTGTAGACAGATAGCTGGCATTCCTACGCTGGCATTCTAGTAATCTCACAACGCTAAAAAGGAACATTCATGTTGGTCATTCAAATTGATCGGGATAGCGTGCATGCAGGGGATGATCTGGAAAGTCACAGGACATCAATCAGGCTTGATCCAGCAGTAACACTGCGCGCTTTGTTCGAAGCGATCCAAGGTATGGGTTACCTGCCTGACATCAGTGGAGGCAAGGCGACGTGGATTGTTTGTTCGTCTGGCAAACACATAGGTGTTTTAGCTCAGCAATGGCCAGAAACTAAATTGTTAATCCCCGCCGAGAGCCTCCTGAGTCAGTGTTTTGGGGATACCGAACCTCGCCTTCTGTTCAGATATTGGTGCCAGGCAGATCCAGACCATGTCTTTTCACAGATCAAAGCTGGAAATGAACCGCCGTCTCGATTTTAGGACTGGCGGGGCTACCTACTGATCCAGAAGCTAATATGCCTGCTTTGGGTTGTGGCGGCCTGTTGCAAAGGTGGGCTACCGATCGATAGCTGCATCCTTTCGTTATCAGAATCAGGTCGAAGGCTCACACCGTTTTTCAAACGCATTGCACTCTTTACGTCCTAAGCCATTGATCTTAAACGCAGCATAGGTCGGGACAGCGGGTGCACCAACGCCGAGATGGAAGCCCCCCACTTTCCCCATTCAAAACCTTGAATGCCCACCCAAGCCCCGTTACCCTTTCCGGGCCGCTGTAAATCCAGCAACCAGGTTTGCTAGCCCGAGTACCTTAGGACGTGCAAGCGTCCATCCGTCTCAGCTGACACCTTTTTGCACCCGCTGTTTCGTTTTATGACGGCTGTACGCAGGGCGCATTCGTGCGCGCTGGGTTTCTGGAGTCCCGGTCTACCATCCTGCTTACGGCCGTCACCCTTTGTCGTCGGGTGTTATGGCGACTGTACGCGGGGCGCATTCATGCGCGCCGGGGTCCTTGATCCCTGGTCTGCTAACCCGCGTACAGCTGCCTCCCTTTCGTTCCGCAGGCCGCACACGCGGCCTACCGACCGTCCCCATTGTTACTGTTTCCCCAACAATGCTTTTCGACCTTGAGCATTTATCCGCCCCGCCTCGCCCGCCTAAACTGGCCACCGTTTTCAGGCAGCCCTACCGCGCCGACTCCGCAAAGGCCACCCCAACGCCAACACCCTTTCCCAGAGCCTTCGGCGCCCCCCGTATCGAATGATCGCGCACGCCCTTGCGCGCTGATCGCCACGCCCCACGGGTTCGACCTTTACCGCTGCCGACTGAATGCCTTGACCCCTGCGCAGAGCCTGCGTGCACTTTCCATTGACTAACGGAACGTATGAAAAAAATGACGGATGACCATCAACCGCAAACTCGGAAGTTTGCACTCGGCACCACCGCAAGGGTGCTGTTTGCCCTGCTGGTGCTGCTCGTATCGCTGGCGATGATCTACGGCGGCTTCAAACTGGTAGCACTCGATGGCTCGCCTTACTACCTGATCGCAGGCGTTGCATACCTGCTGCTGGCAGCGCTGATGTTCCTGCGCAAAAGCGCCAGCATCGCCCTTTCGGTAGCCATCGCCCTGGCAACCTGTGTGTGGGCATTCTACGAAGTCGGCCAGTTCAGCTACTGGGAGCTGCTGCCACGCCTGGTAGTACCGGCAATCATCCTGACCCTCAGCCTGTGGGTCGGCGCAGCCTTGCCCGGCACTTCGGCAAGCACCCGACGCCTGGCCAACCGCTTCGGCTTTGCGGTGTTCGCGGGGCTGATCGCGACCTTCGTGGCGGCGTTCTATCCGCACGGTGCAATCTCCACCCCGCTCGCCTCCACGGCCAAGCCTGCGCCAACCAAAGCCCCCGCCGCGCCGGAAAACTGGGAGTTCTTCGGCCGCAACGCCTCGGGCACGCGCTTTGCGCCGTTCAGCCAGATCACCCCGGCGAACGTCAAGGACCTGCAAGTGGCCTGGATCTACCGCACCGGCCGCAGAACCAAGGGCGCCGGTGCCGGCGTGGACGAGAACACCCCGCTGCAGATCGGCAACGTGCTGTATTCATGCACGCCAGAAAACCTGATCACCGCCCTCGACGCCGACACGGGCAAGCCGATCTGGAAGTTCGACCCGCACGCGCGCAGCGCCGAGCACGTGACGTGCCGCGGCGTGGGCTACCACGACATCGACAAGGACGACAGCCTGAGCACCGAGGTCAAGGCCTCGTATGGCGAGCAGCAGTGCCGCCAGCGCATCCTGGTGTCGTCGGTCGACGCCCGCCTGTTTGCCCTGGACGCACACACCGGCACCCTGTGCCCGAGCTTTGGCGACAACGGTTATGTCGACCTGAAAAAAGGCATGGGCCCCACCGAGAACAGCAAGCGCTACCACCCCACCTCCCTGCCCGTGGTAATGGGCCACCTCACCGTGGTCGGCGGCTGGGTGCGCGACATCGTCGCCAAGGAGCCGTCGGGCGCCGTGCGTGCCTTCGACGTGGTGACCGGTGCGCTGGTGTGGGCCTGGGACATCGGTGCGCCTGAAGGCCAGGACGCAACCGCCAGCGACCACCAGTTCACCCTGGAAACCCCCAACGTGTGGACCGTGCCCACCTACGACAAGGCACTGAACCTGGTGTACCTGCCCACCGGCAACGGCCCGCCCGACTACTGGGGTGGCGACCGCAACCAGGCCAAGGAAAAGTACGGCTCGGCCGTGGTGGCCGTCGATGCCTCGACCGGCAAGGCCAAGTGGGTGTACCAGACTGTGCACCACGACGTGTGGGACTACGACCTGCCCTCGCAACCGGTGCTGTACGACATCAAGAACGCCCAGGGCGAAAAGACCCCGGTGCTGATCCAGACCACCAAGACCGGCAACATCTTCGTGCTGGACCGCCGCACCGGCCAGCCGGTGACTGAAGTTCAGGAGCTGCCCGTACCGACATCCCCCGCCGCCGAAGGCGAACACCTGGCACCGACCCAACCGCACTCGGTGGGCATGCCGGTGATTGGTGCCGAGCCCCTGACCGAGAAGTCCATGTGGGGCGTGAGCACCTTCGACCAGCTGTACTGCCGCATCATGTTCAAGGACTCGGTGTATGTGGGCCCCTTCACCCCGCCGACCGAAAAGCCCTACATCGAATGGCCGGGCCTGCTGGGTGGCATGAACTGGGGTGGCATCTCCATCGACGAAAACACCGGCATGATGTTCGTCAACGACATGCGCGTACCGCTGCGCATGGCGCTGGTCACCAAGGAAAACACCAGCAAGTTCAAGGTTTCCACCGATGAGGTGCCGGGCTTCATGGGTACGATTCGCCCACAAGTGGCGGGCATCTATGGCGGGGTAAAAATCGACATCCTGCAATCCCCCCTGGGCGTGCCGTGCAACACCCCGCCGTTCGGCAGCATGAGCGCCATCGACCTGAACACCCAGAAACTGGTGTGGCAGGTACCGCTGGGCACCGTGCAGGACACCGGCCCCCTGGGCCTCAAGACCCACCTGCCGATCCCGCTGGGCATGCCGACGCTGGGCGGCCCTACCTCGACCGCCTCGGGGCTGGTGTTCTTTGCCGGCACCCAGGACTACTACCTGCGGGCTCTGGACTCGGCCACCGGCAAGGAGGTGTGGAAAGCCCGCCTGCCAGTAGGTGCAGTGGCAGCGCCGTTGATCTACCAGTCGCCGGCGACCGGCAAGCAGTATGTGGTGATCTCGGCGGGCGGCATGAGCCATTCGCCTGATGTGGGCGACTACATCATTGCCTATGCGTTGCCCGACGGTACTGGACAGCAGTAACACGCTGGTGGAAGCCGTATGAAAATAATCCCCGGTTTCGGGGATTATTTTTGCCCGATGGAACGCTAGAGAGAGGCGCCGTCGCACGGCTGCCGGGCCTGCGCGCAGACTTCCCAGCCACCGCCCAACGCCTTGTAGATGCCCACAACCGCCAGGCGTTGTCGGGTACGTGCGGCGGTCAGGGCGCGTCTGCTGGCGTAATCGGCGCGCTCGGCCTCAAGCACATCCAGATAGACGCCCTCGCCCTCCGAGAACCGCGCCCGGGCAAGCCGCGCCGCCTCGCCGTTGGCCGCCGATTCGAGCAATCGCAGCCTCAGGGTATTGCTCGCAGCCCCGTGGGCCTTGAAGGCATCATCGGTTTCCTGCAACGCGCGCAATACCGTCTGGTCGTACCCGATCAACGCCTCCCTGGCGCGTGCCTCGCTGGCGGCAATCCGGGCACGTACACGCCCGGTGTCCAGCAGCGACCAGCGAATCATCGGGCCGATAAAACTCGACAGCGCGCCCGCGCCACTCATCCCGTCGAGGCTTCCGGTGACCACACCGATGGAGCCCTGCACCTGCACCTCGGGATAGAGGCCCGCCGTCTCGACCCCGATTTGCGCCGTGGCGGCCGCAAGGGCGCGTTCTGCGGCGGCAATGTCGGAGCGTCTCCAGAGTAACGCCGTGGGCTCACCGACGGCGATCGTGCGCAGGGCCAGCGCCTGATCCCCAGGCTCGGCGGCCGGTGGTGTGAACCGCTGCGGCGGCTCGCCCAGCAGGATCGCCAGAGCGTTGACCGAGGCATCACGCCGACGCTCCAGCTCGGGCACGCTCACCTCGACCGAGCGCAACAGGGCTTCGGCCCGCAGCCGGTCGAACTCGGTGGCCGCCCCAGCGTTCACCTGGCGTTCGACCATGCTCAGGCTGTCGCGCTGGCTTTGGCGGGTATCGGCCGCCACCGCCAACTCGGCCTCGATGCCCCGCAGCTCGAACCAGGTGGCCGCCACCTCGGCCGCCACACTCGCCTGCACCCCGCGCAGCAACGCCTCGCGCGAACCGGCCTGGGCGCGTGCGGCCTCCACCGAGCGGCGCACGCGGCCGAACAGGTCGATTTCCCAGGACGCATCGACCGCCCCCCGATAGGTTTCGTTCTGCCGCGACTGGCCAGCCGGTGTCTGCACTTCGCTCCAGCGGCGGTTCTCGTAGCTGAGCGCAGGGCCGCCACGCGGAAGGAAACCCTGGCGGCTTTCGCGCAACATCGCCCTGGCTTCTTCGAGCCGCACGGCAGCAATCGCGATGTCATGGTTGGCGGCAAGCGCCCGCTGCACCAGCCCGGTCAATGCCGGCTCGTCAAAGGCACCCCACCACCGGGCCTCGACGCTACCGGGGCCAAGCCCGGCAGGCAGCTCATCGAAGCGTGCGGGAAGCTGCGTTGCCGGCAGCGACGGCGCAACGTAGTCGGGGCCCACTGCAGCACACCCGGCCAGCAGCATGAGGGTGGCCAGGGGCACCAGAACAGCTCGATAGCAACGGCTCATGAACGGCGCTCCTCCAGGGCAGGCTGGGCTGTGGGCGTGTGCCGCTCGAAGCGGGCCGCCAGGCCACGGATCACCACATAGAAAACCGGGGTCAGGAACAGGCCGAACAGCGTCACCCCGAGCATGCCGGCAAACACCGCCACCCCCATGGCCTGGCGCATCTCGGCACCTGCGCCGCTGGCAAGCACCAGCGGCACGACGCCGGCGACGAAGGCCAGGGACGTCATCACGATCGGGCGCAGGCGCAACCGGCATGCCTCCACAACCGCCTCCAGCGCACTCGCCCCCCGCGCTTCCAGGGTGCGGGCGAACTCGACGATGAGGATCGCGTTCTTGGCGGCCAGGCCCACCAGCACGATCAGCCCGATCTGCACGAACACGTTGTTGTCGCCCTCCATCAGCCACACCCCGATGATCGCGCTCAACAGGCACATCGGCACAATCAGCAGCACCGCCAGGGGCAGCAGCCAGCTGTTGTACTGCGCCGCCAGAATCAGGTAGGCCAGCAACACACACAGCGGGAAGATGAACAGCGCCGAATCGCCGGCCAGCTTCTGCTGGTAGGTCAGGTCCGTCCATTCGAAGGTCATGCCTTCAGGCAGCATGTCCCTGGCCAGACGCTCCATCAGCGCAACCGCCTGCCCTGAACTCACGCCCGGCATTGCGCCCCCCGAAATGTCCGCCGAGGGGTAGCCGTTGTAGTGAATCACCCGGTCCGGGCCGGAGCTTGGCGTAACGCTGACAAACGCCGACAACGGCAGCATGGCCCCGGCCGCATTGCGCACCTGCAGGCGGCCGATGGCTTCGGCCTGCATGCGGTGGTCCGTGTCGGCCTGCGCCGTGACCTTGTAGGTGCGGCCAAAGCGGTTGAAGTCGTTGACGTACAGCGAACCCAGGTACACCTGCAGCGCCTCGAACACATCGGTCAGGCGCACGCCCTGGCTCTTGACCTGGGCCCGGTCGATGACCACGTCGAGCTGCGGTGCATTGATATCGAGGCTGGTCATCAGCCCGGCCAACTGCCCCGACTCGGTGGCCTTCATCATCAGGATGCGGGTGTGCTGCACCAGGGCCTCCAGCCCCGCGCCGCTGCGGTCCTCGACTTGCATCTTGAAGCCGCCGGTGGCACCCAGGCCGGGCACCGGGGGTGGCGGGAACACCCCGAGAAAACCATCGGGAATACCCGCGAACCTGGCCTGCAGGCGCCCGGCAATGGCGGTTGCAGCCAGGTCCGGCGAGGCACGCTCCTTGAACGGGTCGAGCATGATGAACATCACCGCGGCGTTGGGCACGTTGACGAAACCGTTGATCGAAAGCCCCGGGAACGCCACCACGCTTTCGACGCCCGGCTCGTCCAGGGCCAGCTGCGACATCTGCCTGGCCACCGCTTCGGTGCGGTCCAGCGACGACGCGTTGGGCAACTGGGCGATAGCCACCAGGTAGTACTTGTCCTGCATCGGTACAAAGCCCGGTGGCACGGCATTGAAGCCGAACGCGGTCAACCCCAGCAGGCCGACGTACACCACAAGCACCAGGCCGCTGAGCCGGACCACCTTGCGCACCGTGTTGCCATAGGCCTGCGGTGCACGCTGGAACGGCCGGCCAAGGGTGCCGAGCAACCGTCGGGCACGCCCGCGCAGGCTGCGGGGGTCGGGGGTGTTGCCGTGCTGGCGTGGCTGCAGCAGCAACCCGGCGAGTGCGGGGCTGAGGGTCAGCGAATTGACCGCCGACAGAATCGTCGAGATGGCAATGGTGAGTGCGAACTGGCGATAGAACTCGCCCTGCAGGCCGCTGAGGAACGCCGTGGGGATGAACACCGCAGCCAGCACCGAGGTGATCGCGATGATGGGCCCGGTCACCTCGTCCATGGCAAGCCTGGCGGCCTGGGCCGGCGCCTCGCCGTTCTCGATATGACGCTCGACGTTCTCCACCACCACGATGGCATCGTCCACCACGATCCCGATCGATAGCACCAGGCCGAACAACGACAGGGTGTTGAGCGAAAAGCCCATCAGGTGCATGACCGCAAAGGTGCCCACCAGCGACACCGGCACCGCCATCAGCGGGATGAGCGACGCGCGCCAGTTGTGCAGAAACAGCACCACCACGATCACCACCAGCATGATCGCCTCCAGCAAGGTGATGGCCACCGACTCCAGCGAGGCCTGCACGAACACCGTGGGGTCATAGGCAATGCGCGAGGTGAGCCCCGCCGGGAAGTTCGCCTCCAGCCGCTGCATGGTTTCGCGCACCGCCTGGGCAACGTCCAGGGCATTGGCGCCCGGGCTCTGGATGATCTGCAGCGCAACGGCCGGTTCGCCATCGAGCAGGCTGCGTAGTGCGTAAGAGTCGGCGCCCATCTCGATACGGGCCACATCGCGCAGGCGCGTGACCTGACCGTCGTCGCCGGTGCGAATGATGATGTCGCCAAACTGCTGCTCATCGGTCAGCCGCCCCAGGGTGTTCACGGTTACCTGGAACGCGGCAGTGGCGTTGGGCGCCTGGCCGACCGACCCCGCCGCCACCTGCACGTTCTGCTCGCGCACCGCTTCGATCACCTCGCCTGCGGTGAGCCCGCGCGCGGCGATCAGGTCCGGGTCGAGCCACAGCCGCATGCTGTACTCCCCGGCGCCCCACACCAGCACATCGCTGATGCCGGGCAGGCGCGACAGTTCATCGCGCACCTGAAGGTAGGCGTAGTTCGACATGTAGAGCGGGTCGTAGCGTTTTTCGGGAGACAGCAGGTGAACCACCATCAGCATGTCCGGCGAGGTCTTCTGGGTGACCACGCCCTGGTGCTGCACCTCTGCCGGCAGGCGCGGCAGAACCCGCGAAACGCGGTTCTGCACCTGGATCTGCGCAATATCGGCATTGGTGCCCTGGGCGAAAGTGATGGTCAGTACCATCCGGCCATCGGTGGCAGACTGCGACGCCATGTACAGCATGCCCTCGACCCCGGTAATCGCCTGCTCCAGTGGCGCGGCCACGGTTTGTGCGATTACCTGGGGGTTGGCCCCCGGATAGGACGCCGTCACCTGCACGGTCGGCGGCGTGACCGCCGGGTACTCGCTCAGCGGTAGCTGGAAGAAGGCGACGATGCCGGCAATCATCATCAGTATCGAGAGGACGATGGCAAAAATGGGACGATCGATGAAGAAGCGCGGGAATGTCATTGCGCCGCCCCCAGGGTTTGCTGCGCCTTGACGGGCGAACCCTCGATCGAGGTGGGCTGCGGCGTAACCTGCATGTCCGGGCGCACCAGGCCCTTGACCACGATGCGCTCGCCGGGCTGCAGGCCTTTTTCGATCACGCGCAGGCCCTCCACCATCGGGCCGAGTTCGACCGGGCGATACTGGGTCTTGTCGTCCTTGCCCACTACCAGTACGTAGCGGCTGCCCTGGTCGGTCGAAATCGATTGGTCCGAGATCAGCACCCTGGCCTGTGGCGTGCCGGTCTCAAGCTTCACCTTGGCAAACAAACCGGGCGTCAGCTGCCCGCCGGGGTTATCGACCACCGCGCGAACACGCAGCGTCCCGGTGTTGCGATCGGCGGCGTTGGCCAGAAAATCGACGCGGCCGGGCCGCGCGTACTGCTTGTCGGTGGCCAGCGCCACGCTCACCTTCGCCGCCTGCGCGCCCGCGCCAGGCCGGCTTGATGCGAGCGAGCGCAGGTACGTGCGCTCGTCCACATCGAAGTACACATGCAGGGGGTCGACAGAGACGATGGTGGTCAGTGGCGTCACCCCATTGGTGACGTAGTTGCCTTCGGTGACCAGGGTTTGCCCTACACGCCCACTGATCGGTGCAGTGACCCGTGTGAAGCTCAGGTCGAGCTTTGCAGCGTCCAGCGCGGCCTTTGCGGCATCGACCTGGGCCTGGCCCGCATCGAGCGCCGCAATCGCGCTGTCGAGCCGGTCCCGCGCAACGACCTTTTGCGCATACAGTTGCCGGGCTCGGGCATGGTCTGCCTGGGCCAGCAGCCACGCCGCCCGGGCCTCCTGCAGGCGTGCGGTGGCGGCGTCGAGCGCGGCCTGGAAGGGCCGTGGATCGATGACAAAGAGCTGGCTGCCCTTCTCTACCATGCGGCCCTCGGGCACGCTCACCGCCTGAATATAGCCGGCCACCCGCGGGCGCAGTTCGACCCGCTTGATCGCGGTCAGCGACCCGGTGAATTCAGCATGGGGCGTTACCGGGCGCACGATCACCTCGGCTACCGGAACACTGGGAGGCTTGGCGGGTTCAGTCGCGGGTGCCGTCTCCTTGCACCCGACGCTGGTGAGCGCGACGCTTAGCGCCGCAGTGAAAAGGGTTACGCGTTTGACGTTCATCACATGGCCTTTCGCACGAGTGTCGACCTGCTTTGCGGGGGCAAAGCAACGTTCGCGTACTTATCCGACTTGCCACGTCTGGAAGGTCAAGGGTTTTCTGACATTGGCCATACCCTGGCGTCAGAGCCACACAATCCGGTCCTTGCCCATGCTCTTGGCCACGTACAGGGCACGATCGGCCCGTTTCAAGGTGTCCTCGTAAGCGTGGTCCTCGGGCAGCATGGCCGTTGCGCCAATGCTCACGGTGACCACCGTGTCGCCTGCCCAATAGCGGCTCAGCTCTTTGCGAAAGCGCTCATGCAGACGCTCGGCAAGCTGCAGCGCCTGCTCTCGCTCGGTATTGGGCAGGCCCACCACAAACTCGTCGCCACCCAGGCGGCAGGCGAAATCCGTTGCGCGCAGCGCGCAACGACAGATCTCGGCCACCGCCTGGATGATCTGATCGCCGGCGTGGTGCCCCTGGGTATCATTGATTTTCTTGAGGTTGTCCAGATCGAACAGGAACACCGACGTCGGCACGCGATAGCGTGTCAGGGACTCGTGGTGCAGTTTCAGGTCATGTTCGAGCTTTCTGCGGTTGAACAGACCGGTGAGCTGGTCGGTATCGCTCAGTTCCCTGAGCCTGACTTCCAGTGTGTGCCGTTCGGAGATATTGCTGGCGACCCACAGCACGACCTCCTCTTCGTCCACCCTGAAGTTCAGGGCCTGGATGCGCCCCTCGAACCAGATGGGGTCCTTGGGGCCCTCATCGGGCAGGCCCTTCACGTCCCTGTTGCTCAGCTCGTACTCGGCGACCAGCAGGTTTCCCGTGGCCAGTGCCCGGGCAATCTGCTCCAGAAACCAGTTCGCCTTGTCGGCATTGATCAGGTCTGAAATATACAGGCCGATCAGGCCGGACCCATCGTGGTAATAACGCGCGTCGCGGCCACCAAACACCGCAACGTACTTGCCACTGCGCGACAGAATGAAGGCAGGGTCGGGCAGCGCATCAAGAATCAGGGCCATCTGTGCGGTGTCGATCATGAAGCACTTCTTCTGTGCCGATTGATGAATGGCGTAACGGTAGCCAACAATACCATTACGCCATCATCCGCAACATGGGCCTTGCGGATGCCACCAACGCAGCACGGCGCTTGCGACAGAACCGTTATCGCGTGTGCTGTGCCAAGCGTTTCCGGCCCCCTGCCCTACGTACAGACCCTAGATCGACACCAACACATCGCACTGCGATTCGCTCAGCACGTGCTTGGTGACGCTGCCCACCAGCAGCTCTTCCAGCGCGCTTTCGCCCTGCTTGCCGACCACGATCAGGTCGCAGTCCAGCTCCTGCTCGGTTTCCACGATCCGCCAGGCTGCGTCGCCGTGTGCAATGATCTGCCGAGCATTGGGCAGGCCGGCGGCTTCGCTCAGGGCCGCAAGTTGCTCCACGGCATCCTTCTTGATGGCGTTGCGGTAGTGCGTGAGGGTGTCCTGGTCGATGTAGGCAAAACGCATGCTGCCCTCGAAGGGCGCTTCGAACGCGTGCATCAGAATGATTTCGGCCTGCGGGGCCACGGCTTTTGCCAGCTCGATGGCACGCAGCGACGAAGGCGAAAAATCAACCGGCACCAGCACGCGGCGGTACGCCTCGCGCGGGGCCTGTTTGACCACCAGCATCGGGCAGTGCATGCGGCTCAGCATGCGCTGCACGGTGGAGCCCAGCAGGCGGCGCGCCAGGTTCTGCCCCTTGGCCCCGCATACCAGCAGGTTGGTGTGTTTGTCTTGCACCACACGGGTGATTTCGGTAGCCACCGAACCGGGCGCGACCTGTGTGCCAGCGGAGATGGCGTAGCGGTGGAACAGCATGGCAGCCACTGCACGCAGGTTTTCGCCGGCACTTTCCAGCACGCGATTCAACAGGTTGTCATCGGGTACCACAACCTGCTTGAGGCGCTCGTAAGGCGCGGGGTTGGCAACGTAGAGCAGGTCCAGCGCGGCATGCTGCGCCTGGCTCAGGAGTGCGGCCCGCTCTGCTGCGTTGCGCGCAGAAGTGGACAAATCGGTGGCAACCAGTACGTGCTTCAACGGGCTCATGTGGGGCTCCTTATGCAATGTGGCGCATGCGGATCGAGGCGTTGGCCTGCTGTCGATCCGCTCCTTTCGTGCCGCCATGGTCTCCCGAACCCTATAGGCGGCAGCTTGATTTGCGTCAACCTCAAGGCCAGGCATCTGGCTGCGGCAACAAACTGCAACATGTGGGCAGGGTTCATCAGTGTGCTGCCTGGTTTGTCCTGAACTTGGGAGGGAGGCAAAAACCCGGCAGAGCCGGATGGATGCTTTAAGATCGTGCGGTGTTGAAGGCAGCTGACATCGTTCAGCTTTCGACGCGCTCAACACTCAACAGCAATGAGCCAAGGGGAGAACAACATGGCAGTGGATAAAGCTTGCCCGGTGGTGCTGCGCAGCCGTGAAACGTTGGAGATTCTGGGGTTCGCGCATCCGTTGGCGGGCCTGCAGTTGGTCAAGGGAAGTGTGGAGCCAGGTGAGCCGAGCGAAGACGCTGCTGTACGAGAACTGTTCGAGGAAGCCGGAATTCAAGGCACGGTGGGACGAAATCTTGGCGTGTGGCGCGCTGAGGTAACCGGGCATGTGTGGGCATTTCATGAATGTCACGTCACCCACGAGCTTCCCGACACCTGGGTTCACTTCACCCAGGATGACGGAGGGCACGCGTTCAGGTTTTTCTGGCATCCACTCCATAGCGAGCCATCCGACGCATGGCACCCACTCTACAAGGATGCATTGAGCTTCCTTCGACTTGGCCTCACTGAAGCACCCGTGCCCGGCTAGGCGCCATGTCGGCTATTGGCCGAGCACAAACGGGCGGTAGACTCGCTGATGGCAAAGTAAACAACGTCAACTACGCTGCTCGCAGTTGCCGCGTAATAGCCGGATCGAGTCCATCTTGTGGCGCCCTGCTACTTCAAACGTCGGCACCTTGGGAGGATTGATGAGTTGCTTACCCCGTCACGGCAGAGTCTCCTGCTCGCGTTGCCACACCGAGAGTGCGCCAGCATTCGATGTAGCCACTCGCACCGAGGGCGAGTGGCGTATTACGGCAAACCCGCTGGCATGGGGCAGTACTACGCCAGAGGTGGTTGTGCTGGGCTTCTCCAAGGGCCCCACTCAGGCGGGGGCACTTGCCAGCACACCTCACGACGACATCGCCTACAAGGGCAGTCGTCTCAATGTGGGCAAGATTCTGGCCCACGTGGGCCTTATCCCCGCCGCCCCGCCCGACAGGCTCAAGCAACAGGTGGACCGCCTTATTGCGGACAACAACGGGCGCTTTCATTTCGCATCGCTCATCCGTTGCACCGTAGAGCGCCACGACCGCAAGGCTGGTACCTGGAAAGGATCAGGCGGCGGGATGCTGGACAAGTTCATTGCCAGCCCGTTCGGCAAGTCGGTGGCCAGCAACTGTACAACGGCCTTTCTTCGCGACCTGCCGCAAGAGACCCGACTGATCGTGATGTTCGGCCTGGGCACGGGGATGAACTATGTCGCGTCTGCCTACGCGCTGTTGCGCCATGCCCGCCCCGGCGCATGGAAGATGATCAACGCCGTGGCCTACACAGACGGCAGAATCACCGTGGTGCATGTCGAGCACTTTGCGGCGCAAGGCGCCTTGATCCCCAACTGGCTTGGGGAAAGGGATCACCCGAGAAGCAGGCTTGGCCTGCTCTCGAAAGCGGCTGTTCAAGCATCAGGGGTCGGCAACTTCAGCGGGGGGAATGGGCATGGCTGATCAACCGGTGCTGGCGGGCAAACACTTCCAGGCGATTCTGGCAAGCGCACCGCTGAACCAGGCGACGTTCCTTTGCCAGGGTTCGAGCAGCATGCTGTTCGAGCACGGTACCAGGCTCTATCGCCTCACGCTCGAAGGTTGCGGCCACAATTTTCTTGCCCGGCAGTGGGCCCAGGGCAACCGTAATGTCGTCGAGGTCATTCACGACTATGGCGCCGTGGGTCCCTCTGACGCTTCACTCAGGGGAAGCGAAAACGAGTTCTACTGGCTGGCCGAAGTGGAAAGGTTGATAAGCGTGGATGAGGCCAGCGAGCCGTTACTTGCCAGCCTGCTGTCGGGGTTGCTCGACGACAATGATGATCTGCCGGCCAACGCCGTGCTTGCTGAACAGTGCCTGGCCTTGGCCGGTGAGCATCCCGCGCTGGCGGGGGTGTTGATCACACTCGCCAGGGCGGCGGAATTTGCGCAGCGCCATGAATGTGACGTGGATGCCAAGCTCGACAACCTGATGCGCCGCCCCGCTACCGGGGAGCTGGTGTGGACTGACCCGCTGGGCGGGTGTTTCTATGCGCCGTAGATCAGCAATGAAGTGCTGATTTGGGTGCTATCGAATCTCAGCGATCTGCAAGGCCGCACACGCGGCCCCATCAAGATTGACGTCAGCCCATGCGCCGGGCTGCTAGCAAGGCTGAACCGCCATTCGGTTACTTACCTTGCGCCCCAGCACCAGCACCGTGACAAATCCGCAGCCCACCAGTGCCGTGGCCAGGCTCAGCAGCACCGAGCTGCCCATCTGGTCGACGATGCGCCCGCCAAAGAACGACCCCAGCGCAATGATCACCTGAAACAAAGCCACGAACAGCGGCATGCCGCGCTCGACATCCTTGGGCGCCACCACGAACATCCAGATGCTGGCGCAGGCCGGAAAGGCACCGAAGGCAAAGCCCCACAGCGCGATCAGCATCACCGCACCGGTCATGCCGGTGGCAAAGTAAGGGAACAGCGCCGTGCTGACGGCAATCATCAGCGCCACCAGCATCAGCGTGTAACGCACGCTGCGGTTGGCGGCAAACCCGGCGAAGACATTCCCCAGCACCCCGGCCACGCCATACAGCAACAGCAGCGAGCCAATGGTCGGCCCATCGAAGCCGGCGCTTTGCTTGAAAAACGGTGCCACGTAGGTGTACGCGGCAAAGTGCGCCAGGCCGATCAGCAACACCGCAATCAGGCCGACCCGGGCTTGCGGATTGATGAACAGTGCCGGCAGGTCACTGATGCGAATGGCCTTGTCGGGGTTGAGCCGCGGCAGCAGGAACACCTGGGCCAGCAGCACCGGTACACCCACCAGCGCAGTCACCAGGAAGGTCATGCGCCAGCCCATCAGGCCGCTGAGCCAGGTGCCGACGGGCACGCCCAGCACGGTGGCCAGGGTCACACCCACCATGATGATCGAGGTGGCCTGGGCTACCCCCACACCCTTGGGGGCCAGGCGGCCGCTGAGGGCGATGGCCGTGGCCCAGAACCCGCCGATGCTCACCCCCAGCAGCACACGGCCGAACAGCAGCAGGCTGAAGTCGGTGGCGTAGGCCACCACCGCATTGGCGATGATCATGATCAGGGTCAGGCCGATCAGCAGGTAGCGCCGGTCCATCGCGCCGATGCCCACCGACAGCAAGGGCGCAGCGAGTGCGGCCATGATGCCGGGCAGCGTCACCATCAGGCCGGCATGACCGGCACTGATGCCCAGGTCGCTGGCGACATCGTTGAGTACGCCCACCGGCAGAAACTCGCTGGTCACCAGGGCAAAGGCGCCCACCGCGACCGAGAGAATCGCTAGCCACTGCTGTTTGACGCTCTGTTGATTGTGTTCGGGAAGGCCGCTAGGGGCCTGGCTTGCGCTTGGCATGGTGCTGGGTTCCATGGGGGAAATGACGCCTTGAGCAGGCGCGGGAAGCGGGGAAAAATCGAAGGCGATTATACAAGCGGGTTTTGCCGCGCCGACAGGCGGGCCCTTTGATAGTAATCATCAGCGCTATCGATGAAAGGCCCGTAGTAGAGCAACTGCTGCAGGCCCATGCAAGCTTGGCCCAGCTTGCCGGGCATGCCAAGCCCCGGTACCTGACGCAACATCCGCCAAGGCCCTGCCCAGCGCCTCAAATAATTTGAACCGCCTCTGGGCGAACTCGCCTAATGATCAGCATGTGGATGATCCCACAGGCAACGTGCCAATACCGGCAAGCGCTATCAGAGGTGGTCAACGTGGCTAAGGACGAGAAGAAAAGCAAAGACGGGTCTTCAACAGCCAGCAAGGATTTGAAAGACAAGAAGTCATCATCGGCAAAGAAATCAGCTGCGGCATCGGCTCTTTCCAAAGCCTCTGAAAAGAAAGAAAAGAAAGACAAGAAGAAAGATGCCGAACCCAAGAAATCTGCAAAAAAATCGGACAGCAAACCCGAGAAGGCCAAGAAGTCGGACAAGGCAGATAAACCTGCGAAAAAGAAAAAGTGACGGTTGCGATTGGCCAGGGCTTCATGCCCTGGCCTTCTCACGCTGAATCGCGCTCCCGTCACTGAGAGATGATCGCCTTGGGTCCAGCGCCCTACAGCGACTCAAGAAACGCCCGAATCGCCGCCCGTTCCTTCGCCCCCAGCGTTACATAGCGCTGCCGGGCCACTTGCGCTTCACCGCCATGCCACACGATGGCTTCCTCCAGCGTGCGCGCTCGGCCGTCGTGCAGGTAGCCACTGCCGGGGTTGATCCGCTCACCCAGCCCAAGCCCCCACAGCGCAGGGGTGCGCCACTCGCGGCCGTTGGCGAGAAAGTCCTCACGGCCATCGGCCAACCCCTCGCCCATGTCGTGCAACAACAAATCGGTGTACGGCGCGATCCGTTGCTGGCTCAGCGCCGGGTACAGCGGGTGTGTGCCCGTGACCAGTTCGGGCCGGTGACAGGCCGTGCAGCCAATCGCGGCAAACAGTTTTTTACCCTGCACAACAGCAGGCTCGGCCTGCTGCCGGCGCGCAGGCACGGCCAGGTGGGCGAGGTAGAAATGCAGGTCACCAAGCTGCATCGCGTCCAGCTCCGGCTCGCCGCCGTGGGGCGCCTGCGCGCAGGCCTGTTGGGCAGGCGTGCAGTTCTGCTCAGGAGCCAGCGTGGAGGTGATGCCCAGGTCGCCCAGCATGGCGTGGGCGATCTGTTGGCGCAGGTCGGGCTGGTTGGCCTTGAGGCCAAAGCGGCCCGCCTCGGCACGCTGTCGCTCCACACTCCACACCTGATTGACGCGCCCGGTCACGCCGTCGGGCTTGGCTTCAGCCGCCATGGCCTGCAGCGTGCTGGCCTCGATGGCCTCCAGCAAACCGAGGCCGAATACCGGCGAGCCCACCCGCGCCGAGGTCAACACCCCGTCCAGTGGCCCATAGGCCAGCTCCCGCAGGTCGACACGCGGCGTGCGCAGCATCACGGTTTCGCCATCGCCCAGCGGCACCGCGTGTTCCTGCCAGTACACATGGGCCCGCCCCTCCCCCGGCACACCGGGCACACCTTGGTCGTTGAGCTGGTCGCCATACACAGGATGAGGCTTCGGCCCGCCGTGGGCATCGCGGCCCGGCACGGACAGGCGCAGCAACAGGCTGCGCATCGCCTCCCCCTGCTGCGGCGCCTGGCCACGACCGTTCTTGGGGTGGCAGGCGATGCACGACACCCGGTTGTACAACGGCCCGAGCCCATCCACCGCTTCGTCGCGAGACGGCGCGACCACCCACGCCTGCCGGAACAGGCTGCGCCCGCGAAAGAAGCGCTCCCGCTGGCCTTCGTCCAGCCCGGCGAAGGGCTGGGCATAGGCTTCACGGTTGACCGCGGTGTGGGTGACATCGGCGCTGGCGAGCGCGCTCACCAGCAAACCGATCGACAGCCCGGCGATGCGCACAACGGTCACTGACCCAGCCCCTCCAGCAACCGCGCCGCCTCTGCCCGCTGCAGCGCGGCCTGGAACTGCCAGGTGATCTCGGTGCGGCCCAGTGCATCCTGGTCGGTTGCCGGCTCGTGGGCCATGCCCTTGTCCTGACGTGCCGCGAACAGGCCCAGCAACGGCTTGGCCTCGGCTTGCCCGGCAGTCAGTGGCGGCGCGGTCAACAGCTGACGTATGGCGGCTACGTCATGCCCCGCCGCTTCGGCCGCGTGCAGCCGCGTCCAGAGTTCGTTCAGCGCCTCGTGGGGCAGGCCCAGCCATTGGGTGAACAGCGAACTGATCAGCGCCAGGCGTTCGCGCGAGCTGCCGTTGCCGTAGTCATAGGCGCCGTGCCCCGCGGCAACGAACGGGTCGTGGTACTGCGCGGGCAGCTGCGCATACACGCTCGGGCGCACCGGCAGCTTGCGAATGTCGGCATCGGCCAGCAGCGCCTGCCCGGCGTCGGACAACACGTACCGTGCGAACGCCCGGGCACCGGCCGGCGCCTGGGTGCTTGCGGTAATGGCGATGAATGCCGGGTTGAGCCCGCCGTGGGCCGGGTACACGAAGTCCACCGGCTCGCCGTTGGCCTTGGCCGAGGCGACGAAGAAGTCGATCGACAAGCCAACCGCTGCCCGCCCGCTGGTGACTTCGTCACTCACCAGCGTACCGCCGCGCGTGACCAGCCGCGCCTGCCCGGCCAGCTCGCTCCACAGGGCCCAGCCGCGCTCCCAGCCATAGGCGCGCAGCACGATATCCAGCAGCACCGGGGCAAACCCGACCCGGCCCGGGTCGGGCAGCGCCACCCGCCCGCGCAACCGGGCGTCAAGCAGGTCGGGCCAGTCCTTGGGCGTGGGCACGCCCAGCTCGGCCAGCGACGCGGCGTTGATGGCAAAGCCGTAACCTGCCAGCTCGGTCGCCTGGTACAGGTTTTTTTGATCACGCAACGCCAGGCCGCCGATCTGCGCCGGCAAGCCCTTCAGGCTGATACCCAGCGGCTGCCAACTGCCCGCCTTCGCCAGCCGGGTGAAGTTGCCCGGCGACGGCGCCCAGTACACATCCACCCCGCCCTGTCTGGCTTGCAGCAGGTAGGGCAAGGCATCGAAGCCCTGGCGCCAGAGGACCTGCAGGCGATACTCCGGGTGGGCCTGGGCAAAGCCATCCTCCACCCGCGTCATCACCTCCTCGGGGTAGCTGGTCATCACCACCACGCTTTGCGGGGCCGCGCTCAGCAGGCCGCTGAACGCCAGCAGCAGGCCCGCCAGCCAGCGATTACAGCGGCACATTGAATTGCACGAAATATTGACGGCCCATTTCCGGGTAGCCCTCGCTGTACTCGTACAGGCGGTCGAACAGGTTGCGCACGCCGCCCTCGATCAGCACGTCGTTGCTGAAGCGGTAGCCGGTCTTGAGGTTGTACACCGCGTAGCCCGGTGCCATCTGGGTGGCGTCGGAGGTGTTGTAGCGACGCGAGGCCGCCTCCACGCTGGCGGTGTGCTTCCAGGCGTCGAGGTTCCACGAGGCCGAGCCGAACAGGCTGTGGCGCGGGGTGTCGGTGGGGTGCAGGTCGCGGTCGCTGCGGTTCTCGCGGTCGAGGAAGGTGTAGTTGGCTGCCAGCTCCCACTCGCCCAGGTCGCCGTTGATGCCCAGCTCCACCCCCTGGTTGCGCGCCTTGGCGATGTTCTGGAACTGGCCGCAGGGCGCGGCGCAGTTGTCCTGCGCGGGCACGGTGACCTTCTGGATGGAGTCTTCGATATTGGCCACGAACAGCGCCGCGTCCAGCTGCCATTGCGGGGCAACCTGGCCGCTGTAGCCGAACTCGTAGTGCGTGGCGCGTTCGGACTTCAGGTCCGGGCTGGGGATGACCGTACCGAAGCGGGTCGAGTAGCGGTCCTTGATGGTCGCAAAGCGGCTTTTGCGCGCCACGGTGAGGCGCAGTTGGCCGTTGTCATCGGTGCCCAGCAGCGGGTTGGTGTGGGCGAACAGGCCGAGCTGCGCGTTGACCGCGTCGTTGCTGCCGGTGGGTTCGTCGTAAAGCACGGCCTGCTTGGGCGAACTGGCGGTGGTGCCGTAGTTTTCGGCATCCAGGCTCTTGCGGTAGTTGTAGGAAACGCCGCCCACCACGCTGAAAATCTCGTTCAGGCGCAGGGTGTCTTCCAGGGCAATCGACTGGGTCTGGTCGCGAAAGTGGGTTTGCGGGCTGTCGCCATCGCGGGAGCGGTGCACGTCATCCTTGAAGTGGTAGGCGATGCCCAGGCGGTTGTTTTCGGTCAGGGCCAGGTCGGCTTCCACCGAGAAGCCGGTGCTCTCGTCGTCGTACTTGCTCGGGAAGCCCTTCTGCAGGTTACCCACCACGCCGTTGCGGTAGGCGAAGCTTTCCAGCGAGTTCTTGAAGGTGTCGTGGTACACGCGGGTTTTCAGAAAGTGCTCGCCAAAGCCGGTTTTGGTGGCGATGAACACACTGGTGTTGTCCGAGCGCGGCCACTCCCACCAGCGTGCGCGCTGGCCGGTCGGCGGCAGCTTGCCGGCATAGGTGGGCTGGCCCTTGCTGCCCTCCTGCTGAACGTAGCCGAGCACGTATTCATCGGTTTCGTTGGGGGTGAAGCCCAGCTTGAAGCTGAACTTGGTGTCGCGGTGGTCGCTGTTCTCGCGCCGCCGGTGCCTTGCTGGTTGTTGGTGGGTTTGAAGTCGTCGGGCAGCAGGGTGTAGTCGTAATCCACATACGACACCCCGCCCTGCATCCACCACGCGCCCTGGTTGGAACCCACGTTGGCGTAGGTGCGGTAGGCGTTCACGTTGCCGTGATCGGTCAGCTCAAGCCCCCCGCCCACTTCGCCTTCGAATTCCTGCACCGGGCGCCGGGTAACCAGGTTGATCGCCCCGCCCAGGGTGTTGGGGCCGTACAGCAGCGAGGCAAAGCCCTTGTCCACCTGAATGCGCGACAGGTCGTAGGTGGTGAAGCGGCCCAGGTCGATGTTGCCGTCGTAGGGCACGTAGGTGGGGATGCCGTCGATATACACCGGCACCTGCAGGCGATCGAAGCCGCGCACGAACACCACCTGCTCGGCGCGACCGCCGATATAGCCCAGGTTGACGCCGGGGGCCAGGGTGAGCGCGCTGGCGACGGTTTCGCGGTCGTGCAGGCGGATGTCCTTCAGGTCGATGACCGAGCCGCCGGTGGACAGGGTTTCGTCCTGGGGCGCGGAGATCTGGATTTCGCCGAGGGTGAAGGTGTTTTTCTGCTCCGCGAGGGCGGATTCAGCGCCCAGGGCTGCGACGGCAACCATCAGGGCGTGCGGTGTTAGCGGCTTCATTGCTGCTCCTGTGTCGGCCTTGACGTAGGCGGCGCCCGGGCGACGTTGTGTATTATTTTATATAGCGACCGACGGTTTTTCTGGTCACGACCTCCCCAGGAGGTGATCAGCCGGTGGATGCTTTAGGGGGAAAGCGGGATGGCGCAGGGCCAAACGGCAGGAATGCTAGCGTTGTTCACAGGACGTTACAACGCTGTACACAAAAATATATAGCGAATTGACCAACCCAGAAGCGGGGCTTCTAGCGGCTTTGCGCTCGACGGCAAGGTGTCAGCGGAGTGCCGGCAAGCGCATCGAACCCCCTACCCTCCAGGCGCGCTACATCGTCTGTCGAGGGATGGCATAAATACGTACAAGTTCCTCGTTGCAGGCGTGGTCAAAGAACCTGCTCTCTAGAAAAACGAAGCTCTCAACGAAGCCGCAGGTCGTGAACAGCTGCTTGACCTTGGTCATTTCCATTGAGTCCGTTTCAGGTTGATTCTTGATAAGCGTTTGGCGAAGTGCGCCGGCTGCAGTACTTGGGTATATGAAGAGTTGGGGCACCAACGTGGAGCCACCGCTGGCATCGAAGCGTGTGAAGGTGATGGCAGTCAGCTCTAACTGCCTTTGATTGCTGCGGGCGAGTGCACGTACGGTATTCAATACGAAAACAGCAAGCCCCAATAGAAAATCCGAGATGTCTTTTTTCTCGAGTTTCCTTTGTAATTTTTTTAATCTGCTGTCCCGTGAAATGATGGGGAATTCTTCAAAATCGTCGAACGCGCCCGCCATGGAACGCAGATCATTGTAGGCTTCTTTTTTTATTATCTTTGCGTACACCCCATGTAACTTCATCTATTTGAATCTCAGCATACGTATTTTTAATGTAAAACACCGGGGCGCGGCATTGCATATTCAATCCACGCGAACAACTAATCGGGCTCTGCCCACTAAATCGCCTTACCACGGATCATAGTACCGATACCGGTTGTAATGCAGCCTGGTCTCACGGTTGTGATACTGCCCCTGAAACCGTAGCGGGTTACCCAGTCCTACCTGCTTCGCCCAAGCCGACCACTCCTCATGCACCTCACCAGCGTGCTCGCCGCATTGACCGCCTGGATCAGCTTGCTATTGCCGGCATAGGCAAAGCGCTCGGTCTGCGGCTGGACACCCAGGCTGGCGGTACGTCCGGCCAGCCGTCCCATGGGGTCAAAACGTAGTTCATCACAACGATGGCCGCCCTACCAACAGGGCATTTCTCGCATATTTTCGATGAACACTAGGCGCCCTTCATCGCCTACTAAGTTTTCTAACTTAGTCAAGAAACCATCCATGTCTTGGGAGATCAAATAAAATGCCCCCCAGCCATGCTCTTGCGCACATTGAGAAATCCCAAAATATGCGCAAGAAGATAGCAGACTTTCATACAATGGTTCTTCAATCCAGCTGTCATCTTGCAGGAAGTGTGACAACTCAGAAGGCTTTGGCTTTTCAGTGTGCCTATAGCGGGAAAGAATGCTGTATTTTTTCATGGCTAGCACATGGCGCTCATGCGAGGCAACTAAACTGCTAAATGCGCCACCTTTATCTTTGAAGAAAAAATTCGGCATGCCTCCCTTGGGGAATACTCCTGGATGATCAACACTGCCTGAGCCGCGTAAGCAGTAACACTCTCCTAACAATTCATCTAAAATACTTTCAGCTACCTGATTCACATCGAACCCCAGCTTACCATTCGGATCACGCGCCATTACAGCAGAAAGCTCATCATTACCATTTGCCGGTAGTGAAGATATACGCTCATTGGCGTATTTTTTTAGATACTTAAATTCCGATCTGCAAATCAAAACTTCGAACATCCCAGCTACCCCGGATAAGTAAATACTATGACTTCGCCTTTCTTGTTTTTCGCGTGCACATGCGGCCCGTCGTGATGAGCAGGAAATCCTTCGCCTACCATATGAGGGTGCCCGTCTGGGTGATCAAAAACTAGCGGCTTAGCGCCTTCTTCCTTCCGTCCTAGCGTACTTCCTCTAGCGCACAGACATGCGTAATTTTTCCCCCTGCTTTCAGAATTAAGCTCGGCAACTAGAATATCCTGCCTATCGAGGCAAACATAAAATTGACCTGAAAACTCATGCGCCTTGTAGATTTAACACAAATAGTCGAAGCCCGTCACGGCATGATCATTATTAGCGAGCGCGAATGGTTCATGTCCTGCTCAAGTTCACTTCATCCCTGCTGGTTATTCAGCTACGGCCCTCATTGAAATTTCACCTTCGACATGCTCCACCCGACTAGCCCTATTTCTGTTTATTTATCCACTCAGACATCTTCTCATGAATTCTACGAAGAATATCTGTGCTGCCAAAAATACAAAAACTTTGTGAGTTGTCGGATTTTCTATCCAGCAATGTAGTTTCGACTATCTCGCTTGCAGTGCCTTTAACCAGAAATGTTTTTTTGCTGTCTCCCTGAACGCCGCATGGGCATGCTTTGTCTATAAATTTTTCGGCTCGTTTGAATGTGTCCTCCCTAACTTTGAGATGCCTCTTTGCTTAGCTTGTCTTTCAATTCTGTGATTTTCAACTTTGCGCCCTCTGCTGTGAGTGGATTTTCTTTGTTCCAACTCACCGACTCTTCAAGGTTTTTCCTTGTGCTTGAATACGTCCCCTGTGTGCGGCCAAGCCTAAAGGATCAATCCATCCGACTGGGCTAACGACGTAACTATAGAGGTTCAGGCCGCCGTAATAGCTAATATCCAGAATGTGCCGCTTTGAGTATTTTTCTCGTTACGACTTCATTAAATAGATCGAAATTTCCTAAGCTCAACCACTAAATATAAATACACCTCAACTATAAACTCCCCCCTCTACAAACCAAGATCTCACCATGATCATTCTCAGCCAACATCCAAGAAATATTTTCATCGACCACGTAATACTCAAAAAAACGACAACTTTCAATAATGTCCTGAACTTTATTCAATGGAATAAAAAATACAAATTTTTCCTTGTTATCATCATCCACCACAAACCAAACTTTATCATTACCCGCGGGAAATATTTCAAGCAAGTTTTGATAGCCAGAATTGTCCGGAAAGCTATACACTTCCGGCTTACTGACCAGTGATAACCACCAAGCCCTAGGGGTTCCTGAGATGAATCTCTTTTCAATCAAAGAAGTAACTCTTTCTTTATCTTCGATTTCGTTAGGACTCAGCCCCTCTGAAACCAATGCAGCAGACAACTCTGACCTCAAATTTATTTCTTCACTCTCACACATAACTTTACCTACTTCTTATCAGGCCGGTGAGGATGTAGCTCCAGCCGGACAACATATTTTGCAAATCCTCAAAAGTGCTGTATTGCAGCGCACTCAAAACACCAGATGCTGTATGCATGCACTTTTAACAGAGTCTAGTCGCCCCCCAATAAACGCCTTAGCCCAACCAATCAACAACCCAACCCGACTCTGCAAAGTACTTTATCAAACTCTCTTTCGACTCAATCCAGTCATCAAACCCCACGCTGAAATCATATTTATTTGAGGTTAATACATAATAACCGTCCGTATCACCCAAATCAAAAATCACCTTAACATACAACCCCGCATCGTGACCGCTGACAACTTTACCGACTACGCCTAGAGGTGGCATCTTCATCATCACTCGCAAGTAAGTAACTTGCCCTCATTACACATAACGGGCGAGCAGAATCATCCCTGCCTGCCTAGTGCGGCTTTAGACTGAAATCTACTTGAGGCTCGTTATTTTCTTCGGATGAAAGCCCTATGGTAACGAATATCTCCCCCGTATCTTCATCCAATATATATCGTGCCAAGGCATGCTCCGCACCAAATTCTTTCAAAATCTTAGAGTTCCAGCTTTCAGATACTATTACAGCAACCTCCATGGCCTGATCAAACGAAAGCTTGTCGAATACGCCCGTTATCTCTAGCAGGTTCACCCAGAACTGAGTTTTACCAGGCGTGCTTTTCACATCTAAATGTTGTTGGTATAGCTCGGCATCAAACAACTCAACAACAAAAACCTTGCCATCTAGCATTTTGAACGCCGGCCATATAAGTCTAGCGAACCAAAGAATAAAATCGCCTGCAAGCTCGTGCGACTTATAAATTGAACACAAATAATCAACGCCCGTCACAACATGATCATTATTCGCTAACGCAAATGATTTATAATCATATGATTTGAAATGGTTTGACTCATTCACCTTTTGGAACCTCATGTGGGAGAGGTGCTAATACACGCCCCTGGTGGATAAGAACCCTACCATCTGGCGTGGACTCTTTTTTGCTTATTTAATATTCGGCCTAGGAATATTTCCGTGGTCTTTTCCCGACACACGGTACTGCTTCCACGTACCATCCCCATAGTGTGTCGTTTACTGGCCATCAGTCCGCAACTTGACTAACTCTATGATCAACATCAGGGCATAACTATCTCAACGTTGCACGCGGTGTTTTTTCGTTTACTGCAACCGCCCGACTAACTATTGGATGCTCGTTGCGCTACAACTTGATTAGCACCTCTCTCCCGACGTCTTCATTGCAATGCCATGTCTCGTATTGCAATGTTTACTGGCGAAGAAAAAACCCAATAACATCATGAGAAATTGTATTGCTTTGCGTGATGTACTTGTCATGATTTATCCTTTCGGCCCTTTGTGCTTCTCCTTCATTACATCGCCATATTCATTGAGGATTGCTCACCTGGCGGCTGCATTTCTTTTAGAAAATGCCAACTCCTAATGGAAACTTCCACACGCTCTATTTAGTATTAATTGAAGATTTGATTTTTTTCCTAGAAGCCTCCATATCATCAAAAACCGAGTCGACAATAGAAATTCCTTCTTCAGCAAGGAACCTATCGACTTCACGATCAATAACCCCTAAAAAAACACGATAACTAGCTTCGGCAAAAAAAACGCCCCTGATAAAAAACAGAAAGCACTTCTCCTTTAATCTTAAATAATAACGCAAAAGATGAATCAACTCCGATAAATTCAAAAGACCTTGTGTTTTTCAATTCCACCAAGCCATCAATTAAGGAAGTAATTGACAAATATATCATCATCCGAAGTCTTGAATCTTCCTTGGAGTCTATACCTTGATCGCCAGAGGAAAGCCTCATATCCCCCATGTCAAATCCTTCTGGCTCACCGTCCTCCTCGGATCTCGAAATGTAGAACTCCATAACTATTAGCCTCCTCTAACAGGGGAAACCGTAATTGTCCTATTTCCATCATGAGAGTCGAATACACCACGAACCCGGTCGGTGCGACCATTTATTTTTATGCGCTTCTCATAGATTTGCATTCTGCTACTAGGATCAGAAACTCCGTTACCCTTTTTCACAAGACACTCACATGCCGTCTGAATTTGTTCTTGCGTTGTCCCCTCAGGAAACAGGTCGCCATGGCCCCCTGGATGGGTGCCACTCACATGCCGCTCATCAATATGTTGCCAGCCTTCTTTTCGATTGCCAGGATCAATACGAGGTTTAGCTACTTTTCGCCCCGCCAAACCCAATGGATCAACGCAATCCGTCGGATTTAGTGCGTATTGGTACAGGGTCAACCCACCCGAATAACTAATCGGGTCCTTGCTAACAAACCGTCCAATCCCAGGATCATAGTACCGATACCGGTTGTAATGCAGCCCAGTCTCCCGGTCGTGATACTGGCCCTGAAACCGTAGCGGGTTACTCAGCCCTACCTGCCTTGCCCAGCCCGACCGCTCCTCATGCACCTCCCCCACGCCTTGTACTGCCCCGCCCACGCCACCTCACCCTTGTGGTCGGTCAGCTCCATCGGCGTGCCG